>CAIVAT010000056.1 GCA_903903985.1 uncultured Bacteroidales bacterium | reverse complement strand
GACTTCATGGATCCTGTCCATGAGCATACCGGGGGCACCCTCGTATAGTGAGCGTTGTAGTTTTGCCATAATAATTGAATTGGTTATTTTGGGAGGGGAGTGATCGTGTGTGGCCTGGGGCTGATAAATTGTTTAATCACCCCCGTTGAGAATTTTCTTTTCAGAATCAATAGCTGCAATAAGCTCACGTACACGATTCTCAATACGGGTTGGAGCCAAAGGGAGCCGTTTGCCATACTTGTCGGTATGCATATAACATATTTTATTACCGTCTTGACTCTGAAGTTCCTGAATGAGCGCTGAATAATTTCTCAACGCATCCCGTAAAAGATCGAGGTCCATCCTCGATGTATTTGAAAATGTTTTCATAAAATGTCGTTATTAAGGTTTCCAAGTGTTTGAAGGAGATAGTTCATCTGAACTGATTTTTTTCGCTGACCGGCTTACCGGCCCTTTCGCAGGTCTTCAAGAACTTCCGTTTCAAAGTAAAAAAGCTTTCCTCCCAGTTTATAAGAGCGGACCATCCCTGATTTACTATATCTGTGAAGTGCAGGTCGGCTAACCCCTATAATTTTGCAAACATATTTGGCCGTTACCGGTTTTTCGATTCTTAACATTTTGTCCATGATTTATAGTTTAAATTACCGGCGGCGAAAGTAGACAATCATGAGTGATAAAAAAAAATAAAGTTATGAACAACTACTTGATAGTGAACTATTTAATACAAATTAGTACAGAATAATACAAATAAATACAAGGATATACAAATAAAAAATTTCGAGGTATCCTGAAGAGATCCCGATATTATTTTTTTGCCCGGAAATGGATTTTTATTTTGCTATCTGAAAAGGTGATTTTCGATACGAAATAATAGTTCAAAATTAGCGACGGCTAATTTTTTTTATAAAACTATTTCAGGTAGCTTCAGATTTTTTGAAAGGAAATTAACGTAATTTTACAAGGGGTTACAAGCCATTATTTAGCTTGTCATTTGTTTACAAATTAGGCGTGTACGATTTGAACACCTGTCAGTAAAGTTGACAGTTTTTGGGCACTACCCTCTAAAACATTAGTAAATACTACCTATCCAGAAGCCATGTTAGCCCCTTCAAGGGGAGGGCTGGCGAGAGGTCATAGTTTAATCTTTCCAAAGGTACGGAAATAACAAATAGGCCAGGACAATCACTGCGCCATTGATGGTAAGCAGAATCACGAGAAAGCCAGATAATCCCGACCAGTCATTATTGGTTAACGCTACACGGGAAACCTTCATCAGTGTGGCGAGGAGAGGCAAAACGATGGGGAAGCTCAGGATAGCCATCAGTGAAAAATTATGGCTCGCCCGCGATGCAATGGCGGCTACCATGGTAAGAACAGATGACAAGCCAAGACTTCCAAGGGTCAGCGTAACTAAAAACAAGGGGATGTTGACAACCTGGTTGCCCATGAGCAGCAGGAAGAATCCAAACGCGAGGAGCGAAAGGACGGCCATGAGGAACAGGTTGTAAAGAATTTTCGAAAGTACGATTGCCTGCGGGCTTACAAGGGTATAATAGTAAAGGTGCCGTGCCGGACTTTCCTGTAAAAAACTCTTTGAAATTCCATTTACCGCCACGAAAAGCAGGATGATCCAGAACAACGAATTCCAGGTTTCGGCTGTAATTGCGTTCTCAAAGGCAAGGTAGGTTACAAAAACCGTTGAAACGAGGTACAGCAGGATGCCATTGAGCACGTATTTCTGCCTTAATTCAAGCATGACCTCTTTCCCAACCAGATATTTGATCTCGGTGAATAGCATTGCTGTTCTGAAATAGGGTGCAAAGATAAAAAATCTGCGGGATCCACCCACCCCTTGATCCCTTCCCTGCATGCAGGAAAGGGAAGATGCTTAACCAAATCAATCTCCCCCTTCCCTTTCTGGGGAAGGGGGTCAGGGGGGATGGGGTCCAACGTTGGAGAAGGTCAGGGATGTAGCAAATAAAAAACCCCGCGGGATGCCGCGGGGTTCTGTAATAAATTTGAGGATGATGTATTATTCAACAATCATCTTCTGGGTATATTTCTGTCCGTTGGCTCTAACGGTAATGAAATAAACACCGGAGGAGAGGCTGCTGGCATCAATATTAAATTGTTGCGGGCCTGCATTCATCGTGCCTTTATTCATAGACATCACCTGCTGGCCAAGGAGATTGGTCAATTCGATGGAAACGCTGGCACTCTTGTTCAGGCTGATAGAAACCGTAGCCCTGTCCCTGACCGGGTTCGGGTATACATTTAGAGAAGCAAGATCGTTTGTTTTCTGCTCGATACCCACCGGGAAGCCGGGGTTGTTAACGTCAACTGAAAAGTCTCCGTCAACATAAGAGAAATCAGGAATATATTTGAACCTGGAATCAAGTGATGCATCTGCAAACCACTGCACACAGATGGGAATCGTGTATTTGTTGTCATCCGTGAAAATATAGTGCGAAGTACATTGCCAGTAAGCCTCCTGGGTAATATCGCAAAGGAAGGTAACATTGTTGCAGGCATTGACGCCATTGTCGGCTGTAATTTTATTTTTAACCAGGTCGAAACCACGGGCATAGACATCCGGGTTCTGGTTATCGGTAACACCATCAATACGTGTATCGTTCCAGGTGAAGAACATTTTATCGCCGGTTTGGGTTGATGAGATATAGGTACGGTTATCGCTTGTGTAGGTGGCCCAGGTGCCGCGGAATGTTTTAATGGGTCCCAGGTAAACTCCAACAAAGTGCGCTCCGCCATCAACGGAATAAATGTCATAAATATTGATGAGGCTATCTATTCCGGTGGAAATTGAATACCCTCCATTTGAATATCCAATAGCAACACCGATGTGCGGGTTGCCCCATTTATCAACACTCAGGGAGTGGTCGAACGCGGTGGTATAAGGAATCTCATCGCGGGTGGGTAGCGGGGCAGCAAAGAAGTTTTCGATAAAATAATCGCTGTACTGGTTCTTCACGGCAGCAATGCCATTGGGGCCATCAAGCTGGACAACAATGGGCTCGCTCCAGGTCAACCCACCATCGGTTGATTTTCTGAGAACGGGAAACCAGGTGGAGTCAATCAGCGGGTGGGCGCCAACAAGATTGGTCAGAACCGACATCCATACCGTATTGCCATCCGGGGAGCAGGCGATTTTAGAATCGGCTGCGTTATAGCTGTCAACGCAGGGGAAGGGAATGGTTTTCAGGGTATAGTCAAAGTCTTTTGTTGTGTTGTTCCATACTCCCCTGCCGTAAACAACACTGTCAATATAAGCAGCTGCCACAATATTATATCCGCCATCGACCATGTGGGCGATACCGGTTTTTGAAACGGTAAACCCGTCGGGGATGTACGTGGGGGGATGGGCATCGAACCATCTCATGTGCTTGGTGGTATCAGCATGGTTAACGAGGTTGGCTGTTCCGTATGCATATCCGCCAAAACCACTTAAAACAAGGTTGGCAAAGCTTGGTGCAAAATAGGCAAGGTATGCATTGTTAATATCGGTATTTCCGGCTGGATTATAGATTGCAGCTGAGGGATACCGGCCGGCATCATAATAATACGGAGTGGCAGAAAGGGTAGCAGCCATTACCTGGATGTTGGAGATCCAGTCTTCGCCGGTTGCACCGAGGTTGGTGCCAAGGTCCATGCCAAGATATCCGGAATAACTCGGTAAGGTGCCGGGGCCCATCCGGTGGAAATTAGCAACAACGTTCAGGTCATCATCAGCCCAAACCATTGTTCTGGTGCCGCTGGAATAACCAAGTACATTGGAAGAAGTACCCAGGTCAAGCACGGTAACGATGTTTGTATTATCACCGTTTTTCAAACTCAAAGGACTGGGTTTAAAAGGTGAAATGCTGGTTGGCGCAGGTGGTTCGTTGGTAATCTTTTGTACCATTTTGACATTCCTGACGAAAACGCCGTTTTTTACCTGAGGCTTATGTGCCACAGCAGCCAGGCCAATCATAAATGCAAGACTAATGAGTAAAAGTTTTTTCATGATTTTGGTTTTTTGGTTTGACAATTAAAACTATTGGATACAAATATAAGTTTAAATGTTTCGGATTTACAAAAGTATTACAATTATTGTTCATGTGCAAAATTTTTTTCACGCAGATTTTTCACGCAGATAACCGCATATGTATAAATCGATCATATTAATTTCTGCGTAAATATGTCTTGTAATCCGCAAGTATCTGCGTGAAATATTTTTTAAAATTTCAACTTTGTCTCAACGTCTTTTCCTTGGTATCGACAGGAATAATTGTAGAACGCTGGATTACAGAATCTGAAGAAAATATTTTCCTGTAGGTGATGTGTCTTTTGGCAAAGGTTGCGCCGACCGATTCATGCAAAGCACGCATCTTTGGGTTGAAATCGCCAACCCAGGAAAGTTCAACTTCGGTATACTGGGGTTTGTGTTTCAACACCTCGTTCAGGTGCCAGAAAATCCCTGATTCCACCCCATAACGCTGATATTTTGGTTTAACACCCATGATCACGATGCGGGAGCGGGTGATGGTCTTGCGATACTTAAGCCACAGGAACTTTATTTTATTCCAGAGGTGCAATTTCCCGTGAAGGTGCTTCAGGATCTGGTTCACGTCGGGAAACTGGACCAGGAATGCGATTGGTTCATCGTTGTGGTAAACGTACCAGATCAGCTCGGGGTCGAGAAATGATTTTGCTTTCTCCAACCCTTTCTGCAGGGTGGAGATATCCATCGGGGTGAAATTCTCATGAAATTTCCATGCATCGTCGTACACCTCCTTCATGTCGCGGATGAACTGATCGGCCTCTTTATAAGAGAAATGACGGAATGAAAGTTCCGGTTTCTTCATGCACCATTCCGCAATTTTCCAGAAGCGGTCGGGAAAGGGTTTGGTGAAGTCGAGGTGATTCGACACCTGTTCGAAGTAAAACTGAAATCCATAGGCTTCAAAAAATGTTTTATAGTAAGGCGGGTTATAACTCATCCCGAATCCCGGGTGGGTAAACCCTTCCACGAGCAATCCCCAGTTCACATCGTTTTCACCAAAATTAACCGGGCCATCCATGGCCATCATTCCGCGGGCAGCCAGCCAGTCGCGGCAGCGGTTGAAAAGCATCATTGCAGCTTCCCCGTTATCAATACATTCAAAAAATCCCATTCCTCCGGTCGGCTGCTGAAAGGTAAATGCTTTCCTTTTATTGATAAAAGCAGCCACACGTCCGATCACCTGATCGTCGTCATTCAACAGGATCCAGCGTGCGGCTTCGCCATGCTGAAAAAAATGGTTCTGTGCCGGATCAAAAACCGCTTCAACCTCACTATCAAGCGGACGCACATAATTGGCATCCCCCTGATAGACCGTTTCCACCAGGTCCAGAAACCTGCGCCGTGTTTGTTTGGTTGAAACTTCAACTAATTTCATTTTCAGAATATTTATATCCGGGTCAGCGCCACGGCTCCTTTGCCTTAAAGTACCCTAACCCCTTCCCCAAAAAAGGGAAGGGGAAGCAAGTGCCTCCCTTTTTGGGGAGGGATTCAGGGTGGGGTTTTTCCCATCGAACAAAAATACAATTATAACCTTTGCGTTATTAATTATCTTTGCATCGATCGTCCTTTTCAGCATGAAAAAATTAGATTTATTTATTTTAAAAACCTATCTGGGTCCCCTGGTAATGACTTTTTTCATTGCGCTCTTCATCCTGCTGATGCAGTTTGTGTGGAAATACATCGACGATCTGGTGGGGAAGGGACTCGAGTGGTACATCATTGTGAAACTGATGTTTTATGCCTTATCTACCTTTGTGCCGCTTGCTTTACCGCTGGCCATTCTCCTGTCGTCACTGATGACCTTTGGAAACCTTGGAGAGCACTACGAACTGGTAACCATGAAGGCTGCAGGGATCAGCCTGAGCAGGGTCATGCGGCCACTGATCATCGTTTCCATATTTATCAGCGCTTTTGCTTTTTACTTTTCCAATGTGGTTTTACCAATGGTTAATCTGAAATTTTTCTCAATCCTATGGGATGTCAGAGCAAAAAAACTTGCATTTAACCTGAAGGAGGGCGTTTTTTATCCCGGCATCGAAGGATTTGTGATCAGGATCGGGAAAAAGGAGAAAGACGGGAACACGATCCGTGACGTGATGGTCTACGACCACACGAAACATCTTGGAAATATTTCACTCACAACAGCAGAATGGGGAAAAATGGAACTGTCGCCCGATAAAAAATTCCTGGTTTTCCGGCTCTTCAATGGAACCAACTACGAGGAACGGGTTGATCTTCGCAACAATGAGATCTCCAGGCCTTTTCAGCGAACCGATTTTTCTGAACAATACCAGATGTTTGACCTCTCCGCATTTCAATTGACCCGGACAGATGAAAGCCTGTTCAAAAAAAACTACGAAATGCAGAACATCAGCCAGCTGAGCAACTCCATTGACTCGATCAGGACCCAGCTTGCAACCGATCGCAAGTCGTACGAGTTGGGTTTCATGAACAACTTTCAGTTTTACACAAAAACGGGTAAATCAAAACAGCGCGTAAACCCTGTCGCGAAATTCAACCCTTCCATCATTTATAACTTCAAAGCCGAAAACCGGAACAATATCCTGGAAACTGCTTTAAATGCTGCTAAAAGCGCCAGGGAGAACCTGGGAAACACGAAAGAAAGCATTTATACTAAAAGCAAACTGATCTTCAAACACCAGATCGTGTATCATAAAAAATTCGCATTTTCGATTGCCTGCTTCCTGTTGTTTTTTATCGGGGCACCGCTTGGGGCCATTATCCGCAAAGGCGGATTGGGAATGCCGGCCGTAATCTCCACCCTGTTTTTTATCCTGTTTTGGGTTATTTCGTTTGCCGGTGAAAAATATGCAGCCGAAGGGGTTGTCCCCCCCTGGCAGGGCATCTGGTTTTCATCGGCTGTTTTAATGCCGATAGGGATTTTCCTTACGATCAAAGCCAGCAACGATGCTTCTTTGTTTGACCTGGATGCCTGGACGAACTATATTAAAAAATTATTCAAAGTCCGGGAGCGGCGCTTATGAGGATCCTCTTCCTTTGTAACAAATCACCGTGGCCGCCCAAAGAGGGTGGTCCGATGGCAATGAATATGCTGATCGAAGGTTTGATCGATGCCGGGCATCAGGTCAGGGTATTGGCCATCAATTCTTTTAAATACAATGTTGCAGTTGAAAACATTCCGTTTGCCTACGCAGAAAAAACAGGGATCGAACTCATCGACGTCGATTTACGCATCAGGCCTTTCAATGCTTTTCTTAACCTGTTCACGCATGAGTCGTATCATGTGGTACGTTTTGATTCAGACAAATTCAGGGCCCGGCTGATTGGAAAGCTCAGGTCGGAAGAATTTGATGTGGTTCAGCTGGAAACCCTGTTCATGTGCCCTTATATCGACACCATCAGGGAACATTCCGGGGCAAAAATCGTACTCAGGGCCCACAACATCGAACACCTTGTGTGGCAACGGATTGCCGAGGAGACGAAAAACCCGTTCAAAAAATGGTACATCCGCCACCTGGCACAAACCTTGAAAAACTACGAACAAAAGATCATTTTCAAGGTTGATGGAATCGCAGCCATCACCCCAAAGGATGCAGGATATTTTAGTGAAATGCAGGCAATGCATTCCCTGCATTCCAGCATTCCTTGCATTCCCTGCATTGATATTCCCTTCGGAATTGATCCTGCCAAATATATCGATCTCCCTGGAACGGAGGAATTTCCGTCATTGTTTTCTCTGGGCTCCATGAACTGGATCCCGAACCAGGATGGCATCCGCTGGTTCCTTCAGCAGGTGTGGCCCGATGTTCATCATCAATTCCCTGACCTGAAATATTATCTGGCCGGGCGTGAAATGCCGGCCTGGATGCGTTCGATGAAGCTTCCGAATGTAGTCGTGCTTGGAGAGGTTGAGGACGCCCGGGATTTCCTGGCCTCCAAAGCCATCATGATCGTGCCACTTTTTTCGGGGAGTGGCATCAGGGTAAAGATCATCGAGGGAATGGCTGCCGGTAAAACCATCATTTCAACCGCCATCGGGGCAGAAGGTATCAATTATACACACCGGGAAAACATCCTGATCGCCGATGCCCCCTGTGAATTCTTCGAGATGATCTCCCTGTGTGTGAAAAATCCTGAATTTTGCCGGAAAACAGGGGCACAAGCCAGGATACTGATCAGTGACGGATACAACACTCACATTCTGATCTGGAAATTACTCGCTTTTTATCAACAACTCACAGGATAACGCAGTTTTTTATAATTTTGCCTGTTCCAAGCCATCTCCATGCGATTATTTTTTATTTTGCCCCGGGTTCCATATCCAACTGAAAAAGGAGATAAGCTCAGGGCTTTCCATCAAATCAAACAACTATCAAAGCATCATGAGATCATCCTTTGCGCCCTGAACGACGGTGATTTGCATGAGGATGCCATTCCGGTTCTGAAAAAGTATGTAAAAGCCCTCCATATCATCCCTATTTCGAAAATCTCCATCGCATACAACCTGATCAAGACCCTTTTTTCTAAAAAGCCATTGCAGGTTGGTTATTTTTATAATGCATCCTCCGCTGCCATTATTCATAAACTCATTGAGAAATATCAGCCGGACCACCTTTTCTGCCAGCTGATCCGGGTTGCTGAGTATGTGAAAGGGATACCAATCCCGAAAACACTCGACTACCAGGATGTTTTTTCAAAAGGAGTTGAAAGAAGGATCGCTGCATCTCCTTTTTATCTGAAACCCTTCCTGAAGATTGAATACAACCGGTTGATCCGGTATGAACACGATGCTTTTGAGGCTTTTGACAACAAGATCATCATCTCTGCCCCCGACCGGGATCTGATCCCTCATCCGGACAGGGAAAAAATAGTGGTGGTCGCCAATGGCGTCGACAGTGATTTTTTCAGGCCAGTAGAGGCCCCGAAACACTACGATCTCGTATTTACAGGCAACATGGGCTATCCCCCCAATATTAAAAGTGCAGAATTCCTTGTAAATGAAATCCTTCCGAAGGTTTTGCATCACAAGCCCGGCCTCCGCCTGCTCATCGCCGGCGCCAATCCGCATCTGCGTGTGATGGTGCTTAAATCGCCACAGGTGGACGTGAGCGGCTGGGTCCCGGATATGCGCGAATGCTATGCCAGTGCCCGGATATTCATTGCCCCGATGCAAATCGGTACCGGTTTGCAAAATAAACTTCTTGAAGCCATGGCCATGAAAATACCCTGCATTACCTCCAATCTGGCTTTTCAGGCACTGAATGCCCGGGCAGGAGAAGACATCCTGGTTGCAAATACAATTGATGACTACGTTTCACATATACTGATGTTACTCGGAAATCCCGAAACAGCAGCAAAAATAGCCCAAAACGGATTTGATTTTGCTCACCGGAACTTTAACTGGGAAACTGAAACTGAAAAAATAAACCAACTCATCAACCCGGGGAACGGGAAAAAATAATGCAATCAAATGAAGTAATGCAGGCAATGCATTTTATCCGCTTGTCCGCACTTTACACCCTGATCTTTGAATATTAAAAATATGGCCGACGATAAAAAAATCATTTTCAGCATGGTGGGTGTTTCAAAAACATATCCGCCACAAAAACAGGTTCTGAAGAACATCTACCTTTCATTTTTTTATGGCGCCAAAATAGGTATCATCGGGTTGAATGGTTCCGGGAAGTCCACCCTGCTAAAAATTATTGCCGGCGTTGAAAAATCGTTTTTGGGGGAGGTTGTTTTTTCCCCCGGTTATTCAATCGGATACCTGGAACAGGACCCACAGTTTGATGACACCAAAACAGTACGGCAGATTGTGGAAGAGGGAGCCCAGGTGGTGGTGAGCCTTTTGAAAGAATATGAAGAGGTGAACAATAAGTTTGGTGATCCGCTTTCCGATGAGGAGATGGACAAATTGATCAGGCGGCAGGGTGAACTCACCGAACTGCTCGACCAGCACAGCGCCTGGGATCTCGACAGCAAGCTTGAACGGGCCATGGATGCCCTGAGATGCCCTGACCCGGATTCATCCGTTAAAAATCTCTCCGGGGGTGAACGCCGCCGGGTAGCCCTTTGCAGGCTATTGCTGCAGGAGCCGGAAATCCTCCTGCTGGATGAACCAACCAACCACCTCGATGCCGAATCGGTTCAGTGGCTTGAAATGCATCTGCAACAATATAAAGGAACGGTTATTGCGATCACCCACGACCGCTATTTCCTTGACAATGTGGCCGGATGGATTCTCGAACTCGACCGGGGCGAAGGGATCCCATGGCAGGGAAACTACACTTCGTGGCTGGAACAGAAGTCGAACCGCCTTGCCATGGAAGAGAAGACGGAAAGCAAGCGGCGGAAAACACTTGAACGCGAACTCGACTGGGTGCGGATGTCACCCAAGGCCCGCCAGGCAAAAGGCAAGGCACGGTTGAATGCATATGAAAAAATGATGAGTGAGGATGTCAGGGAAAAGGAAGAACGCCTCGAACTATATATTCCAAATGGTCCGCGACTTGGCACCAAAGTGATCGAAGCCATGGATGTTTCGAAATCCTTTGGTGATAAATTGCTCTTCGAGGGATTGAGTTTTTCATTGCCACCCGCAGGAATTGTTGGTGTGATCGGCCCCAACGGCGCAGGGAAAACCACCCTTTTCAGGATGATCATGGGGGTTGAAAAATCGGAAACGGGTTCATTCAACGTTGGGGAGACCGTGAAACTGGGCTATGTTGACCAAAGTCATACATCCATCAACCCTGAAAAGACCGTTTTCCAGGTTATCTCCGGCGGGGCGGAAAACATGCAGATCGGGGGAAGGACCATGAGTGCCAGGGCATATGTGGCACGGTTCAACTTCAGCGGAGCTGATCAGGAAAAAAAATGCGGTGCACTTTCGGGCGGAGAGCGCAACCGGCTGCACCTGGCACTCACCCTGAAAGAAGAAGCCAATGTGTTGCTGCTTGATGAGCCTACAAACGATATCGATGTAAATACCCTTCGCGCGCTTGAAGAAGGCCTTGAGAATTTTGCCGGCTGCGCGGTGATTATCTCCCACGACAGGTGGTTCCTCGACCGCATTGCAACCCATATCCTGGCATTTGAAGGAGATTCTCAGATGTATTTCTTTGAGGGCTCCTACTCGGATTATGAAGAGAATAAGAAAAAACGACTGGGCGACGATGCACCGCACCGGATCAAGTACAGGAAATTGAAGGGATAAAAAAATTGTAAAATACAAATGGCAAAATGCGGAATTACCGCACCTGAGTTCTATTGGAGTTTAATTACGATGACAAATTCCGAATCTTTGTTTTCCGCACCGCAGGTTCGGTATTATTCCATTGAACAGATTTTATGATAAAAATAGATACGCAATTGCTGGATAAAACCTCGGAAGAGGCGAAAGCCGCCCCGCGCCGCCGGATGAACTTCAATTTCCACAAGAATTCAGCCGATACGCTGCAACGGATGCTCAATGCCATTGAGCCAGCTTCCTATGTTCAACCTCACAAACATGAAAACCCGGATAAAAGAGAGGTTTTTTTTGTACTGCGCGGAAGAATGGCTGTCCTTGAATTTGATGAACTTGGCAACATCACGGACCTTATTATACTCAACCCGCTGAAAGGCAATTTTGGTGTTGAAATTCCCGCGAAGACTTACCATACCATCATTTCACTTGAACAGGATACCGTTGCATATGAAGTGAAAGATGGACCCTACAATCCCCTTGCCGATAAAAATTTTGCTCCCTGGGCGCCTGAAGAGGGATCGGCGGAAGCTGAGCAATACCTGAAAGCGGTCCTGGACAGAACAGGTATCCGGGCCAATATTTAACGGTGAAATGGTGAAACAGTGAAATGGTGAGAAACTTTTTTATATTTGCACAAACACATCCCAGTGGCTTCACAAAAACCATCCATCCCCAAAGGAACCCGTGATTTTTCGCCCGCCGAAATGATACGGCGCAACTATATCTTTGACATCATCCGCAGTGTTTTCCAGGTATTCGGCTACCAGCCCATCGAAACTCCTGCCATGGAGAACCTATCGACCCTGATGGGAAAATATGGCGAGGAAGGAGATAAACTGCTTTTTAAAATCCTCAATTCAGGGAATTATCTCGATGCCTTACCGGAATCCGCATCCCGTTTCCTGGATCCTGCAGTACGACTGACTGACCTCACCAAACACATTGCCGAAAAAGGTCTCCGGTACGACCTGACCGTTCCGTTTGCCCGCTTCGTGGTACAGCACCAGCATGAACTGATATTTCCGTTCAAGCGATACCAGATACAACCTGTATGGCGGGCCGACCGGCCGCAAAAGGGCCGCTATCGTGAGTTTTTTCAGTGCGACGTGGATGTGATCGGCAGCAACTCCCTGCTGAACGAAGTGGAACTGGCCCAGATCATTGATGCTGTATTTACCAAGCTGGATATCAATGTGCTGATCCGACTCAACAACCGCAAGGTACTTGCCGGAATCGCCGAAGCCATCGGGGCGCCTGATAAACTGAACGTCATCACGGTGGCCATGGATAAACTCGATAAAACAGGTTTGGATAAGGTGACGGATGAACTGGTTGAAAACGGCCTCACCTATTCAGCCATTGAAAAACTCCAGCCCATCCTCTTACTGGAAGGCAAGATCAAGGAGAAGTTTGACACCCTGACCCCATTTTTCAAAGATTCGGAAACCGGGCGCAAGGGGCTCGAAGAGATGCGCACCGTGCTGCTCCTTTTGAAAGATTTGAACCTGAAAAATAAATTTGATTTCGACATCACGCTGGCCCGCGGCCTCAGTTACTATACCGGCACCATCATCGAAGTGAAGGCCCTGGATGCAGCCATGGGCAGCATCTGCGGCGGCGGGCGTTACGATGACCTCACCGGGATTTTCGGCCTCCCTGGCATGTCGGGCGTAGGCATCTCATTTGGTGCCGACCGCATCTGCGATGTGATGACCGAACTCAACCTGTTTCCTGGTACAATCCAGGCCGCCACCCGCGCATTGTTTATCAATTTCGGAACGGAAGAGGAAAAACATTGTCTGAAATTGCTCGCAAGTCTGAGATCAGCAGGAATTCCATCAGAACTCTACCCGGATGCCGCGAAACTGAAGAAACAGATGGAATATGCCAACCGGAAAAACATTCCCTTTGTGATCCTTATCGGGAAAGATGAAATGGAAAGCGGGAAAATCACCGTTAAGAATATGCATTCCGGAGAGCAGAAATTGAACACCCTCGAAGAGGTTATTAAATTATTGTCATGACCAGGAAAAATGTTAAAAGAACTTGGGCAACCGCCATTCTCAGCGCCCGAAGCATGATTATCGGAGCAGAGTGAAAAAGTTTGCAGGCTTACCAACTTACCAACTTACCAACTTACCAACTTTCAATTTAACATTTATGACACTGATTATAAAAGGAGCAGGCCTGACCATTGAAGATGTCGTCAGGGTTGCACGTTACAATGAAAAAGTAGAACTGGATGCGGCTGCGATTGAACGGATACACAAATGCAGGGCCATGCTTGAGCGGAAAATTCAGGCGCATGAGATCATGTATGGTGTAAATACCGGAATCGGGGAGTTTTCCGAAATGGTATTGAATGACGACCAGGTCAAAGACTTCCAGAAATACCTGATATACAATCATGCCGCCGGCATCGGTGATCCGATGCCCCTCGACTGGGTACGCGGAGCCATGCTGGGACGCATCAATGTGCATGCACATGGCAATTCCGGTTCGCGTCTTGAAATCACACAAACCCTTGTTGACATGCTCAACAAAGGGGTCACTCCCATGGTTTGTCAGAAAGGTTCTGTAGGTGCCTGCGGAGACCTGGCACCGATGTCTCAGATCGCCTTGTTGATGATGGGCGAGGGCCAGGCATATTATCAGGGAAAACTGATGCCCGGGAATGAGGCCCTAGATGCAGCAGGAATTCCTGTTCCCGGTTTGCAGGCCCGTGATGGACTCGCAACGATCAACGGATCAAACGTACTGACCGCCATGAGCGCCCTCTTCCTGTTCGATGCAAACAACTGGCTCAAACAGGCTGAAATAGCGGCTTCCATGTCGCTCGAAGCCATGAAGGCAAACATGCGGCCATACAGCCCTAAACTTCATGAAATACGTGGATTCAAGGGTGCGGTTCGCAGTGCTGCGGCCATCCTGAAATGCGTCATGGGAGGTGACCTCGTCGAGGGGAAAGTAAAATGCAAGGTACAAGACGCTTATTCCATGCGTTCAACCCCCCAGGTAATCGGGGCGGCTCACGATGCGCTGGCTTATGCCCGTTCACAGGTTGAAATTGAGTTAAACGGCGTAGGAGATAATCCCATCTTCTTCCCTGATGAAAATCTTCAGCTTTCCGGAGCCAATTTCCAGGGCTCACCCGTTTCAGTTCCAATGGATATGGCGGGCTATGTGATCACCATGGTCAGCGTGATGAGCGAGCGCCGCATGAACCGGTTGAATAATCCTGCGTTGAGCGTTGGACTTCCGGCATTCCTTACCAAAGGTGCAGGGATGTTCAGTGGCCTCATGCTCAGTCAGTATACTGCTGACATGCAGATCGTTGAACAGAGAATCCTTTCTGCCCCGGCTTCGATCCAGTCGATCCCTGCCGCCGCCGATCAGGAAGATTTTGTTTCCATGGGAATGAATACTGCCCTGAAGAATTTCCAGATCCTCGACAATGCGTATGGCATTCTTGGGATCGAACTGATGGCTGCAGCCCAGGCACTCGATTTCAGGGAATATACCTTCGGGAAAGGCGTTTCGAAAGCCAAGGAAGTGATCAGAAAACATGTTGCCTTTCTTGAAGTTGACCGTCCCCTCTATCCCGATCATAACGCCATGAAAGAACTCGTGAAATCTTGCGAGATCCTGAATGAAGTTGAAAAGCTTGTAGGAAGATTGGAATAATGACAAATGACAAGTGACAAATGAAAATTGAATACGGGAAACAGATCTGAAATTCTGATTTTTTTGATTCTTCTTTCCGTTTTTCCTATATTCGTAATCTCATTTGTCACTTGTCAATCGTAAATCGTAAATTCTTTAATACTTCCACCATGGATTTCTCAGATTCATTTCCGTTCTGGCCCTTTATTGTGGCCCTGATCATTCCGATCATTATTTTCTGTATCATGATTGCTGTCGTCGAGATCGTCGGCGCGTGGTATATGTTTCAGAAAGCAGGAGAACCCGGATGGGCTGCCATTATCCCGATATACAACTACCTGATCGGGATAAAAATCGCAGGTAAGCCATGGTGGTACATCCTGCTGATGCTTATTCCAATCGTAAATGTGGTCATTTACATTCTCATTCTGGATGGATTGTCAAAAAGCTTTGGAAAGGGAACCGGATTCACGGTTGGCCTGTTTTTTTTCAGGTTTATTTTTATTCCGGTCCTTGGGTTCGGAAATGCGGTGTACACTGGTGATAAATCAAATTTTGACGCATAGCAATGGAAGAAATTACTCCCCCGTATCTGCCGGAATCAAAGCCCTTGCGGCCAACCCTCCTGACCGTTCTATGCATCCTGACCTTTATCGGCAGCGGGATGAATTTGATCTCAAGCCTTGCCATTGCAGGATTTTATGACACATTTGTGGAAGTTGTCCAGGTGTTTTCCGAAAAATTCAAACTTCCGGGAGTGGAGACATTGCTTGAAGCAAGACCACTTTTTTTCCTGGTTTCCGGAATATTTTATGCCGGCTCGCTTGCAGGTGCCTTCCTGATGATCCATATGAAAAAAACTGGCTTTCATGTATATACCATCTCCCAGGTCCTTTTGATTCTTGCACCCATGTATTTCATGAAACAGCCCAGTCCAGGCCTTCCCGATCTGTTTTTCTCGGGGCTTTTCATCGTTCTTTACAGCATGAACCTGAAATTCATGAATTGATTATGAGCGGAGAGACCGAACCGAACATAGCATCTGAACCAGCCAAAACCAGGCGCCGCCCGGTACTTCTCACCATGTTGTGCCTTGTTTCCTTTGTTTATTTTGGAATCCTGTCATTGCTTTTCCTGGCCGGAATGTTCAACTCCGGCTGGATCACCGGCGTAACAAACCATTACATAGCAACCGGCGGGTTCACCGTTACACAAACCTTGTTGACCTTCAGCGCCGGTTTCTTACTGCACGGTTTTGCTTTTACCGGTGTTTTATTGTTATGGAAAATGCGCAGGATCGGGTATTACTTTTTGGGAATCTCCTGCCTGCTCATTGCCACATGGCAGTTATTCAATCCATCCACCCCCATTGTATCCGTAGCCATCTATATCATTTTGGTTTTCCTTTTCGGCCTTTTCTACAGGGCACCTCATTCTCTAACCCCTTCTACTACAAGAAGAAGTGGAATCCCATCCCCTGAAGGAGCGGGCAAGAATCAGGTATAATTTGCAAAAGTTAAAAAGATGTTAAAAAATTATTAATTAATTGTTAAAATCTTGTTGGTTTTAATGAAAGTATTACGTAAAATTGCAACGCACTAGAGCTATCACAAACTTTACGAAATTTTTTCAAGGAAGAAATTTTACCCTAACAACGAAATTTTTTATGTCACGGATTATTCACACATTTACTAACAAAAATCAAACTGTATGAGAAAATTTACGATTTTCCTTGCCCTTATGCTTTTCATAGGGTTGCAAGTTGCCCATGCCCAGCGAACAATTTCGGGCAAGGTTACGAGTTCAGATGATGGCTCCGGAATTCCGGGAGCAACCGTCCTCGTTAAAGGCACTGCTGTCGGGGCAATTACCGATATCGACGGGAAGTTTTCCCTCACTGTGCCTAAGGATAAAGACATCCTGCTTATCTCCTATGTTGGGATGGTAACCAAGGAGGTAACACTTGGCACCGACAATGTCGTCAACGTTGTGCTGGAACCCAGTGTTCAGGAACTTGAAGGAGTTGTTGTAACAGCTCTCGGTATTCCGCGTGAAAAGAAATCACTTGGGTATGCCACCCAGGAGGTAAAAGGTGGAGATCTCAATATCGTTAAAACTGACAACTTTGTCAACGGACTTTCCGGCAGAGTTGCCGGTGTTCAGGTTAAGACGACCACCAACATGGGTGGTTCCACCAACGTCCTTTTGAGGGGCAGCAAATCATTGACCGGCAACAACCAGGCTTTATTTGTTATTGACGGGGTGCCTGTTAACAATGACATCACGAACTCAACCTCACAACAGCAGGCCGGAACCGGATATGACTTTGGTAATGCCGCATCAGATATCAATCCGGAAGACATTGACAACATCAACGTGCTGAAAGGATCGGCCGCTACCGCTTTGTACGGTTCACGTGCTGCAAACGGAGTGATCATGATCACCACCAAAAAGGGAGTAAAAGCTGCCGGAGAACAGAGAAAAGGAATCGGCGTTACCTTCAACACCAGTGCACAGGTGGGTATCGTTGATAAATCCACCATGGTTGAGTATCAAAAAGACTACGGTGAAGGATATGGACAATACTATGACGGCCCTGGCGGCTACTGGTATATGAGGTATATCAATGCCGATGGGACCATCACCGTTGATCCGAAAGATCCTGCGACCAGTAAATTAACCCAATGGGCCGTTACATCTGAAGATGCTTCGTATGGAGCCAAATTCGATGGCAAACCGGTATACCAATGGGATGCTGTTGACCCGGAATCTCCGAATTATCTGAAAGCAACCCCCTGGAAGGCTGCCGACAACGGACCGATCACCTTCTTCGAAAACGCATCAACCTTTGTCAATTCGCTCGCCATTGAAAACTCGTTCAAAGGTGGCAACTACCGTATGTCATATACGAATTTTACCCAAAACGGGATCATGCCCAACAGCAAACTGACAAAAAACAATGTCGCCCTGAATGCTACCTGGAATGTGAACGACCGGTTAACGGTTTCGGGATACGGCAACTATTCCATCAACAAGGGAACAGGCCGTAACTCAACAGGTTACAATGACAACATCATGGGATCCTTCCGCCAGTGGTACGGGGTCAATGTGGATATTAAAGAGCAAAAGGAAATGTATGACAAGACCCTGCGTAACATAACCTGGAACTATGCCGACCCTTCCAATGCCACTCCGATCTACTGGGATAATCCATACTGGACCCGTTATCAAAACTATGAAAACGATTCAAGAAACCGTTTTATCGGCAATACGGCCCTTACCTATAAAATCGCCGACTGGTTGAACATTTTCGGCCGTATTTCGGTTGACACCTATTCAGAAATGCAGGAAGAGAGAAGAGCCGTGGGTAGTGTACCCGGGACCTTTGGCATTGGAACCGGCGCTGACGGTAGCGCAGGAAGAAGCGATGCCGGATCAGGATACCTGAGAAGGGACATTACTTTCAGCGAATTCAATTACGACGCTATGGCCAATTTCAATAAGGATTTGTCCAAATCATTTAACCTGAAGGCCGTTCTGGGGATGAACATCAGGAAGACAAACTACAGCCGTTTGATCTCATCAACAAACAGTGGTTTATCCGTTCCCGAACTGTATTCCCTGCAAAACAGCGCAGGCCCGCTGCCGCTTCCAAAGGAACTTGCTTCCCAGGTGAAGGTGATCGGCCTTTATGCCAGCGCTTCATTGGGATTTAAAAACTACCTCTACCTGGATGCTACCATCCGACGCGACCAGTCATCCACGCTTCCTGAAAAAAACAACTCATATTATTATCCGTCAGTTGCCGGAAGTTTTATCTTCTCCAACATTATGCCTGATGCCAAATGGCTTTCTTTCGGTAAAGTCAGGTTAAATTATGCAGAGGTCGGAAACAGCCCCGGATTTGATCAGCTTGTTGACAACTACCTTATTTTATCGCCTTTCAACGGACTGACCACTACGGTTCCAACAACACAGAAAAACCCGGACCTTAAACCGGAAAACACAAAGAGTATTGAAGGTGGTCTTGAAATGTACTTTTTCGGCAGAAGGCTCGGTTTTGACCTGGCTCTATACAAAACCAACACCATCAACCAAATCCTGCCACTTCCGGTTTCAACAGCCACCGGATACAACGTCAAGACAATCAACGCAGGTGAAATCCAGAACAAGGGTATCGAACTTGCCCTCCATGGAACGGCTATAAAAACCAAAGATTTCAGATGGGATATGACCCTGAACTGGTCCAAGAACTACAATGAAGTTGTCAGTTTGCTGGAAGGTGTCAACAACCTTCAGCTGGGTTCCTTCCAGGGCGGTGTTACCATCAATGCCATGGTTGGACAACCTTATGGTGTAATCTACGGAACTGACTTTGTCTACAATGCTGACCATAAAAGAATTATCGATGCCACTACCGGAAGATACCAGAGAACCACAACTTCCGATAAAGTTATCGGTAACGTAAACCCCGACTGGCAGGGTGGTTTTAATAACACACTTACATACAAGAACTGGGCATTTAACTTCCTGATCGATTTTCAGAGCGGCGGAGATATCTTCTCACTTGACATGTATTACGGACTTGCTACGGGTTTGTACAAAGAAACTTCCTATCTGAACGACCTCGGAAACCCGGTAAGGGATCCGATCACATGGGTTGATCCGAACGACCACAGCAAGGGATATGCTGCAAACAGCGGTGGATTCATCAATGAAGGTGTAAATCCGGATGGAAAAATAAATACGACGAGAATCGCAGCAGTCAATTATGGAACATTCGGTTACGGCAGGCTCCCGAACAAAGCCTTTATCTATGACGCAACCTATGTCAAACTGCGTTCTGTATCGTTATCGTACAACTTACCTTCCTCGATCCTCAAGAAAACATTTATCACAGGAGTGACTGTGACTGCTGTCGCCTCGAACCTTTGGATCATCTTCAAAAACCTGCCCTACGCAGATCCTGAATCAGGACTGGGAGCTGGAAACCTTCAAGGATATACTACCGGATCACTGCCTTCAACCCGTGATTTTAGTTTAAACTTAAAACTCACCTTCTAATTTTAAAGACATGAAAAATATATTTGCAATTTTCCTGACCATCTTGCTGTTTTCGTCCTGTTCGAAACTTCCGGAGACGAATATCAACACCAAAGATCCAACGAAGGTGCCCGGTGAATCATTGTTTACCGCTGCCCAGCTGAATCTGTGTGATCAAATGGTCACACCAAATGTGAACAGTAACAATTTCCGTATGTTCGTTCAGCAATGGACTGAAACCACGTATATTGATGAAGCCAATTATGATATCACAACCCGCCCGATTCCGGGTAATTTCTGGAATACCCTTTACAGGAGTGTCCTGATTAATTTCCAGGAATGCGAAAAGGTGCTTACTGAAACAGGCAATCTTCCGGGCGATGGTCCCGCAGTTCTGCAAAATAAACTGGCCATTGTTGAAGTGATGACGGTCTATACCTTCAGCGTTCTTGTAGAAACATTTGGGAATGTTCCTTATACAGAGGCGATGAATCAAACAATCCTTACACCTAAATATGATGATGGTCTTACGATTTACAAGGACCTGATCGACCGTCTCAATGCTGCCATTGCAAAGATGGACAGGAGTCAGGGTAGTTTTGGCAGTGCAGATAACATGTATGGTGGCAATACTGACCTGTGGTATAAATATGCCAACTCCCTTAAATTAAGAATGGGTATGATCCTCTCCGACGTAGAACCTGCCCTGGCAAAATCCACTTGTGAGGCTGCTGCTCCAAACGTGATCTCAGCTAATTCTGACAATGCTGCGGTGACTTACATGAGTTCCCAGCCCAACAACAATCCTGTCAATGAGAACCTCGTGCTGAGTGGCAGAAACGATTTTGTCGCCGCCAACACGCTCGTGGACATGATGAACGACCGGAATGATCCGAGAAGACCATTGTATTTTACTACAATCGGTGATGGGACTTACAAGGGAGGAATTTATGGTGCATCGAACGATTTCACCAAATTTTCCCATGTGAACCCGGCCTTGACTGAACCAACTTTCGCAGGGATGTTCTTTGATGCCGCCGAAGCTGAATTTTTATTGGCCGAGGGAGTTGAAAGGGGTTACAGCGTTGGTGGAACTGCCGCGGATCATTACAACAAAGCCATCAAAGCTTCTATCGAGTATTGGGGCGGAACCTCGGCAGATGCCGCTACGTACCTTGCACAAACAAAGGTTGCTTATTCATCGGCCACCGGTACCTGGAAACAGAAAATTGGAGAGCAAAAATGGATTGCACTCTATAACAGTGGATTCACCTCCTATTCCGCTTTCAGGTTATTGGATTTCCCTGCTCTTGTTGCACCACCCGATGCCAATTCGCCGCTTCCTGTACGTTTAACCTATCCTACCACAGAACAGACCCTGAATGGTGCCAACCGTGCTGCTGCTGCTGCCGCTATTGGCGGGGATCTTGTTACAACAAAACTTTTCTGGGATAAAAATTAGTTTTCCCTTGCTCACAAAAAAAGAAGGCTGCCGGTTGGCAGCCTTCTTTTTTTTAACCTGACCCTTGGAGGGTCACGGACCCTCCAAGGGTTAATAATCCCTGATCCAGCAACGTCGCCTGATATTCACCCGTCCATCATAATTTTTCCAGATTGAGAGCGCCTTGAAGTTTTCTTCCAGCTGTGGATGGGTCCTTGTCAGTTTTATCCCTGCATCGATATAAGCCTTTGTCAGTTCCTGGTATACCAGCGCCAGGATCCCTTTTCCCTGGTAATCGGAACGAACCCCAACAAGATACATGTGGATCGTATCGTTTTTGCGCATGGCACGCAACAGGTGGAAGAAGCCAAACGGGAACAACGACCCTTTTGCTTTTTGAAGTGCTTTTGAAAGGCTTGGCATAGTGATTCCAAATCCAACAACTTCATCTTTTGAATCGAGCACCATGGAGACAAACTCAGGCCGGATAAATCCAAAATACTGACGGGTATAACAATCAATTTGTTTGGCAGTCAAAGTCGTAAACCCATAGAGGCCGACAAAAGCTTCATTATACATGGTGAACATCTTCTCGGCATATGGCCGGAGTTCCTTCGGTTTCCGTGCTTTTAACAGGTGCAGATCATATTTTTGAAGTACGATCCGGGTCATTCGCTCCACTTTCTCCGGTATTTTATCCGGAACCTTGATCTCGAGTTGCACCCAGTCGGTGGCTTTTCGAAAACCAAGTCGTTGAAGGTGGTCATTGTAATAAGGAAAATTATATATGGCCGAAAGGCTGGATACCTGGTCAAACCCTTCAATAAGCATGCCTTCGGGATCCATATCCGTAAATCCCAGCGGCCCGTGAATACCGGCCATACCCTTTGAGCTACCCCAATCGTAGACTGTTTCAATTAAAATCCGGGATATTTCAGGGTCATCCTCGAAGTCGATCCATCCAAACCGGACCAGGTTGACCTTCCACCTGGCAATTTCATGATGGTTGATTATCCCTGCAATTCTTCCCACCACTATATCGCCCCGGAAAGCCATCCAGTACTCTGCCTCACAATGGTCAAATGCAGGATTTTTATCTTTCCTGAGGGTGTTAAGTTCGTCGAACTTCAGCGGAGGGACCCAGAATTCATTGCCCTTAAACAATTGAAAAGGAAATTCAATGAATTTCTTTAAATCTTTTTTCGACGTGACCCTGATGATTGAGATTTCATCCATTTTAAAGCCATTTTTCTTTTTTGTACCAGTCAAGTGCCTCCTGAACACCCTTTTCCAGATCATACTCCGCCTTGAATCCAAAGTCCTGTTCTAGTGGTTCAACCTCGCAACGCCAGTTTGTGCTTTTTAAAACATTGTATTTGTCTTTATTCAGGGTTGGGATGTTCCCCCATAAACCTGCCACCCGCTCACCGACAGTCGCAATGGTTTTTACAAGAAAAAGAGGAACCGTAAAGCGGATCGTTTTCTTTCCAAGTGCTCTTTTGGTGATTTCCGCAAACTGTTCCGAAGGGTATTCCTTGCCGTCGGAGACAAACCACGCTTTGTGAATAAAAGAAGAAGTCATGGCAATAAAAATCAGTCGTACAAGATCACGAACATAAATGAATGTAAGTGTCTGTTTCCTGAAACCAATATAGGGTTCCATGCCCCGGTTGATGGTCTGGAAAAACACGAAATAGTCTTTTTCCTTTGGACCATAAACACCTGTCGGCCTGACGATCAGCCACGGAAAATCTTTTAAAGAGGTAATATACCGCTCCGCTTCAAGTTTGCTTTTCCCGTATAATTCGATGGGTTTTGGTTCATGCGTGTGCCGCACCGGTTCACCGGTATCCGGATTGCCTGGCCCAAATGCTGCCAGACTGCTGACAAAGATAAATTTCTCAGGGACCATGTCGGCCTGAATGAGTGCTTCAATAAAATGAATGGTATTCCTGCAGTTCACATTGTAGAAATCTTCTTTTTTCTGTGCTTTTGTAAGA
This sequence comes from uncultured Bacteroidales bacterium, assembly GCA_903903985.1. GTDB lineage: Bacteria > Bacteroidota > Bacteroidia > Bacteroidales > FEN-979 > CAIVAT01. The sequence continues at coordinate 49,618 of CAIVAT010000056.1, read as the reverse complement.
CCTGCGTTGTGTACAATATACTGAAAACGAATATTTTCAGCCTTGCACTGCGCCAGTGTTTCTAAAACCTTTTCGCGCGTCGAAAAATCGAATTCAATAAAAACAATGCCGGGATCCTGCAAATATGCCCGTGAACTGGATTTTCGTATCCCGGCATATACCTGGAATCCCTGCTTCAGGCCTTCCTCCACTAAAAAACTGCCTATAAACCCACTGGCCCCGGTAATTAGTACTTTTTTCATAAGTTCAAAGTTTCAATGGTTAGGGTCGGGGTTTTAAAATCAGCATTCCTGGTATCAAAGGCCTAGTGACCCCACCCTAAATTCCTCCCCACAATGGGAGGGACTTTCTCCCCCTTCCCTTGTTGGGGAAGGGGGTTATGGGGTTGGGGTTTTAAAAGTGTTTAATCCAGCAACGTCTGGTCAGATGCTGCCTGCCCTTGAAATTCTTCCAGATGGTAAGCGCCTTGGCGTTGTCTTCCAGTTGCGGATTTGTAATTGCCTTTTTGATTCCATATTTGATATAGGCCCGGTGCATCTCATTGTAATACAAGGCATTTACCCCCTTCGACTGGTAATCGGGGCGCACACCGTTCAAGTACATATCAATGGTATCGTTCTTTTTCATCGCCATCATCAGGTAGAGGAAGCCAAACGGGAACAGTTTCCCGTTGCATTTCTGGAGCGCTTTGGTCAGTGATGGAAGGGAAATCCCAAACCCGACTACTTCATCCTGTTCATCAATGACAAAGGAGATGAATTCGGGCCTTACAAATCCAAAATAGGCTTTTACATACATATCAACCTGTTTCCGGGTTAATTCAGTATAGCCATAAAGCTCGTTGAATGCCAGGTTTAATGTTTTAAACATTTTAGGAGCATAGGGCAGCAGCTCTTTTGCCTTTTTGGCCTTGATCAACCGTAATTTGTATTTTTCCTGAACGAGCAAGGATAAACGGTCTACTTTTTCTGGAATGACAGGAGGGATTTCAAATTCATATTGAACCCAATCGGCTGCCTTGGTGAAGCCCAGTTTTTCCATGTGATCCACATAATAGGGATAATTGTATATGGAAGCCAGTGTTGCCAATTCATCGTAGCCCTTGATCAGCATCCCTTCATTATCCATATCTGAAAAACCAAGCGGCCCTTGAATGCCCTGCATTCCCTTCGACTGCCCCCATTCCATGACAGTTTCTATCAACACCCGGGAAACTTCCGGATCGTCGACAAAATCGATCCAGCCAAAGCGTACAAGTTTTTCATTCCAGCGTTCATTCGCTTTGTGATTGATGATGCCGGCAATGCGGCCCACCATTGTTTTGCCTCGAAAAGCCAGCCAATACTCCGCTTCACAAAAATCAAAAGCAGGGTTTTTATCCCTGCTCAGTGTATTCAGTTCATCCAACCTCATCGGAGGACACCAGAATTTATTTCCTTTGTAAAGTTGGTTCTGAAAAGCGATGAACTTTTTGAGTTCCTTTTTTGTGGATACTTTTTTTACTTCGATCGGGTTTGTTTTTATCATCAGGATTATTTTGAGATAATATGGAGCTTCTTCCCCAGTTTCTCAAATTTCTCCAGCGCAACATCTATTTGTTCTTTCGTATGAGTGGCCATGAGGGAAAAGCGGATCAGTGTATTGTCCTTGTTTACGGCCGGAGCCACGACAGGATTCACAAAAATTCCCTCGTCCAGCAAAAGCCGGGTTATGGTGAGGGTTTTGAGGTTATCCCGGATATAGAGCGGGATGATCGGAGTTACCGTGTTGCCAATATCGAATCCCAGTTTCCTGAAATTGTCGATTGCATAATGGGTCACTTCCCAGAGATGCTCGATCCGTTCGGGTTCACTTTTAATGATTTCAAGTGCAGCAATCACAGCCGCTGCTGAAGCAGGCGTGGCTGAAGCGCTGAAGATCAGTGTACGGGAATGGTGTTTGATATAATTGATCGTTTCAAAATCGCTGGCAATAAATCCGCCCAACGCAGCCAGTGATTTTGAAAATGTACCCATGATAAGGTCAACTTTATCGGTTAGTCCGAAATGATTCGCCGTACCGGCGCCATTTTTTCCAAGTACGCCAATGGAGTGTGCATCATCGACCATGATGGTTGCTTCGTATTTCTCCGATAAACGCACGATTTCAGGTAGTTTCGCTATGTCACCATCCATGCTGAAAACGCCATCTACCACAATCAGTTTGATCCGTCCGGGCTCACAACGCTTCAGGACGGTTTCAAGAGAATGCATGTCATTGTGACGAAATTTCAGCACCTTGGCAAACGACAAACGGGTAGCTTCTATGATCGAAGCATGATCGAGTTCATCGATCAGGATATAATCATTACGGCCGGTTACAGTGGGGATTACGCCAAGATTCACCTGGAAACCGGTACTGTAAACAAGTGACGCTTGTTTTCCAACGAATTCAGCCAGTTTGTTTTCCAGTTCAACATGAATATCAAGCGTACCGTTAAGGAACCGTGAACCCGCACATCCTGTTCCATACTTTTCAGTGGCTTTAATGGCGGCCTCCTTGATTTTTGGGTGATTCGTCAAACCCAGGTAGCTGTTCGAACCAAACATCAGCACCCTTTTCCCATTCATTGTAACCACCGTATCCTGATCCGATTCAATCATCCGGAAGAATGGATAAATTCCCATCTTCTCAACTCTCTGCGGTTCAGTAAAGTGGGCTGCTTTTCGCTGTAAAATCCTCATTGTTTCTAGTTCTCTAAAAATAAAGCGTGCAAAGGTACAAAGAAATTATCACATATGTTTTTCTGTAAAATCACAACCTGCTTTGAGTGCATTCAGGTTAAGATCGATGATTTTATCTCCTTTTGTCCGGAAGATAAACCGGATAGCATCTTCAAGCTTATGATACGCCATTCCGAGGAAGGGCGCTGCTGCGCCTAAGATTACAATATTGGCAGCCTTTGTGGAACCGGCCTCTTTTGCGGTTGCATCTGCATCCAGCGCAATATGATGAGGCAACCGGGTGATTTCTCCCAGGACCTGATCAATTTCGGGATAATTGGGGATATTGTTGAATGGCCTGATGTTGGTAATCACCCAGCCCTGAGCCGAGAGATACGGGAGATAACGCAGGGCTTCGAGCGGCTCAATGGAGATGATCATGTCTGCCTGGCCGAATGGGATCAGATCGGAGGCAATTTCATGATGCGAGATCCTGAGATTCGACATTACATCGCCTCCCCGCTGGCTCATTCCATGAACCTCCGATTGCTTTAAAAACATCCCTTGTTCAAGTGCTGCATAGCCGATGATGGAAGCGATGGAAATAATTCCCTGGCCACCAACACCGGCTAAAATAATATCCCTTTTCATCATATTGTTTTTTACTTGTTCTTGAATTTCGCACGGATTCGCTTGTCAATTGCGACAATACACTCGCGGCGCGGAATAATCACCGAAACCCCGGGGTAGGCCAGTTCTTCTTTTATGATGGCAACATTTTCATCATGATATTTTTTCAACGGTTTAAGAACCCGTATATGCGCCTCTTCCACTCCCAACCCCCTGCAGATGTCTTCCAGTTTCCCAAATGCAGGTGATTCCTGCCCACCGGTCATGGCTGTGGTGCCATTGTCCAGGATCATCACGGTAATAGGTGATTTGTCGTTGATGGCATCAAGCAGTCCGGTCATACCTGAGTGTGTAAAAGTAGAATCCCCGATCACGGCAACAGATGGAATCAGCCCTGCATCGGCTGCCCCTTTGGCCATGGTAATGGAGGCCCCCATATCGACACAGGAGTTGATGGCTTCATAGGGTTTCAATGCGCCCAGCGTATAACAGCCGATATCAGAAAAAACGCGGCCGTTGGATAAATCACTGAGCGTTTCAGTCAAAGCATAATAGGAATCGATGTGCGGACATCCGCTGCAGAGCGAAGGAGGTCTTCCGACCACAAGTTCGGGAACTGGCAATCCGAAAGTGTCGGCTTTACCAAGGGCAACGGCAAGAATATTCGGATTTAATTCCCCGTCACGCGGGAGGGTGCCGTCAAGCCGGCCTTTAACTTTCAATCCCCGGCCCAGCAGCCCTTTTAACAGTTCCTCTATGATCGGATATCCATCTTCGATCACCAGGATCTCATCACACTCATCAGCCATTTTTTCTACCAGGTTACGCGGCAGCGGATACTGGCCGATCTTCAATACCGGGTTGGGCACTTTCCGATCTTCAAAATTTTCCAGGAGATAATTGAAAGCGATCCCGCAAACAATGATGCCCTTTGATTTATCAGGGCCATCGATATACCTGTTGAATGGCGATGCCTCCGACTCGGTGATAAATACCGAATGATTCCCCAGCAGGTTTTTATAGCGTTTTTTTGCAATTGCCGGAAGCAGGACAAACTGACGCAGATCCGAAGGCATTTTTAATTCGTTCTGTTTTCTTATATCCGGTTTCCTGATCACCCCTGAACGCGAATGAGCCATCCGTGTGGTAATGCGCATTAAAACAGGCACTTTGAACTTTTCTGAGAAATCAAAACCGTAATGGACCATGTCATAAGCCTCCTGCTGATCGCACGGCTCAAGGATCGGCACAAGTGCAAACTTTCCATAAAAACGTGAATCCTGCTCATTCTGCGATGAATGCATCGAAGGATCATCTGCCGATACCACAATCATACCTCCGTTCGCCCCGGTAATGGCCGAATTTATAAAAGGATCAGCAGCAACGTTCAACCCCACATGTTTCATGCACACCATGGTCCTTTTACCGGCATACGACATGCCAAGAGCTGATTCCATGGCTGTTTTTTCGTTAGCAGACCAACTCGAATGAATATTGTTTTCACTGGCAAATTTCGAATTCTGCACAAATTCGGTGATCTCCGTCGATGGAGTTCCGGGATAGGCGTAGATGCCCGACAACCCGGCATCCAGGGCAGCCTGAGCAATGGCCTCATCCCCCAATAGCAATAATCTCTGCATAACGATATTTAAAGGTAATTGTACTTTGACAAAAATAAGAATATTTTTCCAATGGCAGTTTCTAAGCAATAAGTGTTTTCTTTTTTTTAACCGATGATTATAACTACTTTTGTCCCTTGGTTCCGGTACAATTTTCAACAAGTTATGAAGCTCCTCCGAAGTTTAATTCTCCCTGTTTCTCTTGCGTTGCTTTTCATGGTTTTTCAAACACCCATCGTGGCCCAGAATTGCTCCATCCGCGGTTTTGTTTATGAACAGGAAACCGGCGAACCCGTTCTGTTTACGAACGTTTACCTGTACAAAACTTCCATTGGCACCCCAACCGATGCCAACGGATATTTTGCAATTACCAAAATTCCGCCCGGAGATTATTTCCTGATGATCACCTATGTCGGATTTGACACGTTAAAAATACCTGTTACCTTAAAACCCAACGATTTACTTACGAAAAAACTTTACCTGAAAAAAGCGACATTCCAGCTTGATGAAATCAATATTTCTGCGGCACGCCAGGATAAGGTCAGGGAAACACAAACCAGCATCATTAAAATTACACCAAAAGAGATTCAATCGATTCCCACCATTGGTGGTCAGCCTGATTTAGCCCAGTACCTCCAGATTTTACCCGGAGTTATTTTTTCCGGCGACCAGGGTGGCCAGCTTTATATCCGTGGAGGCCCACCAATACAGAATAAGGTGCTTTACGACGGGATGATCGTATACAATCCGTTCCATTCCATTGGCTTGTTCTCAGTATTTGATGTTGATATCCTTAAAAATGTCGATGTCTATACCGGAGGTTTTGGCGCAGAATACGGTGGCCGTCTGTCATCGGTGATGGATGTAACCACCCGTGATGGCAACAAAAACCGTATTGCGGGGAAATTCGACATCAGCACCTTCGGGGCCAAAGCCCTTCTGGAAGGACCACTCTACAAACCCAAAAACCCGGATGATGCCAGTGCAACGTTCCTTTTGTCCGTCAAGAATTCGTATCTCGAACAGTCAAGCAAGATCTTTTACAAATACATTGATGAGAACGGCCTTCCCTATAATTACCTGGACATTTACGGAAAAATAGCGGTGAATGCCGCCAACGGAAGCAAGATCAACATTTTCGGATTCAATTTTTCCGACAACGTTCAATACAAAGTACTGCAGGATTTTAACTGGAAATCAGTCGGGGGAGGTTTGACCTTTCTTGCAATCCCTGGGAAAAGCTCTGTCTTGATCGAAGGAAACTTTGCCTACTCAAACTACAAAGTCGAGTTGCAGGAAATCAATAAATCACCCAGGTCAAGCTCTATTTCGGGTTTCAACGGTGGGTTGAATTTTACCTATTTTTTCGGACGGGATGCGCTGAAATACGGTCTTGAACTTGCGGGATATAAAACAATGCTTGACTTTTACAACATTGTCAACCGGCAAATCGACTATAACCAGAACTCAACGGAAGCATCGTTTTTTGCGAAATATAAATGGATGCCGGGAAAATTCATCATTGAACCCGGCCTCCGGTTCCAGTATTACGCTTCCATCTCCGTTGCCTCACTTGAACCCCGCCTGGCTGTCAAATACAATGCTGCCAGGAATTTCCGGATAAAAATGGCTGCAGGCATGTATTCACAAAACCTGATCAGTACCACCTACGATAAAGATGTTGTGAACCTGTTCTATGGCTTTATTACCAGCCCGACAAACAAATTGCAGAAATGCAACCAGGTTGTGCTGGGATTCGAATGGGATGTATATCCAAACCTTTCGTTGAATGTAGAAGGTTATTACAAATACTATCCCCAGCTGACCGCCCTGAACCGGAATAAAATTTATGACGACACGCAGGAAAATGTTAAAGTTCCGGATTATTACAAGAAGGATTTTTCTTCTGAAACCGGGGATGCCGAAGGTGTGGATTTTTCGGTAAAATATGATTGGAAAAAAGTTCATTTCTGGGTGACCTATTCCCTCGGATATATCCACCGAAACGATGGAATATACAGTTTTGTTCCGCCTTACGACCGGCGTCATAACCTGAATGTTGTTTCAACTTTCAATTGGGGGAAAAGAAATTCGTGGGAACTTGACCTCCGTTACAATTATGGATCCGGGTTCCCTTTTACACAGACAGGTGGCTTTTATGAACAGGTCAACTTCGGGAATATGGGAACCAATTATACCACGGCGAATGGTTCACTCGGGATTCTTTACGGAAATTATGACACCGGAAGGTTGCCCTATTACAGCCGCCTTGATTTTAATATTAAAAAGATCTTTTTCCTTGGTAAAACAACAAAGTTCGAAATTAACCTCAGTGTCACCAATGCCCTTAATCAACAGAACATCTTCTACTTCGACCGGGTCTCCTATACGCGTGTCGACCAGATGCCACTGATGCCAAGCCTGGGGTTGAGTTTTAGTTTCTGATTGTATCTGCGTTTTTTCCCTTTCCCTGCTGAATTTCCCCGCAATAAGGTCCTGAAATTCGCTATAGTCAACCCCTACTTAATCTATTTAATTACTCTATTAATATTCTCCTGATTCAAGGCCGGAGACTCTTTAGAATTACCGTTACATTTTCCCGCTTCCTGTTTTCAAGGAGGACCTGGAAATCGGCCTCCGACATACCGGTAATTACTTTTAATACCGGGCTCGCCATGAACAGGACCAGATTCAATGAAAGGATCGTCAACATCAGATCCAGCGCAGTGATCGGGCGGATCGTGCCTTTTTCTATCTCGGCCTTTAATTCACTTTCCATCTGGAGAATAAGCACCCCGGGAAGGTCCCCGATTTTTTCTTTCAGCAGATGGAGCCGGTTGGAATTCGTATTCAGCTCATTGAAGAAAAGAAATGGCATTTTCGGATTTGCTTTCAGGGTTTCATAAATTGTTTCCGTTTTCCTCCGGATTTTTTCTTCGAAAGAAATATTTTCTTCCAATCCCTGTATGAATGCTGAAACGAGTTGACTGGCATTTTTTTCAAACACCGCATCGAATAATCGTTCTTTGGTTCGAAAATAGTAATGGACCAGGGCCTGGTTGCATCCAACGATGCGCGCAATTTCCGTTGTTGACGTCAGTGCAAAGCCTCTGTCAAGAAACAATTTTTCAGCTGTATCCAGGATGCGCTGCTCGTTGGTGATGTCTTTATCCGGTTTCACAATTATAAATTAATTTGTTTATTTAATAGCATAATTAATTTATATAAAAACATCAACACAATGAAATAATTATCAGTAAGTTCCTTTGGATTCAGCACCCGTCATGATATCCACGCTGGCCCCGCAGCCGAGCCTGTTTGCCCCTGCCCTGATCAATGCCAGGGCCTGATCAAAAGTTCTGATACCGCCGCTGGCCTTGACACCCATTTTAGGTCCAACGATCCGGCGCATCAGTGCAACATCATGAATGGTGGCGCCGCTGCCGGAAAATCCGGTGCTTGTTTTCACAAAATCAGCGCCTGCTTTCCTGGAAATTTCACAAGCCAGGATTTTTTCTTCATCGGTTAACAATCCTGTTTCAAGAATCACTTTTAATACCGTCGTGCTCCTGCAGGCTCTTTTAATTGCCCGGATATCTTCTTCAACAAGCTTTAAATTACCTGATTTTAAAGCCCCTACATTGATTACCATGTCCAGCTCCTCCGCACCATTGCCGATGGCGTTCCGTGCTTCAAATGCTTTACTGCGCGTATCCATTTCGCCCAGTGGAAAACCAATGACGGAACATATTTTAACGCTTGTTCCGCGTAGTTTTTTAGCAACAAAAGGGACCCATGAGGAGTTAACACAAACAGACTTGAATTTATAATTAACCGCTTCGTTGCATAATTGTTCGAACTGCGAAACCACTGCTTCCGGCTTTAACAGGGTATGGTCAATGAAACCTGCCAGATCAGCAGCCGACATGTTGGGCATTAAAGCTAATGCAGGAGCGCAATCCTGCACATTTTTTGCCGGTGCAGCAACACCCTGGTTCAGCCTTTGCATTACTTCCTTCGTAATTTTGTCAATTAATTCCTTTTGATCCATGTTATTTTCCTTCCCTTTCTATGGTCATCATTTTATTAATCCTCGGCCAATGCCTGCCGCCTTCAAATTTGGTTTCCAACCACAATTTCGCCATGACACACAATTCGTCCATGGGATGTTGCGCTGTGCCCAGGGTCAGCACATTTGCATTGTTATGTTCACGACTGTTAACGATTGTTTTAGTACTCCAGCATAAGGCGGCCCGGATGCCATGCACTTTATTGCAAACCATGGAAGAGCCTATCCCTGCCGCATCAAGCATGATTCCCCGTTCACATTCACCGCCAACCACTTTTCGGGCTACAGCAAGCGCATAATCAGGATAATCCACTTTCACCGTACTGTTGAACGTTCCAACATCGACTATTTTATAACCTGCACTTTCGAGATACCGCTTCAGCATCTCCTTGGCATTGTACGACCCGTGATCGGCGCCGATGGCTACTCCGTTCACACGTGCATGTGCAGTGAATCCGTTTTGTTTATCCTGGCCAATTATCATGCGTCGGTATTTCCTAACCCTTTTCAATACAGTTTAAAAATTAGAATCATAGTGAATTTCGTCAACGATTCCGGCAATGATGGCTTTCACTGTAAAAGTGTCCGGTTCATCCAGGATCAATCTTGCAGAACCTCCTTCTTCCACGACCAGTATGGTATCTCCGGCACCTGCCTGCACTGCATCTATGGCAAGAAATGATTTCCCAATGGACTTCCCGTCAGGATTTACAGGTTGTACAATTAATACCTTCCTTGATTCATACCCTGAAATTTTCACGGTGGAAACAACATTCCCGGTAACTTTTGCCAGTATCATCTTTGCACTTCAGGATAAATATGGTCGACTATTCCAACAATGGCAGCATCACATGGATTCATCAATGTTTCCAGCACCCTCCCTGCCTCTTTGCTGGTTTCATAATAGACCAGGTCCCCTGTTCCGGCCTGAATGGTGTCGAAGGCAACCAACGGGTCGCCACAGGGCACCAGGTACTCATCAATGGGTTGCACAAGGAGGAGTTTAACTCCCTCAAAGGACAACACTTTTGTAGTGCTTACCACGCTTCCGGTAACTCTTCCTAATTTCATATGATCCTAAAATAATCAACCAGCGTGCAACGTCGTTCCCGGGTGAATGTCCTCGCCCTGGTAACTCCTTCACCGGTTGGGCTTGCAATGGTGAACGATGCGAAACCAGCACCTCCATGACCCAGTCCGGCATAGCTGGGGCCATTCTTGATGAAAATCGAGCAATTCATCGCTTTGGCCATTTTACTGAGTTTCGCAATGTTCAGCGAATGCATGATGGCCGTATGCCTGAAGCCATGTTCGCATTCCACGGCCAGTTCAATGGCTGCATCAACGTCATGAACGCGCACCAGCGGCATTACCGGCATCAGCTGTTCTGTCCACACCAGCGGATGGTCCCTGCCAACTTCACAAAGCAAAAGCCTTGTAGACTGGGGAACGACAAGCCCGATTTCGCTGGCAATAAAATCCGCATTTTTGCCCACATATTTCTTTTCGGCAGCTCCTTCTTTTCCAGGGCCCCCTGGATCACTGATCACGAGTTTGGTTATTCTTTCAATCTGCTCTGCATTCAATTCAAAAGCACCATTCTTCTTCAACTCTTCTTTTAACCGGTCGGCCACGGAGGCCACAACGATAATCTCTTTTTCGCAAATACAAATGACATTGTTATCAAAACTGGCGCCTTTTACAATATCCATGCCTGCTTTGACCAGGTTGGCAGTTTCATCCACCACACAGGGAGGATTCCCCGGGCCTGCGGCAATCACTTTTTTCCCGCTGTTCATCGCAACCCGCACCACTGCAGGCCCGCCTGTGACCACGAGGATGGCTATGCCGGGATGAGACATCAGGTCTTTTGCAGAATCAATTGTCGGTTCATCAATGCAGGCCAGCAGATTAGACGGTCCGCCTGCCGTTGTAATAGCATTATTTAATAATGTTATCAGGAAGGCGGAAACCTTTTTGGCTGAAGGATGTGGGTTAAAAACCACGGCATTCCCTCCGGCAATCATGCCAATGCTGTTGCTGATGATCGTCACAGTGGAGTTCGTACTGGGTGTAATTGAGCCGATCACTCCATAAGGAGCCCTTTCCACAAGGGTCAATCCATCATCATCGGAATAGGATTCGGGACCGATATCCTCCGTACCGGGTGTTTTAAGGATTCCAAGTTCGTTTTTTACAATTTTATCTTCCCAGCGTCCGAGACCGGTTTCTTCATGTGCCATCCGGGAAATTTTTTCATTATTGGCCAGCGCGGTTTTCCGGATGTTTGCGATTATATTTTTACGGGTTTCAAGCGATAATTTATTCAGTTCCATGAATGCCAGGCCTGCTGCATGAATGGCTTCGCTGATGCTGGAAAACACACCTGCGTTCACAGGGCTATGCTCCTCTTTTGCAGGATACAGGTTCAGGTCATGGATGACTTCCTGTACCAGCTGCCGTATATTTTTTTCAAGATTATCCATATTTTATTCGCCTGTTAAAGGAAATATGGTTTTATTTCATGATGGGGCTGGGGGATCAGTGTTGCCATGCAAAGCTGGTTTTTCGATCTGGCTTTTTCTGTCCCTGCTTCCAAAGCCACTTCCATGGCATCAAGAGGCCCCAGCATTTTAACATATGATTTGCCTCCAAAACCAATGGCAAGGCGTATTTCGATTATTTTCACATTGCCTGTTTTTGCTGCCCTGTCACCGGCTTCAATGCCCGATACGACCGACAATGTTTCGATGATCCCGATGGCATTCCAGTCGTCTGTGGCAACAATTTTCCCGATGGCCGGTACGACATCCGGATGAACCATGGGAAGGAACAGACTGTCAACAATAAAATTTTTGCCGGTTTCACAACCCTTGTTAAAGGAATATTCAACCGAAGCCACATCACCGCTGAATACAATCAGGTATTTGCCCGGACAGATCGTCCTTGCCTCGATGATGCTGACCGGGGCAATTTTAACCATTTCATCCAACGCTTTTATACCGATAGCAATGCTGCTAAACTCCAAAACGCCCAGAACCATTAATTCCACCTACTCCTCATTATTTCCTGTATATAACCCTGTCATTTTCATCAACCTGATCAACAATCCCAACAATCAACGCATCAACCGGTTTATTCACCGTGAGCGGAGTTTCCCTGGAAGGGCTTCCTTCTGTGACCAGAACCAGTTCATCATATCCTGCCCCGATGATATCGAGTGCCACTACGAATTCACCTTTTTTTTCGCCGCATTGACTTGTTCGTTCTACCAGGAGGTAACGCGGTCCTTCCAAACCGTCATTTCTTGAACTGGCGACTACTGTTCCGACTACTTTACCAAAGATCATTGTCAGTTACCTGTTTTTCTCATACGTATAAACGCCATCTTTTTCAATATAATCTACGATGGCGATGATGGCAGAATCAGATGGCCTTCCTTCAGTTGCACTGGTATACCTGGCACTGCTTCCGGAAACATAAAAAACAATTTCCCCCACTCCTGCGCCAACGCTGTCCATTGAAACAACGAAGTCGCCTTTGCCGTTCATTGTCACAGGGTCAATTTTTTCAAGAAGTAAAAATTTGATTCCTTCTATTTTCTGTGATTTATGACTGGAAACGACCGTTCCGACTACTTTTGCCAAAACCATATTGAATTACGATTTTCGATTTACGTCTTACGTTTTATTAACCTTACCCCGTCCCAGAGGCAAAGCACTGTCGACATTTGAATGTGGCCTTGGAATTACGTGCGATGAAACGAGTTCTCCGACTTTTTGTGCGGCCTGCACACCGGCATCGACTGCTGCCCTAACAGAAGCAACATCACCGCGTACGATGGCGGTGACATATCCCCCACCGGTTTTCTCATAGCCGATCAATTCTACTTTGGCGGCTTTGACCATGGCATCCGATGCCTCCACCATAGCAGTAAAGCCCCTGGTTTCTATCATTCCTAAAGCTTCAGACGTGTTATCATTCATATACATTTCTCCTTATTAACTTTATTTGTAATTATTTGTAATCTTCCCTTCCGGAAATTTCGGCCAGGCGTTTTTCGACAATTGTCTTGCATTCGAGGACTTCTGCCTCTTCACCCCCGATGTAAACTCGTCCGAACTTACCAAATCCCATCACATCTATGATGTTGATATGCGCTGCTTTTTCAGCTTCATTGGCAGCATAATAGGCATATCCGGCAGGTTCAACTTCAAGAACAAATAAGGTGTCGCCCCTCAACAACATCATGCCCATTCTTGTCCTGTTGATCAGTTGTGCGTGGTGATCTTCCACATTTTTGATCAGCTGGCTGGTAAGGATCCTGGGTTTGATCCTGTCATATTCGATTTTATCGATGGCTTTTAAAACGGCCTCTCCGGCCATGCGTGTATCGCCCTGGCTGTCGGAATGGACTTCCAGCATGCCATATGCTCTTTCAACAACCTGCATGCCAGGTGTCACACGGGTTGCCTTCAAGGCAATGTCGGTAAGGGTATTAATCTCTATACCTGGCGCTATTTCAATGATACAGCAAGCCTGTCCGGCTACCGGCAGATACCCTCTTGAAACGGTCGATAAATAAGAGGCCATTTGCAACTGCAATGAATCCAGGAAAATATATGTTCTCAGATCAATCATGGTTATTTCCCTTTTTTAATTGATTTTCCAGTAAGTGGTAAGGCGATATCAACATTTTCGTGCGGCCTTGGGATTACATGGGATGACACAATCTCACCCACTTTTTCAGCGGCCCTGATCCCGGCATCAACGGCAGCCCGAACGGCAGCAACATCACCTCTGACAATTGCTGTCACATAGCCGCCACCTGTTTTTTCATAGCCGATCAGCTCCACTTTTGCAGCTTTTACCATGGCATCCGAAGCTTCTACCATTGCAGCAAAACCTCGGGTTTCAATCAGGCCCAGGGCCCTCATTTCATTGTTTTCCATACTCTTTCCTCCAAGTTACAAAGTTTGATTTTGATTTTTATTTCAGTTTCAAATCATGTTTTAACTTATGCCAAAGAAAATTTCAGATGCAATCCTGCATGCTGATTCAAGATTCCAATCTTTACCGTGCTTTCCCTCCCAGGATAGTAATGATGAAACAAGAATCACAGAGACGCAAAGTTAGTTTTTTTACTTGAGTTCCTCACAATTTTAATCGGAGAATAAAGTTAGTAAAAAGTTGAAGATATACATCAGGAAATCATTCAATGAAAAACTTACGTATCTTTACATTCCTATAAAACCTTGCCCATGCATGGGACATCGGGGCGGGCACTTAACAAGGAACAACATGAAAAATGTTAATCTGTTTATTTTCATCATGATGATGGCATTGACCGTTGTCATTACCGGTTGCAGTAAAGATCAGGGTTCGGAACCCGACACCGGTTCGCGGACTGCATTTCTTGGGAAGTGGAACGTGAATGAAACATACACCCGGCTTACCTATGAGGTGAATATTACTGCCGATCCCAATTCCAACAGCGGAGTTTTCATCTCCAACTTCGCGGGAACAGGATCATCAAGCACTCCGGCAAGTGCAGCGGTGAATGGGACTTCCATCGTTCTTGATGCCAACCAGGTTATTGGAGAGGGGATTATTATCAATGGGTCGGGGACTTTATCGGGTACGAAAATCACCTGGAATTATTCCCTGGATGACGGGGCAACACGCCTTCAGGCGATCGCAACCTACACCAAGCAATAATTACTTTTTCCCCGATAGATTCTTCTGCCGGCTTTCGAGTAAAATAATGACTTTTTCGTACATCTTTATAAAATTTTCAGGATCTTCACGATAATAGGTCAGATTCTGATCGTATCTGGCGGGGCTGATGTGATACTTCTTAAAAACCCCCTGGTAATAATAATCCGGGTTCCGCTCCGAGTCTGTTCCTTTATTCCGTTCAATCAGCAATGCCGCTTCAACAACATGCACATCGGCCAGGATCAGGACCATTTTTTCCGGAGAAATCAGGGAGTCAGATGAAATTGGTGCCTGGAAGGCTGTATTGTCTTTCTGCTCCCTGCAAGCATTAAAAAGGATGCATAGGAGAACTGCAAATAAAAAACGGGCAGGAGCAATCATTTTTTTCGCTGCTGGTATTCTTTGTTTAACTCAACCAGCACCGATTTTGTAATGTCAAGCGTGTCGTTGGAGATAAGAATCTCTCCTCCCGCTTTAAACCCCATGATGTAATCGAACTGATACTGACGGTTGTATCTTTTCAGAAAGACAGTCACACTGTCGATCAAACGGAGGTTCATGTTCATCTCCTGTTCGGCAATCTGCTGGGTATACCGGTCTTTTTTTTCCGCCAGCTGCTGTTGCTTTTGCATGAGTTGCTCGTACATTATTTTGGCCCTGTCTTCCGGAATTATTTTTGCAGCAACCTGGCGCTGAAAATCATTTGCCTCTTTTTCAAAAGCTCCCTGCTCGGCCATCACCTCGTTTTGCAACCTTTTCCCGGTACCCTCCAGATCGCGTCGAAGAACCTTAATGTATTCATAATTGGAATTAAGGCTGTCGATATTGACAAAAACCACAGAAAGCTGTTTCCCTGAAGACTTCTGCAAAGCCATCGGAGGCGGTGCTGTTACTGATGCATTGCGGCTGTTAAAATAGAGGAAGTACAAAACGATCAGGCCCGCCAGCAGGGCCAGCCCCAAAACAGTATTAAAGTTAAAAATAAAAAATGGCTGTTTGCTTTTCGATGGATCAGGCATCGTTGGTTGACCTTGATTTACAGTATCCATCTCCTGAACTGGTTCAGGGTTTTCAATATTTTCTTCTTGCATGGGGATTTGATTAGTTACCTAGTTCTGACATGAATTTAATGCGCATCAACCTGATTTCTTCTTCCGTGAATTCATCTTCACCCAACTCCTGCATGGCTTCCTGGATGGAATCGGACTCGGCTTTTCTGAAGAATTCAAAAATCTCTTCCTGGTGATAAGGGTCAACGAATTCGTCGATATAATATTTTATATCAATTTTTGTCCCGGACCCGACAATACTCTCCATTTCGGTGATCAGTTCATCAAAACTAAGGTTTTTTGCCAGGGCAATATCTTCCAAGGCAACTTTGCGATCGATACTCTGGATGATGTATACTTTGATGCCTGATTTATTTACGACCGATTTGACCACCATGTCCATCGGACGGATGATCTCATTTTCTTCGACATATTCCTTGATCAGGGCGAGAAAAGGCTTGCCGTACTTCAGTGCCTTGCCCGATCCCACCCCGGTGATCTGCTTCAACTCCTCCACGGTGATGGGATACTGGATAGCCATATCCTCCAGCGACGGATCCTGGAAAATGACGAAAGGGGGAAGTTTCTCTTTCCGTGCGATTTCTTTCCGGAGATCCTTGAGAAGGGAAAACAACGTTTTATCAGCCGTACTGCTTTTTGAGCCCAGCGCTTCAAAAAGTTCTTCTTCCTCGGGGTTTTCGAAATCATGGTCATCGACGAGCATGATGGAATGAGGATCTTTAAGGAACTCGGCACCTTCCGGACTGATTTTCAACAATCCATAGTTTTCAATATCTTTCGTTAAAAGACGCTCGATCAAGGTTTGCCGGATAACGGCATTCCAGAACTTTTCATCCCGGTCGGCCCCCTTGCCGAAAACCTCAAGTTTATTGTGTTTATAAGATTTGATCGTAGCGGCACTCTTACCAAGGATGATATTGATAATATGCTTGTTCTTAAATTGCTGTTTGACAGCCATAACGGTTTCAAGGACAAGCTGGACATATTGCTTTCCTTCAAATTTTTTCTTTGGATGCATACAGTTGTCGCAGTTCTGACAATTATCTTCAGTGTAAATTTCTCCAAAATAATGCAGCAGTTGTTTGCGGCGGCATACGGAAGATTCGCTGTACGATACCGTTTCCATTAATAATTGCTTTGCAATTTCCTGCTCTGCCACCGCTTTGCCTTTAAGAAATTTCTCCAGTTTCTGGATATCATCATAGCTGTAAAAAGCAATGCAGTTCCCTTCGCCGTCATCACGTCCGCTACGGCCTGTTTCCTGGTAATATCCTTCAAGGCTTTTAGGCATATCGTTGTGGATCACAAACCTGACATCAGGTTTGTCGATCCCCATTCCAAAAGCAATGGTGGCAACGATGACATCTACCTCTTCCATCAGGAACTTGTCCTGGTTTTGCCTGCGGGTCGTTGCATCCAGACCTGCATGATAAGGCAATGCTTTTATTCCGTTTACAACAAAACTCTCTGAAAGCTCTTCAACCTTTTTTCTGCTCAAACAGTATACGATGCCTGATTTCCCGGGATGGCTCTTGATGAACTTAATGATGTCCTTGGTTACGTTCTTGGATTTGGCCCGGACCTCATAATACAGATTTGGCCGGTTGAACGATGACAGGAAGACAGATGCATCGAGCATATTCAGGTTTTTCTGGATATCCTGCTGCACTTTGGGTGTGGCGGTTGCTGTAAGTGCAATGACCGGGACCTTTTGCCCGATCGCATCGATGATCGGCCGCAACCGCCTGTATTCAGGCCTGAAATCATGTCCCCATTCAGAAATACAATGGGCTTCGTCGATGGCATAAAAAGATATCTGAATATTCTGCAGAAATTCGATGTTCTCCTCTTTTGTAATGGTTTCAGGGGCCACATAAAGCAACTTGGTGTTGCCATTCACGATATCTTGTTTGACCAGCGTGATCTCCTGCTTGGTAAGAGATGAGTTCATAAAATGAGCAACATTGTTCTCGGTACCGAAACTCCTGATCGAATCAACCTGATTTTTCATGAGTGCGATCAGCGGCGAGACAATGATTGCCGTACCCGGCTTCATCATGGCCGGGAGCTGGTAACACAACGATTTTCCTCCGCCGGTGGGCATGATGACAAAGGTGTCATTGTTTGCCAATACACTGCGGATGATTGCCTCCTGATTGCCCTTAAAGCTATCATAACCAAACACTTTCTTCAATACTTCAAATAGCTTATGCTCGTCATTGTTGGCCGCCATTGTTTAACTTGGATTAATTTTAGTACTTTTGTTCTCGGCAAGTTGTTTTGCGATATTTCATGTGCCTATATACAAATGTAAGTATAAACGTTTGCAAATAAACAAATTTTTAAAAAATAAATTGTGCTTTGAAAAATATTAAAGCATTAAAAGCGGTCGCAATCAGCACAATAACGGAGGAAGCCATCGCCATAACAAATTTAACCAAATCGGTCGATGCTGATTTTTTAAATTGCATATCCCTGATCCTTCAGTCAAAAGGGAGAGTGATTGTGACCGGGATCGGGAAAAGTGCCATTATCGGACAGAAAATTGTTGCAACCTTTAATTCCACCGGAACTCCTGCCAGTTTCTTACATGCTGCTGATGCCATTCACGGCGACCTGGGAACAATTCAAAAGGAAGACATTGTAATCTGTATCTCCAACAGCGGGGAAACACCTGAGATCAAGATCCTGGTCCCACTGCTCAAAGCGTATTGCAGCTCCCTGATCGCAATGGTTGGGAAAAAAGGTTCTTTTCTCGCAAGACAAGCCAATTTAGTCATCAATACGGCGGTGGAAAAAGAGGCTTGCCCCAACAACCTGGCCCCGACTTCCAGTACAACGGCCCAAATGGTCATGGGCGATGCCCTTGCCGTTTGCCTGCTTCAGGCACGTGGTTTTTCACCCGGCGATTTTGCACGGCTTCATCCCGGTGGTGCCATTGGCAAACAACTTTATCTGAAAGTCAGCGATCTGTATTCGGGGAATATGGCTCCCCGGGTGAACCATGAAGACAATATAAAAAAGGTCATCATCGAGATCTCGTCAAAACGATTGGGTGCAACGGCTGTACTGAAGGGCAAGGCCCTGGTTGGGATCATTACCGATGGGGATCTTCGCCGAATGCTTGAGAAGAACAGTGACATCAGCCTTTTGAAGGCTGCCGATATCATGACCAAAAAACCACGCACCATTTCCTCCGACACCCTTGTTGTCAATGCGCTGAGCATCATGCGTGAAAACAACATTACCCAGCTTTTGGTGGTGGACAAGGGGAAATACCAGGGTGTAATTCACCTTCACGACATTCTCCGTGAAGGAATACTTTAAAATAAAGGGGATTTCCCTGCTGATTTTACTTGAGGTTTGCCTCCCCGTTCTATCATTTGCCCAGGTGACGAAAATAATGGGTGCTGTACACGACGGACAAACGAAAGAACCAATCCCGTTCGTCAATATCATTATTCCGGGAACCACAGCCGGAACACTCACCGATTTTAACGGCAACTATGCCCTGGAATTCAAATTAAAAGGTGATTCTGTAAGGGCATTCCTGATCGGATATGGCGGGATGACTAAAAAAATCCAGCGGAACCAGTTTCAAATGATTGATTTCGAACTGGAACCGCAAAACCTGAACCTCCCTGAAGTAATCATAAAATACCAGGGAAATCCGGCGGAAGTATTGATGGAAAAAGTAATCAGGAACAAGGATAAAAACACCCTTCAGTCATTCCAGTCCTATCAATATGAAGCTTATACAAAAGTCCAGCTCGATGCCAACAACATCAGCGAAAAGTTCCGGAACCGGAAAATGTTAAAAGAGTTTGATTTTGTATGGAACTACCTTGATACTTCAACATTGAACGGGAAATCCTATCTCCCGGTTCTCATCACTGAAACCATGTCGGATATCTATTTCCGGAAATCGCCCCGTGCAAGGAAAGAGATCATCACCGCCTCATCGATTTCAGGACTTGAAAACGCCAGTTTATCCCAGTTTTTTGGTCATTTATCCGAACAGGTCGATGTTTATAAAAACTTTATTCCCCTTTTTGAAAAGAACTTTGTAAGCCCGGTTGCCGATTTTGCCATTGACTATTACAAATTTTACCTTGTCGACAGTGCGTTCATCTCTAATAAATGGTGCTATCATGTGATGTTCAAACCCCGCAGGAAACAGGAGCTGACCTTTACCGGGAATCTCTGGGTCAATGATACATCTTTTGCCGTAAAAAAAATCCAATTGCGCCTCGCCGATGATGCAAATGTCAATTTCATCAACGACCTGGAGGTCGAACAGGAATTTGAATGGACTGACAACCTTTACTGGATGCTGACCAGGGATGTTTTAAATGCGGATTTCAACATTTTGGACAATTCAAAGAAAACAATAGGCTTCTACGGCCACAGGACTACGCTATATAAAAATTTCCAGTTTGATGTCCCTGAGAGCAAACGGTTCTTTCGTGCCGCAACGGATGTTTTCATTGAACCGGACGCAACGAAAAAACCTGTTGAATACTGGAATCAGGCCAGGCCGGAAAAACTTACTTCCAGGGAACAAGGTATTTATACCATGGTCGATTCGGTAAAATCCATCCCTGCTTTCAGAACCTATGCTGACATTATCTATGGGGTTTTTACCGGGTACCTGTGCTGGGGCAAATTCGAACTCGGTCCCTATACAAAGCTTTTCAGTTACAATGGCATCGAAGGTGCGCGTTTTCGCCTTGGCATGCGCACTGCTAACAGTCTGAGTAAAAAAATCCAGGTCGAAGCATACCTTGCCTATGGAACCCTTGATCGGAAATTCAAATATGGCGCTGACCTTATTTATATGTTCAGTAAAGATCCCCGCCGTGATCTTACCCTTGACTTTAAGTATGATATCGAACAACTGGGGTTAAGTCCGACGGCTTTTTCGACAGACAACATCCTTTCTTCCCTTTTTCACCGGGGACCAAACAATAAGCTTACGATGGTTCGTGAATACAAGGCATGCTATGAACATGAATGGCATACTGGTTTTATCAACAGGATTCATTTCATTCATCGCGAGATTTTTCCGCTGGGATCAACCGAATTCATTGTTTTCCCCTATTCAAGAAGTGATCCTCAGTTTATGAGTTCTATTTACACCTCTGAAATTCAGATAGACACAAGGTTGTCATTTCGTGAGCGGTTTCTGGCAGCGGAATTTGCCAGGGTCACCATTAGCTCCGTTTACCCGATCGTTCAGCTTACCTACGCATATGGTTTTCCAAAGGTATTCAAAAGCGATTATGAATACCACAAACTGGAGCTCAATGTGTCGGAATGGTTCAATTTTGCAACGATCGGATGGTCAAAATACATTATCGAAGCCGGGAAAATCTGGGGAACCCTGCCTTATCCCCTGCTTAAAATCCATGACGGGAACCAGACCTTTTTTTACGATGATTATTCTTCGAACCTGATGAATTACTATGAGTTTGTGAGCGATTCCTGGATCAGCGCTACCTACACGCATCATTTCGGAGGATTGCTGTTTAATAAAATACCATTGATCCGCAAGCTGAAGTGGCGCGAAGTGGCCCATATCAGGGCTGTTTACGGAACACTAAGTGAAAAAAATGAACAATACTCCCTCTTCCCGGGAAACCTCCGCTCGTTTTCAAGGCAACCCTATTATGAAGCAGGGGCCGGCATCGAAAATATCTTTAAAATTCTGAAAATCGATGCAGTCTGGCGGATGAGCCATCTTCACGATGCGGGGAACGCCTATGTGGCAAAATTCGGATTATTCGCTTCGCTATTCTTTTCTTTCTAATTTTGCCTCCCGGAATCCACCAGGTCGTTCAAAAAAACTCAAGGTATGATCCTCAGGACTGAAAAAATCATCAAGAAATACAGGAAACGTACTGTTGTGAATGAGGTTTCCATCGAACTGAACCAGGGTGAAATCGTTGGTTTGCTCGGCCCGAACGGCGCCGGCAAAACCACGTCGTTTTACATCATTGTCGGCCTCATCAAACCCTTGTCAGGCGAGGTTTACCTTGATGACCTCAACATCACCAGGGAACCCATGTATAAAAGGGCACAAAGGGGTATCAGTTACCTGCCGCAGGAGGCTTCTATTTTCCGTAACCTGAGCGTGGAGGACAACATCCGGTCAATCCTTGAATTTACAGGTCTTACAAAGGAACTGCAAAGGGAACGACTGGAAAAACTGCTTGATGAATTCGGGCTGCAGCACGTTCGTAAAAGCCATGGAATTACATTATCGGGCGGAGAACGCAGAAGATGTGAAATAGCCCGTTCGCTTGCGGTTGATCCAAAGTTTGTGCTGCTTGACGAGCCTTTTGCCGGCATCGACCCGATTGCAGTGGAAGATATCCAGCAAATCGTTACGAGGCTGAAAGAGAAAAATATCGGGGTACTCATCACCGATCACAACGTTCATGAAACCCTCTCTATCACCGACCGTTCATACCTTTTGTTTGAAGGTTCCATCCTGAGGGCCGGTACCGGTAAGGAGCTAGCCGATGATCCGCATGTAAGGAAAGTATACCTGGGGCAGAATTTTGAATTGCGTTAAGAGCCTGTTCCGGAGACCTGAAAAATTTACGATTGCTCAGGATTTTAAATTTACGGATGAATTTCGGATGGGAAATCCTTTGTTTTTACAATATTCTTAAGGTTATTCCAAAATGTAGTTTTGAAAAAATATCGACATCAGAATGTACAATATGATGATGATCGGTATTGCGCTCAGGGAAAAAAGTACAAACAGGACGAGGGAAGAAATCAATAAAACATACCTCAACTGGTTGCCACTCCATGCCATATTTTTAAACTTCATCGAAAAGATTTTGAAATCCGAGATCAGCAGGTACGAAAAGAAAACCGTCAGAATGGTTAAAATGCGGGTATTCGAAAAAAACGCTACAAGAAAATCAGCCCTGATCAGGCTGAACAAACCAGGTTGAACGTAAAGGACCAATGGGATGGAGGCGAAGAATATGGCATTGGCCGGGGTGGGTATGCCAATAAAGTTGACCTCCTGCCTGATGTCGATGTTGAACTTCGCCAGTCGCAAAGCAGAACAAACAGGGATCAGCATGGCAAAATACTGAACGATATGGGTCCTTTCAAAAAAATTGCCGCCACCGGTGCATTGCGCGGATATCATCTGGAAAATCATTATTCCGGGAGCTACCCCAAAGGAAACCACATCAGCAAGGGAGTCAAGCTGCTTGCCCAATTCTGAATGGGCATTGAGTATGCGGGCTGCATTGCCGTCAAGAAAATCAAATACTGCCGCGATAAAAATAAAGAGGGAGGCATACACAAAATTGCCATCAAAGGTCAGTGTCAGCGAAATCAATCCACACAACAGGTTCAACGTCGTGAGTGTATTCGGAATATGTTGCTTGATATTCATAGGTTTAATTTTTACACAAAAATACCGATTATATCACACTAAAAACGTATTGAATTCATTTCCATATTAGTTTCTTTTCTTTACTTTTGCCATCGCTTTCGCAACCCTAACCGTTTCACAAATGAAAAATAAAACTACAATCACGCTATTGTCAGCATGCCTGATGATCATATTATCATGGAATGCAAATGCACAATTCAATATTTCCGGTGAATTTAAAACCCGGGGGGAATATCGTGACGGGTACGGGTCACTCGGCGATTCTACCAAAAAACCATATGCCGATATCCTGGGCAGGGCCAGATTTATTTTTGATTATAAAACCACTAAGATAACAACGCGCTTTTCACTATACGATGCCTGGGTATTTGGCCAGAATTATTACTCTTCTGATACCATCTCCAAGAATACCGTGAATGTTTACGAAGCCTGGTTCAAATACAATTTTAATCCTGCATTCGGGATTAAAGTCGGGCGAATGGAAGTTGTATATGACGATGAAAGGCTGTTCGGGGCATCAAACTGGAGCATGTGGGGTGCAACCCATGATATTGTTATTGCCCAGTATGACAGTCCCCTTGGAACCATGAAAGGAGATGTTGGATTTGCAATCAACAATACCGCCCCCGCAAATGCCTACATGGGTTCATACGTCCTGGGGAAAAATTATAAATACATGGGATACCTGTATGTTAATAAAAAATTCATGGAGAATAAATTTAGTCTTTCCATCCTTGGAATCGTGGATGCCTTCCAAAAAAGCAACGTTACCACCACTAAAAATTCAACCAAAACCGATACCCTTTTCATCCGGAATCAGTTCGATTCAATTATCGGCACCACAATAATCAAGACCCCTGTAACATCGACATCGACCGAAGAATTTATCAATACGCTCTATGCCCGTGCAACCTTTGGCGCCGGATTGCTCTTCAATGATAAAAAATGGAGCTTTTTCCTGAACGGATATTACCAGGGAGGGCATTATCGCGATGGCCGGAAACTGAGTTCATATTTTTGTGCCGCCTGGATCAGTTTCCAACCGGTCAAGCTGCTGAAAATCATGGCTGGATATGAGCTTTTAAGTGGCAACAATTTCTCAGACACTGCAACATTCAGGACAAAGGTGAAGGGATTCAGCACGCTATATGGCACTTCTCACCGCGGTTATGGCTATATGGACCTGTTCAACAGCCTGGCAAAAGACAACCTGAGCCCCGGTTTGCAGGACCTGTATGGAAGGGTAACCGTCAACCTGAATGATAAAATGTCATTGGAAGCCACATACCGCTGGTTCAGTTTGCCCTACGGATACCTGTATTCGAAGCCAACAAAATCAAAACCCCTCGGATACACAGCGGTATCAAAAAACCTGGGATCTGAAATAGACCTGATGTATACTTACAAACCCATTCCGAACCTGGAACTCAATGCCGCATACTGTTTCTTCCTGCCAACCGCATCCATGGAACTTTATGACGGACTAAAAACAGGTACATCCAGGTTTGCACAGTATGCCTACATCATGATTACCTATAAACCAAATTTCTTCAATTCCGAAAAGCACTGAACCATCCTCCTTTTTTCCCGACCTTTGCCGGAAAATTATCCTGATGTCTGACCCTGTTACCATCTGTATAAAGGATTACGATTACGCGTTGCCTCAGGAAAATATTGCCCAGTTCCCGCTATCGGCACGTGATGCATCGAAACTGCTGATTTACAGCAACGGCGTAGTTGGCCAGGATATTTTTTCGAACATTGACAAGCACCTTCCTGTGAACAGCCTGTTGGTTTTTAACAATACGAGGGTAATCCACGCAAGGCTTTTTTTCAGGAAACCAACCGGCGGCCAGATCGAAATTTTCTGCCTCGAGCCGCTTACACCGTCGGCCGAGGTTCAGGCAGCTTTCCGCCAGCAAACCGGATCAACATGGAAGTGCCTGGTTGGGAACCTGAAGCGCTGGAAAACTGGAACGCTCATGATGGAAGGCCCGCAGGAAGGACTCACCTGCCGTTTGCTGGCCGACCGGGTCCGTGATTGCGGTGATGGGTGCTTTGAGATTGCTTTTCGCTGGGATCCACCCGAAAAAACATTTTCCGAAATTCTTGAATTGCTGGGTTCTGTGCCATTGCCTCCCTACATCAATCGCCCGGCAATGGCATCCGACAATGACCGTTATCAAACAATATTTGCCACCTGTGAAGGTTCCGTTGCGGCGCCCACCGCAGGATTGCATTTCACAGAATCCCTGCTGGCCCGGCTTCATGATAAAGGAATAGAATCAGAAAAGGTCACACTTCATGTCGGAATCGGAACTTTCCGCCCGGTTATGGTTGAACATATTGGCGACCATGTGATGCATCATGAGAAAATTGTGGTTTCTGCCAAGACCATCGGGACCCTTTTAGCCAGCCTGCACAGGCCTGTAATTGCAGTAGGGACAACCTCGGCCCGAACGCTGGAAAGTCTTTACTGGCTGGGCGTTCATTTATTATGCAATGGTTTTGAGCCTCTTCCTGTAGTGGCTCAATGGACCCCTTATCAACAGGATCCGGCAATCAAAATAACGGCCAGGCAATCCCTTGAAGCCCTTCTTGGCTATCTTGACGCACATCACCTTGAAGAATATTCGGGAGAGACCCAGCTCATGATTGTTCCCGGGTACAGGTATAAATTGATCTCAGGGCTGATCACGAACTTTCACATGCCACAAAGCACATTGCTGTTGCTGGTTGCAGCCATGATCGGCAATGACTGGAAAACCGCTTATGAATACGCTTTCCTGAACGGTTTCCGTTTTCTCAGCTATGGGGATTCATGTCTGTTTTTAAACCCGGAGGAAATTGATTCGCATGATTGAGATTGAAGATCGCAATTCAACAAAGTTTCATGGTAATTGCATTTAGATTTGTACCTTTGCACCGCATAGCATCTAAAAACCCGAAACCATGACATTAAGTATTTTACTGATATTCGGACTTGGCACAACAGAGCTTTTGCTTATCGCCCTGTTGGTTCTTCTTCTTTTTGGCGGCAAGAAAATCCCGGAACTCATGAAGGGCCTGGGCAAGGGGGTAAAAAGTTTTAAGGATGGCATGGAGGGAATGGAAGAGGAGTTAAAAAAACCCTCCGAAAAAGCCTCTTCCTCTGATCAAACCGAAAAGAAAGACTGACCTTTCCCGCTCAACAACCTTTATTGTTTATTGCTATTCCGAAGGATTCAATTGTTAACTTATTCCCTTTTTAACAATTAATGCCTTTATTTTTCATAGGACAGCATGTTTTTTGTTAATTTTATAACAAATACATACAGTGTATTGTTTATATATGTACTTTTGTCTATACATATAAGACGAATTAATTACGACAAACATGAAAAGATTATTAATTCTTGGAGCAGGCACCGGCGGTACCATTATGGCCAACAAGATGAGAAAACTTCTGGCACGTGAAGAATGGGATATTACCATCGTAGACCAGCATAAAACACATTACTACCAGCCAGGATTTTTATTCATCCCATTTGGCATGTATACCCGTCAGGATGTTGTCAAACCAAAAACCAGTTTTTTACCCCTCGGGGTCAATGTTATCTTTCAGCAAATCGAGCGCATAGATGGTCCGGAAAACCATGTTGTATTAAAGGATGGGATCTCCCTGAAATATGATTTCCTGATCATTGCCACAGGGACAAGGGTGGTTCCGGAAGAAACGCCCGGCCTTACGGGACCGCTGTGGCACAAAAACATTTTCGATTTTTACACCATTGAAGGTGCAACCGCATTGGCTGAGTTTTTTAAAACCTGGCCCGGAGGCGAGTTGGTTTTGAACATAGCCGATGTCCCTATCAAATGCCCGGTGGCACCCCTTGAGTTTGTCATGTTTGCCGATGCTTTCTTTGTAGAACGCGGTGTTCGTAACAAGGTCAATATTTCCTATGCAACCCCCATGTCGGGTGCATTCACCAAACCGAGGGCATCAAAAGTTCTTGGTGCCTTGCTGGAAGAAAAAAACATCAACATCATCCCCGATTTCTACCTTGAAAAAGTTGACAACGAAAGAAAGGTGCTCGTTTCCTATGATGAGCGCGAAATTCCATTCGATTGCCTGGTAACCATCCCGGTTCATAAAGGCGATCAGATGATAGGCCGCAGCGGCCTTGGTGATGAAATGGATTTTGCAAAAGCCCACAAGTACACCCTGCAGTCCGACTTTTTCCCCAACATCTTCGTAATCGGTGATGCAGGGAATTTCCCCACTTCAAAAGCCGGCTCGGTGGTTCATTTCCAGGCCGATGTGCTGACTGAAAACCTGATGTGTGCTATCGAAAACAGGCCTTTTACCGGTTCCTTCGACGGACATTCCAATTGCTATATTGAAACAGGTTTTGGCAAAGGCGCGCTCATCGACTTTAATTACGATACCGAACCACTCCCGGGTTCATTCCCTTTTCCGGGCATCGGTCCTTTTGGGCTGCTGAAAGAGACCCGCATGAACCATTATGGCAAACTTCTATTTCGCTGGATTTACTGGCATATTCTGCTTAAAGGCAAAGAGATGCCCATCGATTCAAAAATGACGATGGCTGGTAAAAAAATGTAATCCTCAATAATTATGTCAGAAAAAAATATTCAGGAACAAATCAGCGATCTAAACAGGAAAATGGATCTGGTCCTTGAAAGTATTGAGCAGCAAAAAAGGAATCGTGAAGAATTTGATGACCTGGTTTCAGATCTGAGCATCGTGGCCAAAGATGCCTTCCGGCAAACCGTGACCATGCTGGACAAGTCGCAGGTTGATCTTGACCACAACGGCATACCGATGCTGTTGATCAAACTGCTCCAGAATATCGATACTTTTCACGAAATGCTTGACCTGCTTGAAAGTGCGAAGGATTTCATGAAAGACATATCACCGATACTCCACCAGGTTGGCCTGGATGCCGTTAATAAAATGAATGAGTTCGACCAAAAGGGATACTTCGACATCGTCAGGAACCTGACCCAGCCCGATGTCATTGCAGCACTCGGCCGGACATCAAAGGCATTGGCGGAAATCAAGATGGATGATCAGCTGGATAACAAGTCCCTGTTGGGTCTGTTTAAACAGCTTAACTCTCCCGATGTGAGGAGATCTTTATCCTTTGCACTGAGGCTGGTGCAGGCAATCAAACCAATGGATATCAAGGTAACAGGGTAACAGGGTAATAAGGTAACAAAGTGACAAGGTAAAAGAGTAAAAAAGGACAAGACAGGTAACGCGAAAAGCGTGACTACAATAAATCGCAAATCATAAATCTTAAATCATTTTGTATGGCACAAAAAATTATCGCAGGTGTAACCATCGACGTGAACGAAGAGGGTTACTTTACAAATCCGGCACAGTGGACAAAAGAGATTGCTGTGGAAATTGCCAGGGAAGAAGGAATCCAGCTCACGGATAAGCATCTTGCTGTTCTTGACTTCCTCCGTGAAAGGTTTTCAAAGGGTGAAGCACTGACGATCCGTTCGGTAGGGAATTCAGGAATCATAGATATCAAGGGGTTCTATGGGTTGTTCCCCGGAGCCCCTATGAAAAAAGCAGCCAAAGTGGCTGGTATTCCTAAGCCGGCGTCCTGCGTGTAGATAGATGTCGGTTCAGAAAGATTTCTCTTTTTACTTTTATATTTAAAAATAAAACAAATGGCAAACGAAGAATTTCCAATTAAAAAAATCTGCCTCATTTGTGCAAAAGGCACCATTGAGGATGTTTATGCAGCATTGGTAATGGGTAACGGCGCTGTGATGGAAGGCATTGAAACAAAAATGTTTTTCACCTTCTTCGGTCTCGATGCCATCACCAAGAAAACCATGAACAACCTGCATACAGGAGTAGTCGGGAATCCGGCCATGCGCATGCCTGGCGGGCTCCCGTTCCCTACCATCCTCGGTGCCCTCCCTGGAGTTGAGGCAGGGGTTTCCGCCATGATGCGCAGCCAGATGGAAAAGCTGGACATTCCACCGGTGAAAGAATTCCTGGAAATGATTGAAGCAGGTGGCGGTGAAATCTATGCTTGTAAACTGGCCATGGATATGTTCAAACTGAAAAAGGATGATTTGTGGGAAGGGGTAAAAGAGGTGCTGACGGTTGGACAATTCTACGAAAAATCAGGCGGATTGCAAACACAAATTATTTTTACATAGCTGAGAATCTCCCGAACAGTAAAACAGGAGAGATCATTTTATATATTCATTACGAGGTTGTTTCCTCAGCCCGGGTTGTTGTAATTTCAAAACCCAACCGGCTGACGTGAAAAACAAGTTGACATTTTTATTTAATGATAACCAAAACAGACCATTATGAAAAAAAACATGGGTTTATTTGACAAAGTAATCAGGATCCTGATCGCTGTTGTAATCATTGTATTGTATTTTACCGGCGTTATTTCGGGCTTGCTGGCCATCATCCTGTTGATTTTTGCAGGTGTTTTTATTCTTACAAGTTTATTGGGATTTTGCCCGCTTTATTTGCCGTTTGGGATAAATACAAACAAAAAGGAATAATCTTTCAATCCGACCGCAAGTTTTTCATTTTTTGATTGTCTAATGTTTATAATCATTCAATCATTTAATAAACAAGCAAACTATGAAAACTACATCCAGAATCCTTTTGACTTTTATTATGCTGGTTTTTTTTACCGGCATGATTTACTCCCAGGCAGCTACAGCCACCTCCAACACTAATGCTTCGGCAGTTCCGGCAACTGTTGCACCGGGAAAATCAGTTGACGCCAATAAAAACAGCACCTGTGATAAACACGATGCAAAATCGTGTTGTGCGCAAGGCAAAAATTTTGTCGATAAAAACGGTGATGGCAAATGCGACAACTGCGGAACACCAGGAAAATGCAAAGGCACCGGGAATTGCATCGGAAAAGGACAATGTAACGGAAAAGGACAGGGAAAAGGCAATTGCTGCGGGCAAGGTCAGCAACACAAGAATGGGTGCGGCAATCAAGGCAGTGCTCCCGCCACTGAACCGAAAAAATAACCAGCGACACAACCTGAAGTCAAAATATGCCACGCACACAGCGGCATATTTTGGCTTTTGTTGTTATGACGAAAAAGGATGACCGACCAGGAGTTAATTGAAGGAATCTTACGGCGTGATCGCAAAGCTTTTCAATACCTGGTGAACAATTACCAGAAACAGGTTATTAAAACCGCCTGTTATTTCGTCGGGAACATGGAAGATGCTGAAGACCTGTCGCAGGAAATTTTTCTTGATATCATACACTCCATGGATTCATTTAAAAAGTCATCCTCGCTTTCAACATGGATTTACCGCATTACCGTCAACAAGTCGCTGAATATGGTAAAAAGACACAAACGCAGGGGAATGATGTTGCGGATTGAATCTCTTTTCAAAACTCCGGATGGCCGCGAAACCGGAATGACCCCGGAACCTCATGTATCGCCAGCAGACTTTGAGCATAAGGAGAAATGCGAACTGCTGCAGGCAGCCATTGGCCGTTTGCCTGAAAATCAACGGATCGCCTTTGTTTTGAACAAGTTTGATGATCAAACATACAAACAAATAGCTGAAATCATGAAAATCGGCTTGCCTGCTGTTGAATCTTTGATTCACCGGGCCAAGGCAAATATGCAAAAACATTTGATAATTCACTTTTCAGAATACCAAAAAAAGTAGCCCATGGATTGTTCTCAATTTAAATCCGATTTGTCAGCATTCAGGGAAGGGACTCAACCGGCGGAGATGCATGACCTGTGTGAGCAACATTTATCATCATGCAGGGCCTGTTCACGGCTAGTGTCAGAATTCGACAAGGTGGATATGCTCATTGAACAGGTGAAAGCAGCCGAGCCCAACCCTTTTGCGGCCACTCGGATATTGCAGCGCCTTGAAAACGAAGTTGATACACCTCAAAAGCGGTATCCGGTTGTTTGGGTCCGTGTTTTGCGGCCTGCAGCCATTGCCGTTGCTTTGCTATGCGGCATCCTCATCGGGTCATATACCGCAAAAAATGATGCCGCCCCTTTGAATCAGGTAATAAATACGACGGGTAACATTGATTTTCTTCGATCGAATCTCTTCATTTCCGAATTTGCGGATGAAGATAAAATACTGGTCATAAACAATTAACACCATGAATTTCTTTCACAAAAACCGCTTGATTTTCTGGGTACTGATTATCCTTGTGGTGATCAATATTTCCGCCCTGGTCAGTTTTTTCATCTTCACAAAACCCCGGGTTCCTGCCCCGTGCTGTTCCGCCGAAGTGCAGCAATGCAACACATTTCGTGATGAACTGAAATTATCGGCTGAACAAGCATTGAAAGTAACAGCCATCAATAAAAAATATGCGGAAACTGCCGAACCCATTGCCTCAGCCATCAAACAAACAAGGGCGGATATTCTTACCGAACTGGAAAAACAGGACCCCGACACGCTGCGGTTAAATTCCTTAACGAATCAACTCACGGCGTTGCAGATGAAAATTCAGAAGGAAAACATTATTCAATACCGTGAACTGAAACGTGTTTGCACTCCGGAGCAGGCCAGCAGGCTTTCAGCATTGTATCGCGATTTATACGGATGCCCCATGCAGGGCGGACAAATGAAACACCGTTACCGTCAGGGGCAGGGCAATAACAAAAATACAAAGTGCGAATAGGTCAAGACTTTTTTGCCTTTTTTTCTTTCTTCTCCCTTTTTACCTTCCTGGCTTTGTTTTTTTTGCAGGTGCAACGACCGTTGCCAAGAGCTTTCAGCAATTCAATCTCTTTTTCGTGCAGTTCGATGATATGATCCAGCTTCTTCTCAAGCAAATTGGTATCAGGGAAGAATTGTTTATCACAGGTATTTGTTTCAATATCCTTTAATACCTTAAGCATCTGTTCAAGGATAATTTCGCGTTGTTCAGCCATGGTGAATTTATTTATTCAAATGTACAAAGTTAAATCCTTATTGTGAACACATTGAGGAATTTTTTTTCTGCCTACCTTTGCTTTTATAAATAAAGCACATGAAGAAATCAATTCCGACCGGGGCAGATGAGGAGCAAGAGATGACTTTTTGGGAACACCTTGATGAATTGCGCGGAACCTTATGGAGAATAATCATCGCGCTGCTGGTCACCTCGATTATTGCATTTGCCTTCAAGCAGGTTCTGTTTGATGACATCATCCTGGCGCCTAAATCAAAAACATTCATCACCTACCGTGCCTTCTGCAAACTCGGCGAATGGTTTTCAATGCCTTCTCTTTGCATCGATCCCTCTCAATTTCAATTAATTAACATTAACCTTGCCGGTCAGTTCACCGCTCATATGAACATATCCCTGGTCGCCGGACTGATCATTGCCCTGCCCTATATCTTATGGGAATTATGGAGATTTATCAAGCCGGGACTGACTGAACAGGAGATCCGGAGTTCGAGGGGTGCCGTGAGCATCATCACTGTTTTATTCATCCTTGGTGTCCTGTTCAGTTATTTTATCGTTGCCCCCCTGATGATCAATTTCCTGGGGGGATATGCCGTCAGCGATGCCGTTTCAAATCAAATTGCCCTGACCTCCTATGTCAGCTCAATCACGCTGATGACCCTGCTGATGGGATTGTTATTTGAACTTCCTGTTTTAATTCTTTTCCTGACAAAGATCGGCATCGTCACTCCAAAATATCTCCGTAAATACAGGAAGCACACCGTAATTGGCATTCTGATTGTCGCCGGAGTTATCACCCCAAGTCCTGATGTGTTCAGCCAATTGATCGTTGCCATACCATTGTATGCCCTGTTTGAACTGAGCGTCGCAATTTCTTCAAGGATGTATCGTAAAAAAGAGGAATTGGCCGGCTAGGCTGACCCAGGTGATATTTTTGTAACCTATTTACCCGGGTGCCGTCTAAACCGGGAAATCACTCAAATACCCCATATCATGGAACCAAAACGTCTTTACCGCAGCGTTACTGATCGTAAATTTGCCGGTGTTGCCGGCGGCCTTGCCGAATATTTTGTGATGGACCCCCTGCTTATCCGCCTGGCTTTTGTCATACTTACCCTGGCCGGAGGTGGTGGATTCCTCATTTACCTCGTTCTCTGGATTGTCACACCAGAAAATCCAATAAGGATTCAATCTAAAGTGAACCAACCAAATACTAGTTACCAGCAGGCTGAATCCGGGCCCTCCGATTTCACGGCAGCGTCGCCTGGTTATCAATCGGAAACTCCCAACACAGAATCAGCCAATACAGCTCCACCCCAGGCACCACCAACCAAAGAACGGAACAGAGGCAGCCTGATCGGGGGCATGGTGCTGATCACGCTGGGTGCATTGTTTCTGGCTGATGAGCTGATCCCGCAGATCAATTTCGGAGACCTCTGGCCTGTAATTCTCATCGTTGTCGGGGTTGGATTGCTGATCAACACCGTAACCAAAAGTAATCGCCGTACAAACCAATACTAAAACCCTGTATCAATGAAATATCGTCATGTTTTTTGGGCTTTTATCCTGATTGCAATCGGGATTTTGTTTATGCTAAACAATTTCGGAGTGCTGGAATTTGGTTTTCGTACCCTCTGGAGCCTGTGGCCTTTGATCCTGATCCTCTGGGGCATCTCCATATTACCCATCAAAGACGGAATTAAAATCATCGCCCTGGTCACTGTACTCGCACTCACTGTGATATTTTTCAACAGGATTTCAGAGAAGTCATCCTGGTTCCATTTTCACAATTTCCGTGGTTTCTCTGATAAGGATTGGGAGGACGATGAGGACAAAAGTTCCACATACAATTATCAACCTCAAAACCTAAGCGTACCGAATGATTCCCTGGCCGCTAAAGGGGAGTTGAAACTTGAGGCCGCTGCCGGGAATTTTACCCTCCAGGGAGTCACATCCGATTTTCTGTCATTCAATAAAACAGGAGACATTGGCAATTATTCACTCACGACCAACGATGAAAACGGACGTAAATACATCAACCTTTCACTTGAAAAATCGGGTGTCAGGCATACGGTCAATGAAAATAAAGTTGAAATCAAACTCAGTGAAAGGCCTTCATGGAACCTCGACTTTGACATAGGAGCCGCAGAGATCCTGATGGATCTGAGAGATTATAAAATTGATACGACCACCATCAATGCAGGGGCTTCTTCCATCGATATCAAAATCGGAGATAAAAATGCCCTCACAGTAATGACCTTCAATGCCGGAGCCTCCTCTATCAAAGTCGACATCCCGAAAGAATCTGCCTGTCAGATCAAATCCGAATCCTTTATGATCAGCAAGGAGTTTGATGGATTTACGAAAAAAGGGGATGGGATTTACCAGACGGCAAATTTTGCAACCGGCAAGAATAAAATCCTCCTGACGGTCAAAACTGCAATATCAAAGATCGAGATTAACCGGTACTGATTCCATCGAGGAAGTTTTTCACCAAATCGTAAAATTCCCCGGGAGCATCTGCATGAACCCAATGTGAAGCATTCGCAATGGTTTTCATCACTGCCCCGGGGAATTTCTTTTGGAGGTCTACCAAGTCAGAATCCCTGATGTAATCTGACAATCCGCCGCGGATGAATAGGGTTGGCCCCGGATAACTTCCTGCTGCATTGATCCCTTCGAAAACTGACAGCAGATTCTCATTGATAACACGCAGGTTGAGTCGCCAGTCAAGGTGATGGCGATCACGCCAGTAAACATTTTTCAGCAGGAATTGCCTGAGTTTCCGGCTTTTTATTTCCGGCTGCAATTGCGCCTCCACATCGCTTCTGGATTTTGCGACACTGAAATCAACTGCCATCATGGCATTAAGCAATTGCTGGTGTTCCCTATTGGGGGGTGATTTGCGCATCGAGATATCAACAACTACCAGTTTCTGAACAAGTTCAGGGTTATGCAGGGCAATCAACATGGCGGTTTTACCGCCCAGGGAATGACCGATCAGCGCAATTTTTTCCAAGCCATGCTCCTCAATCAGTTCAATCAGGTCGTTCTCCATGGATGGGAAATCAAACACCGCGCTGTGCGGTGATTGCCCGTGATTGCGAAGATCGGGAAGGTATACTGAGTAGTGCTCGCTTAACCGGCGCCCAAATGTGACCCAGTTATCGGAAAGGCCAAATAATCCATGCAAAACTATGACGGGCAGGCCGCTGCCAAAATGACGGTAAAACAACTTCATCCTGCTGGAGTTTATTAACACAATTTTGTTGAAAAATAATCGTTTCGAAGTGTCAAAAGTACATAAATTTGCACCCTATTTGCAGTTGATTTTCATATCTTCACGATGATCTCTATTTCTTTAAATAATAACTTGATTTATAAACAATTAAACATTTACAAAACAGGTAGAGGGCATCACTAATTTTCACCTCCAAACCGATAAATAATAAAATGGAAAAAAATCCTTCAGAAAAACTGGTTATCCCATCAATAGAATTATCAGAAGAAGAAGAACCCCCAAGTCAGCCCACCTTTATAGATGAAGCATCCCTTTTAGATGAATATTTAAAATCGCGCGTTGATCGTGATAAGACCGCAACCAGCGACCGCTCGATTTCATTTTTACAAACCTACTTCCCTGAAGCCACGCTTAAAGACTGGAATAGCTGGCATTGGCAGATCAAAAACAGCGCCAGGTCCATTGATCAGCTTTCACGGTTTATCCGTCTTTCTGATAATGAAGTAAAGCCCAATAGCACCCGGAGTCAATCACTGCCGTTGCGGATTTCACCTTATTACATCAGTCTGTTAGACCCTGACAATCCTGAACAGGCATTGCGAAAAAGTGTGGTTCCTGTTTTCGATGAATTCCTGCTGCATTCAGGCGAGGCCTCGGATCCGTTGTCGGAAGAACATGACAGTCCCGTGCCAAATATTGTCCACCGCTATCCCGACAGGGTGCTGTTCCTGGTCACCGGGTTTTGTTCTACCTATTGCCGTTATTGCACCCGGACACGGATGGTGGCAAAAAACAAATGTCATATCGGGATCAAATCCTGGGAAGCAGGGTTGAATTATATCGAACAGCACAATGAAGTGAGAGATGTGTTGATTTCCGGAGGTGATCCGCTCACCATGCCGGATTTGCATGTCGAATATCTTCTTTCGCGTTTAAGGAGTATCCCGCATGTCGAGATCATTCGCATCGGGACCAAAGTACCGGTAGTTCTCCCGCAGCGCATTACACGCCCCCTCGTCAGCATGCTAAAAAAATATCATCCCCTGTTCATGAGCATTCATTTCACCCATGCGGATGAGATCACCCTTGAAGTCAAAGAGGCTTGCGAAAAGCTTGCCAATGCCGGCATCCCGCTTGGGAGCCAGACGGTATTGCTCAAAGGGATCAATGATGACGTTCAGGTGATGAAAAACCTCATGCACGCCCTGCTGAAAATCAGGGTGCGCCCATATTACTTGTATCAGTGCGATCCGGTGGTGGGATCGGGGCATTTCCGCACCACCATCGAGAAGGGTCTCGAAATCATCCGGGGTTTACGCGGACACACCAGTGGATATGCCGTGCCAACCTATGTGGTCGATGCTCCGGGCGGAGGTGGCAAGATCCCATTGCTGCCCGATTATCTTGTCGGAAGGGAAGACGGTTATGTTTTGTTGAGAAATTATGAGGAGAAGGTCTTCCGCTATCCCGATTTTACCCAGTAATTTATGATCATAGGATTAACTTACGATTTACGGTCCGATTACCGGAAGGAAGGCTACAGTGAGGAAGAGACAGCGGAATTTGACCGTGAAAGTACTGTGGATGCTATTGAAATGGCCCTTCAAACCCTTGGTTACCAAACCAACCGCATCGGGCATGTGCGTCATCTGGTTCAACGGCTTGCAAACGGTGATCGCTGGGACATGGTTTTCAACATCTGCGAAGGCATGCATGGAATAGGCCGAGAGGCCCAGGTCCCGGCTTTGCTCGATGTGTTTCAGATACCCTATACATTTTCAGATCCGCTGGTTTTGTCCTTAACATTGCATAAAGGAATGACCAAGCGCGTCATCAGGGATTATGGCATTCCTACCCCCGATTTTTCAATCGTTGAATCTGCAGGCGATTGCGCAAAGGTCAGCCTGCCATTTCCTTTGTTCGTGAAGCCCAATGCCGAGGGTACAGGCAAAGGGATCAACTCACTTTCGAGGGTGAATAACCGGCATGAACTGGAAATAATCTGTAAAGACCTGCTCCCGCGATATCCGTCGGGACTGCTTGTGGAAGAGTATTTGCCGGGCCGTGAATTCACGGTGGGAATTCTGGGCACAGGTCATAAAGGGTATTCCATTGGCATCATGGAGATCCTTTATAAAACAGCCGACACCAAAGACATCTATTCGTACCAAACCAAATCGGATTATCAGCAGGCCGTCGAATATAAAATCCCCGAACAGGAGATTGGTGAACGGTGCATTAGCCTTGCCTTAAATGCGTGGAAAGTGCTGGGTTGCCGTGATGGCGGAAGGGTGGATATCCGGGTTGACAGATCCGGCACGCCGAATTTCATAGAAGTCAATCCCCTGGCCGGCCTGGATAAAGTTCATTCTGATCTGCCCATTCTGGCCTACATGCACGGCTATACTTTTGAAAGAATCATCGAAGAAATAATGCTTTCGGCAAGAAACAGAACTGGCATGCAATAAATCAATTTCCTGAAAATGAAAAAAACTGTACTGATATTGTATAATAAATTATCAAAAAAGCCCAAGGATGACGAGGCGGACGTGATTGAACAAGTCAATCTTGTTACCGATGCCTTGCAGCATTTAAAATACAATGTCTTGTATCTCGAAATCGATCTGAATTTAAAAACGGCCATTAAAAAGATTGAAAGCCTCAACCCGGATATCATTTTCAACCTGGCCGAAACGATCGGAAACAAAGGTGAATTCACCTTTCTGGCTAATTCAGTGCTGAATTTTGTAAGGATTCCTTATACAGGATCTCCCCTGATTCCCATGTTTCAATGCTCAAACAAGCTTCTTGCAAAAAAAGAACTGAATGCAATTGGTGTTGCAACCCCAAAAGGCTATACACTTGACGAATGTCATCAATTGCTGCCTGACACGAAATATATTGTAAAACCGGTATGGGAAGAAGGATCGCTGGAGTTGGATGAAGATTGTGTATTCATGGGTTCGGATGTTGAATTTATCAGGAAGATAGGCCGGAAAAGCCGTCAGCACTATTTTGTAGAGGAATTCATCGAAGGCCGCGAATTCAACATTTCCATCTTATATGGAGCCGACGGACCGGAAGTACTTCCCCTTGCCGAAATGACTTTCCATGATTATCCCGATGACAAACCAAAAATGATGGGTTATAAGTCTAAGTGGGACGATAAATCTTTTGAATATTCCCATACACGCAGAACATTCAGGCTGGGGAAACATGACGGACCCCTGAAAGAGCAGATGATTGCCATCTGCAAAAAATGCTGGAACGAAATGGGGTTGAAAGGCTATGTGCGCATCGACTTCAGGGTAACCCGGACTTCCATTCCTCTGGTCATTGACATCAACCTAAACCCATGCCTTTCCGAATCAGGAGGATTCATGGCTGCATCGAAGAAGAAAGGGCTTGCTTTTAAGGAGGTCATCGGGCGGGTACTTGAAGATGCAACGAGGTAATATTTATGACCCTGACAGGGTGGGTGACCCTGACAGGGTGGAATTAAACATTAAACCAACACAATTATGGTTACTTTTCGTTCAGAGGTTCGCCCCGAAGATGTTGAAATCGTAAGGGATATCATCACTTCAAGTGGTTTTTTTTACGATTTTGAGGTTCCGGTTGCCGTGGAGCTTGTCCAGGACAGGCTCGACCTGGGTGAAAGGAGTGATTACCATTTCCTGTTTGCAGAAGTTGACGGAAAAACAGTTTCGTACACCTGTTTCGGTCCAATTGCAGCAACTGAAGGAAGTTTTGACCTATACTGGATTGCCACGCACAACAATTACCGTGGGCTGGGAATCGGCAACCAGTTGATTGGGGAGACCCATCGGATCATCAAGGAAATGGGCGGCCGCATTGTTGTTGCAGAAACATCAACCCTGGAAAAATACGCCCCTACACGACATTTTTACAACCGGATCGGATATTCAGAAGAAGCCCATATCAATGATTTTTACAAAGAGGGCGATGGCAAGGTGTTTTTTATCAAACGTCTTTAACCCTCCTGGTCGGGCGCCGCATGTTCATTGGGCTGAAAGGGAAGAAACCCTATGTCCTGCCATTGTAACAGATCGACAGCAGCGTAATATCATCGGATTGCGGAATGCCCCTCGAGTGGTCATTGACCTCCGTCAAAACTCCTTTTACCAATTCTTCAATGGAATGCCCGGGATGTTGCTGTAAAAATAACTCCAGCCGTTCATCTCCGTATGCCTCATCGTTTTTGGTAAATGCCTCCGTAACGCCATCGGTATACAGGAAAATCCGGTCTCCGGGAGCAAGCATGATTTTACGGGAATGATACTGATAGTCTTCAATACAGCCCAGGATGGTACCCCCCGTCATTTCAACCTTTTTCAATCCTTCCCGGCCTAAGAGGTAAGGAGGATTATGACCCGCATTGACATATTCAAGTTCACCGGTTTCTGTATTCAGTATTCCATAGAAAACAGTTACAAACATGCAGGAAACGCTCTCGTTGCAAAGCAGATTGTTGACATAATGCATGCATTCGGCGGCAGGGATTGCTTTGAGACCGGTTGCCCTGATCAGTGTACGGCTGACAGCCATGAAAATGGCAGCAGGAACACCTTTTCCGGAAACATCACCGATCACAAAGCCGAGCCGGTTATTATCGATCATGAAAAAATCAAAGAAATCACCCCCAACTTCGCGGGCAGCGATCATGGCAGCATAGATATCAAAATCTTTCCGGGAGGGAAAGGGTGGGAAAGTCTTGGGTAAAATCGCCTGCTGGATATCGTGTGCCGTCTGCAGATCCTGCTGAATGGAGATCAACTGGTCATGCTCCTCCATGGAATGGCGGACCTGCAGGATTTCATCCATCGTTTTGTTGATGGTAATCTCCAGATCTTCAAAACTGATTGGTTTGGTCAGAAAATCAAACGCACCCCGGTTCATGGCCGTACGGATATTTTCCATGTCTCCGTAGGCAGACACGATGACTGTTTTAAGTCCCGGGTTTTTCAGCTCCTTGAGTTTCATCAGCAAAGTAAGTCCATCCATTTCCGGCATGTTGATATCGGAAAGGATAATCCCGATTTCGGGGAATTCAATCAGTTTTGTCAGGGCTTCAAGCCCGTTATGAGCAAAAACAAAATCGTACAACCCGTCCCGGATCTGGCGGCGGAACTTCTGGCGGATCAGTGGTTCAAGGTCGACCTCATCATCGACGACCATGATTTTCACATTCTTGTAATCAGGTTCATTCATCGGTTTTATACTTTCGGTAGGGTGATGATAAATTCTGCATATTCACCTTCCACACTGTCGACAATGATTTGGCCACGGTGCTGCTGGACGATGATGTCGTAACTGATCGAGAGGCCCAGTCCGGTTCCGGAGCCTGCAGGTTTTGTAGTGAAGAACGGGTTGAAAACCTTTTCTGCAACCGCCGCCGGCATTCCTTTCCCATTATCCCGGATCCTGATCTCCACGTGATCACCAAGGTTCTTCGTGGACACCTTCAGTGCCGGGAAATAGGATTCCAGGAGTTCCTTCTTTTTCTGGGAGGTTGAATAACATGCGTTGTTGATCATGTTCAGGAAAACCCGGCTGATATCCTGGGGTACCACGGTAACCAAACCCAGGTCAGGATCATAATCGCTTTCAAGCTTGATGTTAAACGTGTTGTCTGTTGCCCGCATTCCGTGATATCCCAGGTTGACATACTCTGCAAGCATGGAATTGAGGTCAGTGGGCTGGCGTTCCCCCGATTTTCCCCTGGAGTGGAGCAACATTCCGCGGATAATGCTGTCGGCGCGTTTTCCATGCTCATTGATCTTTTTAACATTGCCCTGTAAATCGCCGATGATCCCGCTAAGGTACTCCATATCCTTTGGTTCAAGAGAGCCTGAAAGCTTGTTTAGTTCTTCAAGCATC
The DNA here is from genome assembly GCA_903903985.1 of uncultured Bacteroidales bacterium. Lineage (GTDB taxonomy): Bacteria > Bacteroidota > Bacteroidia > Bacteroidales > FEN-979 > CAIVAT01. The sequence continues at coordinate 8,297 of CAIVAT010000056.1, read as the reverse complement.
TCCAGTATCAGTTCGGATGAAAGTTCAGAAAAGTTGTTGACGAAATTAAGCGGGTTTTTAATCTCATGGGCGATCCCTGCCATGAGCTGACCCAGGGATGCCATCTTTTCCGACTGCACCAGTTGGGCCTGTGCCGCTTTAAGTTCCTGGAAAGCGGAATCCAGTTCATCGTGTTTCTGCCTTAATTCAAGTGTTCGCTCATCCACTTTCTGTTCCAGTGTCCGGTTGTACTCTTCCAGTTTTTCATTCGAACGCAGCAACTGTTCCGATGCCTCCCTGAGTTCCCGGATGGTTTGTGCAAGTTGCCGTTGCATGGAAATAAAAGAGGTATTCAGTCTCCCGATCTCATCCTTTGACCGTATTGCAGGCAATTCCACCTCGAAATCACCCCGGGCGAACTTCTCCGAGGCAAGCGTCAATTGGCGCAGAGGCCGTGTAATAGAACGGGCGATGGTGATGAGAAGAATCAGGAGGACAACAAAACCGCCGGATGCAAGCATCCCGATCACCCAGCTCAGATGGGTGGCATCAGCCATGAACTCATCAACAGGAAATACCACACCGATCGACCATCCATTCAGGGTCACCGGGGCATAAGCAAGCCAGCTTGGCTTCCCGTTCCGTGCGTTCTGGTAGGAGATCTCCCCGAAACCCGACTCTCCACGGATCATCTTCCGCCCTATCTGCCTCAATTCCTGTGAACCCCGCTCGTCGGCAATGCTGAAAATGGTTTCGTTCATGATGAACTCCTTAACCGGGTGGCTAACGATCACACCGTTTTTAGATATCAGGAACCCGAAACCCGTTTCATAAACTTTAATCTCACCGACTTTTTCCTGAAACCAGTCGAGTGACAGGTCAATCGTGAGGATCCCGGCAAATTTTTTCTGACCATTGCGCCGGTCATAGATGGGAACAGAATAGGTTGAGACCAATTGGTTCACCCCCCCCTCATCAAAATAGGGCTCACTCCAGACAGGTTTCCCCATCTCCCTGGGAATCTGGTACCAGTCGAGGGTGAAATAATCATACTGGTCGTTGCCAAGTTTCATGAATGCGATGGAGTCGTTTTTCCGGTAAAAATAATACGAGAAGTACTTTTCTTTTGGATTCCGGGAGTAAGGTTCAAAGGCAAGGCAGGCACCAAGTATTTCCTTGTTGTTTTCGACCATCAGGGCGACAAGAGCCTTCATGTCCATATCCGATCCAAGATGAAGTTCGACGATAGGTGCAAAATTGTCAGGAATCTTCTGAATACTGCTCAATACTTTATCGATCCGGGCTACCGTGGCACCTGTCAGGTTTTCGGCATTTGTTTCAAGGTTTTTTACAATGATGGCCCTCGTGATCTTCAGGTTATATGAAAAGAGCAGGATGAAGATAATGCCAAGGGTGATCATGATGGATATGATCAGTTTAAAGGCAAGCCCTTTCCGGTAAATGCTGTTCTTCATCACTTGCCTGTCTTTATTGTTGCTACAGCACTGAACTGTTTCATGGTCTTGAAAGGGATATAAAAGCTATCATAAGGAATGACCCGCTTGATCAGACTACTTGCCAGCATGATTCCGCAAATGTTGTTATAATCACGTGATAAGAGCACGGAACTGATCGACTTCTGCCCTTTCGGGATATAGAGTTCCTGGTAACGGCTCAGCATCCATTTCTGGTGCGACCGGTTCACCGGCCGGTTCTCCTTCCTCGCAATGCGTATTACGATATCGAGGGATTCCTCCGGATGATTGAAAGCATACATCCAACTCTCCATCGCCGCTTCAACGAAATCATAACATAATCCAGGATCAGACCGAATTTTTTCGGACAAACAGTAAAGCCCATCCTCCAGGAAATTCAACCCGTAATCAGCAAAAAAGAACGGAACAAGTTCATTCGAATCATACCCGTTGTTCATAATCGAGTGGTATTCGTCAAACCAGTTGGCATTGATCACATCTGCACCATCAATCAGAAAAAGGGTGTTGGTGCTGCCAATGGAAATCATTTTAACATCCAGTTTATATTTTGAAAAAAGCGCCCGGGGCTGCAACTCAAACCCCGACCAGATGGCTGCTGTTTTGCCGTTGAGGTCGCTGAGTTTGGTAATACCGCTTTTTTTCTTCGCCAGCAACATCAGCGATGACCGCGATGAGAACTGTGCAATGTTAACAATATCAATTCCCTGCGACCTGAGCCCGATGGCATTTACCATCCATAGGAGGGCAAAATCAGCATGACCATCCTCGATGTCCTTATTTGTTGGCTTGTACGGATCAAATGGAAGAACCTCCAGGTCTATGCCGTGTTTCAGGAATATCCCTTTTTCAATCCCTACATAATATCCCGCAAATTGTGCCGAAGTGACCCAATAGGGCATCAGTCTGACCTTTCGCAACCCTCCCTTCAGTGAATCGGGCAAACTATAAACAGCTCCCGCCTCAGGGTCCTCGCCCGGCTGATTACTCCTTTTACAGGATGTAAAAAGAACTGAGATCAGGCAAAGCAAGACAATCGAAAGCCGGAATGGAGTGGCAATAAATCGGATGAATCGAACAATCATAATCAGTGCAAAGGGGATCAAATAAATTTCAAGTAAAGTTAGTCGAATTTTATAATTTTGAATAAATTTTTCCAATGAAGGCCCTTTTCTTCGACGGTTCCCTGTCATTAACGGAAACTCCCACTCCAAGACCCAAGGAACATGAAGTCCTGGTAAGGATATTATTTTCTGCCATCTGCAATACAGATCTTGAGATTCTCAAGGGATACATGGGGTTTAAAGGCATCCCGGGCCATGAATTTGTTGGAGAGGTGGTTACGACCGGCCGCCGGCTAACCGGCAGGCTGGTTGTGGGTGAGATCAATTGTCCTTGCGGTGAATGTTATCTATGCAGTACAGGACGTTCAACGCATTGCCCAAACAGGTCGGTGCTTGGTATTTACAATCATTCCGGCGCATTTGCCGACTACCTTGTCCTCCCTGAAAAAAACCTGCACCCCATCCCGCCAACCCTTTCACCCGCATCCGCCATATTTACAGAACCGCTTGCGGCTGCAGTTGAGATTTTTGAACAGATCCGTATAAAACCTTCGAACAATGTTTTTATCTTCGGAGCCGGGAAACTGGGCATCCTTATCTCACTCGTTTTCAGGTTGAACGGTTGTGACTACCGAACTTTTGATCCCAATCCTTCAAAAGTGGAGAAGGCCCTTGAAATGGGTTTGAATGCTTTTCATCTCAATTCCCTGGTACCTTCTGAAATGGCAGAAATGTGTGTCGACTGCACCGGAAAACCGGAAGGGATCAGCATGGCCATGGCTCACCTTAATCCCCGTGGTTGCCTTGTACTTAAAACCACCATTGCAGAACCGGAGAAAATTGATCTGAACCAGGTTGTGATCAACGAATTCTGCATTGCGGGATCACGCTGTGGCCCATTTGCACCGGCATTGAATCTTTTGTCAAAGGGACTTGTCAAACCGGAACCGCTCATCACCCGGACTTTCAAATTTCCTGACATCACTGAAGCATTTGAATTTGCAAAAAGTGCAGATACCCTCAAAGTATTGATCGATCATTCCTGAACGTTCATCAAAGGGTCCATTATATTTAAAAAAAAATGAACATGATTGAAAAAAATCCCTTAATTTCGCATAGTTCAATAACGATAGTACGAACGAATCTCCAAACGAATTTATGAAAGCACTTACCAAAATCCAGTCAGGCGTTGCAATGGTTGCCCTCTTCCTGATCATCGCCGCTTCAAGTTGCAACAATGCATCTAATAATAATCAGAATGCAAATGCCGCTGCTACCGACACAATTAAGAAGGAGGTGACACTCACCCCTGAATCCCAAAAACTGCTCTATTCCTTTCCCACGCCGTTTGAAGTCACGACCATGCTTGAAAAAGCCAAAGCGGGTTTCATATTCGACATTACCAACCCACCGTCGAATGTCGGTAAGTATATGACACAGATCAGCAAATCCCTTAACCTCGGTATTTACAGCGCCGACCTGAGTTATTCAGCCACCTACAACCGGACGGACGAAACCAATAAATTCATGGCTTGTACCAACAAACTGGCTGACGAATTGGGCATTGCCGGAGTTTATGATCAATCGCTCCTGGAAAAAGTGAAAAAATTCAACAACAATAAAGATTCCCTCATTGGCCTTATCAATAAAATCTTCAGCCAAACCAGCAACTTCCTGTCTGCCAACAACCGTACCGAGGTGGCCGTACTCATTGCTGCGGGCGGTTTTGCCGAAGGAGTCTATCTTGCCGCCACCCTTGGCGAAGTTGCCAAAGACAATACCAAAATCATGGCTGTGGTCGCAGCTCAGAAGGACAACTACTCGAAAATCCAGTCAATTCTCCAAGCATATGCCGCTGATGAAAAAATGAAGCCGGTTGCGGATGAAATCGCAAAACTCAAACCAATCTGGGAAAATTACGGCATTGAATCCGGTAAAAAGATTGAACAACAGAAAGTTGCCGAGGTCAGTAATCTTGCCGAGAGCGTACGATTGGTATTCGTAAAGTAATTTCACCCTGTCAGGGTCATGGACCCTGACAGGGTGAAATATAAACCGCTTCCTTCCCGGAGCGGTTTTTTTATGCACATTTTTCGTACTTTTGAGATAATTAATGATCCTGCCCATGTCTGAACCCATCCTGATGGCGCTGGTACAGCTTTTTGCCATCGTCGCTGCTTCAGTTAAAAAAAATGTCTCCGAGAATTCCAGAAAAATCCTCGAGTCATACCTGAAACAACACCTGAATGCGCATGAACTGGATGAGTATCTCAAACTTTTCGATGAATTGCTTTTTTTTCATCAACCGGAGGAAGAGACCCCGATATTGGTTGACGTCAGTACCCAGATCGCAAGCATAGGTCAAAAAGTAAATAAGGGACTGCATCAACGGGATAAAATCCTGGTTTTTATCAAGTTCATCGAATTCATCGACGAAGGATTCAAACCCAACTTTCCCGATCATCCTGAGGTCAACGAATTGTCGGATAATTATTTACGGACCATTGGCCAGTGTTTCAACCTGAGCACATCCGAGTTTACCGAAACATTGCTCTTTGTGACGGATCCTGACGGCCCGGCCATGAATGCCCTGAACCTGCTGGTCATCGCAGCCGAAAACGAAGATCCAACCGCGGCCCGCAAATTCATCACCAGGGAACGACTGCAAGGAAGGATCATGACCCTGTATATTCCATCCATCAGCACCTTTCTCTGCCGGTATCTTGGATCGGATGAACTTTTTCTGAATGGCCATGCCGTTTTCCCATACAGGTCTTTTATTTTTGATAAAGGATATATCCTTAAAAGTCAGAAAATCAATCCCGTATACTACTCTGACCTGATCACTCAATTCCTTTTCACCCGCGAAAAGATTCATATTGAATATATCGCCAACGAGATCGAATACCATTTTAAAAACAGCAAAAACGGAATTCAGCCTTTCAGTTTCCAGGCCGTTTCGGGCGAACTAATCGGGGTGATGGGTGGCAGCGGCGTCGGAAAATCGACCCTGCTGAATGTACTGAACGGAAACATTGAGCTCGAAAAAGGAGAGATCCTCATCAATGGATGGGATATCCGGAAAAATGCGGATAAACTCCGCGGAAGCATTGGTTTTGTTCCCCAGGATGACCTGCTGGTCGAAGAACTGACGGTATTCCAGAACCTCTATTATAATGCCAGGCTTTGCTTTGATGGATTCACCGAAGAACAGATCCATAAGGCGGTAACTGTCACCCTTACCGACATCGACCTTCTTGGAAGCAGGGATCTCAAAGTTGGCGATCCGCTAAACAAGTTCATCAGCGGGGGTCAGAGAAAGCGGCTGAATATTGCCCTGGAACTGATCCGTGAACCATCGATCCTCTTTGCCGACGAACCCACTTCCGGGCTCTCTTCGATGGATTCTGAAATGGTGATGCTGTTGCTGAAAGAGCAGACACTGAAAGGAAAACTGGTGATCGTCAACATCCATCAACCCTCTTCGGATATATTCAAGCTTTTTGATAAATTGCTGATCATGGACAAAGGAGGGTACCCGATCTATTTCGGCAATCCGATCGACGCCCTGACCTATTTCAAAAGCATCAGCAATTTTGTTAACCCCGAACAAAGCGAATGCCTCAGCTGCGGATATGTAAACCCCGAACAGATCCTGCAGATCACCGAGGCAAAAACCGTTGATGAATACGGGAAAATGACCGTTAACCGGAAAATCACACCGAAGGAGTGGTACGAACATTTTAAGAGAATCATCCAGCCAGGACTGGCCATCCGGATCGAGAAACTGGAACTTCCAAGTTGTTTCTTTGAAACTCCGGGCACATTCAAACAATTCAGGATCTTCAGCATCAGGAACCTGCTGACCAAGATCACCAATCGCCAGTACATGCTGATCAACCTGCTGGAAGCGCCATTCCTGGCGGTCCTGCTGGCCTACCTCACCCGTTACCGGTTCGGGGATCAGTATGTTTTCAGCGACAACCGCAACCTCATCCCCTACCTGTTCATGAGTGTTGTCGTTTCATTGTTCCTGGGAATGATGGTCAGCGCTGAAGAGATTTTCAAAGACAGGCGGATTCTCAAGCGCGAAGCCTTCCTCCATCTGAGCAGGTTCAGTTACCTGAACTCCAAGATCATCCTGCTTTTTGCACTCTCAGCCATTCAATCATTGTCATATGTGGTTGCAGGGAACCTGGTCCTTGGGATCCATGGCATGACCCTCTCCTACTGGCTGATCCTCTTTGCCACCTCCTGTTTTGCAAACATCGTGGGATTGAACATTTCAGCAGGGCTAAACTCGGTGGTAGCAATATACATCCTTATTCCGTTCATCCTTGTTCCACAACTTTTACTGAGCGGCACCATCGTCCCTTTCGACTATCTCAACCCTGCAATCGCCTCCAGGGAGAACGTTCCGCTTGTCGGGAACTTGATGACCTCGCGATGGACTTTTGAAGCACTCGCCGTTGAGCAATTCAGCAACAATGAATATGAGCGGATTTTTTATCCCTATGACAAGGAAATATCACGTTATTCCTTTATCACAGCCTATGTGGTCCCCACCCTGAAATCGGAGCTAGATGAATGCCAGCGAAATCTTTTTAAACATGAGGAGCCAGGAAATACAACCAATTATCTGAAAGTACTGAGATACGAAATCCCCGGGTTACAGAAAGGAGCTGGTTTTACATCATTCCCGTATTTGAACGGGCTAAATGAAAAAGGACTGAATGATTCCATTGTTCAGCAGACAAAGCGCTACCTCGACTCACTCAGCAGGGTTTACTCTTCGCGTTTGACTGCAGTGACCGCCCGCCGCGATGATGCCTATGAAAAGTTAAAGGCGGGAATGGGTGATGATGCGGTATTTCGTTTTAAACAGGATTATTACAACGAGAACCTGGCCGACCTGATCCTGAACAAAAGTGCCGAGAACAAGATCATTGCCGGAAACGGAAAATTAATCCAAAAGAAGGACCCCATTTTCATGGAGCCTGAATCGCACGACGGAAGGGCTCATTTTTATGCCCCTGTAAAAATAATCGGTTCCTGGAAAATCGACACCTTCTGGTTCAACTTCTTCATCATCTGGCTGATGTCGTTCGTATTGTATTTAACACTCCTCCATGATACATTGCGGAAAACCATCGAGTTTTTTGAACGGGTGAAATTCAGGAAAAAGTAAACCACTAAGTCACTGAGAGCACACAGAAACACTTAGAAAATCAATATCTTCAAATGTTAAAACCTGATATCCATTCTGGTTATGCGAAATCAACTTATCTGATCTTTCTCCTCTTCTTTGTTCAGGGTTTTATCTTCTCACAAACCATCCTATTCAATGGGATCACCAAAGATGAACAAACGCAAAAGCCCATCCGCGATGTCAATATCAAAGTGTACGGCACAACCCGGGGAACTTCAACCGATCATGCCGGGAATGTCTCATTCAATACAATCTCATTCGGGCCATCCGGTGGCAATAGTCCCGTTTTTCCTGTCTTCAGCGTTGGGACACCTTGAGATTTTCTGTGGTGAATCTAGCCTTTTTTCCTCAGTGCCGCTGAGTGTTCTGAGTGCCTCAGTGGTTTCCTTTTTACCACTTAGGCACTGAGAGCACATAGATTTCTATGATTAAAATAAATGTTCTTTGAAATAAATACTAAGCAATTTGGAAATTCGTATAAAAAGGAGTTTCTCTTCTGATCACTGCGCAAAGCCTATGTAATATTTTGTTTCTTATTGCATTGAGGACCAG
>CAIVAT010000055.1 GCA_903903985.1 uncultured Bacteroidales bacterium | reverse complement strand
TCATTTTCCATCAGCAGGTCAACAGCTTCCTGTCCGTTCGTGGCGGTTCTGATGGTAACATTACATTTTGACATCAAAGTATCTGCAGCGACAACCAGGTTGTAATCATTATCATCGGCAATGAGCAGGAACAGGCCATCCAGGATGGACCCGTCAAGGTTCATCTCAGCATCCTGTTGTAATTTAAGTTTGTCTGAAGAGCCCGGGAGGAATGCCAGTTCAAAGGAGAATACGGAACCCTGGCCAGGTTGGCTCTCCACAAGTATACTTCCGTTCATCAGGCTTACCAATTGATTTGAAATGGTGAGACCGAGCCCGGTTCCGCCGAATCTCCTTGTATCGGATGCACTTGCCTGTGAAAATTCCTCAAAGACAGAACCCAGTTTGTCATGTGGAATTCCAACACCGGTATCCGTGACCGAAAACTTAAGCATCACCGGCGAATCATTTCCCGGACTAATTTGTTCAACTTTCAATTCGACTGATCCCCGCTCAGTAAATTTGATTGCATTCCCGGTCAGGTTCATCAGGACCTGGTTCAGGCGGACAGGGTCGCCGGTCAGCACATCGAAAACAGATTCTGGTATTGATCGTATGAGGGACAGTCCTTTTTCTTCTGCTTTGAAATACATCGTCTGAACAACCTGGTCAACGACTTCGCGCAGGGAAAAATCAATTACCTCGAGTTCTATCTTCCCGGCTTCAATCTTGGCAAGGTCAAGGATATCGTTGATGATATATAGTAAAATTCCAGATGATTTTTTAATTCCGTCAAGATAAACTTGCTGGTCTTCCCTTGGATTTTTATCGAGTAACAGGTTAGTCATCCCCATCACGGCATTCATGGGAGTCCGGATCTCATGGCTCATGTTTGAGAGGAACTGCTGCTTGAATTGTTCCGATTGTTCGGCCCTGCGCCGCAATTGTTCGGCAATTTCCTTTTCAGCAGCGATCTGAAGGTTTTTATCCTCTAACTTTCTTTTCGTTTTCTGGGTATACCGAAGGCGAAAAACAATCCCGATGATAATCAGTAACAGAAAAATACCAGCTGTCAGATAATTCCGCTGCTGTTGAGACCTCTTGGCCTTCAGGGTCTGTATTTCGGTTTCCCGTTGCTTTTCTGTAAGTTCCGTTTCGTATTGGGCCACGGCATTTTTATTTTTATTTAGCGACAGTGAATCGCTCAACTGGAAAAATGCCCTGGCATAGTAAAGCGCTTTTGAAGGTGTCGGGGAGTTTTTATAAAAGAGAAAAAGTTCTTTCTGATATTTCAGCGTAAGTGTCCATGATCGTATGGAATCAGCTTTCTGATATGCCCTGATGAGCGACTGTTCGGCCTTTCCGGGGTCATTCTTCTGCAGATAATACTGGTAAAAAAAATAATCGATCTCGACGCTTCCCTGTGCGGTTTCAACGGCCATATTAACACCATCAACTAGTTTTTTTAAGACAACCAGGCGCCTGTAGGCTTCGTCTGTGTTATAGAGTTTAAGATAAACATTAATGGTAGTTGAATACAGGACGGCAACACTCTCGATCCAATAGCTTCTGAAACCATACATCAGACCGCTGTCGACGCGATTCAGAGCCTCCTGGTACCTACCTTGTCGATCGGAGATAATAGCCAGTTTCGCCCAGCAGGACTGGCATCGTATACTGTCGTGGTCTCTTTTCCCAAGGGAGTCGGCCATCTGTAAAAACCTTGTAGCCCGCTCCAGGTTGCCCCATTTCATGTATTCATTCCCTATTACCGTCAACATCATGGATTCAAATCCGACCGTTGAAAAAGTCCGGAAAACATCCAAAGCTTTAAAGTAATATGTCAAGGCCTGATTATGGTCACCTCTCAATGAATAATATCCTCCGATTGTATTGTAGCAGGTAGATGTATTTTCGAAGGGACCATGTTGTAAATATCCAAGCAGTTTTGAATTGTAATATTTAAGTTTATCCTCCTGTCTCCCCAATCGATCAAACAAGGTGCGAATGGAATAGAGATAGCTGTTGGTAAGGAAAATATGCCTTGATTTATCGAATTCTTCGATCATCTCCCTGAACTTCACCAAAGCGGAATCGGGCTTGTTGTATTTAAGGTATTGCTGTCCCTCGATCATGAGGAGGTAGGGTTTCGGATCCGCCGCATGAATCTTTTTATTCAGGGTTAGCAGTTCGTTGATAAGTTTGATCGTGGTATCGGGGGGAGAAAAGGAATGCCAAAGATTCACAAATGCCTCGAGAGCCTTGAAACGCTCGATGTCTGAAACATCCTTTTTCCTTGCATTGGCAATGATTTCCATCAAATAAGTTTCGGTATGTTTTGGCTGGGCCTGGGTTGACCCGGCCATTATCATGAATATATACAGCAGAAGAAAAGATTTTTTCATCGTGAAAAATAAATCACAATCAGAACCGGGTTTCCCCTGATAAACTACGCAATGGTAAATTGGGCAACAATACAAGTAGTTCAGAGTTATTGATATTTTTTTCTTTCATATGAAAGGGTGATTCAATTACTAAATGGAAATGTAAACCGAACAAAACTCCGTGTAATTTTCTACTCATGGGCAGGTAGCTTTCATCCCGCCCGAATCTGTTGTTAATAATATAACAAGATGAAATTCAATGAAATATATAACAAACATACGAAAAAAATTTATCCTTTAGTTATTAATCTGAATGCCAAATTTTAAGCCATCTTTATATTTCGATTGTTTTACCAACATCAAACCCTGCATATTCGTTATACTTCACATACCCTTTTTAGAGGATATTCCTGAATCGGGTGGGTTTGAAATTCAGGGAATCAAACGGAATAAGAACGATGTTTATAAAGTGACCATCGTTTAACTGGTTCCTGAAATAAAAAAGGGGACAAATGCCCCCTCCTTGACATCCAACCGATTAAAATTATTCCTTTACCGGGTTCTCCCCTTTACGTTTCAAATAATCATTAAACGATTTCTCCCCCTCTTCATTCCAATATTGGTCATAGTAGCTCCATTTTGAACCATGGGTATAATCTCTGCAATTACCACCATCACTCATGTGATATTTGTGTTTCCAGGGTCCATAATTATGTCGGCTACGGTTGTGTGGACCACCGTGATGAAAGCTGCCAAACAGGAGTCTGCCCAGTACGGCCAATCCAACAGCCTGCCAGTAAGTAATGACACCAAGGTGGAAAATAACTGGCATCAGACAGTTCCAAAGCCACATGACCACCGCTCCGAAAAGGAATGCGAACGCGGTAACTCCTATGACTCCCAGTATTATCCATCCTATGCGGTGTTTCTTTCCACAACAACGGTGTCTATTTTCATATTTATTTTCAATTGTTTCCATGATTTTCATTTTTGATTGGTTAATAATATTTTGTGTAATTTTGAAAGAGCCCGGTGTTTGCGCGAAAGAAGCGTACCAACAGGAACTTCCCATTCCTCAGAAAGTTCTTCATAGGTTTGGTTTTCAAACCCGGTCGCAAGGACTACTGCCTGTTCATCAGGTCGAAGTTGTGAAATAGCCTGTTGCAATATTTCCGGCTCTATGTTCGAGTAATCATTCTCAGCTATTGTTTCATCGGTCACCGTATTAAGTAAATAATTTTCGTTTTTTCTGTCCGTGAAGTTCTCAATCGAAACAGTTCGTTGCTTTTTCTTCTGGAAATCGATGATTTTATTCTTTACCGACCGGTAAATGTAACCGGTCAGGTTACCGATTTGGGTATCCAGATCAAGTTTTTCGATCAAACCCAGTGCGACGTCCTGTATGATGTCTTCCGGAGAAGCTTCATAATAGCGGTCATCAAGGTTCTTCCTGATGAAATTTACCAACTTCTGGTATTCATTTCGGAAGAAACGATCCAACGACTTTTTCTGAAGTTCCTTTTCCATGATGTTATAGACGGACAGGAATTGTTTTATTGCAGTATCATGGTTTTATCGGGTTATGATCATTGTTTTTGAAGCGGTTCCGCCTTCCACCAATATCTTTACATAATATACTCCTTCGGGGATGGTTTGACCGGCCTGAAAATCAACCTGGTAATCACCGGCTTGCTGGTACTTGTCAACAAGAGTTTTTATCTCTTTCCCAAAAACATCATATATCCTGAGCTCTACGAAAGTACCTGAGTTGATCCTGTAGGAGATGGTTGAAGAGCTAAAAAACGGATTGGGATAATTCTGATACAAGGTAACGATGCCCGGAATGTCTGATCGAAGGTTCTCCATTCCGACAATGATAAATGTTTTTTCATCCGACCAGGGGCTCCATTTTAAGTTGTGATCCCGATACCTTACTCTGAATCCATAATTAATGCCGGTATTTAATTTTCCCGCAGGAACGGTTAAGGAGCTTAGGTTAATCCCTGCATTTAAATTGATCGGAGTATAATCAGGAATCCCGGAATTACCATAAATGTTCTGCCAGTCGCGAATTGTGTCAATAACCGGCGTGGAATAATTTCCGGGAACTGAGGTGACCTGGAACTGCGACGACATGCATGAATCCAGCCCAGCCATTGCTGAGGCTGAAAGGATTACCGGCTGCAGGCCCGAAACGGAATTGGCTACAGGTTTTGAAGGTGGCGCCTGGTTCATCCTGAAATGCCATTTTTCGAACAATTTATTGGCGATCGGATGACCGGTCCTGCCAATCGTATATGCTTCTGCCGAATACGATTTATTGTCGACATCGATATCCATAATCACATAGGAATAATCGGTGATGGTCTCATTGATTTCCTGATAATCCTTCGAAAGACTGTCAAAACTGTTAATTTCAGCACCGCCTCCGCCTGAAAGCACCAGTCGCAGATCATGAACGTTGTCGGTCTGGGGTTGTGTCATCTGGAAAGCTCCGATCTCAAAGTCATGAGAATGCCCGTAACCATATTGGACCACTTTGTAGAAATTGCTGAACTCATTAAAATATATGGAAGCCATCTCCTCGCGATTGCTCAGAGTCGAGACCTCCGAGTGCCATGGATGATGCCCAAACACAAATACCATATCAGTTGCAGGGTTTGAGTTTGATTCAGTCAGTACTTTCTGAAGCCAGGTCTCCTGCTGTGGAAGATCAATGATGTTTTCGTTGGTATTGATAATAACAAACTGGCAATTGACGATTTGAAATGAATAAAATCTTTCATTATAAGGAGTAAGCCTGACCAGGGAATCTGTAAAGTCTTCATATTTCATGTGATCATAATGCACGGCTGCATCATGCTCATGGTTGCCGGCTGCCACCATCACAGGCAAAGAGCTGCAGAGAGTATCCAATGGAATAAGGTACTCATTATTGAATTTTTCAACAATGAGTCCGTTGTGAGTAATGTCTCCGCTGTTTATAAGCAGGTTCACATTGTTATACCACTGATTCCCATATTTTTCTGTAAGTTTGGCCTTGATCCCCGCACAAACTAACCCCAGACGGGTATGGCCTGTGGTTGAATCCCCCCTTGAATCACCAATGAATACAACTACCAGGTGCAAACCCTGGGTACCTGCTGTCGGCTGACTCCTGAAAGGAAAAACTCCCGATGAATCCTGACCGCTGATGCAACGGTAATAATAGGTTGTGCCTGGATTCAATCCTGTAAGTTTCACCGTATGCCATATTTTTCCTGAAATATTCTGGAACGAGCCGGTTATGACCTGGGAAAGTGCCAATTGAGATAACCCGAACCTGACTTTGCTGAAGGAAGTATCTGTCGAATACCAGCTGATGTATATTGAAGTGGGTGTAGGCGTTTGCAGGTATGGATGCAATTGGGCGTTAACTTTCCCGATCATCAGACAGGAAATCATTAGTAAAGTGGAAACACTAGTGTCTACTAAATTTTTTGTTTAACCTTTATAAATACTTTAAATGTAATACGATACAGCAAAACGACCAACATCTACATTTGATTTCATATATTGTCCGAGGCCAATCCTCAAAGCAATATGAATACCGGATCTTATGTATTTACACAACTCATCAAACTTCTGCCAAAGGAAGCCTTTGATTGGATAGTCAAACAGTATGACGGAGACAAGTATATCAAGCATTTTACCTGTTGGAACCAATTGCTTGTCATGATATTCGGTCAACTTTACGGCTGCGAAAGACTCAGAGAACTCGTCAGTGTGATATCCGCTCATTCCATGAAGGCCTACCATCTTGGATTTGGCAACGAGGAGATCAAGCTGGCGAACCTTTCCAAGGCAAACGCGAACAGGGATTATCGCATATTTGAGAAGTTTGCCGGGAAACTCATCGAGATTGCGCAAAATAAAAGGATTAATGCACCTTTTGACCTTAACGGGAAGTTTTATGCTTTTGATTCTACGACAATTGACCTCTGCCTCAGCCTTTTCTGGTGGGCAAAGTTCCGCAGCACAAAAAGCGGGATCAAAGCTCATACGCTTTTTGATGTCGTTACGCAAATTCCGGCATACATCAATATCACCAATGCCAATGTTCACGATACTCAGGCGATGGATGATATCCCGTACGAACCCAATGCATACTACATCTTCGACAGAGGCTACTTTGATCTGGCCAGACTTTATAAAATCAACATCATCGACTCTTTCTTTATCATCCGTCAGAAAGGTAGGTTTCAGTATAAGATCGTTGATGGTGAAGACCTTGTCGAGGGTGATGACGGAGTTATCTGCGATCAGACTATTGAACTTACCGGGTATCAATCTAAGAAGAACTATCCTGGCAGACTTCGCAGAATCGTGTACTACTCCAAAGAACTCAAACGCACCTTTACATATATCACCAATGCGTTCTATATCAGTGCAAAAGAAATTGCAATGCTTTACAAAAAGCGTTGGCAGGTGGAATTGTTTTTCAAATGGATTAAGCAGCATCTGTATATCAAATCCTTTTGGGGAAATTCTGAAAACGCAGTCAGAATACAGATTTATTGTGCCATATCTGCTTACTGCCTTGTCGCTGTCGCGGAACATGACTACCGTCTCAACAGGAGCATGTTCGATGTACTCCGCATCTTGCGAGGCTCTCTCATTGACAGAACGCCTATCGGAAAACTGTTCGAAAAACAGGTCGACGAAGGAGCTGAAATATGTGAAGAGTCCGGATTTCAACTTAGCTTTAATTTTTAGTAGACACTAGTGACTTTTTAACTTCAAAAGTATTACAATTTTGAAGTTTTAACAAATAAACCCCGTGTACAAGGCTAGTCATTTGTATAACGGTTTTTTCAATAAAACTGCCGTTTTGCACAGTTTGGCCGATGGAATTTAAGAGCTCAAAGC
>CAIVAT010000054.1 GCA_903903985.1 uncultured Bacteroidales bacterium | reverse complement strand
TGTGCGGTTGGATGTGCGGTTGGATGTGCGGTTAATAGATGATATCCGCAACTGGAAAAATCAGCGGAATGAAATTCTGAAAGACATCCCCGACATTCATGTTTCGCAGGCAAGGCTGGAACGGTTGGCCTTGGAAGGCATCAGGCTTTTAAAGGAATGGAAAAAAGCGGTGAAGGAGTTCAAGTCATCCGTCTCCTGACAAATCCTATTTAGATTTGTTTTAAATTTGCAGTTAAATCAAAAGGATACTGTGGCTTATACGAAGGGAATTTATCGGGTTGACGGCATGTCATGTGCCTCCTGTGCAGGTAGCATTCAAACCATGTTGTCGGCGCAGGCAGGAGTTCGTTTGGCCAGTGTCAATCTTGCGTCGGAGCAGGTCATTGTGGAATACGACCCGGCGGTGATCACCCTGCAGGAGGTGGCTAAAACGGTTGATGAGCTTGGATTCAGGCTTATTACCCGTGACCTGTCGCAGGAAGAGGAGCATGATCTGGCAGCCCTTCGGTTAAAAAGGCTAAGGGTTCGCACGGTGCTGTCGGCAACATTTTCCGTCCCGGTGGTGTTGATCGCCATGGTTTTTCATCACATGCAGCATGGAAACCTGGTCATGATGGCACTCACCATTCCGGTACTGGCATGGTTCGGAAGCGAATTTTTTATCATTGCCTGGAAGCGGATGCTGCATTTTTCGGCCAACATGGATACCCTTGTGGCGCTTGGAACCGGCAGCGCCTTTGTTTTCAGCGCCTTCAACACCATTTTCCCGGAATATCTTTTAAAACGCGGTTTTGAACCCCATGTCTATTACGAGGCGGCCACCGTCATTATTACGTTTATCCTGCTGGGCAGGTATTTTGAAGAGAAAGCAAAACAAAAAACCTCTGAAGCCATCAGAAAGCTGATGGGCCTGGGGGTTAAAACAGCCCGGGTTATCCGCAACGGTATTGAAAAGGAGATGCTGATTTCGAAAATAGTGATCGGTGATGTGCTGGTCATCAGGCCTGGCGAGAAGATCCCCACTGACGGACGGGTCATTGAAGGGTTCAGCACCATCGATGAGAGCATGATCACCGGCGAATCGGTTCCGGTCAATAAATGGCCGGGAGACGAGGTGATCGGCGCAACCATCAACCAAACAGGGGGGCTGAAAGTGATGGCTGAAAAGATAGGAAACGAAACCATGCTGGCCCAGATCATCAGGTTGGTACAGGAGGCGCAGGGAAGCAAGGCCCCCATCCAGAAACTAGCAGATAAAATCGCCGCCGTATTTGTTCCTGTGGTCCTGTGCATTGCCGTGCTTACTTTTATTGCCTGGACCGTATGGCAGCCTGCTACCGGCGCTCCCCTTGCATTCATAGCTGCCGTTACGGTGCTTGTCATTGCCTGCCCATGTGCACTCGGGCTTGCGACACCGACCGCCCTCATGGTCGGTTTGGGGAAAGCTGCACAACATGGCATCCTGGTGAAGGATGCCCAAAGTCTCGAAATTATTTGCAAAACAACAGCCATAGTTCTTGATAAAACAGGCACAGTAACCATCGGCCGGCCGCAGGTTACAAATGTTTTCTGGGAGCCTGCCGCCAGCCTCCGGCCATCGCAGGCCGGCCGGGATTTTCAAAGTGCAATTGTTGCCATTGAATCGATGTCGGAACATCCTTTTGCCCATGCACTGGTGAATTTCTTCAGTGAGGTGCATGATGCAGTGAACGGCGAATCCAAGCGGCACCCCGGCGATGATGTTGTATCAGACTTCGGGAGCATTACCGGGAAAGGGGTTTCAGCACTTTATTCCGGAGATTTGTATCACATCGGAAGCAGGTCATTCATTACCGACAGCGGATGTGTGCTGCCGGTATGGTTTGCTGAGGAGGAGCTGAAGCTGAAGAAACAGGCCTGGTCATTCGTTTATGTGTCGTGCAACAGCAGTGTTGTTGCCATGGTATCATTGGCCGATGTTGTAAAACCTGGTTCCGCAAAAGCCATTGCAAGGCTGCAGGAGATGGGATTGCAGGTTCACCTGTTATCGGGCGACAGTGTTGCCATCACCGCCCACATTGCCGCCGAAGCAGGCATCGGATTTTTTAAAGCGGAAGCCACCCCCGGGGAAAAATCGGCGTATGTCAGGCGTTTGAAAGAGCAGGGATTCGTTGTTGCCATGGTTGGCGACGGAATCAACGACTCTCCGGCCCTGGCCGTGGCCGATATCGGTATTGCCATGGGAACCGGAACAGATATCGCCATCGAAAGCGCCCAGATCACCCTGATCAAGGGAGACCTCGAAAAGCTGGTGACCGCGCTGAAGCTATCGCATGAAACAGTACGAACCATCCGGCAGAACCTTTTCTGGGCTTTTTTTTACAACCTTATTACCATTCCCGTGGCAGCCGGAGTCCTTTATCCTTTCACGGGGTTCATGCTGAACCCAATGCTGGCCGGGGCAGCCATGGCATTCAGCTCGGTATCGGTGGTGAGCAATAGTTTGCGGCTGAGGTCCAAAAGGATTGATTGAAAATCTCAGGATAAAAAGATTTCATTTTTTATCCTATCTTTGACCGCAAAGGCAGCACGTTGCATGTGTAAGTATTTTCTCATCGCCGCTATTTTTATCAACCTGTTACAGGCGGAATTGTTCGCACAGCGCACCCCGCTGGACCGGTGCGTGCGGGATAGTTTGTTCCGCGTGAAGCCCAATGAAAGCCAGGTTGAGAAAGCCCTGATTTACATGCAACTTGCTGAGATCATTCGAGACAGGTTGCCTCAAAAATCATTCAGTTACATTGTATCGGCTTTCAAAATTGCGATCAGCGAAAATAACGATAGCCTGAAAGCCCGGGCCAGAATGCAGATGGCTGAATATTATGTCATCAGGCACCAATACATGAAAGCACATGAACAATACCTGGCAGCATGGAAAACCTCTCAAGCCAGCAAGGATACGGCAGGTCAAGAGAAAGCCCTGTTGAAGATCGGTAATTTAAACCGCTACCTGAATAATTATAAAGTGGCGTTAACCTACCTTCAAAGAGGAATTGATCTTTATAAAAACAAGAATGCCCCATCAATAATGGGGAAGTTTTTCGCAGAAATCGGCCTTGTGTATCAGGCAATGGGCGACCGGGAAACAGCAATGAATTTTTTCAACCGGTCACTTTTCTTGTTTCGCAGTGTGGGTGACACGAAGAATAAATTTGAAGTGCAAAATTGTATCGGAGGTGTTTTATTGAATGAAGAAAAGTATGACGAAGGATTGGCATTCTATAAAAAGTTGCTTTACGAAGCAAACACATGCGATCATGAATCGATGGGAATTCTCTATACACGCATCGGCCATATTTATTGTAAAAAGAACGATCATCGTAATTCTCTTAATTACAATATGTTGGCGCTTAATGTCAGACAACGCTTAAAAGCAATTTTCCAGATATCCAGTTCGCTGATCAACATTGCCGGGGATTATTATGATCTTGGAAAACCTGATTCAGGGAAGCTTTACATGGATTCAGGCCTGGTTATTGCACGTCGTTTAAACGCGATAAACCTTATTGAAAATGGCTATCGTCATCTTTATACCTACAATTTACACAAAAGGAATTACAAGGAAGCGCTGAACTATTATGCACAATATATTTCGGAAAAGGAGGAACTCAGCCGGGAGCGAACCCTTAACAACATTGCGATTATTGAAACAAACCAGCGGCTTCAGCAACTTCTGCAGTCAGGCAAGATGTTTGCCAGGCAACATAACATTCAATCGCTGAATTTAAAATATCATATTTATCAGTTGGTTTTTTTAATTGTTCTGATGGGGCTGACAGGCTTCTCGATGCTTATTTTTATTTTGTTGCTGCTATATGTTCGTCGCGCAAGGCACGCCAAGCAGGAACTGAATGTTCAGTTGTCAGATGAAATCAAAGTGGGAGAAGCGACCAACCGGCAAACCCTCGACCGCGAGAGCCAGTATAAATTCCTTACAGATAATTCGGGAGATTTGATCACCCACATGGACAGTAAGAAAAACCGGACCTATGCCTCACCCGCTTCAATGAGTGTTATGGGCTATGAACCGGAGGAATTCCTTCCGAAGACGGCCGGTGAGCTTACTTCTCCTGATTTTCAGACCTGCCCAGAGACAAATTTCCAGGAGATGATAGAAACACGTTCCTCCAGGCAGTTCAGCTACAAGGCGAAGAAAAAGGATGGCACCGTTTTTTGGGCCGAATCGATAATAAACCCATTGTTTGACCCCATCAGCGGTGATTTTAAAGGGATGGTCAGTGTAACAAGGGATATTCAGGAGCGTAAAACAAAAGAGTTTGAAATCATGGAAGGAACAAGGCAAAAGGAAAATCTGCTCAAGGAAATTCATCACCGGGTGAAAAACAATTTCGCCATCCTGGTGAGCCTGATCAACATGCAGATGGCCCAGACGAAAAACCAGGAGTTGTTACAATCATTGACCAACCTGCAATTGCGGATACGCACCATGGCCCTGGTTCATGAAATGCTTTACCGTTCGAGCGATTTTGAAAAGATCTCCTTCCCGGGATACCTTCGCTCGCTTGCTTCTGTGATTGCAGGAACCTACAACCGACGGGATATTGAACTGACGGTGGAGGCAGATGAGGTGGTAATGGATATCGGGGCCTCGATTCCCCTGGGTTTGATCGTCAATGAAATTCTAAGCAATTCATACAAACATGCTTTTCCTGACGGACGGGCAGGCAAAATAACCATCCGATACAAGATGGACCCGGGTGGCAATAATACGCTGATGTTGCAAGATGACGGCATCGGCCTGCCTGAAGAGGTCAATCCCGACCGGTTCAAAACCATGGGGCTTCAGGTGGTGCAGATCCTTTGCAACCAGATTGAAGCAGCCCTGGTCATTGCCAATGATCCGGGAGCCACGTTCACCTTAACCTATCATACTTAAGCACGATCCCATCGCTTTCATGCCGGGGATTTTAATTTCCAGGCTCTCGTTAACAATTATTTAACCTAAAGGTAATCATTTGTTAACATTGCCTGCCGAGGGTGGAAATACCTTTGCGGAAAATTAAAACCTGTGAACATGAGAAGACAAACAAACATCCTGTTAACTGTTGGATTGATCCTCACAATGGTGGTTTTGTCAACCGGAATCCTGGCCCAGAATCAAATGGAAGAATTTAAAAAAGAGCAGGATACCCTGAAAGAAAGTGTCGGCACCCTGCGCGACAAGGTCAGCGGGGTTGAAGAGCGGATTGCGACCGCCGAAGGCGACCTTGCCAAACTGACCAAAATAAAACTATCGGGGTACATCCAATCCCAATTCCTGCATTATGAAGCCTCGAATGCTTACCCCTCCAATGTTTTCATGCTGCGCAGGGTAAGGATCAAATTTCAGTATGAGCCTTTGAATGGCGTCGTATTTGTATTGCAGCCTGATTTTGTTCCGGGCAACTTTACTTTAAAAGATGCCTATGTTCAACTGAACGACCGCTGGCTGAAGACCTTTTCGTTGTGGGCAGGTAAATTCAACAGGCCCAACTACGAAGTGGAGTATTCCTCCAGCAGCCGGGAAGTGCCTGAACGTTCACGCGTGATCAGGGCCATTTATCCTGACGAGCGGGCTACCGGGGCCAAACTGGAAATTGCGCCCCCCGGGATTCCATTTAAAGTGCAACTTGCTTTGTTTAACGGGAACGATGGCCTGACCATTAACGATGCCGCCGGTAACAATATAAACCCGCTGAACAATGATTTCGACAATCACAAAGACGTCATGGGACGCGTAACGTATACGTTCAAACTGGGTCAAATCGGTGCCCTGGGAATCGGAGCGCACGGTTATTATGGCAAAATCAAGTCAAA
Source organism: uncultured Bacteroidales bacterium (assembly GCA_903903985.1). Taxonomy (GTDB): domain Bacteria; phylum Bacteroidota; class Bacteroidia; order Bacteroidales; family FEN-979; genus CAIVAT01. The sequence goes on along the minus strand of CAIVAT010000054.1, from coordinate 38,411 downwards.
TGCACTGGATGTGCTCAATTCCGATTACACATACAACAAAACAACAGACAATATCGGGCAGTTGATCAGGAAAAACTGGGTAGGATTTGAGGCTCAGCTTTATTTTGATTTTCTCGGCGGACTGGCCCTGAAGGGAGAATATATTTTCGGTGTGAACGGAACGCCAGGCTATACCGCTAAAACAAGCGTGGTCAGCCCGATGACCTCTGCCATCCGAAACGACACCCTCACCCTGACCACATTGACCACCAATACCACCACCAGCAGGCCTGCCATTGAGCGGAATTTCTGTGGCTATTATATCTACCTGATCAAGAATATCGGGAAACATCACCAGGTTGCCGCCCGGTACGATTATTATGATCCCAACACAAAACTCGCTTCCGACCAGATTGGTGTCGCCAAATGGGATGCCGGCATTAAAAACGCGACCACAGATAAATTCACCTATGCCGGAACGGATCCCGTGGTTGCCACGGATGCGCAAACCAAAACGGTCGTGAACAACAATTTGAAGAGCGGGACCGGTGATATCAAATACCAGACCATTACCCTGGCCTATAGCTATTTCTTCGATGATAATATTAAAATCATGGTTGGTTATGAGATCCCGATGAATAAAAAAGTCGGTGTAAATGATCTGGGTGTCGGAAATGTTACTGCTGCATATGCTGTAAACGGCGTACCGGGGGTATATGATTACAGCAATGCGATCAAGCAAAACACACTGACCGTAAGGTTGCAGGTGAAGTTCTAGACCCCAACCCAACCGCTCCCCCAAGGGGGAGGGGCTTAAAAAAGAAAAAGTGAAAAGAAAAATCAGTAGTTTTATAAAAAAAAAGAAATGAAAAAGTTGAAAACAAAATCAGGAATGGCAGCGATGCTGATGATCGCGTTGCTGAGTTTCGCTTTCATGCCCGCTCCGAAAAAAATAACCGTGAAGGGATCGGATACCATGGTGATCCTGGCACAGAAATGGGCGGAAGTGTACATGAAATCACACCAGGAAACAGTCATACAGGTTACAGGCGGTGGTTCGGGAACCGGTATTTCGGCCCTGATCAATGGTGCAACCGATATCTGCAACTCCAGCCGTCCGATGAAACAGTCGGAAATGGATAAGCTGAAAGACCGTTATGCATCATTGGGAATCGAAATACCCTGCGCCAAAGACGGTGTGACCATCTTCTTAAATGAAGCAAACCCTGTGAAGGAATTGACGATTAAACAACTGAGCAATATTTTTTCAGGAAAAACACGCAACTGGAAGGAGGTTGGCGGGCCCGATCAGGATATCAAACTGTATGGTCGTGAAAACAGTTCAGGCACGTATGTGTTTTTCAAGGACAATGTCGTGAAAGCCGATTATGCTGCCAGCTGCCAGACCTTGCCTGGCACCGCCGCAGTGGTTAACGCGGTTTCGAAAGATAAATACGGGATCGGGTATGGCGGCGCCGCCTATGCAGCCGGCGTAAAGCATTGTGCAGTAAAGAAAGATGATAAGAGCCCGGCTTTTGTTGCCAACGCTGAAACGATCAAAAAGGGACAGTACCCTATAACACGTTTCCTGTATATGTACCTGTGCAACAGGCCAACCGGGGAATTGAAAGCTTACATCGACTGGATTCTCAGTGCAGAAGGACAGAAACTTGTAACGGAAATCGGTTATTTCCCGGTGAAATAGTTTTGGTTAATTGGTATATTGCAAACCGGTGTCTGGCAGCATTTGAAAAAATGTTGCCTTTCATCGTTAAAAACAAATAATGGATAATCCGGAAGAAAGCAGGGGATTTGTTTTCAGTAAAGAGTCGTTGCGAAAGAAATTCAGATGGTCAGAATTTCTTTCAGAGAAGATCATCACCGGGGTGGGCTTTTTATCCATCACCATCATCATCCTGATCTTTTTCTTTGTGTTCAAGGAATCCATTCCTATTTTTTATACGAAGAAAGCAGCAGTGAAAGTTGAGTCCGTTCAGAAACAGGAGCAATACGGGGTTGATACGAACGTGGCTGTCAACGCTTCGGGGCAGGAACAGTACGGCGTTACCGCGAGAGATTCACTGATGACCGAAAACCAGCCCCTGGCCGAAGATACCGTTGTTCATGGATCTGATGTGGCAACAGCGAAAAGTCTTTTAGGAACAAAATGGATGCCTGTTTCCGATAACCCGAGATACGGATTGATCCCGCTTTTTGTAGGCACATTGAAGATCACCCTGATTGCGATGTTGTTTGCTGCGCCCATTGCGATCCTGGCCGCTTTGTTTTCGGCATCGTTTGCGCCATACTGGCTTCGTGAATTTATCAAGCCGGCAATCGAGTTGCTGGCAGGATTTCCATCGGTGGTTATCGGGTTTTTCGCCCTGATGGTGATGGCAACCTTTTTCCAGAATCTTTTCGGTTATGACGGCCGGCTGAATGCCTTCGTAGGTGGCGTGGCCATGGCCCTGGCAGCCATCCCGATTATTTTTACCATTACCGAGGATGCGCTCACTGCCGTACCGCGCACCTATACCGAAGCCAGCCTGGCATTGGGAGCCACCCGCTGGCAAACAGCCCTGTTTGTAACCCTTCCGGCTGCAACCCCGGGCATATTTGCCGCGATCCTGCTTGGGATCGGGCGTGTTTTCGGGGAGACCATGATCGCCCTGATGGCCACCGGAAATGCTGCAATGATAGGCATCAACCCGTTTGAATCGGTGCGAACACTGGCCGCGACCATTGGGGCCGAAATGGCAGAGGTCGTATTTGGCGACACCCACTACAACGTACTTTTCCTGATTGGCTCGCTGCTTTTTATCTTTAATTTCAGCCTCAATGCTTTGGCTGAATTCTATGTGAAAGGGAAGCTGGTGAAACGTTTTCAAGGGAAGCAGTCATGAGCAGGCAAAAAACAATCACCGGAGGTTTGTTCGTCGGGGTTACTGCATTCTCCGCTTTCCTGATCATTGCCGTGATCATCATCCTGCTGGTCGTCATTATAAACGGAGGAAAAGACACCTTCTCCTGGGAATTTCTTACCTCTTTCCCGGAAGATGGGATGATGAAAGGAGGAATTTTCCCGGCAATTTTCGGAACGGTCTTACTGGTCCTCATCATGTCGGTTGCTGCCGTCCCTTTCGGCACCATCACCGCCATATACCTCACTGAATATGCCCATGAAAAATCTGTTCTGGCCCAAACCATCCGGTTTGCAGTGAGAACCCTGGCCACCGTGCCTTCCATCATTTTCGGGTTGTTCGGACTTGGGTTTTTCATTAAATTCGTCGGCACAGGAATAGACGATGTGTTTTTAGGCGGACAATTGAAATGGGGCCAGCCCAATATTCTCTGGGCCAGTCTTACCATGGCATTGCTGACCCTGCCTGTCGTGATCGTCTCAGTTGAAGAGGCCATCCGCACGGTGCCACGCGAACTGCGTGAAGCCAGCCTCGCACTTGGCGCCACGAAATGGGAAACGATCAAGCGCATTGTCATTCCCGGTTCCCGGTCGGGGATCATGACCGGGACCATCCTGGCCGTGAGCCGCGGCGCCGGCGAGGTGGCTCCGATCCTGTTTACCGGTGCTGCCTATTACCTGGCAACGCTTCCAACCTCCCTGAGCGACCAGTTTATGAACCTGGGATACCACATTTACATCATGGCGACCCAATCGGCCAACGTGGATCAGACCCTGCCCATTCAGTTTGCCACCACCATGGTTTTGCTGTTGCTCACCTTTACGCTAAACCTGGCAGCCGTAATTATCAGGTCAAGATTAAGGAGGAATGCCAAATGATACTGAGTTTGGTTTTTGAAAAATCATTTTTCACCGCTAAGACGCTAAGACGCGAAAAATATATTGATTTGAATAATGAAAGAAACTAAAATTAAAACGAGGGATTTAAGTCTCTATTACGGAGCAAAGATGGCTTTGAACTCCATCACCATGGACATTCCCGAGAAGGAGGTCACCGCCTTTATCGGGCCGTCGGGATGCGGCAAATCCACCTTTCTCCGAACCCTGAACCGCATGAACGACCTGATCCCCGGTGTCAGGATCACCGGGGAGGTGCTGGTGGACTCCCTTAATATTTACGACAAACAAATCGATGTAGTCAATTTACGGAAAAAAGTGGGAATGGTTTTTCAAAAGTCAAATCCTTTTGCAAAGTCGATTTTCGAAAATGTTGCCTATGGCCCGCGAATCAATGGGATCAACAACAAGACAAAACTGGAGGAAATTGTTGAAAGTTCGCTTAAAAAGGCATTCATATGGGAAGAAGTGAAAGACCGGATGAATGATTCTGCCATGGCATTGTCGGGCGGCCAGCAGCAGCGAATGTGCATTGCGCGCACCCTTGCGGTGGAACCCGAAATTATCCTGATGGATGAGCCGGCCAGCGCACTTGACCCGATTTCCACGGCAAAAATCGAAGAGTTGATCCATGAGTTAAAAAAGAGCTATACCATCGTGATCGTTACCCACAACATGCAGCAAGCTGCCCGGGTGAGCGACCTTACAGCATTTTTTTATCTCGGGGAACTGATTGAGTATGGAAAAACAAGGAAAATCTTTACCACACCCGATAAAAAGCACACGGAAGAATACATCACAGGGAGGTTTGGTTAAAACCACCCTTCTATCCCCATGCTTCAGCATGGGGATAAAAAAACCAACTATATGGAACGTCATTTTGAACAAGAACTGGGAAAACTGAACAAGCGGCTCCTCAAGATGGGAAACCTCGTTTACGACCAGGTGCACAATTCGCTTGAAGCGCTGCTGACATGCAACATCGAACTTGCACAGCAGGTTGTCGACAAAGACAACAAGGTAGATAAGCTGGATGTGAAAATTGACAAGCTGTGCCAGCGCATTTTTGCACTCACCCAGCCGGTGGCAACGGATCTGCGCCTGATCATGTCGGCACTGAAGATGAACAACGACCTGGAGCGCCTTGGTGACCTTGCAGTGAATATTTCGGCAAAGGTTGAAGGAGTGAGTGATTACAATGAGATCCTGACCGAACTCCACGTGGATGAACTGGCAAATATGGCCGACCTGATCGTGAAGGATGTCATCAACATCCTGAACTCACGCAACACCACTTTTGTCAAGGATATCTTTACTTCCGCCAGTGCGATCGAACAGAAAGTGCAGTCAATTTCAGCCAGGATCCTCGACGAGATGATGCACAAAACCGAAGTGATCGTGGTGGCCACCAACCTGATGATCATCCTGACACAGATCGACCGTATCGCCGGTTATTCGACTAACATCGCCGAATCGATCGTTTTTATCGTGGACGGGAAGATGATCAAGCATAAGAAGCTGTTCAGGGATGAAAGCGGAACTGCAACGGATGAGATGGGGGTATAAAAGGCGGACTGGCTGGGGGAAAAACCAGGTGAGTTAAAATTTTTATCTTTACACCCCGCATCCTTCAGCCATTCATGAAAAGAAAAAGCGAAAAAAAGCATTCTCAGCCCGGGGGAAAAACTCCGCGAAAAGCGATTCAGACAAGTAACAGTTTTGAATGGAGGAAATACTACGGTGTCCTGGCTTTGATCCTGTTGATTTCCGTCATTGCCTATTTTCCTGTTTTTCAAAACAGTTTGCTGTCATGGGATGATGACCGATATATAACAAACAATCCCATGATCTTTTCCCTCAACCTGAAAGCGTTGTTTTCACGGTATGTTTCGGGGAATTACCACCCGGTTACCATGCTGGTCCTGGCCGCCGAGTATCATTTTTTCGGATTGAATGCAACCGGCTATCACACGGTGAACCTATTGTTGCACCTGGTGAATGTTGTTCTTGTTTTCTATGCGGTTTATCTCCTGAGTGACAAGCCAATGGTCGCAGTGGTTGCCGCTCTTTTATTCGGCATTCACCCGTTACACGTTGAATCGGTTGCCTGGGCGGCAGAATTGAAAGACCTGCTTTATACCCTCTTCTTTCTTGCATCCTATGTTTGCTATCTGAAGTATCTGAATGGCCGCCATAAAAAATTTTATCTCCTGGCTTTAGCCCTTTTTGTGGTTTCGCTGCTTTCAAAGGCAATGGCCGCTTCACTTCCGTTGGTATTGGTGCTGACGGATTATTTTAAGGGAAGGCAATTCAATGCCAGGACCGTTCTTGAAAAAGCGCCATTCTTCCTGCTTGCCATTGCGATCGGAGTGGTGGCTGTTCTTGCGCAACAATCAACCGACGCTTTGACTGAAATCGCCACCTACACTTTCCTTCAGCGGTTCGTCTTTGCCAATTATGCTTTCATCAATTACTTGTTTAAGTTGTTAATTCCACTGAACCTGAGTGCTGTTTATCCATACATGGTCAGGAGCGGTGCTGCCATTCCGTCCTGGTATTATGCATATCTCCCGGCCTTCTTGGGTCTTGTGGCAATTATTGTTTATTCGCTGCGATTCACCAAAAAGTTGCTTTTCGGCGTGGGATTTTATACCGTCACTATTTTCCTGGTATTGCAGTTATTGCCAGTTGGCAGGGTGATCATGGCAGACAGGTACAGCTACATCCCTTCCATTGGGATTTTCTATCTGGCAGGCGAGGGGCTGAGTTTTTTATGGAGCAAACATCAGAAGCTGGTCGCGATCATCACACTGGTCGCATTCACACTGTTCTTTTCTGTTACAACCTATGCCAGATGCGGTATCTGGAAAAATGACATCAGCCTGTGGAATGATGTCATCAGCCGGTATCAAAACATTGATTATGCTTATTATAACAGGGGGATTGCCTTGGTAGGGGAAAACAGAAATGCAGAGGCGCTGAGTGATTTCAACAAATCGATTGAACTGAACCCCGGTTTTGTTCAGGCATACTATAACCGGGGAAATCTGTATATCATCGAAAAAAGGGAGGAAGAAGCACTGAAAGACTACACCAGGGCGATCGGGTTAAACCCTGGTTATGCTCAGGCATACTATAACCGGGGCAAAATTTTCATCAAGGAAAAAAGAAACGCTGAGGCGCTTCAAGACTACACCAAAGCAATTGAACTGAATCCCGGTTTTGTTCAGGCATACTATAACCGGGGAAATCTTTTTTTCTATGAAAAAAGGAATGAAGAGGCGCTGGACGACTACAATAAAGTGATTGAACTAAAGCCAGACCATGCAGATGCATACTTCAACCGGGGTGTTGTCTTTTACAGCGAACAGCGCTATGAAGAGGCCATCAGCAATTATTCAATGGCAATCAGGTTGAAGCCAGATTATGCCGAGGCATATTACAGCAGGGGACTGGCGGAATTTTATTTAAGGAACAGTGATGCCGCCTGCCTCGATCTGAAGCATGCAGCCGGGTTGGGATATCAGCCGGCAGCCGATGCAGCCCGCCAGATGTGTAGATGATTTACCAGCCTCTTTGCCGGGCAGCTCCTGTTTTTCGGGATAATTCCCTACATTTGCCTCGTTCAATCATTCACCATTCCGCACCAACTCCCGCTCCATGGCAAACCAGTCAGGATTACCGCTTACCAGCCAATCAAAGGGAAATTACATTCTTTCCATCACGATCATCGGCGTATTTTTCTTCATCTTCGGGTTTGTAACCTGGCTTAATTCCGTGCTGATCCCTTTCCTGAAAATTGCCTGTGAAAAGAATAATTTTGAATCCTATTTCGTTGCGTTTGCTTTTTATATTTCCTACTTTGTCATGGCAATCCCCTCGTCGTTTGTGCTGCACAAAACCGGGTTTAAGAACGGGATGTCGCTGGGTTTGTTGCTGATGGCTCTTGGCGCCCTGATCTTTATCCCGGCAGCCTACACACGCATGTACGGACTGTTTCTCACCGGACTGTTTGTTCAGGGAACAGGGCTTGCTGTGCTGCAAACGGCCTCCAACCCCTATGTCACCATCCTGGGGCCGCTTGAAAGTGCTGCAAAGCGGATCAGCATCATGGGGATCTGCAATAAAATTGCAGGTGTGATCAGTCCGCTGATACTGGGCGCCATCGTATTGAAAGGCATGGACCGCTATGATAAAACCTTGCTGGGAACGATGGATGATCTGCAAAAAAACATGGTGCTCAACGACCTGGCGGGCAGGATCATCCTGCCTTACATCATCATGGCGGTGGCGCTGGTCATCCTGGCCGTATTGTTGCGGTTCTCGGCCCTTCCCGATATCGATACCGACAAAGAAGACCAATCAACTTCATCAACCAATAAAGCGAAAAAAAATGTCTTTCAATTTCCTCAGCTGGTGCTGGGGGTCATCGCTATTTTTGTATATGTGGGGGTGGAAGTGGTTGCGGTGGATACCATCATCAATTACGGCAAAGCCCAGGGTTTTTCATTTGAACTCGCAAAATATTTCGCCTCTTACACCCTGGCGGCCATGGTGTTGGGTTATATCATCGGGATCATCACCATTCCAAAATACCTGAAACAGGATAAAGCACTGATGATTTCGGCCCTGCTGGGGATCGTGTTCGGTGTTTTAGCCATCTTTACGGCCGGAATTCATTATCAAACCACTTTTTCATTCTCCTTACCCGGGTTCTCCCTGGTCCTTCCTTTTGATCTGTCCGTATTCTTCATTGCCATGATGGGGCTGGCCAATGCAATCATGTGGCCGGCGATCTGGCCCCTGGCCATCGATGGGCTGGGCAGGTTCACGAAGATCGGGTCTTCGCTGCTGATCATGGGAATTGCAGGAGGCGCCTTGCTGCCGCTGCTTTATGGCCGGATGGTTGATCTGTTCAGCCCGCAACAGGCTTATTGGATTTTAATCCCCTGTTATCTTTATATTTTTTACTATGCCCTTTCGGGGCATAAATTGCGATCCTGGAAATAAAAACCCCTGCACGGGTTAGTAAAAAGAAAAATCAACCACACCAGACACGATAGGGCTCAAGAGGGAAACACAACAGAGAAAATATTTAGTCAAATTTCCTACTGTGTCCTATTGTGCCTGTTGTGGTGAAAAAACGCACTATGAAACCAACATTATTGATTCTTGCAGCCGGCATGGGCAGCCGGTATGGCGGGCTCAAACAGCTTGACCAGGTAGGCCCATCCGGTGAGACCATCATTGATTATTCAATCTACGACGCCATCCGGGCCGGGTTCGGCAAGGTGATTTTCATCATCAAGGAGTCCATCGAGGATGAATTCAAAGAGATCTTTGTAGAGCGGTTGAAAGACAGAATTGCCATCGATTATGTATTCCAGGAAACCTGGATGGTCCCTGTGGGCATCACGATCCCTGACGACCGGAGCAAACCATGGGGAACCGGCCATGCGGTGATGATGGCAGAGGGCAAGATCAACGGGCCGTTTGCAGTGATCAATGCCGATGACTTTTATGGCCGCGGTGCATTCGAAGCCCTTGCAACGTATTATAAAGACTGGACTCCGGAGCGGGCAAGCGATTACTGCATGGTTGGCTATCTTGTTGCCAATACCTTGTCGGAATTCGGTGCAGTGTCGCGCGGAGTTTGTCAGCCAGATGGCTATTCCCTGCTCGTTGATGTTGTTGAGCGCACGCATATCGGGCGGACAGATACCGGGATCGTCTACCTGAACGAAAAGGAACAACCGGTGTCAATTCCCGGTGACACCATTGTTTCCATGAACTTCTGGGGATTCACGCCATCCTTTTTCAGTTTTCTGAAGGAGGGATTCGCAACATTCATCGAAAAAAATGCCGGGAACCTGAAGGCTGAATTTTATATTCCGAGCGTTGTCAATGATCTCATCAAGTCGCAGCAGGCAACCGTGAAGATCCTCCATTGCAACGAAAAATGGTTCGGAATGACCTACAAGGAGGATCGGATGACCGTGGTGAAAAGTATCCGTGAACTGGTGCAGGTGGGCGTTTATCCGGAAAACTTATGGGGCTGATCCAATTTTCCAGCCAATCGATCGTTATTTAGCCTATTAATAGCTACTTTTGTAGCCAGCAAAAAATCATTCTATGAAAAGCCTGAAGAAAATCATGATCAGCCTCACCGTAATCATGCTATGTATAACCATATTTGTTCCCCATTCCGGTCTGGCGCAGATAGTCAATCCGTCAACCAAAAAGAAGATCAGCATTGGTGTTGGATTGTTTAATGATTTTTGGCTGAATACCGCAGATGGTATGAAAACCCGTGCCATCAACCAGGGAGTACAGGTTTTAGGCACTTATAACATGCCCCTGGGCAAAAGCAATTTCAGTTTTGCGATCGGTTTGGGCATCAGCATTCACAACCTCTATTGGAACTACCGGTATCAGGGCGACAGTGTTAATTTTCAGTTTGTTAAAATTGAGGATAGCTTAAGCTACAAACGCAGCAAGCTGACCATGCCCTACCTTGAAATCCCGATTGAAATTCGGCTGAAAACAAAAAGCAAGGTGACCGTGGGAGCCGGTTTTAAAGTTGGATACATGGTTTACGGTCATTCAAAATGGGTTGGTGATGACTACCTGTTCAAATCAGCCAATACGCTGAAAGCTTCATTCAAAGGCATCAAGAACATTGAGAAATTTGCATACGGTCCCACGCTGCGCGTTGGATACAAGTGGTTTAACGTCAACGGTTATTATTCCCTTTCAAGTGTTTTCGTAAAAGGCAAGGGCCCCGACATGTACCCGATTTCGGTTGGGTTCCTCCTGATGCCCTTCTGATCAGAGGAGGGTCATTAAAACAGTCATAACGAGAACTCCCATCGCATAGCCTGAATATATTTCGGCCGGTTGATGGGAGTTTGATTTTAACCTTGCAAAGCCAATGATTCCACCCAGCAGGATCCCGGCCAGTATGGCAATGTTCAAATTGATCCCGAAATTCAGTGAAAGCCCCAGGAACAACCCCGTGAAACTTCCAGCTGCAATCATGTGCAGGCTGACTTTCCTGTAAAAATTTACCACAAGCGACAGGATGGCCAGCAGGGTTGCGCCCAGCATGTAGTAGCTGAATATGACGGATATGTGAATCCCCCTCAGGAGAAAATACGTGAGATAATAAAACACGGAGATGGCGAGGATCGGGAAGGTTCGCTCTTCCATTTTGTCCATAAACAACGATGTGATGATCCTGAGTCGCAGCAACATCCAGGTGAGAAATAGCGGGAACAGGATGGTTGTTAAAATTACCACGCCGGTCAGGGCCATTTTATAGGGGAAAGGAAGCGAGCGTGACAGGAACGTGCTGAGGTTTAAAAGGAGCAGCAGGATGTACAAAGGCATCAGCAGCGGATGAAAGAGATAGGAGATGATCCTGGCAAGTCGTGTCTCGGTCATGCCCTGCAGTTTAAAGTTCTTTTCTAAGACGGGCAACCGGGATATTCAATTGCTTGCGGTATTTGGCAATGGTACGGCGCGCAATGTTGTACCCTTTTATTTTCAGCAGGTCAACCAGTTCATCATCGGTAAGCGGTTTCGATTTGGTCTCGGTTTCGATGGTATCGGAGAGGATCTTCTTGATTTCCCTGGTCGAAATTTCCTCCCCCTCGGTATTCAGCATCGATTCGCTGAAAAAGCTTTTCAGGGCAAGGGTGCCAAAAGGTGTTTGCACGTATTTGCTGTTGGCAACGCGCGAAATGGTAGAGATGTCGAGGGAAACGATGGTGGCGATATCCTTCAGGATCATGGGCCTCAGTTTGGTATCGTCTCCCGTAAGAAAATATTCAAGCTGGTAATCCAGGATGGCCTTCATGGTGATGAACAGGGTTTCCTGGCGTTGCTTGATGGCATCGATGAACCCGCGTGCTGAATCAAGTTTTTGTTTGATGAACGTCAATGCATCTTTTTCGGCAGGCTTGCGCTTCGCACCGCCATATTCATGCATCATGCTGATGTAGTCGCGGTTCAGGGACAACTCGGGGGTGTACCGGGTGTTGAGGGACAATTCAAGGATTCCGTTGTTGTTGGTGATCAGGAAGTCGGGAACGACATACTGGCTGTCGCGGGCCACCTCCGAGATGGTATTTCCAGGTTTTGGGTTCAACGCCTGTATTTCTGCGATGGCCTCCCTGAGTTCCTCTTCCGAGATGTTCCCTTTTTGAATGATTTTATCGTAATGTTTCTTGCTGAATTCATCGAAATAGAACCTGAGGATGATGATGGCCAGGTCGATGGTGTAGGTATGATCGGGTTTGTGTTCAAGCTGGATCAGGAGGCACTCCTGCAGACTTCGGGCGGCGATGCCTGGCGGGTCGAATGATTGCACGGCTTTCAGCACCTCCAGGATTTCTTCATGCGTGGCTTCTATGGCCTGGTTGAATGCAAGGTCGTCGGCCAGGGCAGGAATCTCGCGGCAAAGGTACCCCGATTCGTCGAGGTTGCCGATGATGGTCGTGGCGATGATATATTGTTTATCGGTGAATTTATACAATCCGATCTGGCTGATCAGAAAATCCTGGAAACTGATGCCAGAAACAATGGGTATTTCCCGGGTGACTTCATCGGGACTTTTATTGTTGGAAACGAGCCGGTATTCAGGGATTTCCTCTTCGTCGACGTAATCTTCAAAGGTAAATTCATCATCGGCTGAGACCGGAGGTTCTATTTCCGAAAATTCATCTTCGTCCGAATCAATCGAATCGATGGAGGCCTCCTCGTCAAGCGTGTCAACTTCCTCCTCCTCGGTGGCGGCTTCCTCCAGTGCCGGGTTCTCTTCGATCTCCTGTTTGATCCGCTGGTCGAGCGAGAGGATCGGTTCCTGCAATAAACGCATCACCAGCACCTGCTGCGGCGAAAGCTTTTGAATTAACCGTTGCTGTAATTTCTGGTTCAACATAGCCGACAAATATAACAATTAAACCAACCAAGTTATTTCCCTCATCGGCTAAAAAATCTTTAAAAGCGTCAAAATTACATGGACTGTCTATTTTGTTAAAATGATGAGGAGGAATTGAATAATTTCGCTGAAAAGTTTATCCATGGAAGGAATTCCCGGCATGCATTCAAAATCATATACTGTTTTGATCCATATTCTGGTGTGGGTTGCCTTCCTCTTGGTTCCACTGATATTTATTGAATCCGACACCGGCAGGGAGCGGTTTATGCTCATGGGCTGGTTCCTGCAGCTGCTCATGGCGGCATATTTCTATTACAACTTTTTGTATCTGATCCCCCGGTTTTTACTTCAAAAGAAATTATGGCTTTATTTTCTGATGTTGCTTCTTGGGTTGGTCGCCATTGGCGGCCTTAACGTTGTTTTTGCCCTTGCCACCTCCGGGTTGGTCGAACACCACCATCCGTTCAGTTTCTGGCGCACGGCCTTCTTCCCCTTTTATCCGGCGGTGATGGCCTTTGCGCTGAGCAGTTCGGTGCGGATCACCATGGAATGGTTCAAAAATGAACGTCAGAAAAAGGAGATGGAAGCCGAGAAACTCTCTTCGGAACTGGCATTTTTAAAATCGCAGGTCAACCCACATTTTCTATTCAACATCCTGAACAACATTTGCTCGCTTGCAAGAAAAAAATCAGACGAAACCGAAAATGCAATTATCAAGCTGTCCCAGATCATGCGGTATATGCTGCAGGATTCAAAGGATGAGAAAGTCAGCCTGGAAAAAGAGGTGGAATACCTGCAAAGTTATATTGAACTTCAGCGGTTGCGGCTGCCCGGTGAAGTGAAGATCGATTTTTCAACCGTGGGGCGCGTTGAATTGTTATCGATCGAGCCCTTGTTGCTCATCCCGTTTGTTGAAAACGCTTTCAAACACGGGGTGAGTTATCAGGATTCATCTGAAATAAAGATCCGTCTGGTTTGTCATGGACAGGCTCTTTCATTTTCAGTGGAAAACCATATCGCAAAACATCGTGGCAGCAACCAGGAGCAGGGGTCGGGGATCGGACTGAAAAATGTGATGCGCCGGCTCGAATTGCTTTACCCCGGGAAACATCAATTGCTGATCAAGGATGATGGCAATGAATACATTGTGGAACTTGAAATCAAATTCTGAAGGATGATACGCTGCCTGGCCATTGACGATGAGATGCTTGCCCTCGACCTGCTCGAAGACAACATTAAAAAAATTCCGTTTCTTGAGCTGGTCCAGACATGCAGAAGCGCCATGGAAGCCATGGAAATATTGCGCAGCCAACCCATCGACCTCCTGTTTCTCGACATCCAGATGCCCGACATTTCAGGAATACAATTGTTACGCAGCCTGCCTCACAAACCCATGGTCATTTTCACGACGGCATTTTCCTCCTATGCCACAGAGGGGTTTGACCTGGATGTAATTGATTACCTGCTGAAACCATACCCTTTTGAACGGTTCCTGAGAGCAGTGAACAAGGTGCACGAATACATGGACCTGCGCGAGCGGGCCTCCAGCCAGGCCAACTCCAAAGAAATTGTGGCTTCTCCGAATTTCCTGTTTGTCAAGGCGGATTATAAACTCTATAAAATAAACCTGAAAGATATTCTTTACATCGAAGGGTTGAAGGATTATATCAAGATTTATGCGAGTGAAAAACCTGTCGTCACGCAGATGAGCATGAAAGCCCTGGAGGAAAAACTGCCTGCCCGCGATTTTATCCGTGTTCATCGCTCTTTTATTGTGGCATTTCATAAAATCGACTTTGTGCAGAAACACATGCTCACCATCGGCAAAAAGGAAATACCGATCAGCGAGCATTACCGCGACCAGCTTTTTAAGATCATAAACAACGAAAAACCAACGGATTAAATGTAAAAAAACAGCAAATGAAAAAAACGAGTGGTCTTTTTATATTAGTGTTTCTTGTTTCGGGACTTGCCGGGGCCCAGACCAAACCCTGGACTTTTCAGCAATGCCTGGATACCGCGTATCAGCGGAACATCGCAATCAACCAGAGCCGCCAGAGCAATGAGCTGAACAAAGTAACCCTTGAGCAATCAAAGGCCAACCGCATCCCCAGTGTGAGCGCCAATGCCAATGAAGCGCTGAACGTCGGTAAAAACGTTGACCCAACCACAAACACATTCGTTACGGAGGCCTATCATTCAACGAACGTAGGGGTCAGCAGCAGCTACAATCTGTTCAATGGCATGCAGAATGCCAATACCATCCGGCAAAACCGGCTGAATGTTCAGGCAGGCGAGTCCGACATCGAAAAGGCAAAAAATGACGTAACCCTGAACATCACAACCGGGTATCTTCAGGTTCTTTTTGCCAACGAAATCCTCGCTGCAGCAAAAAGCCAGGAAGAGGCCACCGCTTCGCAGGTTGACCGGACAGAGAAGATGGTGAATGCCGGCAAATCGCCTGAAAGTGATCTCCTGCAGATAAAATCACAAATGGCCACCGACAATCTTTCGGTCATCAATGCACAAATCCAGCTTGACCTGGCCAAGGTGACCCTGATGCAGCTCATGGACATACCCATCGTTGATAATTTCGAGGTGGAGGTACCCGTTATGGATGAATCTTCAGCCGGGGTTTTGCAGACGAACGAGGAGATCTACCAGAAATCGCTGATGGTTCAGCCTCAGATCACCAGTGCCTTGCTGAGAACAAATGCCTCGATGATGGCATTGAAAGTATCACAGGGGGCACACTGGCCACGGATCACCCTGGGGGCTAATCTGAATTCAAATTATGCATCAAGCAGGAAAAAAGGCACAGTCAACCCGGAAGGATACCCGTTTTTTGCACAAATCTGGGATAACATCGGGCAATCCTTTTCCATGGGGGTTTCCATCCCGATATACAGCAACCGCCAAATCAAGAGCAATATCGACCGGGCCAAGATCAACCTGATCACCACCCGGCTGAGTGAACAAAACGTCAGGAACGTCCTGCGTAAAAGCATTGAACAGACCTACACGGATATGCGCGCTTCCGTGAAAAAATACGAAGCAACGAAACAGCAGGTTGCCGCAGTGGAATCAGTGTATCAAAATGCAGAAAAGAAATTTACAGTCGGAGTGATGAGCGCCACTGACTTTCTGATCCAGAAGAACAATTTTACCCAGTCGCAGTCAAATCTCATCCAGGCGAAATTCGATTATATCTTTAAACGGAAAATTTTGGATTTTTATCAGGGGAAAGCGATTACGTTTTAATTACGAGTTACGAATTACGAATTACGATTTTTGTCACGAAATAACAAGATTAAAAACATGAAAAAGGCATATTGGATTATATTGGCAGTGGTTGTGGTTGTTGGAGCTGCAGTCGCACTATGGCTGGTCGTTGGAAAGAAAAAGGCCTCGGCTGTGGAATACAGAACGGCGAAGGTGGAAAAAGGCGATATCCAGGTGACGGTGAGGGCCAGCGGTACATTGCAGGCGGTGACCACTGTCCAGGTAGGGACACAGGTTTCAGGGATCATCAAAAAGATCTATGTGGATTTCAATTCGGTGGTGAAAGAAGGGCAGGTCATAGCGGTTCTTGATACCACTTTTCTTGTTCAGGCAGTGGATGATGCAAAAGCATCGCTCAAACGTTCAGAGATTCAGGTTAACCAGGCAAAGCGGGATTTTGACCGGACGAAAGTGCTGTTTGATCAAAAGGTGGTCGCCCAGGCAGATTATGACCTGGCACTTTCAACCTATGAAACAAATATGACCAACGCAACATCATCTCTGGCCGCATTGAACCGTGCCAGGATCAACCTGCGTTATGCGACCATCATCGCACCGATATCCGGTGTGGTGGTTTCAAGGGCGGTGGATGTGGGGCAGACAGTAGCCGCCAGTTTCAGCACGCCTACGCTCTTCACCATTGCAAACGACCTTACCAAGATGCAGGTTCAGGCAAACATCGACGAGGGGGATATCGGTAAAATCCTTGTCGGTCAAACCGTTAAATTCACCGTGGATGCCTATCCAGATATGACCTTCGATGGCACCGTTCGCCAGGTGCGGCTGCAACCGGTTGTAACACAGAATGTGGTTAACTATACCGTTATCATTGATGTTCCCAATCCCGACCTGAAGTTGTTGCCCGGGATGACGGCCAACATCACCGTCATGGTGCAGGAAGAGAAAGATGTGCTGAAGGTTCCTTCCACTGCCCTGCGCTTTTCGCCACCGCAGGAATATATCGATGCCCTGGAAAAAAATCTGCCGGATTCAATTAAAAAAATGCGTGAAAAATGGGCCGGTAGAGGCAATGCAGGCAGTGCAATGAATCCGGGCAATGCAATGAATCCGGGCAATGCAATGAATGCAGGGAATGCCGGCCGGCAGGGTGGGTTTGCAGGTGGTGGTGAAACCCGGCGTCGCGGGAATTTCGGGATGGTGTGGGTCAAGGTGGGCGATTCGCTCAAACCGCACCGTGTACGCACAGGTGTTACAGATGGGTTAAATACCGAAATACGTGGAAAGATCAATGAGGGGGATGAGGTCGTGGTTGGTACGGCCACTGTGCAAACGGCACAGGCTGGACAGCAGCAAAACCCATTTGCCCCACAAATGCCGAGAGGGGGCACCAGTGGCAGGGGAGGACGTTAATATGAGCAATGCGATAATTTCAGTCAAGGCCCTGGTGAAGATCTATAAAATGGGTGATGTTGAGGTTCATGCACTCCGGGGCGTCAATGCCGACATCATGAAAGATGATTTCGTGTCCATTTTGGGTAAAAGCGGATCCGGCAAGTCCACCTTTATGAACATCATCGGTTGCCTTGATGTACCAACCCGCGGGCAATACCTGCTCGACGGAGTAGATGTGAGCAGCCTCAATAAGGACCAGCTGGCCAACCTGAGAAACCGTAAGATCGGGTTTGTCTTTCAGTCGTTTAATTTGCTGTCGCGGACATCCGCCTTAGAAAACGTAGAATTGCCGCTGATGTACAATAAAAAAATTACCTCCCGCGAGATGCGCGAACGGTCGCTGAATGCACTTGAAGCCGTCGGTCTTGCGGACCGTTCCCATCATTTTCCGAACCAACTTTCGGGTGGCGAACAGCAGCGGGTGGCCATTGCCCGGTCACTGGTAAACGATCCTGTTGTGATCCTGGCCGATGAACCTACCGGGAACCTCGATACCCGGACCAGCGTGGAAGTGATGGCCATCTTCCAGAAGCTGAATCAGAAAGGTATTACCGTTGTCATTGTGACCCATGAGCCGGATATTGCAGCCTTTACGAAACGAAACATTACTTTCCGCGATGGCAAGATCATCAGGGCCATGGAAGTTGATAAACCAAGGAATGCCATGGATGTATTGGAGAAAATGCCTTTAATGGCTGTGGAGGATGAGATATGAAGCTGAAAAATCTTTTAAAGGCAGCCCTGCATTCGCTGGCCAAAAATAAAATGCGGACTTTCCTAACCATGCTGGGCATCATCATCGGGGTTGCTTCCGTAATCGCCATGCTGGCCATCGGTGAAGGCTCCAAGCAGAGCATCCAGGCACAGATCTCCACCCTCGGCACCAATGTTTTAATGATTTTTCCCCAGGCCAGCAGCACCGGAGGGGTACGCATGGAGGCAGGATCATCGCAAAAGATGACGCTTGAGGATGTGACGGCCATTGTCGACCGTTGCCCTTCCGTGGCTTACATCACCCCACAGGTGCGCGGCAGCGGACAATTGGTCAATGGCAACCTGAACTGGCGGACTTCCGTTTATGGTGTTTATCCGAATTATTTTGAAATCCGCAACCTGAAACTGATGAGTGGCAATCTTTTTACCATGAGCGACGACCGCAGCGCTACAAAAGTTTGCGTGATCGGACAAACGGTGGTGACCAACCTGTTCGGGGTGAACGCCGATCCCATCGGTAGTTATATCCGCATCAACAAAATACCTTTTAAAATTGTCGGGATTACCGAAAAAAAAGGACAAAATGCATTTGGACAGGACCAGGATGATATGGTGATCGCTCCTTTCAGTACCGTTCAGAAGCGGATATTGGCGATCACTTTCATACAGAACATGCTGGCCTCAGCCGTAACAGAACCGCTGATCCCGACCGCTTCCCAGGAGATTACCGATGTACTGAAAGCCAAACACAACCTTGGGCCATCTGAAGATCCCGATTTCACCATCCGTACCCAGACCGATATTGCAACCGCTGCAACTGCGACTTCCAGCATCCTCACCATTCTGCTGGCCACCATTGCCAGTATTTCCCTGCTTGTTGGAGGGATCGGGATCATGAACATCATGCTGGTATCCGTCACCGAACGGACCCGCGAGATCGGAATCCGCATGAGTGTGGGCGCCCGTGGTCGGGATGTACTCCTTCAGTTCCTCATCGAAGCGTTGATGATCAGCCTCCTCGGTGGTTTCATCGGGGTAACCTTCGGCGTCCTGGTTTCCCAGCTCATTGCAAACATACTCAGCTGGCCCGTGACCATCACGGTACAATCGATCCTTATGTCATTCCTTTTTTCCTCAGCGATCGGGATTTTCTTTGGCTGGTATCCCGCCCGCAAAGCTGCAGGATTGAACCCGATTGATGCGTTGAGGTATGAATAATAGATAGCGAAATGGGGAAGCGGAATTTTTAAATGTGTTTTTCAGAAACCTCTTTCCAAATATCTGCCGCAATTAATTCAGGTGAACGGTTTCCGTCGGTGACGAAGATGCACTCAGCGGATTTGACTTTTCCCATCGCTTCAAAATACTTTTCGCGAACTTTTACAAGGTTCTCCAGGGTTTCAAATAGTTCCAGCGAGGTTCTGCCGCGGGTAAGCCGTTCCATGCTGATCGCGGGAGAAATGTCAATGAAAATATTCAGGTCGGGACGAAGCAGGTCGGCGCTCATGGAATTGGCTTCAATCACCCAATCGATGGGCATGTGGGCCCCCTGATAGGCATAGGAGGAAAGATAATACCGGTCGGTAATTACGGTATAGCCTTCTTCGAGTTTTTTCAGGATGCCATGGGTCCTGTTCAGCAGATGGTCGAGCCTGTCTGCAACGAACAGGCCGGCAATGGTGCGGTGGTCGGCTTCCATTTTATGCCGGAAGACCTCCCTGATAATGGATCCGATGCGGCTGTCGGTTGGCTCTTCCGTGCAGTAAACCCGGTGGCCTGTCCGGATCAGGCTTTCTGACAGTAATTTTACCTGTGTGCTTTTCCCGCTTCCGTCAATACCTTCGAAGGCGATAAATAAATTATTTTTCATCTTCCGTTTTTATAACGCAAATGTAGTTGGAAAATCGTTTATTTTCCTCATCCCCTTAACCCGACCCTTGGAGGGTCCGTGACCCTCCAAAGGTTTAAAACAATAAATATTTTATCAATTTAATTCCTCGCTGTTCTGCGCCGGGGATGTTCATTTTCCTGGAATCTGCAGCCGGAAGGGATGGACGAAAAAAATGGGTTAAAAAGAAGATAACCATGCAGATACAGCCTCCTGGTAGGTGTCACCGACCGGGATTTTCCCGGTGTCGAGAAAAATATATTTATTGCGGACGCTCCGGACGTTGTTCAGGGAAACGATAAAACTCCGGTGAACCCGCATGAACCGCCTTTCGGGGAGTTTTTCGAGCATGCTTTTCAAACTCATCAGGGAAAGAACGGGTTTTTTTTCACCCACAAAATGGATTTTAATATAATCATCCAGTCCTTCGATGTACAGGATCTCGTTGAAGTTGATCCTGATGACCGTGTATCCCGATTTCACAAAAAGGATTTCATCTTCATTTCCCGCGGTTTGAGTTTTTCCCGGTAACTTCCTTCGACATACCAGTTGTTCTGCTTTTCCTATGAATCGTCAAGTCTTCTCTTCAGGGTGAACCGGTATGAGATCCCAGTTGAGATGAAGGTATTCAAAGGGCAGGAAATCGGTAAAGGATCATAATTTACCGGTAAATAATCCCGGAGCGGTTGTTCTCTCCAAAGGCAGGCCGATGCTGGCTGAATTAAATTTCTTGTAATGTTCACGCCATAACAATCTGTCGGCGCGGCCTTTAATTGTAATTTACTGAAAACGTGTATGGACTCGCTCCATGGTAGACCCCATCCCGGACATTTTCATCGAAGATCACGCTCAACAGGATGGTGGTTATATCAATTGAAACTGCCGAATTTTTTGTCACAATCAGTTCGTACTGAACGGTCTGTTCCCCGTTCATTCCATAAAGCCTGGGTTGTAACCCCGAGATTCCCAGGTCATAACAATCGTCTCTGCCGTTGTTCAGAATGAAGCGGGTACCATCAGGTGATGAAAGGGCCATTGAAAAGATATTGTCAGGCGAAACAATGGTCGCCTGGGCCATGGATGAACAGGTTCCTTGTGCCGGTGAAGCATGGTAAACGGATAACTGGACAAACGAGAGTAAAAATAAGCGAAAAAAGATTCTTGTTTTTTGTCTGTTTTGCATCATATGGAAGTATCTTATAAAAAGGCCCGCGAATAAAAAAAACGGACTCACCGTACCCAATGAAAAAATTGAACCAACATCATTGCCGGAAGCTAACGGGCGGATTATGAGTGACCTGCCGAAAAAGGCATGCCGGGAAGTGTCTAAAAAGGCGGATTTGGTTCTCGATTCTGGAATCCAATACGGCAATTACTTTTCATTTTTTCGCCTTGACAAGCAGCCTTCTGATCCTGCAGGACCATAGCATTCCGGAATTCCGGTATTTTCTTTGTGAAGATTTTAACGGGGATTAAAAATTTTACATATCTTTGTCAAGAACAATTCTAAATAATGGACAGGTCTTTTTTTGCCTCTGATTACATCCCGGTATTGGTTCAGTCGTTGGTGGCTTTTGGTTTTGTTGCGGCCACGATGCTTGCCACCCACTATATTGGAGGAAAACGAAAGAAGTTCCATACGGTTCGAAAGGATCAGAATTTTGAATGTGGTATTGAGGTAAAAGGAAATGCCCGTTTCCCTTTCTCCATCAAGTATTTCCTGATAGCCATTCTTTTCGTGCTGTTCGATGTGGAAATCATTTTTTTCTATCCCTGGGCTATAAATTTCAAGGAGTTTGGTTGGGATGGTTTTTGGGAAATGCTTTTATTCCTGGGCTTTCTGCTGTTTGGGTTCTGGTACATCATTAAGAAAGGGGCGTTGAACTGGGAAGATTAAAAATAATCAGCGAAATAGCGGGGCGTAGAAATCGAGCGATAGCAAAACTTCAATATTCAAAATTCGTTGTTCAATATTCGATATTCATAAAGCCATTGAGCAGGCAATATGCAAAATGAGCCTCCAAAATATAATAAAGTTGACATGCCCGACGGCTACACTGCTCCGGGGATTTTTGCCACAACCCTCGACAGGGTGGTTGGCCTGGCCAGGAAAAACTCAATATGGCCATTGCCATTTGCAACTTCATGTTGTGGCATTGAGTTCATGGCCACCATGGGAGCACATTATGATTTGGGAAGGTTTGGCGCTGAGCGTTTGAGTTTCAGCCCACGGCAGGCGGATTTGCTGATGGTGATGGGAACAATTGCCAAAAAGATGGCCCCGGTCATTCAGCAGGTATATATCCAGATGGCCGAACCCCGTTGGGTGCTGGCGGTAGGAGCCTGTGCATCAAGCGGGGGAATTTTCGACACTTACAGCGTGTTGCAGGGCATCGATCGTGTGGTTCCTGTTGATGTATATGTGCCTGGCTGCCCTCCCCGTCCCGAGCAGATCATCGACGGATTTATGAAAATACAGGACCTGGTTGCAAAGGAATCATTGCGCCGAAGGTATTCGGAAGAATATAAGGAATTGTTGTCATCGTACGGGATATTGGAATAACGCTGGAACACGGCATGCCGCGTTTCAACAGGTAATCAAAATCAGGATGGAGAATTCGTTTATCATCGATAAAATATACAAGGCTTTTAACCAGGATATTCTGAAGATGGATACAGCGTCAGACATTCTGTCCTTTACCGTCGCAAGCCCTGTGATCTATGAAGTAATTCGCTTCCTGAAGGAAAATGAAAACATGAATTTCGGTTTTTTGACCGATCTGTGCGGGATTCACTATCCCGATCGCGGGTTGCCTTTTGGCGTGGTATACCACCTTCACAATCTGAGAGAAAATAAACGAATTCGCATCAAGACGTTTGTCACACTTGGAAATCCCTACCTCCCCACTGTTACCGATTTGTTCTCGTCAGCAAACTGGATGGAACGGGAAACCTATGATTTTTATGGGATCATCTTTGAAGGGCATCCCAACCTGAAGCGTATTTTAAACGTCGAATACATGGATTTTTTCCCGATGCGCAAGGAATACCCGCTGGAAGATCCCACAAGGGAAGACAAAGACGATAGATATTTTGGAAGATGAACCCATGCAACCCTTCCCCCTCCCTGAACCGGGGTGGGGGACAGGGAGTGGGGTAAACAACATGGAAGAAAACCAATATACGACCCTCAACCTCGGCCCCACCCATCCGGCCACACATGGCATTTTCCAGAATGTCCTTACGATGGATGGCGAGCAGATCATCGATGCAGACCAAACCATCGGGTACATTCACCGTGCGTTTGAAAAAATAGCCGAGCGACGGCCCTATTACCAGATAACCCCGCTCACCGACCGGCTGAACTATTGTTCTTCTCCCATCAACAACATCGGCTGGCACATGACCGTAGAAAAACTGCTTGGTGTGAAAACCACGAAGCGGGTTGATTACATGCGCATCATCCTGATGGAACTGGCGCGCATCACCGACCACCTGATATGCAACAGTGTGATCGGGGTCGATAGCGGGGCGCTTACCGGGTTCATCTACGTTTTCCAGGAACGCGAAAAAGTTTATGAGATATATGAAGAGGTTTCCGGAGCGCGTCTTACGACCAACATGGGCCGTATCGGCGGGTTCGAGCGTGACCTTTCTCTGAAGGCCGTTAAAAAGATCAGGGAGTTCCTTGACCATCTCCCGAAAGTGCTCCGTGAATTTGAAAAATTGCTCATGCGCAACCGCATCTTTATGGACCGTACCATTGGTGTGGGGCCCATCAGTGGTGAACGCGCGCTGAACTATGGCTTTACCGGCCCCAATCTCCGCGCTGCTGGTGTTGATTACGACGTACGGGTGACGACACCTTACAGCAGTTACGACGATTTTGAATTTACCATTCCCCTTGGCACCCAGGGCGATACTTATGACCGGTTTTGTGTCAGGCAGCAGGAACTTTGGGAAAGTATTGGCCTTGTGCGCAATGCCCTTGAAAATTTGCCGGAAGGCAGTTTTCATGTGGATGTTCCACAGTTTTACCTGCCACCAAAAGAGGATGTTTATTCAAAAATGGAGGCCTTGATCTGGCATTTTAAAATTGTCATGGGCGAGATTGACGTGCCTGCCGGTGAAGTGTATCATTCAGTTGAAGGCGGAAACGGCGAGTTGGGGTTTTACCTCGTAAGCGATGGCGGAAGAACCCCTTACCGGTTGCATTTCCGCAGGCCGGGGTTCATCTATTACCAGGCCTATCCGGAGATGATCCGGGGCGGCGTCTTATCAGATGCCATCCTGACGATGAGCAGTATGAACGTGATAGCAGGGGAATTGGATGCATGAAAAAGTAAAAGGAAGGATACAAATATTTTGGAATTGCAAGCGTGGAACGTAAAACTTGAAATTTGACTTGGCATTCTGCATTTTGCACTTAGAATGAATAACATAATGGAAAACAGTACCATCATAAACCATCCTCAGTTCAAACGCGAAGGCAAAATACTTGCTTTCTCGTCAGACATACTGAAAAAGGTGCACAGTCTGATCAGCCGGTACCCCGATGGTCAGCAAAAATCGGCGTTGTTGCCGGTTTTACACATTGCGCAGGAAGAACTGGGTGGTTTTCTTTCGGTTGACATCATGGATTATGTGGCTTCCCTGCTCGGCATTCAGCCGATCGAAGTGTATGAGGTTGCCACATTCTATTCCATGTTTTATCTTGACAAAATGGGAAAATATGTGATAGAAGTCTGCCGTACCGGCCCTTGTGCCATCTCCGGGGGCGAACAAATACTGGCATACCTTCAGGAAGTGCTGGAGGTCAAAACGGGAGAAACCACTCCTGACGGGATTTTTACCCTGAAGGAGGTGGAATGCCTTGGGTCGTGCGGTACCGGGCCTGTGATGCAGATCAACACCGAATATTACGAAAAGCTCACACCAGGCAAGATAGACAAACTTCTTGAAGACCTGAGGGAGTATGCCAGCAAAGACAAAACGGACGATTCGACATGGGTGGAAAAATTCTGCTAGCCAACATTGAGATTCCGGGTATCCGGGATTTCGACGTTTACCGCGCCCACGGCGGGTATTCTGCCGTGGAAAGAGCATTGCGCGAGATGACGGCCTCCCAGGTAAGCACAGAAGTCACCCGGTCGGGGTTACGCGGAAGGGGTGGAGCAGGTTTCCCCACCGGGCTCAAGTGGAGCTTCCTTGACCGGAAAACGGAGAAGCCACGATATCTTGTATGCAATGCTGACGAAAGCGAGCCCGGAACATTCAAGGATCGTTACCTGATGCACCATTTGCCGCATCTGCTGCTCGAAGGGATCATCATTTCAAGTTATGCTCTTGGTGTGAAGACATCCTATATTTACATCCGCGGGGAGTTCAAGTACCTGGTAGGCATTCTTGAAAAAGCAATCAAAGAGGCCTGCCAGCATGGTTTTCTCGGAGACCGGATCCTCGGAACCGATTTTTCACTGAATATATATGTTCATCCCGGGGCTGGCGCTTACATTTGCGGAGAGGAGACCGCCCTGCTGGAATCACTGGAAGGAAAACGAGGAAATCCGCGGATCAAGCCTCCATTCCCTGCGTTCAAGGGATTGTATGGCTGTCCGACCGTGGTGAACAATGTAGAGACTCTTGCCACTGTCGGCCCCATCATCAGCATGGGAGGAGAGGCATATGCAAAGATCGGGCGAGGTAAAAGTACCGGGACCAAACTGATCTCCGCGTGCGGAAACATCAACAATCCGGGGGTCTACGAAATTGAAATGGGCCTTCCGGCAGAGGATTTTATTTACTCCCCCGAATACTGCGGGGGCATTCCCAACGACAAATATTTAAAAGCCGTGATCCCGGGAGGATCATCGGTGCCCATTCTTCCTGCTGACCTGATACTGAATACGGCCAAAGGGGAAAAACGGCTGATGTCCTACGAGTCAATGGCCGACGGAGAGTTTGAAAGCGGAACCATGCTTGGTTCAGGAGGGTTTATCGTGTATGATGAAGATGCCTGTATTGTGCGGAATACCTGGAACCTGACTCGTTTTTACCGTCATGAATCGTGCGGGCAATGCTCGCCATGCCGCGAAGGGACCGGTTGGATGGAAAAAGTTCTATCCCGTATAGAGCACGGACTGGGGAAAATGTCGGATATCGATCTGCTGGTGCATGTGGCGAAGAACATCGAGGGAAATACGATATGCCCGCTCGGCGATGCGGCAGCCTGGCCTGTTGCAAGCGCCATCAGGCATTTCCGGCATGAATTTGAAGAACACGTGCTTCACCCGGCAGAAGTCCTTGAAAAAGAGAGCAGGGTGGTGAAAAACAGGAGATTTACGATTTTTGAAGGATCATTAAAATAACATTTGAATTTTGCACTTTGCATTTTGAATGCTGAAAGACTTTTCTGAAAATGCTAAAAGTAACCATAGACAATATTCCGGTCGAGGTAGAAGACGGAACCACCATTCTCAATGCAGCGCGCAAGATCGGAGGCAACGTTGTCCCCCCGGCCATGTGCTATTATTCGAAACTGAAAGGTTCCGGTGGGAAATGCCGTACCTGCCTGGTCAGGGTGGCGCAATCGTCGGCCAAGGATCCGCGCCCGATGCCCAAACTGGTTGCTTCGTGCAGCACTCCGGTTCAGGATGGGATGGTGGTGCAAAACCTCACTTCGCCTGAAGTTATTGAAGCACGCAAAGGAATTGTGGAATTCCTTCTGCTCAACCACCCGCTCGATTGCCCGGTTTGCGACCAGGCAGGAGAGTGTGACCTCCAGGACCTGAGTTTTGGATACGGGATGGAGGAAACAGCCACCGAAGAGGAACGCCGCGAATACCCTGTAATCGATATCGGCGAAAACATCAAGTTGCATATGAACCGGTGTATTCTTTGTTACCGTTGTGTTTATGTGGCCGATCAACTGACCGATCAGCGGCTGCACGGAGTCCTTTACCGGGGTGATGTTTCGGAAATCAGTACTTTTATCCAAAATTCTGTGACCAACGAGTTTTCCGGCAACGTGATCGATGTTTGTCCGGTCGGGGCACTGACCGATAAAACATTCCGGTTTAAAAGCCGCGTATGGTTCCTGAAACCGATGAATGCCCACCGTGAATGCGGTAAATGTTCAGGGAAAGTGGCTGCCTGGATGTTCGGCAGCGAAATCTACCGCATCACCGGGCGAAAAGATCAGTATGGAGAACTGGAGACTTTTATTTGCAACGAATGCCGGTTTGAAAAGAAAGAATCAACCGATTGGGTTATGGAAGGCCCCCGGCATATCAAACGCCAGTCGGTTATTTCATCCAATCATTATGAAGAAATGAAGGAACAGTCGATCATTCATCCGATTGAAGGAACCATGGAAAAGAAAGAATAAATCGATTTGCATTTTGCCCAATGATTTTTTAATGAAATGATAAGGTACATCATATACAAAACCATCCTTTCAAGTTTCATCCTGGTGCTCAGCCTTGTGGTGGCCATGTATTCCACCCTGATTGAACGAAAAGTGGCGGGTTGGTTCCAGGACCGTCACGGCCCGAACCGGACCGGCCCGTGGGGGCTTTTACAACCATTTGCAGATGGTGCCAAACTTTTTTTTAAAGAGGAGTTCATGCCCATCTCCGCCGATAAATTTCTTTACATCCTGGGTCCGTCACTCACCATGTTCATTGCCCTGCTCACGAGTGCGGTCATTCCCTGGGGTCCCGACCTGTCCATCCATGGGGTGGCATCTCCCCTGCAGGTGGCTGATGTAAACATCGGGATCCTTTACATCTTTGCCATTCTCTCCATCGGGGTTTACGGCATCATGATCGGAGGATGGGCCTCCAATAATAAATACGCACTTCTCGGGGCGGTGCGGGCCTCCTCTCAGATGATCAGCTATGAGCTGGCCATGAGTTTGTCGATCATCACCATCGTCATGATGACCGGGTCGCTCAGCATGCGCGAAATTGTTGCACAACAACAGGGGTTTCACTGGAACATCTTTTTCCAGCCCCTGGGATTCCTGATATTCCTGATATGTGCATTCGCCGAAACCAACCGCTCCCCGTTCGATCTGCCCGAATGTGAAACGGAACTGGTAGGGGGCTATCATACGGAATACAGCAGCATGAAACTCGGCTTTTATCTTTTTGCCGAATACATCAACATGTTCATTTCCGGCGCGGTAATGGCAACCCTGTTTTTAGGCGGTTATCATTTCCCCGGCCTTGATAAACTGGGACTGTCGCCGAATGTTTTTGCTTTTGTCAGTTTCATGGTGCTTTTCACCAAGATCACCTTTTTCGGTTTCATCTACATGTGGATACGCTGGACACTCCCGCGATTCCGCTACGACCAGCTGATGAAACTCGGTTGGAAAAACCTGATCCCGTTAGCGATACTAAATGTTGTCATCACAGGAATCGTGATACTTTTAAATCAATGAAAAGTCTGACCAACAGATCCAGGGTTGTTTCCAATAAACAGATGAATTTCTGGGAGAGGATCTATTTCCCTGCGATTCTGAACGGGATGCGGATTACCTTTGGGCACCTGTTCCGAAAAAAAACGACCGTTCAATATCCTGAAGTAAAGCGTGAATATTCAGATATTTATCGAGGAAAACATGTTTTGAAGCGTGATGAGGAAGGAAGGGAACGCTGCACCGCCTGCGGACTTTGCGCGGTTGCCTGCCCGGCCGAGGCGATCACCATGGTTGCAGCAGAGCGAAAACCGGGAGAAGAGCACCTGTACCGCGAAGAAAAATATGCCATCGTGTATGAGATCAACATGCTGCGCTGTATTTTTTGTGGCGATTGCGAAGAAGCCTGCCCCAAAGAGGCCATCTTTTTGACCCCGGAACTTGTGAAATCTGAATATAGCCGCGACAAATTCACCTATGGCAAGGATGAACTCGTTGAACCATTGGACCCGGCAAAGCGGATAGATGTTTCAAAAAGACAAACAGCGGAAGTACTTGAATTTAAAAAGAATAAAAAGTATAAACACAACAAATAAAAAGGAAATTCAAAATGTAAATATCAAAATGAAGGGCATTGCCGGCAAAGCAGATAATTTTTGCATTTTGCAATTTACCTTTTGAATTAATAAAACCATGTTTACCCAGTATATTTTTCACTTTCTTTCCATCCTGGCCCTCTTTTCGGCAGTGATGGTGCTTGCATCGAAAAAGCCGATCCATTCAGTGCTTTTTTTGACACTTACCTTTTTTGCCATCGCCGGCCATTACGTATTGCTGAATGCCCAGTTTCTTGCGGTAGTCCATGTGATCGTTTATGCCGGCGCCATCATGGTGCTTTTCCTTTTCACGGTCATGCTTCTCAACCTCAATAAAGACGAGCGTTCGCCCAAGCCCATGTGGGTCAACATCATCGCTTTTGTTGCCGGGGGCATGCTGATGCTAACCCTGGTCGGGATTTTCCGGGAGTACGACGTTAAATTGATTCAGGATCCCCTGACCACCCAGATCGGATTGGTAAAAAACCTGGGAAAGATCTTATACCATGATTATCTTGTTCCTTTTGAACTGTCGTCGGTTCTGTTTTTAACCGCGATGGTCGGGGCGGTTTTATTGGGTAAGAAGGAACAGATATAAATGAATAACGAATATTGAATATTGAACATTGAATATTGGACGGAGTAAATAGTAAAGTATGAACGAAGGAAAGAAATATGATTTAGAGGATCGGCTCATTAAATTCGCTGTCATGATAGCTAATTTGGCTGAAACTTTCCAGGAAACAATGTTCGGAAGATATATTGGAGGACAGGTAGTCTGGTCAGCATGTTCGCCAGCTTTAAATTATGGTGAAGCAAAAGGCGCAGAATCACTGAATGATTTTATTCACAAGATGAAAACTTGTTTAAAGGAATTAAGAGAAACCCTGGTTTCAATAAAATCATTCAGCTTAAACCATTATCCAAGAAAACTGAGATATTGTCTGAATGTCTTCAGGAATGTGACGAATTAATTTCAATATTTGTAAAAAGCATCCAAACTTCCGAAAAACGCAGAACGCAAAAATAATTCAATATTCAATTTTCGATATTCAACATTCGATATTCAAAAAAAATACTTTTTATGGCTCCCATTTCCTCCATCCCGATCCAATATTACCTGGTGTTTTGCTCCGTACTTTTCAGCATCGGGGTGGTTGGTGTACTCATCAAGCGCAATGCCCTGGTGATCCTGATGTCCATTGAACTCATGATCAATTCGATCAACCTCCTGCTTGCAGCGTTTTCAGCCTATTCAAACGATCCGGCCGGCCAGATATTCGTGTTTTTCATCATGGTCGTGGCGGCCGCGGAAGTGGCGATCGGGCTTGCCATTGTGGTGCTCATTTACAGAACGACGCATTCGATTGATATCAATGTGCTTAATAAGCTTAAATGGTGAAAATTAGCTGCGAGGCAGCAAAATAGCGAAATAGCGAAATTTGTGAAAATGAAGATGATTCCGAAATTAAAATAATGAATGCAATTTTAATATTAATTCCACTGTTCCCATTGCTGGGATTTTTAATCCTGGGGTTGGGCTTTCGGGCGATTCCCAAAAAATGGGCTTCAGTCATCGGCCCCGGAACAGTTCTTCTGTCTTTTATTTTATCGCTGGTCGTTTTTTTTAATTTTCACGATTTCGCTGCCTCGCCAACCCGCTTCTTCTTCCCCTGGCTCCACGTTGGCCCCCTCGACATTCCTTTCTCCTTCCTCATTGATCCATTGTCGATCCTGATGCTGCTGATTGTGACCGGGGTTGGGTTTATAATCCATGTTTATTCAATTGGTTACATGAAGGATGATCCCGGGTTCAACCGCTTTTTTGCATATATGAACCTTTTCGTCTTTTCCATGCTTTTACTGGTACTTGGAGCGAATTACCCGATCATGTTCATCGGATGGGAAGGGGTTGGGCTCTGCTCATATCTGCTCATCGGGTTTTGGTTTAGAAACCATGAATATAACAATGCCGCAAAGAAGGCTTTTATCATGAACCGCATCGGCGACCTGGGTTTTCTCCTGGGAATGTTCCTGATCTTCAATATATTCAACTCATTGTCGTTCGACCATGTATTTGCCCAGGCAAAGTCAATATCGTTTGGAAATCCTTCCATTGTTGCCATTACCCTGCTGCTATTCGTGGGCGCAGTCGGAAAGAGTGCGCAAATCCCGCTTTACACATGGTTGCCCGATGCCATGGCAGGCCCCACACCGGTTTCGGCGCTTATCCATGCGGCAACGATGGTTACGGCCGGGGTTTACATGGTAGCCCGCTCCAACATCCTGTATGTGCTTTCACCCGCTACCATGGCCATCATGGGTATGACGGGACTGGCGACCGCCCTGTTTGCCGCATCCATCGCGATTTTTCAGAACGACATCAAAAAAATTCTCGCATATTCCACCATCAGCCAGCTTGGGTATATGTTTGTCGGGCTGAGTGTTGGCGCCTTCACCGGGGCGATGTTCCATCTCACAACACACGCCTTTTTCAAGGCACTGCTGTTCCTGTGTGCCGGAAGCGTGATCCATGCCCTGGGAGGCGAACAGGATATCAGGAGCATGGGAGGATTGCGAAAAACCATGCCAAAAACATTCTGGACATTCCTCATAGCAACCTTAACCATTGCAGGAATTCCGCCACTGTCCGGGTTCTTCTCCAAAGATGAGGTCCTGGTGAAAGCCTTTGAATTTGGTCATCTCCTATGGCTCTTGCTTGCGATCGGGACATTGATGACTGCTTTTTACATGTTCCGGATGCTCTACCTGGTATTTTTCAGGGATTTCCGCGGAAGTGACGAACAAAAACATCACCTGCATGAGGCGCCCTCCGTGATGAGGATCCCATTGGTCATTCTTGCACTGCTGGCGGCTTTCGGCGGACTTATCAATATTCCGGCACTTCTTGGCGGGAATGAAGGTTTGTCGAAATTCCTGGCGCCTGTCTTCGCCGACTCATTCTCAATCATGGAGCATGAAACACCCGTTTCAAACGGAACAGGATGGCTTTTAATGTCAGTAACCTTTGTGGGAGTGGTCGCCATGGCGGTGTGGGCATATTTTCGTTATGCAAAAGGAAAGCATGGGCTGGAGCCTGACGATACAAGCCGCTCTTTCCCCGTCCGGATGGTTTCCAATAAATATTACATCGATGAACTTTACGATTACCTGTTTGTAAAACCTGTCCTGCGGATTTCACGTTTCCTGCATGAGATTGTCGAACTCCGCTTCATCGACCGCATCGTGAACGGTGTGGGCAACCTGGTTGTGTGGACGGGTAGTACCGTACGTTTTATCCAAACCGGGAATGTTGGTTTTTACATGTTTATCATGATTTTAGGGATCATACTGATCCTTTTCCTTAATATCCTTATCTGAAAGATGCTGACCGTTATCCTCATATTGTTTCCCCTGGTATTTTTACTGATTCTTCTTTCCATCAGACAGGAGAAGATTGTCAGGCAATTCGCACTGGCAGCCTCACTGATAGAATTTGGTGTTGCCGTGGCTGCTTTCATTCAATTTAAGACCTCGTGTCATTGCAACCTCTTATTCACTGCCGATTGGCTTGCAACACTCGGAGTGAGCCTGAAGTTCGGGATGGATGGCATCAGCCTGCTGATGGTGATGCTCACAACATTCCTGATCCCGGTCATCATCCTGGCCTCCTTCAGCCATGCATACCCCAAACCCCGGGCATTTTACGGCCTGGTATTGCTGATGGAGATGGCCCTGGTCGGCGTGTTCACCGCTTTCGACGGATTGATGTTCTATATCTTCTGGGAACTGGCGCTGATCCCGGCTTATTTCATCTGTGCCGTATGGGGAGGCAACGACCGCATCCGGATCACCTTTAAGTTTTTCCTTTATACTTTTGTGGGGAGCCTGTTCATGCTTGTAGCCCTGATTTACCTCTATTTCAGAACACCTTTGCCCCATTCCTTCGACTTGCACTGGCTTTACGCGGCAACCCTTACCCCAGGGGAGCAATCCTGGATATTTGTTGCTTTCTTCCTTGCTTTTGCTATTAAAATTCCCATTTTCCCCTTTCATACCTGGCAACCCGATACTTATGCTGCTGCCCCTGCCACGGGCAGTATGCTGCTTGCCGGAATGATGCTTAAAATGGGCATCTACGGAATGATCCGCTGGATGGTGCCGGTTTGCCACAATGCCGTTCAGGAATATGCCCCGTACGTGATCGCTCTTGCGGTAACCGGCATCATATATGCCTCCGTTATTGCCATCCGGCAGGGTGACATGAAACGGCTGGTTGCATATTCGTCGATCGCCCACGTCGGATTGATCGCCGCCGGGGTCTTTTCCCTGACCGCCATTGCCATGCAGGGAGCAATTATCCAGATGATATCGCATGGCATCAACATCGTAGGACTTTTCATGGTGATCGACATCATTGAAAAACGCACGGGAACGCGAACCATCAGTGAACTGGGGGGCATTGCGCATAAGGCGCCGCGCCTGGCCATCATGTTCATGATCATCCTCCTGGGAAGCATTGCGTTACCGCTCACCAATGGATTTATCGGGGAGTTCCTGCTCTTGCTGGGGCTGTTTGAATACTCCGCGGTTTTCGCTGCCATTGCCGGGCTGACCATCATTTTCAGCGCCGTATACATGCTATGGATGTATCAGCGGACAATGTATGGCCCGCCCAATGTGATTACCGAAAATATTCCGGACCTGACATGGCCGGAAATGGCTGCTTTCATTCCATTGGTAGTCATGATCTTCTGGATCGGGCTTTTCCCGGGGCTTTTCCTGGATGTTGCCCTGCCGGATGTGATGCAAACGTTAAATTTTATTAGATGACAACTATCATTTCGTTAACAATCCTCGGTGTGCTGGTCCTCTTCCTGGGGATCATGAAGAAGCAATCATGGTTGTTGCCGGTGATCCTTCTGGGATTGGTGGTATCCATGGTACTGACCATCATGGATTGGAATGCTGCCAGATCCTATTACCACGAGATGATCATTGTCGATCATGTATCGGTAGCCTTCAGTACCGTGCTGATTTTCTCGACGTTCCTGATCTTTTCCCTTGCAGCGCATTATTACCGGGGTGTTCAGCGGCCGCTTGATGATATATATGGCGTGATGATTTTTGCGCTCACCGGCGCGGTGATGATGACATCGTACGGAAACCTGATCATGCTTTTCCTGGGAATTGAAACGCTCTCCATTGCCCTGTATGTGCTGGCGGGCAGTCACAAGGAGGCGATCACCTCCAATGAGGCAACACTGAAATATTTCCTCCTGGGCTCCTTCCTTTCCGGGTTTCTGTTGTTCGGCATTGCATTGATCTACGGGTCAAGCGGTTCATTCGACCTTCACAGGATCTCCGTTTATGTGGCCTCCTGTGCCGGAACCTATCCGCCGATGTTCCTTGCGGGATTGTTCCTGCTCATCATCGGGCTGGCTTTTAAAATTGCAATCGTTCCTTTCCATTTCTGGGCTCCCGATGTGTATGAAGGAACACCCACGCTGCTTACGGCCTTTATGGCCACGGTGGTGAAAACTGCCTCCATTGTGGCCATGTTCCGTTTTTTTACGCACACCTTCCAGGGGATTCACGGTGTTTGGGAGACCACCATCTGGGTGATGGCGGCATTGACCATCCTGCTTGGAAATCTTACAGGAGTGTATCAGCCAAACCTCAAACGCATGCTGGCCTATTCGAGCATCAGCCATTCAGGCTACATGCTCCTGGCTGTGGTGGCCTTCAGCCGGATGTCGGACAATGCCTTGTTGCTGTACACGCTCTCCTATTCCATTGCCACCATTTCGGCATTCGGTATCCTCATCCTCATCAGGGAAGCGCATGGCAACGATTATTTCAGTTCCCTGAACGGGATGGGAAAGACCAATCCGCTGGAGGCATTTTGCCTTACGGTTTCTATGCTTTCGCTTGCGGGGATTCCTCCGCTGGCCGGATTTATGGCAAAATATTACCTCTTTACTGCGGCCCTGGAAAAAGGACTGGTTTGGCTGGTCATCATCGCCATTGTGGGGTCAGCCATCAGTGTGGCCTATTATTTCAAGCCCATCATGGCCATCTACCTGAAAGAATCAAACGGGGTGAAACTAAACGTTGAAACACCTTATAAAGTTCATCTGATGTTCATGACCCTGCTGGTTATTCTGATAGGGGTGCTGCCGTTTTTGGTGGTGGGGTTGCTGTGAAGTGACGGGTGACAGGGTGACAGGGTGACAGGGTGACAGGGTGACAGGGTAACAGGGTGACAAGGTAACAGGGTGACAAGGTAACGGGGTGACAGGGTGGATCAATGACTTATTACTTTGTTACCTTGTCACCCTGTTACCTTGTTACCCTTTTTTTTACGTTACAAAAACTTCCTGATCTCCGCAGCATGCTCCTTCTCCTCATCGATGATCTGCTGAACCAGTCGCTTTGAGTCACTGCGGGTGTATTTCAGCAGTTCGGTGTAGAATGCCACGCTGTCGTTTTCGAATTTATAGGCAGCATCGAGCCCATCTTTTGGGGTTTTAAGGGTTTTTGCCAGGGCTTTCCCGGAATCCGGTTTGCCAAAGATATGCGATTCAGCAAGGTGGTTGATATAATCGGAGGCGTCTTCGGAACTGAAATCAAAACTCTCTGCATCAAACTTCTCCGCCAGTTTCTGGAAAATCGAGATATGAAGAATTTCTTTTTCAGCAAGGTCATAAAACAGGCACCTGATGTCATTGTTTTCAGTGATCATTTCTGCGGCGGCAGTGTAAAATTCGTTGCCGTTTTCTTCGATTCTTACCGCGATCTCTACAATTTCTTGTCCGGAATAATACATGATGGTTGATTTTGTGTTTAGCAAAAGTATAAAAAAATCCAATGATGGGAACGCTGTTCAGATTCTTGCCGGAATATTTGTAATAACGCTTATCCGGATGCCAGAACCGGCACGCATGGCGTTTTTGTTAACTTTGTATCCCGCTTCGATCCACACATTGGACCCCACCCTAAATCCCTCCCCAACAAGGGAGGGACTTTCTCCCCCTTCCCTTGTTGGGGAAGGGGGTCAGGGGGGATGGGGCCTCAAAAAGGGAAGGGGTCAGGGGGATGAGCAATATTCATACAACACTGCATTATCGCTTCATATGAACAACAAAACTCTCGAAAAATATAGTTCCGCTTTCACCCTGAGCGACATGGAGATATTCATTTTCCCTGATCTACTGTACGCCCTGGTGCTGGCCGACATCATGTCGCCCGTCCTCTGGAAATGGAGAGATGATCCATGGTTTGCAGGGATAAAAAAAATGGGACCGTTGAAGAAGATCCATCGCGTGAAACAGTATGTGATGGATCATTACAATTTCAACCTCGACCTCGAGACCTGGGGGCTTACCGACAAACAGACCGAGATCAACCGTTTCAGCGATTTTGTCGACATCGACATGCTTTCCAGGTCAAATGCCCTCTTTGGTTATGAAGGGGACAAGTATTATTTCGACATGGATATCCGCCGCCATTTCGGCCTGGATAAATTCGATTCTGACATTATCCCGTATTGGAAAACTGAAACGGTAGAGGCAATGGATGCTTTCCGGTTCAAGCCAAATCATGAAGCCGGCGCCGGAGAATGCGTTTCACTGGCTTGTTTATATGCTGCAGCCCTGTTTGTTCTGGCGGAGGTGCCGCTTGAAAAAATATTCCTTTTGGGAACGCCGCTCCACTCTCAGAATTTCGTGATGGTGGATGAAGGAGTGCTCACCAACAACCGCCGTATCGTCACCAAATCGATGTGGTTCAATGGCACCGAACTTTCGGCCCTTGCAAGGCGGGCACTGGAACATGAGCAGGTTACATATGTGGCGCATAATACCGGCTGGATCCATTCCATGTACCCCGAAGCCACCATCGATCCGGCGGCTTACAATGCTTTCAGGGATAAACTTTCAAAATTCCTGGAAACACCTGTTGACTTTGAAATCTTCATGAATTTCCTGCGTGATTATAGCCGCCACCAGAAACTTTTCCAGTTGTGTTTTCAATGCCAGGGTTCCCACCGTTACATCCAGCTTGAAAAGGCATTCGGGTACGAACATGGCAGCAAGAACCGGCTGGGAGATATAACCGGCCGGAAGCTCTATTGTGAAATGGACGAAGAGGACCTGTACCTTCAGCCCATCGATCACCGGTTCAGAATTTATCATGAAGATGAACTCTTCAAGCTAAAACCATATGCTGCCTTTATCGATGCACTCAAACAATCCTTTCCGGGGCTCGGGAACCATGCTGAGTTTTTCGCAGACCTGAAAAAATTCATCCATACCGTACCCAGCCTGCCATCGGCGAACAAAGGATTCATTTCTTCCCATGCCATCGCTATATCCCCCGACCAGACACGCGAAGAAATAATTTCATATCTCTCCTCCCTCCGCAACCCCACGTCTCACGTCTCAAATCCCACCTCCCTCCTCGCCGACCTCGCTTTCTATGCCGGCCGTTATATGGATTCCTGCGACTGGGAGCCATTCTTCAAGGCGGCTTTCGGGCGCAATCCGGTCTCCGTTCAATACTTTCAGGAGATGGACCTGGCAGCCGCACATGCTCAGCTTCAATCGTGGCCGGATGAATCCATTTACGACCATGACCGGTTGGCCCTGCCCGATGAAGTGGTCAATTTTATGCGTGGTGATGGCATGGAAAAGGCAATCACCCTGGTGAATATTGCCAAAGCCCGCCATTTGGAGGTTTCATACAGGCAAAATCATGAAAAAATTCTGGTACATGCCGGAAGAGAGAAATTCGAATTTGTGACCCGGAAAAACCTGGTTATTCCCACGATGGAATAACCCGTTGCTCAATGCACATTTTTACCCACAACCATTTTCCAGGTCACCGAATAACCCCCTGCGGAAATTCTACAGAAGTAGACCCCGTCGTTCAATGAAGAACCGTCGAAGGATATTACATGCGTTCCGGGTTGCAGTTCGTTAATTGCATGTGCCTGCACCTGGCAGCCCATCAAATCAAACACCTCGATTTTCACAATGCCCGGTTTGGCAATGGTATATTTGATTTTCGTCGTCGGATAAAATGGGTTTGGATAATTCTGGTCCATTGATAATCCATCCGGCGCTTCCCAGGTTTTTTCCCCGGTTCCGGTTCCAAGAAGAACTCCTCCCGATTCGCGGTAACGGGCCATGAACTCCTGGTAATAGAGGTTGTTGATCCTGGCGTTGTAAATAACAAGCAGATTCTCGTCATTTCCGGTTTCAGCAGGAGTTTCCCAGTTGTATGATCCGGTGGCAATGATCTTGTTCCCCCCGCTGGTATCGGCATCAAGCAGGAAATATTTGTGATGCAGCAGTCCG
>CAIVAT010000053.1 GCA_903903985.1 uncultured Bacteroidales bacterium | reverse complement strand
GTGGTGGTGATCCAAATGCCGCTTTCTGGTAAACAAAGACCGGCAACCCTAATTTTCAAAATGTCAAAGAACGTCCAACAATATTAAAATATGTCTTTTAAAGGTTTTGAACACTCATAATTTACGATTTGCGATTTACGATTGAAGAAAGACCCTTTTATTCGTAATTCGTAAATCTCCACAAAGGTATTGGAAATTTAAAAATTCTTTCTATTTTTGCACTCCCATTTCGGGAGATGGCGTCGTAGCTCAGATGGTAGAGCAGAGGACTGAAAATCCTTGTGTCACTGGTTCGATTCCAGTCGATGCCACGAAAATCGAAACCTTGAACATTGATTATCAATTAGTTCGAGGTTTTTTTATGTCGAATTGGGCAAGTTTTGGGCAACAATTGATACGGAACTACACGGAACTATTCAGAACTACCCTTCTTTCAAAAAGTACCTCCACGGAACTATTCAGTTGACAAAATTCTAGCTTTCCAGTTTTTGGGACTTCAATTAATCGTGTGAGCCGACGTAGGTATTAGTTATCAACAATTTAGTAGGGGAAAGTTCATCACTTTAGACATTTATAAAAAAGTATCTTCACCACTACCATTTAAGATGTTGAATAACAATCTTGTACAAATAAACTTTTTCCTAATTAGGAGCACTGACGCGAGACTGCCAAAATGGCCGATTTATAGGGGGTTAAGACAATTTCTAAAAACTTGCCCATGTTATAATCTGGGTGATCACTGTTTTATAAATTTCTTCACAATTATCCCTTTATCAGTCTTTACTTTTATTATATAAACCCCGCTTGATAATTTTGATATATCATCTATTGTCTTCGTACTTGTTGTTTTTACAGTTTCAACAATTTGACCTTCAATATTTAAAATCTCTATGTCAGATATTTGCGATGTTTCTATTAGTATTTCATCTTTTGCAGGATTAGGATAAACAGAAATGCTTGCCGGTTCAATGCTTAGTGAAGTAATTCCGACGGGTTGTATGTAAGTGGAAATAAAATTTCCAAATGCCCACGGACCAATACCAACTAAAATAGTAGCCGAAACAGTATTGGTGGCTGCGTTTATTACACTTACTGTATTAGAACCAAAGTTCGCAACATATACGCTACTTCCATCGGGGCTGACAGATATACCACGGGGATAAGCACCAACCGGAACGGTAGCCGTAACAATATTATTACCACTGTTTATTACACTTACTGTATAATCTGGATAATTATTCACAACATATACTTTACTTCCATCGGGGCTGACAGATATACCATAAGGTTGATTACCAACAACAATATAAGCCGAAACAGTATTGGTAACGGTGTTTATTACGCTTACTAGATTAGAGCTATAATGCGTAACATATACCTTGCTTCCATCATGGTTCACAGATACACCCCAAGGTTGAGCACTAACTGTAATTGTAGCCGAAACAGTATTGGTAGCAGTGTTAATCACACTTACTGTATTACCACCTGAACCATTATAATTATTTGCAACATATACCTTACTTCCATTCGGGCTTATAGATATACCTTCCGGATACGTGCCAACTGTAATTGTAGCCGAAATAGTATTTGTAGTTGTGTTTATTACACTTACAGTATTAGAACCATTATTTGCAATATATACCTTGCTTCCATCGGGGCTGACAATTATACCAACAGGATGAGTACCAACTGCAATTGTTGTTAAAACAGTATTTGTAGCTGTGTTTATTACACTTACAGTATTAGAACTATAATTTGCAACATATACCTTGCTTCCATCGGGGCTGACAGATACACCACCCGGAGAAGAACCAACCGTAATTATTGCCGAAACGATATTGGTAGCAACATTGATAACGGATACGGTATTATCATTACGATTTGTTATGTATGCAGTTTGCGCATTTGTGTTCAAGCCAATAATGGCGAACAAAGCAAAAGTTGTAAAAAGTTTTTTCATTTTTGGTTTCTTCTTTACTTATGATTAAGAATTAATGGATATGCGGGGTTTCATTTTTAAATCTAATATTATTTCTTAATCGTTTCAAAGTGTTTTTAGCCTTGTGCAAAACGGAAGAGGCTATTGTTTGTAAAGCTTGCCAATTTAAGTCTCAACCGCTGCCTGGGTTTTCATCTTCTTCAGTTGTTCCTCAGGCATCTCAAACTGAACATCTTTTTCCACTTCAATTTTTGTTTACGGCTTTAAATTTAACAACTTTTTGTAAGCTCCCCTATTTTTCGGGCCATTCAAAATTAGAGTTTTTTCCTTGTTGGTAATATAGCAAGAAAAATCTGCTAATCCTAATGAAAAATAACAACCTGTTTTCCAAATTTACAAGCAATAGTACCGAATACGTACTTTTTAAATGAGGTATAGTTCTGAATACTTCCGAGTTGTTTCGTATAAATTGTTGCCCAATTGGGAAGATGATCAGATATAAGCTGAAATGCCAGCTCTTTTTCGAACTGGGTCCGATGTTCGGTGTTCTGGTCAAAGCCACAGATGTCTTTTATAACACCATATCAGAGAAAAACGACGTCTCATATAAGAACAATATCTATGGTAAATGCAATTGGTTCGATGTAGGTGCAATGGGAGGTTTTGGATATCATTTCATGAAAGGGACCGGACTGAATTTAGGGGTCAGGTATTATTATGGATTTACGAATATTCTCGCGAAAGGTGTTTCCGATCCGGGACAGAACAACTCCTTGTATATTTACCTGAGTATTCCGATTGGCGCATGAGAAAAATCACAGGCAAAGGCCGCTAAAAAGGCAAAAGAAAAAGCTGAAAAAGCAAAAGAAAAGAATGCCAAGAAACAATGAAATACCCATCCCGGTATTGTTAATTTTAACACTGGATAATTTCAAAGGGGCTTTCATCTGACCGGTTGAGGAGCAATCAATGATTACTAAATGAAACTGATCAGAAAAATATCTGCTGTTCTTTTATGGTAACCGGAATAGCACATATATTCCTGGCATTTGGTTATCCGGAACATTCGGAGATTATCCTGATGTTATTGTTTGGGGTGGCATATTTTATTTCCGGTTTGTCCCTGATTCTGAAACCAGCTGCAGGCGAGATCATGGGGATGATCTTCCCCATGGCAGGGCTGCTGAGCGGGATCTTCTTTATAGGACCAGGGAACTGGAATGCTCAGTTTTGCTTCTTATTTGCTATTGATGCATTCGTTCTGATTTCCTGCTTCTGTCTTCGGTTCGCTGGCCGGAAAGAAAAATAATTCTGACATTTTCCATATATATTATGTATGGAATCAGCAAAGAAATATAACACCCGCTGGAAAAAACGGAGCTCTTGACTCTCTTCTGCCAATTTCTGTTGACCACTTTAACATATTGAAAATCTACAAAATGAGATGGTTAAGCTGGACTGACGAAGATTGGTCAAAGCGAACGTTATTTCCAGTATGAACGATATTGTGGTCATAGTTCTTTATCAATAAGGATCTCATTAGAGTAAGTTTCATTGTTTGTCTCCTTTCTGTATTTGTAATTGTTTTTTCCTGCTTATGAGTTGGCGCATACCATTCCTTCCGGTGTCAGGATTACCATTATTCCTGGAATCCTGCACCGGCAATAAAATTATCCCGGTCGTTATTCAATTATCAGTTTCATGGTCAGGGGTCCGGCAGCCGAGGGGATACTGACAATATATACTCCTTTGGCCAGGCCTGAAAGATCCAGAACTATCTTCTTCCCTTCATGGCTTGCGGTAACATGCATAGGTTTGCCGAACAGGTCGGATACCTTTATTTTTGCGGGATCGGTCAGGCGGTCTGCAATGATAGTCACATTCCCGGATGCCGGGACAGGGTAGAGCCGTACAGGTTCTCCCGATGGCTCCTGCAGACCTGTGTAAGACGGAACCATGATCTGCTGCGTCAGGGTATCCCAGCTTTGAATATCATTGCTTATGTAAAGGCTGACCGCATATACGCCAGCTGCAGCGTAGGTATGGACAGAGTTTCGGAGGATGCTGGAAGCCCCGTCGCCGAAACTCCATTGCCATGCCAGGGCACCCTGGCTCTGATCGTTGAAGCTGACGGTCATTCCGTTGGCCTGGAACGTAAAGGCAGCGCCAGGCTTGTGAAGTTGCCAGAAAAAGCGTGTCGATTTCTGTACAATAGTATCCCAGTATGCGTTCCCGCCTGTTCCGTTGGTCCACATCCCGTTGGATGTCCCGTAAAATTCATGGCCCCGGCCGGCCACAAAATAGGTTTCCTTTGCAGGTATCCCAATGGTATTGAGGCGGATGCTGATGGAATGGCTTCCGTAAACGTTTGAAAAGGAGCTGTATCCGAATGGCGGACCGGAATTAAACGGTACGGTCTGGTCATCGGTACCATGGACCAGGAACACGGGGGAAGTATTGTTAGTACCAATGTTCAGGGTGTCGCCAACGCCTCCCCAGCAGGCCATCAACCCGTCGGGGGTGCCTTTATAAGCCAGGTTGTCACCGATATCGGGATTCCCGAGGGACGGACCGGTATAGTGGACAAAGAATGCGGTATAACTCACAGGACCGACATAGGAAGGCAATTCGTTTGTGTCAAGGTAGATCGCATTCAGTCCGATAAACGAGCCGGCGCTGCTTCCCCCGAAATACACCTTGTCGGGATCGATACCGTAAGCCGCGGCATTGGCTCTCAAAAACCTGATGGCTGTATGCCCGTCCTGTATTCCCCGGTAGGCGGCCCGTTCGTAATGCAAATCGGCATTATCGGAGATTTCAAGCCCCTGCCGGTAATCGATGGTTGCCGTAACATAGCCTTTCCTGGCGAAAGTATCGCAGAAGGCGACCATATCGTCGACCGTACGGTTCCCGGTGACAAAGCCCCCGGGATGTGCAAAAATGATGGCCGGCCGTTTCGTCAGGGTATCGTTCTGCGGCTGATAGAGATCCATAACGAGGTTCTGCGTGGTGACCAGGGATTCATTCATATAGGGTGAATTCAGGAAGGGCGCTGTTCCATATACGATCCCTGCAGTTTTCACGCTGCCCGGAAAAATCGTATTGACATACCTGTAATCCTGGGCTTCACAGGTAGCGACCAGGCAGATCCACGCGAAGATAAAGGGGAAGATATTTTTTATCATAGCGTTTTGTGGGTTTTATACAAAGATATGGAATATCTATGCCGATCATGTTGTGAGGTGATTAATACCTTATTCACAGATCTCCTGTCATAGTCAGTCAGCCTGATCCGGCGTTTTTATTTGGTCCGATCGAAGTAAATGTCCAAAAATTGTGTTATATTCGAAGTTCAGGGGAGTAGCATACAAATTGGCCCCTGTTAATGAATTTAAATTAGGGAGGATATTGAAATGAGAAGAATTAGTTCTGTTGCAGCGCTGATCTTTATCGTAATTCTTGCCATCGGTGCAGGAATATCTTATGCATCCTACAACATTTCGGGTGATAATGCTGGCAGCACATGGATCGTAATCATTGCCTTCGTTATCGCTATGATTGCATCTTCTGCAACCAAAGTTGCGGATCAATGGGAAAAAGCAGTAATCTTACGATTGGGGAATTTTCGGTCCCTTAAAGGACCCGGACTGTTTTTTATAATCCCGGTCATCGACACTATTCCATATTGGATAGATACGCGTGTGATCACAACAACTTTCAAGACAGAGAAAACACTTACCAAAGATACAGTGCCGGTAGATGTCGATGCTGTTTTGTTCTGGAAAGTTATTGACTCTAAAAAAGCAGCCCTTGATGTTGCCGATTATCAAAGTGCAATAAGTTGGGCATCGCAGACAGCTCTTCGGGATGTCATCGGTAAGACGATGCTTTCAGACATGCTTGAAGGCAGGGAAAAAATCAGTAAGGAGTTACAGAAGATCATTGATGAGCGAACTGAGCCATGGGGTGTTAATGTTATTTCGGTGGAAGTAAAAGATGTATTGATTCCTCCGGCTCTGGAGGATGCGATGTCGATGCAGGCACAGGCTGAAAGAGAACGACAGGCCCGGGTGATCCTCGGAGATTCAGAACGTCAGGTGGCGGAGAAATTCGGAGAAGCAGCTAAGACCTATGCAGATAATCCTGTTGCACTTCATCTGAGAGCAATGAACATGCTTTATGAGGGCTTGAAGCAGAACTCAACCATTGTGATCGTACCCAGTTCGGCGATAGAAACGATGCAATTAGGAGGTCTTACAGGGTTAACGGCACTGACCATGGAGTTGCAAAAAGGACAAGCCAAGAAAGAAAATTAATCCGGATATCAATTTGACAGAACAGGAAAGAACGCTGTTTAAGGAGTACGTCGAAGAGGAGATCATCATTCAGATGCGATCGGTAAATGCGATTTATTTGTCGAACCCTGCTTGGAAATACGATAAAGATTTCACGATTGCTGAATTGGAAAACCTGAAAAGAATCAGGACATTTCTGGATGCCTGAAAAGAACACCGGAATTAATCATCTTAGAATTCCGGAAACATTCTTCACTTGTATTTAAAACCGCATAACCCAAAGTATGATAAGCACAA
This sequence comes from uncultured Bacteroidales bacterium, assembly GCA_903903985.1. Lineage (GTDB taxonomy): Bacteria > Bacteroidota > Bacteroidia > Bacteroidales > FEN-979 > CAIVAT01. The sequence goes on along the minus strand of CAIVAT010000053.1, from coordinate 4,503 downwards.
CTGCAAAAACAATCCGGTTTTCGGCAATTTTCCTGCTGACCGGTATTTTATTTTTGACTGCTGATTTCGCTTTCTCTCAGAATGACGCCGAGGGCAGCAAAGACCCTGCATTGTTTACCCGCATGACCGGGTATCATATATACAGGTATGATGACCTCCAGTTCGATCAGTATGAATTCAAAATTAGCAGTACTAAAACCCAGGTCGTCGAGGGGCATCACCTTTTCATTATTTATGACCTTAACGATAATGTTCAGGCCCCAAGCCCTCTGCAGATCGGCCGTAATTACATCAATGCAGCCAAATCAGCCGGGGGGCAGCTTGTCTATGAATGGCATGACCCGGGGGAAGATGTTGTAGTGAAGGTGGCCAAAAACGGCATGGAAACATGGGCCTATATTTCAGCCAACGGCAATGGCTCTTACTCCATTCACCTGGTTGAAAAACAGGCAATGAAGCAGGATGTGGTGGCAGATGCCAGCACTATGGATAAAAGCATTAAGGAGACAGGTAAAGCTGCCCTTTACGGAATTTATTTTGATACAGGCAAGGCGGATGTCAAAGCTGAATCAAAACAGGCCCTGGATGAAATTACGAAATTGCTGAAAATGGAACCCTCCCTGAAACTGTATGTGGTTGGTCATACCGATAACACGGGGATCTTTGATGCGAACATGAAACTGTCGCTCGACCGGGCCATGGCTGTCGTGAATGCCCTGGTTAAAAATTACGGGGTGGTTGCATCCCGCCTCAAAGCTTGCGGGGACGGTCCGACTGCCCCGGTAGCCACCAACGATACGGAAGAGGGGCGGGCACTGAACCGCCGGGTCGAACTGGTGAAGCTTAAGGCAAGATTTTTAACGGGGTCGATTGGTGACAATATGAATGTTAATATGTTGAATATGTCTACCGGAATTGGCAGAGGGTGGTCAATCGGCCCATTTTCTCAATCATTCGGCAGTGTAAAATAAAATTCGGTGCCAGTACCTTGTTTTGATTCCAACCGGATTTTACCTCCTAACAACTCTACCAGTCCATGAGCAATTGACAATCCGAGCCCGCTTCCGTCATAATCTCTCGAAAGCGATGTTTCCACTTGTAGAAAAGGATCAAATATCAGGGGCTGTATATCTTTGCTGATCCCAATGCCGGTATCTTTTACAAAAAATTCCAGGCTGCTGGTTTTTGTGACATAACCAAAGGATATTTCACCCATATGGGTGAATTTTACCGCATTTTCAAGCAAATGTGAGACTATTTTTGAAAGTATATCAGCATCGGAATTTAAAATTACCGGTGATTTCATATCAGGTAGTATTAAAAACAATTCAAGTCCCTTTTCATGACATACGGGTTTGAACAGATCCAATAATGTATGCAAGAGATCCGGAAGATCAAATGGCTTGTTTTGTATCTGCATTGTCCCGGAAACGATCATCGAGATATCCATATAACTTGTCATAGTCCTGAGTAAGCGGGTGCTGCTCATTTTGATCAGGGACGCATACTGTTTTTTTTCCTGATCCGACAGATCGGACTGTGAAATCAGGTTGCTGAAACCCAAAATTCCATTTAGAGGCGTTCTGACTTCATGCGAAATGTTATTTAAAAAGGCAGTTTTCAGGCGGTCGCTTGCTTCAGCCCTGATTTTAGCCGCCATCAATTCTTCAGCAACTTTTTTTCGTTCCGTGATATCAGAAACTATTCCAACAGCATGCCAGAGTTCTTCTATTTTTACAGCCGACAGGTTAAGGGAAACATAAATCCTGCTTCCGTTTTTCCTGATCGCTTCCAGTTCCAGGACTTTTCCAACAGCTTGCCCTTCTCCGGAATGCCTGAAAGTTTCGAAGTTTGCATAAAAAGCCTCACGATATTCAGACGGGGTGATAAGTTCATGCAGATTTTTACCTAAAGCTTCCTGCTTACTGAAACCTAAGATCTTTTCAGCGGCCGGATTCCAGAACGAGATCAGGCCATTATTGTCAATCATGATAATGGCATCACCGGCAGCATTGGTCATGGTTTTCAACCTGGATTCACTCTCTTTTAAAGCCAGGATGGCTTTTTGCTGTTCCGCTAAGGCGATTTTCTTTTGCAGGGCCTCCTTTACGGCAAAAGGCAAACGAATCAGGTTTTCTTTGATTACATAATTGGTAGCACCTAAACGCATACACTCCACAGCTACTTCTTCACTGATGGAACCTGTCAAAATAATAACAGGGATAGCCGGATTCAAAGCAATTGTTAACAACAATGCCTCCATCCCGGTAAAATGGGGCATCATGAAATCGGAAATAACCAAATCGGGTTTAAACTCCAGCAGCGCTTCTTTAAACGCTTCCTTTGTCTCCACAAGCCGCGAGTCGAACTGAAGCCCCTCCTTACGCAAAATCTCTTTAGCCATAATGTGGGCAATAAGGACATCTTCAGCAAAGAGAATTCTTACCTTATTTTTAATTCCGCTGAATGGCATATATTATTTACAGATAGTCTATCGTTACATAACAATAACCAAATATAAATAAAACTCCGAAAACAAGGTTAATAAATAAATTAAATCATATTGAATATAGGATTAATTTAGCATAGCATAACGGAATATACCCGGTCTGATGAAAAAAACTGGCTTCCACCCAATAATCAATAAGAGCACCGAGATTTTAATTTTAGGCTCGTTGCCCAGCGATATATCTATACGAACAGGTGAGTATTATGCCAATCCGCAAAATCAATTCTGGCGCATTATTTTCAATATCTATAACAATGGTCAATCTCTGTTCTCCTATGAGGAAAAATGTGACCTGATTCTGAAGAACAAAATTGGTCTTTGGGATGTTTTAAAACATGCCGACAGAGCTAATAGCCTGGATTCAAATATCCGGAATGAAGAAATTAACGATTTCGCAAACCTGTTTTCGAGGTATCCGAATATCAGGAAATTAGTCTTTAATGGAAAAATTGCCCTGACCTATTACCAGAGATTGAGTAATAAACTCCCGAAGAAGGATATAATCATTCTCCCGTCAACGAGTTCCGTAAATACGACAAAAACATTTGCCCAAAAAGGAAGAGAATGGGAAATGGTATTAAAGTAGAATAATGTAAGGATCAGTTACCTGCAACATCAATGGTTTCTTCTGTCAGAATAACCTCTCCGTTTATTCCCATTCCCCTGAGCAGGATGTAATACTTACCAGGTGTGCCGGGGGCTTTGAATGAAATGCCGGAAGTGCCATCATCATTCAGATGAACTGCGGGGTTCCAGTAAACTGTATTGCGGGAATCAGGGATGTTCATGTGTAAAGGGCTTACCGGAAGAGTTTCGGTGCAATCTTCGAGAAAGCAATAATTGATAAAGGTTCCGGATTTTGGAAGATCAATACCGGCAAAGTCGTTTTTCCTGGAAACAAAGCTGATGATCCCCCCATAGGTTATGTTTCCTTTGATATAAAGGGAATTCACAAGTTCAATCCGCTCTATGGCATGAGGCGACATAGCCAGGATCTTCTCAATATCATTTACAGCAACCCAATCGACAAGCACAAGGGGATCATATGCTGACATCTCCTCCTGTACAGTGAAAAACCTGAATTGCTTTCTTCCCTGGATCTTTCTCAAATTCACCACACTGGGAAGTTGTGTGAAATATTCATCAAGAGTTGGCAAATCAATGTATTTGTTGATGGTAAGCACTTCCGAAGGGTTTCCGTAAAACGGAGGATTATTTTGTTCCGGTGATGAGGTATTCACAATGCTGTCCTCACCGAAAACAGAAGTAAGCCTGAAATTAACCGCCAGCTTATATGCTGCTTTCATTTCTTTTTCATCCAGGGTGAACAAAGGCGAAGGAAGGAATACCGGCCTTGAGCAAAAATCATTATCAATCAGGATTTCAGGTGTAATGCCATGAAAATCATCGGAATATAGAAATATATCCTTATTCCCGTGATAATCCGGTAATGCGAAAAAGAACCTTCCGGATGTATCAGTACGGACCACCAGGATGTCCTTGTTTCCGATGATTGAAAGATCCACTTTGGCTCCGGTAACCGGTTTACCCGATCCTTTTGCAATTAAGTGGCCTGACAGTGAAACACCGCGGGTTTCAGGAAAGTAAACTCCTTTGTAAACAGAATCCTGTTTATTCTTTTCGGGGTAAAAGGAATCATGATAAGTGGACTCAGGGATAACCGACAGGCATAAGCTGACAGGTATGCTTTCATGTTTGCCAATGGTTATGTTTAAGCGGATCTCTTCGCTTGTTGAAAAAGTCTTTTTCCCGGACTGGAAATTCACAGATAGCGCCGCCCCTCCTTTTATAATGCTTTCCCCTGATTTTATTCCCGGGACTGAAGTGTCTTCTCCTGAAAGTACTTCCGTTTTATCAGGATTGATGATCTTCAGCATGATGTATTTATATTCAGCTGTGCTGATATTCCTCATGAAACGGGTATAAAATTTCAGGAAATAAATACCTGAAATTGTCTCCCGGGGAATGGTAAG
>CAIVAT010000052.1 GCA_903903985.1 uncultured Bacteroidales bacterium | reverse complement strand
TTATGCGGCGTGGTTTATTCCAGATCAAGTATTATTTTCAAATTTTCCTTCAAAATAGATATGACCTCTGTTGGAGCAATACCTAGCTTTTTAATCAATCTTTTGTTGTCAATTGCTCTTGTTTGATCCACCATTATATCGCATACTTCGTTTAATCCGCAACAACCTTTTTTTAGATGAACTCTTAATATTTCACTGTCTTTTTGGACATTGGTAGTTAATGGGCAGATTATTGACGATGGATGATGTTTGTTTAAAAGATCTGATTGCACGACAATAACAGGTCTGATTTTACCTGGTTCTGTTCCTTTTGTCGGATTAAGATCAGCAATCCAGATTTCAAATTGTTTAGCCTTCATAATCTATCAATTCAAATTCATGGAGAACTGTTAATGATTCATCCTTGACTAGCTTGGATTCCTTTTCTAATTTGGAAGCCAACAGTTTGCGCTTCTGAACTTTATTATAAAAATCCAGTGCTTCGTTGATATACCTGTTGCGGGATTTTTTAATATGGTTGATGACTTGTTCGGTTTCAGTGAAGACCGAATCATCCAACTTTAAAGAAAGTGTTTTCATGTGATTCCTTTGTTTTATATTACAAAGGTATATACTATTATGGAATACTCCAAATCTTTCTTTCTGTTTACATGCTGCATAACACTTCTCGCTAACCGCCATATGGCGACTATTTTTGACTATAGGCGCAAGGTAATCCGTCTTAATCTGTAAATGTAAGACAAAACGTGAATAGTTATTCTCTTAACATCAAAAATATCCAACAAGTTGCATGAAACAAAAAAGCCTGCCAGATCACTCCGACAGGCTCCTAACTAACCCACTTATGAAAACACTATGAAAGCTTCATTGATTAAATTACGGGCGGATTGGGATCCATTACCAGCAATCCTTCGTAAAAGGCCATCGGCGAACCCTGTTTGCACAGGAATCCGAACTTGTGGCCTTTATCTTTATCGATCTCCTCGCCCCAGGTTGTTTCGATGGTCTCAATGTGCACCAGGTTGCAGGGTTCACCGATCAGGTAACGTTTGCTTGAGGCGCAGTTCTGAATGATCACGATCCCTTTGAAGTCGATACCGAAATTCTGAATCCATTTCTGAACTGCCTTTTCAATTCCCGGATAGAACCCTTCCAAACCGATCTCATACCCGCCGCAGTCCTGATTGGACCCTTTGAGCTTTTTCTGAGATGGTTTGATCGTTCCCTGGGTCATATAAAAACTGTGCATGAATTTACCAGTCTTCATCGCAATGTCAGCGGCCATCGTCACACCATCGGTATCCCTTTGTGGAAAGGTATCCCAATCGATATCCGCTTCCAGGATCAGGATGATCTCGGATTTTATTCCGCCGCCACCTCCGGCATTTCTCACGGTGGGTTTTGCAAGGTCAAATAATGCTATGGTCATGATTTTGTGTTTTTAATGATTAAACTGCAGGAACGTAAGCGAAAACAGCTTCTTCAATACCGAAGCCCACTGATTCGTACCAGTCGGCAAAAACCTTGATCTGACGATCAACGCTTTCGATAGAAATGTTAGAGGCGCCATTATTGCGGTTCATCAACCGGATAAAATTCTCTTTGGGAGTAGTGAAGATGAGGTTTTCGCCGGCCATGGATGGCAGCGGGGTCAGTGTAAGATTGGTTCCTTCCAGCATGGTTGTCATGCCATCGTAATTCGTGTCGGTACCATGAAGATCACGGCGTTTTTTGTGATAAGCCGCAAACCATTTGCGCGACAGGAAGATATTCATCGCCATATCCTTGTACAAATCACCCACCTGGTCACCGAAGGACTCCAGTTGATCAAACACATTGTCAGCAGTGAGCGCATCCAGGGTGATGAAATTCATGTTTGATCCCCCGGCAGTGTGTTTATTCTTTAAAATGGTGACAAAGCCGTCCATCGAAAGGCCCAGCGCCTGAGCTGTGCCTTCAACCGGTGCAACATAATGACCCTTGCCGATGAGTGCAAGTTCGCGGTTATCCATCACCTTTGGCATGATCAGTTGTTCGATGATATAGCGGGTGATCGGCCATACCTTGCGGTCGATCGACTCATCGCCCATGAACCCGAGCCATGAATCCATGATTTCATCCGGATAGAATGAAAGGTCGATCTTGTGCCGGCGCTGCAAAATCTCAACGGGAGTGAATGCAGCTTTTCCTTTCGGGGTCCAGCCTTCCTGGAATCCCTGAACGAGATCGGATATCACGGCCTTTGATGCGCGGTAAACCAAATCCTGCGACTGTTTGGTGGTCATAAAGGTTTCGGAGTAGGTGGGCT
>CAIVAT010000051.1 GCA_903903985.1 uncultured Bacteroidales bacterium | reverse complement strand
CGAAATCCTGCATTCTTATTTACCGAATTTCTGCATCCTTATTTACCGATTTCTTGCATTCTTATTTGCCGAAATCTCGCATTGTTATTTACCGTTTACAACACCATACCGCCATCTTTCAATTCAAGGATTGCAGTCACTTCATTTTCCTGCAATCCATGGTTTTTATAATAGCTCATCATCAACAGGTTGCCGATTTTATCAACGCCCCTTGAATCGGTAAACCAAACATTCTGCTCCCTGTCAATAAAAACGGAGGATGCACCGTCGGATGAAAAACCGTTGTTGATCATCAACGGAGCCGGATTATTCCCGGGTTTCCTGATAAAATACTTCCCCCAGTTATTTCCAAAGAAATAATTGCCCCGGCCATCAAAGTTCAGGAACCCACCGGCCGTAAAGTGCGGGTTGGGCAGGCTGAACCCGCCAGCATACCGGATACGCTTCCCATGATCCAGGTAGCTCAGTGTGTTAAAAGTTAACAACCATAGCTTTTCACCCGGCAGGCCATACTGATCAAATCGTATTGCGATGATAGTTTCTCCGGGCAAGCTAAAAAATTCCCGAAGGCTCCAGCCTGATTTTCCGTGTTCGGCTACAAATAAACCTTTCTTGCACAGGATATAGAACTTTCCTTTTTCTGCAGTTACGGAAAATACCCGGTTCATGTTCAGGTCATCCGAAATGTTTAAATGGTTCCATCGGCCATCCTGGTAAACATCAATGCCTGCCGTTGAGCCCACACAGATCACCGGGTTGCTTTCCTGATAAAACACATCAAGGGAAGTAATATCAATATCACGTTTTATCGTTGCCGGAACAATTCTTATCCAGACGTTATTTTGTAAACGAACGATGGTATCGGACAATCCGTTCGGGACTCCCCATACAATTCCATGTTCATCACATTTGATTTTCCTGTAAGACTGGTATGGGAGACCATTGGTTGTATCGTAGTTTGTGAAACTGAATCCATCATAGGATGAAATACCATTTTGCGTTGCAAACCACATGATTCCGCTGTTATCCTGGCAGGCATCATTCACCATCCGGGTTGGCAAACCATTTTCAATGGTATAGGACTTCACAAAATACTTCTGTGAGAAGCTGTTTTGAACAATCACCGTAATAACGATGAAAACTGATAAATACTTAATATTATTCATATACCACATACTTTTCCGGATAGCCCTTGCTTACAAGGAGGTCATTGATCTCTTTCTTCAGTTCAATCATTTTAAGTTCCCTGCCTACCAGGAGGCTGTTAAACCGTTCAAGTTCCATCGCTTTCTCCTGAAGCAACTCCGCATCTCGTTTCCGGTCAGTAATATCGATTGCGATTCCACCGAGCAATGGTTTTTTCCCATCACGCGGGATGATAAATTTGTGTGTTTCATAATAATGGATATTCCCTTCCTGATCCGGAACCCGCTCTTCAACTTTCACAAATCCCGATTCCATTGCTTTCCGGTCGTCAGCAATCAGTTTGTCCCCATAAGTGCCCGGGAAAAATTCGGGAGGTGTCAATCCCAGCCAGGAGGAAGCACCCAAAGCTTCATCAATTGCTTTATTTACGAATATTGATTTGAAACTGCTGTCTTTGATAAAGGCAAATGCCGGCAAATGGTTCATGAAGAGTGCGAACCTGTTCTCGCTTTCCTTCAGTTCATCCTCTGCCTTTCTGCGGCCTGCGCTTGCTGCCTGGTCCCGAAGGATGGTCCCGATCAGGGCGGTTGCCACCGGATATATACCGATAATACTTAAGGTCACCGTTTTAAAGGTGGTCATCCGCAGGGAGGATGGGATGAAGAAAATCAGCAATATCATTACAATATGCACGAGTAGGCCGATACCATACAAATAGAGCGAATTAGGCATGCGTCGTGTGTTAGTGGGGTAATAGTGAAAAAGCACACCGATCAAGGTTGAAGAAATGATCACCGATACCCCCATGTAAACACCCCCTCCGCCCAGGTATATGCGGTAAGCCAGCGCCATAACTGCGGCAATTAAACCGGAAATAGGTCCAAAAAAGAGACCGCAGAGACTAAGAACTACGCTTCGCCCGTCGAAAATGACCCCTGGGGCAAGGACAAACGGATTGATCATGCCGAGCAGGGCCACCAGGCCAAAAAGCAAGCCTTGTGTAAAAGCCCCTGCAGTGGTATTGCGTTTCCAGCGATGATCGATGAAACCTGACAGAACACTGACTGAGATCAGGAGGGCCAGGTTGAAAATCAATTCAATGATGATCATTGTTTTTCATATTTCCCATGAATAACATATCTTTCACCTTCTCCCAGCCTATTTGCCAGGATGTTAATCTCTTTCTTGAGTTCTATCATCTTTATCTCCCGGTCAATCATCAAACGGTTGAACCATTCCAGTTCATCAATTTTCTTTTTAAGTGCTTCTTCCGTTTTTATCCGGTCGGAAATATCACGCGTGATGGCGGTTACTTCATCGTTACCGCTGGGAACCATGCGTGCCTCAAATGTGCGCATCCCTTTGCCGGGAACATGCAGCTGATATTCGAAACGTTCCATTCTCTGGTGCTCCAGTGTCGACAATATCTTTTCCTCAATCAGGTTGGCAAAGCCCGGGGGTGTCATATCCCTGTTATTTTTACCAATGATCGGAGACGATTGATAATGAAGATCATCGACACTTGCCTTGTAGTCGAGATAAACCCCATCCCTGTTCATCCGGAAAATCAAATCGGGAATTGCATTCAGCAGGACCCGTGCATAGTGTTCACTCTGGTGAAGTGCTTCTTCGAAGCGTTTTCTTACAACATATTCATATGCAAGGTTGGTAAGTTGAATTAAAAGTTCAATATCGTGTTCATTGTAATCATCCGCCTTATTTCCGACACCCAAAATGGCAACGACCTTGCCGTTATTCATGACAGGAATGACCAGTTCCCGGGTAATTATGGTGTGTCCTTCGGGAAAGCCCCTGCGATGCGGAAGGCTGTTGTAGTCGTTATGGACCACAGGGCGCCGCTCATGAAAGCAGTCAGTCCATACTCCCGCCTTTTCTATAGGGTAATGCAATTCATTCCCGCTGGAAGTACAGAAAGTTTTCAATGTATTGGTTGACCATGCCTGGTGTGTGATCTCTTTCTCATCCTTATCCAGGAAGTGAAGGAAGCCGACTTTGCTTGCCGTGAGGAGTTCAGCTTTGTCAGTGACCATGGTAAGAATTTCTTTCATGGAATGACTCAGGGCGTACTCACCAAGGGCCAAATATTCAGCCAGTAATTTCTCCTTTTTTTCCCTGTTGGTAATATCCCTTGCAATATACACGCTCCCGGTCAGCATTCCTTCTTTGTCGAAAAGCGGGGTAGAGGTCACATCGAATGTTCCACCCAAACGGACTTCATGGATCTCCTCATTTTCTTCCTGCCTGCTGGCCATTGTTCTGGCATGCGGGCAATACTCCGGAACGGAGGAAAGACCATGGATCAATTCAAAACAATACCGTCCGGTTGTATCTTTGGCAGCACATCCGAGGGCATGGGCCAGGGCTGCATTCGCTTTTACGATACGGAAATCGGTATCGATGATCGCAACCAGATCAGGAATGACATTGAATGCTTTTTCCCATTCCTCCAATGACTTTCTTAAATCCTGGTCAGTTGATTCATTTGTTTGAAACTGACTGGAAGTGCCGACTACCTGAAGTTGATCGGAAAAAGCCTCATTTCCATCTTTGGTTATTGATTCTTTTGATTTTTTCATATTGTCAGGATGTCAAACCAAATCCGTGAACTCAACTCATTGAATTAATGACGAAAGATAATCAAATAAATGATCGGATGAAACTTTATAAAAAAAAGGTGACGCGTCATGCGTCACCCGTCACGCTTTCACAGGGGCAGTTCCATCTGGAAAGCATCGCCTGCGTCTTCACCTTCTTTGGGCGGTTCAGCAGCGGGTTCATGCTTTTTTTTCCGGCTTCGTTTTTTTTGTTCTGCCTCGTTACCCAAAGCGGCCGTTAAAGGCAAAGGTTCGTCTTCCAACAAGATGAGCCGGGGCTTTGGCTCCGTGTCGTCCGGCATCTCATCCCTGGTTATAATTTCAGCAGGTTCAACTGCGTCAAATCTGAATTTCACTGTCGTGCCGATTTCATGTTCGGGCAATGGTTTATCCCCCGGAGGTGCCAGGGCCGTTGGTTCGGCAACCGGAATGGTGATATTTTCTGTGGCTGTATCGCCTGCCGATGGTAAATTCACCGCAGCCGGTTCAAGCCAGTCAAGTTTCCTGACCGCATGAACCGAAATCCGTTTCCCTTTGGCCTTAAATCCTTTCACGCCAATAAACTCATGAACTACGATCTCCTCTTGTTCAACTCCTTTGGCTTTCAATTTCATATCAAAATGTATTTCCAACCTGGGATAAACATCGGTGGAAAGGAGGATCAGTTTGTCGGGATTTTCAATAAATTCGACCTTTTTATCTGTCAGTTCTGCTTTGAAACGTTTAATGTAATAGTGTTTTGTTTCATGTTCCTGGTAAACGATGGTATAGATCTTTGCGGGATCGTATTTTTCGATCAGGATCATATCCTCATCGAAATGAGTCGAGAGATCGAATGAGGTGAGGCGGTATTGGCCCGATTGCAACAGGGTGATGATGCGGTCGGCACCTGAAAATGCTCCAAGCAACACGCCACGTTCATCGGTATTGAGGCGCTGGACGGTTTCGTCGTACCAGATATTCAATGATCCGAGGGTGGATATCCCCTCGTGTCGTTGTTCAATCCTGCGGACTGCAAATTTTGTCAGGGTATTGCCGATCGAACTGCGGCCTTTAATGGCGATATCCGTAAAACTGAAATCAAACGAAGTCTTTTTCAACCGTGGTTTCGGTTTAAGTTCCACGCGGATCCCTTCCGCTTCACCATTTGGATTTGCAGTGAAATAAAGAACCTTTGAGCCCGGGGTACCCTTGGTGGCCGAATATTCTTTGTCGCGGGTCACCCCGAGCACACTGAAACGTTTGACCATGATCTTGCCGTTTTTCCCATCGCGGTAAATCATGTTGTACACCGTACGGTTGTCGTTTTTATTGAAAACGGCGATATGGATCACGTTTTGCCCAACAAAAGTCTTGTTTGTCACCTTAACGACAAGGAAGGTCCCGTCGTCACGGAACACAATGATGTCGTCGATGTCGGAACAATCGCAAACAAATTCATCCTTTTTAAGGCTGGTGCCGGCAAAGCCTTCTTCACGGTTTACATAAAGCTTCTCATTCGCTGCCGCCACTTTTGCCGCTTCGATCGTATCAAAACTGCGGATCTCTGCCCGGCGGTCGCGGTTTTTCCCATATTTTTTACGGATCTGCCTGAAATATTCGATCGCATAATCGATCAGATGCGTCAGGTGGTTGTCAACCTCGTCCATTTCCAGTTTCACACCTGCCATGGCTTCATCCGCCTTGGCCGAATTGAACCTGGAAATCCGTTCAATAGGAATTTTGCGGAGCCGGTGAACATCTTCTTCCGAAACCGGCCGGATGATCATTTTCGCAAAGGGTTTCAACCCCCTGAAGATCGCACTGTCAATCTCTTCTGTGGTCCTGCATTTCTTGATTCCTTCGTAAACCTCGTTTTCGATGAATATCTTTTCCAGCGAAATGTTGTGCAACTGATCAAGAAGTTCTTGTTTCCGGATATCCAGTTCGAGTTTAAGCAAATCGACCGTACGTTGGGTATTCACCTTCAGTATCTCCGAAACACCCATGAACCGGGGCTTTCCTGATTCAATTACACAGGCATTGGGAGAAATAGAGACTTCGCATTCAGTAAAGGCATACAGGGCATCCATGGTGGTATCGGGAGAAACTCCGGGAGCCAGGTGGATCAGGATTTCGACATCGGCAGCCGTGTTGTCATCGATTTTGCGGATCTTGATTTTGCCTTTATCATTGGCCGTCAGGATGGAGTCGATGATGGAACCTGTTGTAGTCCCGTATGGGATTTCACGAATAACCAGTGTTTTTTTATCTTCCAGGATGATTTTTGCACGCAACCGGATCTTTCCGCCCCGCAAACCATCGTTGTAACGTGAAACATCGACCATTCCTCCTGTAAGAAAATCGGGAAAGAGCTCGAATTCCTTTCCCTGCAGGATTTTAATGGAGGCATCGATCAGTTCATTGAAGTTGTGAGGGAGAATTTTGGAGGCAAGCCCGACAGCGATCCCTTCGACCCCCTGGGCCAGCAGCAGGGGGAATTTTGCAGGCAATGCAACCGGTTCTTTGTTCCTGCCATCATAGGAAGCCTGCCAGGTGGTTGTTTTCGCATTGAATAAAATCTCATGGGCAAATTTCGATGGCCGCGCCTCGATATACCTTGGCGCAGCAGCACTGTCACCGGTGAGGATATTTCCCCAGTTTCCCTGGCAATCGATCAGCAGATCCTTCTGGCCCAATTGCACCAATGCATCTCCGATGGAAGCATCTCCATGGGGATGGTATTTCATGGTATGGCCAATGATATTGGCTACTTTGTTGTAACGGCCGTCATCCAGCTCCTTCATGGCATGCAGGATACGCCGTTGAACCGGTTTCAGCCCATCGGTGATTTCAGGCACCGCGCGTTCCAGGATTACATAGGAGGCATAATCAAGGAACCAGCTCTGGTACATCTGTGAAAGATGAACGGTCTCCTTCAAAGTCCCCGATTCGAGTTCGGGATTATCGCCGTTATTTGTTTCGTCTGTGGACATTACAAAAAATCAATTAATCAATGCGTAAAACACAGGCAATGAAAACCATGCATTGTCTTCATTCAATGCATTCTTTTCATTTCACCAGCTTCGATATCTCCTTGAAGGTTTCCCCACCCGAGTAACGGAGCAACTCGAACAGGATCGCCTCATAGGTGGTAATGGTTACGCCTTCCTTGCGCATACGCCCGATGGCCATCCGCTTATCGTTTGGGTTTCGTGAGGAGATACAATCCTCCACCACCACGGGATGATATCCATTTTGCTGCAGATCGATCACGGTTTGCAGCACGCAGACATGACTTTCGATTCCTGCGATGATCACAAAATCCTTTCCCAGGGAGGCAAGTTCCAGCATGAAGCCGGGTTCATCGCAACAGCTGAAGGATGCTTTTTCGATACGTTCGATCCCCCTGATCTTATCCATGATGACCGGAATGGTCGGGCCGAGTCCTTTCACATACTGTTCGGTAACAATGACAGGCACTCCAAGCACCTTCAACCCTTCAATCAAAACCGGAACATTCCGGGCCAGCTTTTCATGTTCATGGATTGCCGGGAAAATCCGTTCCTGGAAATCGATCACAACCAGGACAGCTTTTTCTCTGAGGATTCTCATTTATACGTTTTTTTCACCACGACAGGCACATCAGGACACCTCGTGAATTTATAATGTTAAGTCTTTTGCAATCTATGTGTCTAAAGTGGTTAAATTTTTACTTGTAAACTGAAAAACAAAATTAAGATTTCCCGATGAAAGGAGACCATTTGTTAAAAACTAAATAATTGGTTCTGTATGGGAATAAAAAAAGAGTGTCCCGGTATTTTGAGACACTCCGTTTGGAGATGGATATATTCAGTTAATCTGAGCCTGTTCATCCATATTTTTGCACTGCTGCACCAATGGCAGGGCCTGCCTTGGCAAGATCCTCCGGTTTCATCACCGGGAGCCAGTCAAGTTCAGCATCAAGCCATAAAAAAAACGGTTCTGAAATCGCCGGTATTTCTGAGGCATCGTTGATATTTACGACGATGTAAGCACCCCGTTGTCCGCAAATAGTTGTAAAATAGGCCGCTTCAGCCTTTATTTCGGCAAGCAAAGCTTGCATTTTATGTCCAAAATCAGGATCCCTGAGTGCTTCATTGCCTTTTTCTATCGACATCCGAAGCTTTAAGATATATTTCATATTGGTTCACTTTTAAAATTAATAATAAAGATTTAACTGTTTAATTCAGAAAACCACATTGCAGATTTTCTGGACAAAGGTAATATAGAATTATTCTAAATTAACACATAATTCAATATTTATTTTCAGGGTGGTGTTTAAACCCACGGGTTGGTGTGAAGAAAGCCGGTTTTGCTTCCCGGCCCTTACTTTTTTTTTCTCTACCGATCACAGCCAATCTGAAAAACGGCTATATTTGCGGCCTGAAAGTTCATTTTTAAAATCTGGTTCCGTAGCTCAGTTGGATAGAGCAACAGCCTTCTAAGCTGTGGGTCGCGCGTTCGAATCGCGCCGGGATCACCAAGGAGACCTAACGGTCTCCTTTTTTATTGCCTGGTATTCAACGAAATTACAGTATTGACAATGGTTTTAAAGTGGTAGTTTATTTTTTCAAATTGATTAAATAAAGTTAAATAATGCTTAATATTGCATAAATTCTAATACCAATTCAGTACTGGAACTAATACCAAAATAATACCATGAGAAACTACGCTACATACAAGGTTGTGTGGAACCGGAAGGGCCAGACAGGCGCTGCATTGGTTCAAATTGAAATCCTTCTGCCAAATGGAAAACAAAAATATGTTGGTACCGGATTAAAGATTACATCATCTGAATGGGATTCCAAATCCAGGCAGATTACCGGGCCATTTGCCACCCGGCTCAATAACCAGATAGCAGAAAAGATTGCGAAAATCAGGGCGCATGAGCTTATCCTGATTGAAAAAAACATGCGACTAACCGCAAATGAGGTAACTGTAGCTTTGGGAGAAAAAGATACCGGATCGTTTGTGGCCTTCATGCGTGATCAGATAGCTGCCAGGAATGATATTGCACCCGGTACCAGGTTCCTGCATACCAGAGTGGCAAACAGGCTGGAGCAGCATGGTATCATACGATATACCGATCTCACCTACATGAATATAGTCTCATTTGACCAATTCATATCAAAGGAATTGAAAGCTCAAACCTCTGTTGCCAAACATCATCAGGTAGTAAAGACCTATATCACTATGGCAACCAAGGCAAACCTAATTGATTACAGTTCTAATCCCTATCTGAAATTCAACGTTGACAGAGGAAAGAGTAAAATAAGAACCAGGTTGGATGAAAATGAAATTGAAGCCTTATTGAAAAAACCAGCCTCACTGACCCGAGATTGCGCCGTATTCCAACTGTTCACAGGCATTACCCACCGGGACCTGGAATGCCTTACTCAAAATAATATACGCAGGGATGGATCGGATGTATGGATTGAAGGACTGCGAAAAAAATCCGGGGAAATGTATACCATATATCTTTTACCTGAAGCTGTTGAGATCATTGACCGCTATGCCGGAAATAACAGATTGATCCCCTGCAAGGGTCTGCAGAAATACAATCTCGATCTTAAAATACTTGCTGCAAGTTGTGGCATCACAAAGGTATTATCAACCTACGTGCTGCGCCATACGGCTGCGACTCGGATGCTGAGAAAGGGGGTCCCTATCACGACAATATCAAGCATCCTAGGCCACAATAAAATTGAAACGACACTGATTTATGCGAGATTGGAAAAGCAAATAATGAAAGAACAGATGATCAGTGCTTTTGCGAAGCCTCCCGAAAACAAGCCTCGTAATTCTGAACAAGTTCAGCCAGAACAATCTTAGGCAGTTTCATTAGCTTTTTAACCTGTTTTCGGGATCGGGAATTCGTAAGACCAGGCAGTATTTCGAGTTTCTTGGGCATTGTCTATTTATTCACAAAAGTACAGGTATGAATG
>CAIVAT010000050.1 GCA_903903985.1 uncultured Bacteroidales bacterium | reverse complement strand
GGTATCGCGAAGGTTGTTTTTGATCGTAATGGTTATTTATATCATGGCAGGGTAAAATCTTTGGCCGATGCTGCCAGGGAAGGTGGCCTAAAATTCTAAGGAAGATATGACAAACGTTAATGTAAAAAGAGTAAAGTCGAGTGAAATCGAATTTAAGGATCGCCTGGTCAGCATTCAGCGTGTGACCAAAGTAACCAAGGGCGGCCGTACATTCAGTTTTTCTGCCATTGTGGTGGTGGGTAATGAAAATGGGGTTGTTGGTTATGGATTGGGTAAGGCCAAGGAAGTCACTGCGGCCATTGCCAAAGGAGTAGACGATGCCAAAAAGAACCTGATCAAGGTTCCGATTCTCAAGGGAACCATCCCTCATGACCAATTGGGCAAATACAGTGGCGCACTTGTTTATATCAAACCTGCCGCACCCGGCACCGGTGTAATTGCAGGGGGTGCCATGCGCGCAGTGCTGGAAAGTGTCGGAGTCAAGGATGTTCTTGCAAAATCAAAAGGTTCATCAAATCCGCACAGCGTGGTAAAAGCCACGATCAATGCGCTAATGAAACTGAGAGATCCTTATACGATTGCTCAGATCAGGGGAATTGAAATGAATCAAGTATTTAATGGCTAATTATTTATTATTTAAGGCTGTTTAAAAAATGGAAAAAATAAAAATAACACAGGTTCGCAGTGGCATAGGAAGACCCTTACGCCAGAAACGCACCCTTGAAGCTCTTGGATTGAAACGGATTCGCCATACAGTGGAGCATGAAGCCACACCCCAGATACTGGGTATGGTAAATAAGGTGCTGCACCTGGTTACATTTGAAAAAGTATAACA
The DNA here is from genome assembly GCA_903903985.1 of uncultured Bacteroidales bacterium. GTDB lineage: Bacteria > Bacteroidota > Bacteroidia > Bacteroidales > FEN-979 > CAIVAT01. Next base: position 24,632 of record CAIVAT010000050.1, on the reverse strand, counting down.
AAAGAAAAACGATACTGAAATGGATTTAAGCAATCTTAAACCGGCAAAAGGTTCAACAAAAAAGGTTAAGCGTATTGGCAGAGGACAAGGTTCCGGGCATGGGGGAACATCGACCCGTGGCCATAAAGGAGCAAAATCACGTTCAGGGTACTCCAAAAAACTGGGGTATGAAGGTGGCCAAATGTCGCTTGTACGTCGTGTACCCAAATTTGGGTTCAAGAACTTCAACCGGGTTGAATATAAAGGAATCAACCTTGATGTTTTGCAACAATTAGCCGAAAAGAACCAAATAACGGTTATAACCCGGGAGTCACTGATCCAAAGCGGATATGTCTCAAAAAATGACCGGATTAAAATTTTAGGTCGCGGCGAATTGAAAGTCAAACTTGAAATTACAGTCCATGCTTTTTCAGCTTCGGCAAAGAAAGCAATTGAAGAATTAGGTGGAGTCGCTAACACACTTTAAACTTGTTTGAATGAAAAAATTGATTCAAACCATTCGAAACATCTGGAAGATTGAGGACCTGCGTAAAAGGATCCTGTATACAATCGGTATAATCCTGATCTATCGTCTGGGATCTTATGTGGTACTTCCTGGTGTTGACCCAAGTATGCTGGCCAGCCTTCAAAATCAGACAAAATCTGGTCTGTTGGGGCTGTTGAATATGTTTTCGGGTGGTGCGTTTTCCAATGCTTCTATTTTTGCACTGGGAATTATGCCATATATCTCCGCCTCCATCGTGATGCAGTTATTGGGTATGGCAATTCCATACTTCCAGAAACTTTAGAAGGAGGGTGAAAGCGGTCGGAAGAAAATCAACCAGATGACCCGTTATCTTACCGTTGTCATTTTGATCTTCCAATCACCCGCCTATATTGCTAACCTGGCATCTCAATTGCCCGCAGAGGCTATTTCTCCTTTCAACCCGAACATAACGCATCATTCAGTGTTCTCGTTCTTTGGAATTTCTTCTATTATCATCCTCACTGCAGGATCCATGTTGGTAATGTGGCTCGGTGAACGGATCACCGACAAAGGAATCGGAAATGGGATTTCCCTGATTATCATGATCGGGATCATTGCCCGCCTGCCGTTTGCATTGTTTGGCGAACTGGTTTCAAGAATGGAACAGAAAGGCGGTGGCCTGGTGTTCTTTGTGGTTGAAATAGCCTTCCTTGTCCTTGTGATCCTGGTGACGATTCTACTTGTTCAAGGTACACGAAAGATCCCTGTTCAGTATGCAAAACGGATCGTAGGAAATAAACAATACGGGGGAGTTCGTCAATACATCCCCTTAAAGGTAAACGCAGCCGGGGTTATGCCGATTATTTTTGCGCAGGCCATCATGTTCCTGCCGTTAACGATTGCCGGTTTTGCCAGCAACGAAACACTCACGGGCTTTGCAAGGGTATTTACCGATATCAATGGCTGGGTGTACAATACAACGTTCTTTATCCTGATCATCCTGTTCACATACTTCTATACGGCCATTACGGTCAATCCAAATCAGATGGCCGAGGATATGAAAAAGAATGGCGGTTTTATTCCAGGGGTTAAGCCGGGTAAGAAAACTGCTGAATTTATCGATGATGTGATGTCGCGCATTACGCTGCCAGGATCAATCTTTCTTGGTTTTGTTGCCATCATGCCTGCTCTGGTTCGAATGGTGGGTGTTACTTCGCAATTTGCCCAGTTCTACGGTGGAACCTCCTTGTTGATTTTGGTGGGGGTTGTGCTGGATACATTGCAGCAAATTGAAAGCCACTTGTTGATGAGGCATTATGACGGTTTGACAAAATCAGGCAGAATTAAAGGACGTTCTTCTTATTCCGTGACCGGTCAATGATCTATGTTTAACAAACAAATGACGGTAAAATCGGCAGATGAGATTGAATTACTGAGAGAAAATGCCATCATTGTCAGCAAAACACTCGCAGAAGTTGCGAAGAATATAAAACCTGGTGTTAGTACGATAACACTTGATCAAATAGCTGAAGAATTTATCCGGGCCGAAGGGGCAATACCCGGGTTTAAAGGATACAGAGGGTTTCCGGGAACCTTATGTGTTTCCACCAATGAAGAGGTGGTACACGGAATTCCGGGTAACAGAGTTCTTAGAAATGGTGATATAGTTTCGATTGACTGTGGCTGTCAGAAAGATGGTTTTTATGGCGATTCAGCTTATACTTTCCCGGTTGGAGAGGTCTCTGCTGAAGTTTTAAACCTGCTGAAGCGAACCAAGGAATCACTGCTCCTGGCTATTGATTTGGCTGTTGCAGGCAGAAGAATTGGAGATATCAGTTCCGTGGTTCAGGAATACGTGGAGGGATTTGGATATTCTGTTGTGAGAGAACTTGTTGGTCATGGAATCGGTCGTCAGTTGCATGAAAAACCGGATATTCCAAACTACGGTAAACGTGGTTCTGGGGTTAAAATGCCTGTTGGGTTGACTATTTGTATTGAACCCATGATTAATATGGGAGTTAAAACAGTGGTCCAGGATGCAGACGGATGGACAATCCGCACGGCAGACAGAATGCCATCGGCACATTTCGAACTGACGGTGGCTGTCAGAAAGGAAAAGGCAGATGTACTTTCTACATTCCGGTATATTGAAGAAGTTTTAGGATCAAGTAGTATATAGTATGGCAAAACAATCGTCAATACAACAAGATGGCACGGTCATTGAATCATTAGGCAATGCGATGTTTCGTGTGGAGTTGGAAAATGGGCATGTAATTACCGCTCATATTTCTGGTAAAATGAGGATGCACTATATCAAGATTCTGCCGGGAGACCGGGTACGGATCGAAATGTCACCATATGATTTATCAAAAGGAAGAATTACGTTCAGATACCAATAGACTTAACGCAAACGTAAAATGAAAGTTAGAACATCAATTAAGAAAAGATCTGCTGATTGCAAGATCGTTCGCAGAAATGGCAAATTATATGTCATAAACAAAAAAAATCCGAAGTTTAAACAAAGACAAGGTTAAGATTTTACAAACATAAAATTGGATTAATATGGCCAGAATTGCAGGTATTGACTTACCTAAAAATAAACGGGGTGAAATTGGGCTGACCTATATCTATGGTATTGGAAGAAGCAATGCTCAAAAGATCCTTGATGTGGCAGGGGTGGACAGGAACAAGAAGGTTCAGGACTGGAACGATGAGGAGCAAAATAAAATCCGTTCGATTATCAATGATAATTTTAAAATCGAAGGTGCTTTACGTTCTGAAGTTCAGATGAATATCAAACGTTTGATGGATATTGGCTGCTACCGCGGAATTCGTCATCGTCTGGGACTGCCGGTTCGGGGACAAAGTACCAAGAACAATGCACGTACCCGAAAGGGCAGGAAAAAAACTGTTGCAAACAAGAAAAAGGCAACGAAGGGTTAATCGTTCATGCACGTAGTAAATTAATATATGGCAAAGACTGAAAAAAGTTCAAAGAAAAGGGTTGTCAAGGTTGATGCAATAGGAAAAGCCTATGTAAACGCATCATTCAACAATCTCATCATTACCCTGACCAATAATGGCGGGCAGGTGATCAGCTGGTCATCTGCTGGAAAAATGGGATTCAAGGGTTCAAAAAAGAATACTCCTTATGCTGCCCAGATGGCTGCCCAGGATGCTTCCAAAGTTGCCTATGACCTTGGCCTCCGCAAAGTGAAGGTTTTCATCAAAGGACCCGGAGCCGGACGCGAATCAGCAATCCGCACGCTGCACACCGCCGGGATCGAAGTGATGGAGATCGTTGATATCACTCCATTACCACATAACGGATGTCGTCCGCCGAAAAGAAGAAGAGTTTAATAATTAATTATATTTATTACCATGGCAAGATACATTGGCCCAAAGTCCAGAATTGCAAGAAGGTTCAGGGATCCTATTTTCGGACCCGATAAAAGTTATGAAAAAAAGAATTATCCTCCCGGGATGCATGGCCAAACCAAGCGCAGAGCTAAGGTTTCGGAGTATGGTACGCAGCTTATGGAGAAACAAAAAGCAAAATATACGTATGGTATCCTTGAGCGTCAATTCCGGAATATTTTTTTAAAGGCTGCCCGTAAAGGCGGTATCACCGGTGAAGTGCTGTTGCAACTCATTGAATCGCGCCTGGATAATGTCGTTTACCGCATGGGTATTTCGCCAACCCGGGATGGGGCGCGTCAATTGATCGGCCACCGGCACATTCTGGTAAATGGTAAAATTGTCAATATCCCTTCGATGGAGTTGCGCCCAGGTGATCTCGTTTCAGTCCGGGAACGTTCAAAATCATTGGAAGTGATTACCAATTCTTTAACGGGCCGTGGAAATCAATATCCCTGGCTTGAATGGGATGGAGGAATGATGACAGGCAAATTTATGAATTACCCGGAACGCGATCAGATCCCTGAAAATATCAAGGAACAGCTGATCGTCGAATTGTATTCGAAATAAAAAGTGGAGAGGCGCATTGCAATGCGTCTCCACAACGATGCATTGCGATGGTTACTCACAGAGAATAGTTACCAATAAAAAAAAATAATATGGCAATATTACCGTTCCAAAAACCTGACAAGGTTATTATGGTGGAAGCCGATGAGAGCCGCGGGGTCTTTGAATTTCGCCCTCTTGAGCCTGGTTTTGGTGTGACCATTGGAAACTCACTCAGAAGGATTCTACTTTCCTCGTTGGAGGGCTTTGCGATCACTTCAGTGAAAATAGAGGGGGTGGAACAGGAATTTTCTACAATCAAAGGCGTTATCGAAGATGTAACGGAAATTATCCTGAATCTGAAGCAAATCCGCTTCAAAAGGTTGATTGAAACCGAAAGCTCCGAAAAGGTTACTGTTATTATCGCCCAGCAAAAAGAATTTAAAGCTGGTGATATCAATAAGTTCCTCTCTGTTTTTCAGGTATTGAACCCTGAAATTGTGATCTGCCATATGGAATCCAATGTCAAGCTGACTGTTGAACTCTCTGTGGACAAAGGGCGTGGGTATATTCCTGCCGAGGAAAATAAAACATTGAGTTCTTCGCTGGGCAGAATCGCCATCGATTCGGTACATACACCCATTAAAAATGTTACGTTCAATATTGAAAATTTCAGGGTAGAACAGAAGACTGACTACGAAAAGCTGGTGATGGAAGTAATCACTGATGGCTCGATTCAACCTAAAAATGCACTTAAAGAAGCAGCAAAAATCCTCATTCATCATTTTATGTTGTTCTCTGATGAAAGAATTACGCTTGATTCTGCTGAAAAGGCTGTTGCTGAAGAATTTGATGAGACTTCCTTACATATCCGCCAACTGCTGAAAACCAAATTGGTTGACATGGACCTCTCGGTCAGGGCATTAAATTGTTTAAAAGCCGCTGACGTGGAATATCTTGGCGACCTTGTTGCCTTTAACAAAAATGATTTGCTGAAGTTTCGCAATTTTGGCAAAAAATCACTGACCGAACTTGAGGAGTTGGTAAAATCCAAGGGACTTGAATTTGGAATGAATACGACGAAATATAAATTAGATAAGGATTAATTGCGATGAGACACCAGAAGAAATTTAATCATTTAGGAAGAAAAAGTGCGCACCGAAAGGCCATGCTTTCAAACATGGCTGCCTCACTGATCATTCATAAAAGGATCCATACCACTGTTGCAAAAGCGAAAGCACTTCGTATTTTCGTTGAACCTCTGATCACAAAATCAAAAGAGGATACAACCCATTCACGCCGTACGGTATTCAGCTACCTGCAAAGCAAGGAAGCTGTTACTGAACTTTTTCGCGAAATTTCGAAGAAAATCATGGACCGTCCGGGTGGGTATACCCGCATCTTGAAGACAGGAAACCGTTTTGGAGACAATGCCGAAATGTGCCTGATCGAGCTGGTTGATTACAATGAGGCAATGTTGTCGGTTAAAGAAGATGGAAAAGCAAAAGCGACCCGCAGAAGAAGACCCGGATCGAAGAAAAAAGCCGATGAAGTTGTTGCTTCAAAATCAATTGAAAAACCTGAAGCAGAGCAAAAGGTGAAAAAGACTGCCAAAGTAGTTGAAGAACCTGTAATTGAAAAGGAACCGGAAACAAAGCAGGAAGACAATGATGAAAAACCGGAAGCTTAACACTTGAAAACGATTTTATAAATATTGTTAAAAAAGCAAGGATGACGTAAAATTTTATGTCATCCTTTTTTATTTTATTAATCATATCAACCTAAAATTTTTACCATGAGTACTATTGTTTCAACCCATGCCAGGCAGATCCTGGATTCAAGGGGAAATCCGACCATCGAAGTCGATGTAATTACCGAAAGTGGTATCATCGGACGTGCAGCTGTTCCATCAGGCGCATCAACAGGCGTGCATGAGGCTGTAGAATTGCGTGATGGCGATAAGAAAGTCTATCTTGGCAAAGGTGTTTTACAGGCAGTTCAGAATGTAAATACTGTGATCGCCGCTGAAGTTCAGGGAATGTTTGTAACCGATCAGATAGAAATTGATAACAAACTGATCGAACTCGATGGCACTCCCAATAAAGCTAAACTCGGGGCAAATGCTATTCTCGGCGTGTCCCTGGCCGCTGCCCATGCTGCAGCACAGGTTACCGGGCAGGAATTGTACCGCTACATCGGTGGTGTTTCTGCACAAACATTGCCAATCCCCATGATGAATATTCTCAACGGCGGATCCCATGCCGATAACTCCATCGATTTTCAGGAATTCATGATCATGCCTGTAGGTGCCACCTCATTTAGTGAAGCCCTCCGGATGGGTGCTGAAGTATTTCATCATCTTAAGGCTGTTTTAAAAAAGGGAAAATATTCTACAAATGTTGGTGATGAAGGAGGCTTTGCTCCCAACCTGAAGTCGAATGAAGAAGCCCTGAAAATGATCATGAAGGCCATTGAAATAGCTGGTTATGAACCTGGCAAGGATATCTATATCGCCCTCGACCCTGCTTCATCAGAATATTTTATCCCTCAGGAAAATGTGTATCATTTGAAAAAATCCACGGGAGAAAAATTAACACCTGCAGAAATGGTTTCCTTCTGGAAAGATTGGGCAAAACGCTATCCGATCATTTCAATTGAAGATGGCATGGCCGAGGATGACTGGGATGGCTGGAAACTGATGACTAAAGAAATGGGAAGTAAAATTCAACTGGTAGGCGACGATCTTTTTGTAACCAATGTTGACCGTCTCGCCCAGGGATTTAAAAAAGGTGTGGCAAATTCAATCCTGATCAAGGTCAACCAGATCGGAACCTTGAGCGAAACAATCAATGCGGTGAATATGGCTTACCGGAACAGCTATACTGCCGTAATGAGCCACCGTTCAGGTGAAACGGAAGATGTAACGATCGCCGATCTTGCAGTTGCCTTGAATACCGGGTTGATCAAAACCGGGTCGGCATGCCGGACAGACCGGATTGCCAAATACAACCAGTTGCTTCGCATTGAAGAACAATTGGGAGATACTGCAAAATATCTGGGGAAAGATTTTAAGTACGCAAAGTAAAAGGTAACAAGGTGAAAAGGTAACAAGGTAACAAGGTAACAAGGTAACAAACTCACCCTATTACCTTGTTCCCCTATTACCCTGTTACCCTATTACCCTGTTACCCTATTACCCTGTTACCCTATTACCCTGTCACCCTGTTACCCTGTTACCCTGTTACCCTGTCTCCCTGTCACTTCCTCTCCACTGAACCTTGACAATACATGCACCAACAACCCGGTGACATGCTTCACGTTTTCATTAAATACCCGCAGGACATCATCCCAGGTCACTGGCTCTTCGTCATGTTTCCATGAATCATAATCTGTGGATAGTGCTACAGCAGCATAGGGAATCCCGGCTTCCATGGCGAGACTTGCTTCAGGGGCTATGCTCATGTTGATCACATCCGCACCCAACAGCCGGAACATTTTCGATTCAGCCCGGGTTGAAAAACGTGGTCCTTCGATCGTAACAATGGTCCCGGCTGGATGATAAAAAACGCCTGTTTCTTTACAGCCATTGATCAACATCAACCTGAGTTTTTCTGAAAATGGATCAGCCATGGCGGTATGTGCCATGTGGCCGGGTTCGAATTTATCGTAAAAAGTGTTGATTCTAAGCCTGGTGAAGTCAATGAACTGGTCTGCAATAACCATGTGTCCCCTGCCGATCTCTTCTCTCAGGCTTCCGCAGGCAGTGGTAGCGAAAATATATTGGCAGCCAAGTTGTTTCAATGCGCTGATGTTTGCCCGATTATTTACCTGCGTAGGGGGGATGGAGTGGTCACGGCCATGGCGCGAAAGAATATAAACCTCGCACTGACCGATGGTACCGGTGAAAAAAGTAGAACTTGGCGATCCGTAATTTGTTGAAACGCTTATTTCTCTGGAATTGCTGAAAATGTTCAGTTTTTCAAGCCCTGAACCCCCGATGAGACCAATTTTAACCATGATTGATTTTTTTTGCGAAGATAAAAGAAAAGAGTGACACGCAACGGGTGACGCGTGACAAATCATCGTCACCCAACACTCGTTTCAAGTCTCACTTCTTACGTCTCACATCTCACGGGTTTACAGCACGATAGAAAGAACCTCACGTGTTGCTGAGGTAACACGAAATCGATGATCAATCCTGTGGCCAACGATCCAGGCAATGTCATTTCCGGAACATAACAGCCAGGTTTGCTCTTTTTCTTTCATAGAAAATTTCTGATCGATGAAAAAATCACTCAGTTTCTTTTTTTTCTTCATTCCCAACGGGTAAAATGCATCTCCAGGCTGCCACCTTCTAAGCATGAGCGGAAAGGATAGTTTGTCAAAATCAATGTTGGCAATATTCGCATCGGTGGAAATCTCAAAGGCTTTCACCTGACCGATCTTTTTAAATAAGAGTTTGATTGGTTTGCTGACCTTTTTTCCATGGGCGAATGGTCCGATCTTGTATGGCTTGTCGTTGCTCATCGGTTCAATGGGGCTAATAACAAGCTGTGTTCTTTCTTTAACGACCCGGTGTGTAGACGACCTGAAAATTCTTCTGTTTTCTTTTCCGAGGCAGCGAATGATGTTTGAAACCTGAGTTTCATTGAAGCCAAACGGGGCCAATGCAGCCCACGCATAAGGTTCAACAGGGGCAGTCTGTAAAAGATGACCGATATCAATTAAGTAATCTTTTCCTTTGGACTTCAGAACCTGCCTGCACCAGTCATCCAGCGTCCGCTTGCCGATTTGTTCAAAATCACTGATGAGCCTGATGCTCTCCGTTAATACATGAGTGAATTCAGGGTTTATAGTGCAAAACAGCGGAATTATTTCGTGCCGGAGTCGGTTGCGTAAATATTTTGTTCCATTATTCGAAAGGTCGATGCGGTAACTGATTTTGTTTAGGACCGCGTACTGTTCAATGTCTTTGCGGTATACAAACATCATGGGGCGGATAATGGTACCGTTCTTTACAGGAATCCCGTGCAAGCCGGCAATACCTGTTCCCCGGATGAGGTTGATCAGGAATGTTTCCACCTGATCATCAAGATGGTGAGCTGTGGCAACGTAATCAAATTGGTGCTCCTGCCTGATTTTTTCGAACCATTCATATCTCAAATCGCGCGCAGCCATCTGGATTGAAACTCCTTTGCGTGCGGCAACGGTTGTTGTATCGAATTTTACGGAGTAGAAGGGCACATGCCAATGCAATGCCTGTTTATTTACAAATTCAGCATCGTCATCACTGTCTTGAGCACGTAAACCAAAATTGCAGTGAGCCAATGCGATCTGGAATTTCGATTCATGAAACATGTGAGCCATGACCATGGAGTCAATTCCACCGCTCACTGCAAGGAGGATATGGTTTTCCCGGGAAAAAATTTTTCTGTCTTCAACGAACGTTATCAGATCTTTGATATTCATATCACCATCCGATCATGTACCAGTGAATCCGTTCGTCTTGTTACTCGACTGCCCGACTGCCTGTCCGCCTGTTTTTCAGATCTCCCAGGTATCTCCCGAATTAAGCAAATCATCGACATTCCTGATTTTCGAGGTCTCCTTGGCATATTTGATTTGCTCTTCCACCAGATCATCATAAGTGGGATACATGGCAGACCGGATCACGCCAAACACCATGGGGAAATGGGGTGGCGCCAGTTTGGCAAGCATCAGTTGAATTCCGGGATCCTGGTTGTACTGATCATGCACAAGAATATCCTCGATGGTAATCCCGTTCTTCCCGATTTCAACCACTTCCAGCATGGTATCTTTCAGGATAAGGCCTTTTTCATTGTTTTTGCCGAACACCATTGGGGCACCATTTTTAAGGATCAGCATGTTCTCATCTTTCACATCTTTGCCTGTCACCGGGGCATGGGCCTTGTCGGCGAAAATAATGCAGTTCTCCATGATCTCTGTGACAGAGGTTCCATCGTGTTTTGCGGCTTCGAACATGCATTCGGTCATCAGTGCAATATTGTTATCTGGAACGCGTGCAAAGAAAGTACCCTGTGCTCCCATTACCAATTCCCCAATATTGAAAGGATGTTCAATTGTTCCCATGGGTGAAGTTTTTGTTACTTTGCCCATGGGGGTTGTGGGAGAAAACTGTCCTTTTGTAAGCCCATAAATCTGGTTGTTGAAGAGCAGGATATTCAAGTCAACATTGCGACGGATCACGTGAATAAAATGGTTTCCCCCGATGGCAAGTGAATCACCATCACCGGTAATGGTCCAGACACTCAGCCGGGGATTGGCAATCTTGACACCGGTTGAAATCGCCGCAGCACGCCCATGAATGCCATGGATGCCATAGGTGTTCACATAATAGGGAAACCGGGATGAACATCCGATTCCGGATACCATGCAGAAATTCTCCTTTCGGTAACCGATCTTTGGGAAAACACGTTCAACAGCAGCAAGGATGGCATGGCCTCCGCATCCCGGGCACCATTTGACCATCTGGTCGCTTTCAAAATCTGCTTTGCTAAGTTGAACATTGGTACGTTCAACAGTCATATTTATGAAATCCATCTTATTTCTCCTCTAAAAGTTGGTTAAACTTATCAGTTAACTCGTTGATCATGAAAGGCAATCCCTGCACTTTGTTGAATTGGGAAATGTTGGGTATGGGGTATTTCATCCGGAGATAATTTACAAACTGACCGCTGTTGAGTTCGCATACCACAATTTTTTTAAAGCTTTTGAGTACCTTTTCGGTATTCTTCGGGAGCGGCATGATGTAATGGAAATGGGCGTGGCTTACGCTTTTACCTTCCTTTTGCATTTGACTGACTGCCGAATGAACTGCACCATAAGTGCCGCCCCAGCTTACCACCAGCAACTCTCCTTCCGGATTGCCCTCTATTCCCTGATCAGGAATAAAATCGGCAACCTTTTCCACCTTTTTTGCTCTGAAGTCCGTCATGATCTGGTGATTCATCGGATCAGTTGAAACCGTTCCGGTGATATTCTCTTTTTCCAGACCGCCCACACGATGGCGCAGTCCTTCTGTTCCCGGGATGGCCCATTGACGGACGAAGGTTTCCGGGTTGCGCCTGTATGGTTTATAATCAGGATCATTGGCTTCGGCAATGGGCGGGGTGATGGCAGGCATGTCGGCCATCCTGGGAATGCGGAACAAGGTGGACCCGAATCCAAGGTAACCGTCGGTCAGTAAAATTGCCGGGGTCATATGCTCCATAGAAAGTTTTGCTGTCTCGTATGCGTAATAAAAGCAATTTTCCGATGTGGATGCTGCAATCACGATTACCGGACATTCGCCATTCCTTCCAAACAGTGCCTGGTACAGGTCGCTCTGTTCCGATTTGGTAGGTAATCCGGTTGACGGACCACCGCGTTGAACATTTACGATCACCAATGGCAATTCTGTGATGACGGCGAGTCCGATTGCTTCGCTTTTCAATGAAAGGCCTGGTCCTGAGGTAGTCGTACAAGCCAGGGACCCGGTATAGGATGCGCCAATTGCCGAACAAATTCCTGCAATTTCATCTTCTGCCTGGAAAACTTTTGCTCCAAGTGACTTGTGCTTTGCAAGCTCCATCAGAATTTCCGTGGCAGGGGTGATGGGGTATGACCCAAGGAATAACGGGCGGCCGGATTTTTCGGCAGCTGCCAGTAAACCCCATGCGGTTGCGACATTGCCCGTGATATTCCGATAACGACCCTTTTCCATTGGTGCTGCTGAAACCTGGATAACCGATTCAAGAGCTTCGATGGTTTCGGCATAGTTGTAACCCGCTTGAAGTACAATTTTATTGATCTCAACCAGTTCCGGTTTTTTCTTGAATTTTTCTTCAAAATATTTGAAAGACGGCTTCAGGTCTCGGTTGAAGATATAAAACAACATGCCTAAGGCAAACATGTTCTTGCTGCGCTCTGCAGTTTTGGAATCGACGCCTAATTCCTTCAGGCTTGCTTTTGTAAGCGTAGTCATCGGAGCCTTGACCAGGTTGAAACTCTCGAGGGAATTGTCGGAAAACGGGTTCGTTTTGTACCCTGCTTTTTCGATGGTTTTATCATCGTAAGCATCGGTATCCGTAAGAATGGTAGCCCCTTTTTTTGCCCATTTCAGATTTGATCTGAGTGATGCGGGATTCATCGCAACCAATACATCCACCAGGTCGCCGGTGGTGAAAATCTTGGAACTTCCCATATGTACCTGGAATCCGGATACCCCGGCCACCGTATTCTGAGGGGCCCTGATCTCGGCAGGAAAATCAGGAAATGTTGCAAGGTCGTTGCCAACAATTGCAGCCACGTCCGAGAACATGCTGCCGGTGAGTTGCATTCCATCTCCGGAGTCGCCTACAAATTTAACAACTACTTCTTCGCGTTCAACGATGGGTCTTTTCTTCTTAGCCATAGTTTCATTGTGTTTAGAGTTGCAAAGTTACTTAATAAACTCTAAAGGCAAAGTTTAAAACTCAAAACTTCAAACCAAAAATAGTTGTTGACAATCAATATCGGGGAATATTTTTATCTTTGCCGCTAAATTCGGTTTATTAACCCGTCCTGTTCGATACAGGGCATAAATTCAATAGATCATGGCATATAAAATTAATGATGATTGCACTGCTTGTGGAACTTGTATTGATGAGTGTCCGGTAGAAGCTATTTCAGAAGGTGATATCTATAAAATTGATCCTGAAGTATGTACAGATTGCGGAGCCTGCGCTGATGTTTGCCCCGTTGAAGCAATCCATCCGGAATAGGTAGACGGAATTACGGCATTTTTTGTAAGGACGGGTACAAAGCCCGTCCTTACATTTAAACCCGCTGTTGCACAGAACCCTTGCCTACAAAAAATACCGCAATTCCAGATTTTCCCCATCAAACACGGCATAGCTGAAATGGGTAAGCCAATCGCCAAGCACCAATTGTTTGGCATTGCCTGGTAGTTGGGTTTCAATCGGGAAGTGATAATGACCATAGATCAGATAATCCAGATCAGGATGCATTTTGAGTAACTCGTTCGAATGAACAGTAATACGCTCCCGGATCAGTTGAAGGGTTAGGTCCTGAACCCTTTTCTCCTTTTCAATGCTAGCACTGCGGCTCTTTCGTGACCAGTATAATGCCATCTTTATACCAAAATCAGGATGCAATTGCCGGAATAACCATTGGTTGATGGGGTTTGCGAATACTTTCTTGATGAATTTATACCCGTTGTCCCCAGGACCCAACCCGTCGCCGTGTGCAAGGTAAAAGTGTTTCCCATTGAATTCACGAAATTCAGGATGGCGATGAAGCTGGATATTGAGTTCTTGCGAAAGGTAATCAAAGGCCCACATATCATGGTTGCCGCGGAATAAATGAACCGGAATTCCTGAATCCGTGATCTCTGCAAGTTTCCCCAGAAGCCTGGCATAGCCGCGTGGAATAGCTGTTTTATATTCAAACCAGAAATCGAACAGGTCGCCCATCAGGAAAATTTCTGCGGCATTTCCCCGTGCCAATTCCAACCATGCCACCAGCTTTTTTTCACGCTCAAGGCTGCTGTCATGATCAGGAATCCCAAGGTGGAAATCGGAGGCGAAATAAACATTTTGAGGCATGGTTGAATTTTAAGACAAAGTACGAGAAAAAATCAATGCATTTGTAAAACCCGCTGGTGATGGTACTTCACATGTTTATTTTCCGGAAACTTCCTGAAGAGGGTTAAATCAAGCTTCCGGTAATACACGGAGTCTTCTTGAGGGTCTAATACAGAACTCGTGCCAAATGCATAGTTCAGCACGATCAGCGAAGCAATGGAGCCTGGATTGTTGTCAATAAACGCGATTTCAACCTTTCGCTGATTTTCCCAGATATGCCGGAAGACGGTGTCAAATTTTTGGGTTAATCTGTAGTAATCGGCACTGTCCTGGTGTTCTGCCAGGATCATTTCGAGTGAATCAACCTGATGCTCATTCCGCCGGGTTTGGCGGAAAAAATCATTCAGCAACATGGCTTCCTTCGGGCCATTCATGACTACATTGTCTGGAAAATTGCTAACGCTCCCTGACAATTCTACCAGGTCGCCTTCGTTCAACAGCAATACCATGATTTTTCCTGTCGCCGCCTTGAGAAGCCAAAACCCGGGCTCCCTGACAGCCGGGAGAAATTTGAATGTCCCATCAGCACCGGGAACGATAGAATCGACGGAACGAATCGCATGCGTATCCATTTCCTGCAATGTCAGTTTGAATCCCTTGGCATCGGTGAAGCTGCCATTAACAGTGGCAAAATGGCTGACGGGGTTCTGGCATGAAGCAATGAAAAAGCCTATCGCAACTGTGAAAAAAATATGTTTTGTCGTCATGTTTTTGATTATTCCACACCCCTTTATCACTGTGATTTTGCTGTTTCGCTCCCTATCCATTTCTTTATCTCCTCAACAATAAATTTGTCAATAGGGAACATAAATTCCTCCTGTTTCAATCCTTCAATGCTCACCCATCTGAAGCTTTGAGCACCATCGATGGGAGGGATGTCATTTTTTTTCTCTGTGGTCTTGAAACGATAGGGTTTATCTGCCTTTACAAGGTAATAGATATTGAACAGCTGCATGTCGGAAGGGAGCAAGGTGGTCGACTGATAGAAATCGGTCGTATAAAAATGTGAAATGATCTCGATAGGAGTGTCCAGTTCTTCCATAAATTCACGCTTCAGACAAGCTATTGTCCCTTCACCAAACTGCAAACCACCGCCCGGGAACTTGGTCATATATATTCCGAGCCTGAACTCGTCTGTGACAAGCACTTTGCTGTTCTCGATCAAAAAACCATAAACGCGTATGTTGAACCGGCCGGGCATGATCGTATCATTTTTTTGCAAAAATAGGGGAAATATCATGAGCCCGAACCATCGTTCAGGAAGCCCTGACAGGATTTTTTTTTTTGAAAAACCAATTTTCCCCGGATGTTGCCGTTATATAATATCTCATACCCGGAAATCATGGACTATTTTGAATTGGTTGATTTACTGAAGAAAAAAGTCAATTATGAGGCTTATCAAATCGTATTAGACGATAAAGTCGTTCTTCACAATTATTCGTTCATCTCGGGGAACGGTTCGATTCTTCCGGGTGAAAAGAAGTACGAATGCGTAACTCACGGTTTTGTGGCTACCGATGCTGGTGCTTATGTTTCACCCTTTGGCAATTCATCATCTATCCTCGATATTCATGATTCCATGATCATGGAAAACAAGCGCTTCAGGTATCATGTGCTGTCGCCGGCAAACGTCAGTGGAATCAAGGAGTACATCCTGATGATCCATGGGTTTAATGAAAAGTCCTGGGCAAAATACCTTCCGTGGGCTTATTCCCTTGTTGAGAAAACCGGGAAAGCAGTAGTGCTGTTTCCAATGGCATTTCATATGAACCGGGCTCCATCGGTTTGGTCGGAGAAGCATGCGATGCATGGTTTGAGTGAAACCAGGCAAAAAGGATTTCCGGATATCGTTGCCGGTACATTTTCCAATGTGGCCATCAGCACACGGCTGCATCAGAAGCCACAGCGGTTTTTCTGGTCAGGGTTGCAAACCTATTATGATGTCATTCAGTTTTTGGAGGAGATCAAAGCCGGCAATCATCCTTGTATTGCGCGGGAGGCAAAATTTGACCTTTTTGCTTATTCTATCGGCGGACTCCTGGCGCAAATCCTCATGATGACCAATCACCGTGGCTATTTCTCACAATCAAAATTATGTCTTTTTTGCGGAGGCATTGTGTTCAACCGGTACTCGCCGGTTTCCAGGTTTATTCTGGATAGTGAGGCCAATGTTGCGCTTTATTCCTATATCATCGAACACCTTGAAAATCATCTGAAAAGGGATGAATGGCTTCGGCATTACCTCACGGAAGGGCATCCGGAAGGGGAAAGTTTCAGGGCCATGTTGAACTATAATCTTTTACGCAGTGAACGTGAATTGCTCCTCAGGAAGATCTGCGGCCGGGTGTTTGCCCTGGCACTGGAAAATGACGTGGTTGCCCCTCCTTATGAAGTGATCAATACGTTAAAGGGGACCTGCCACAACATTCCGATTGTAGTTGAAGTGATGGATTTTTGCCATCCATATTCACATGAAAACCCTTTCCCAACTTTAAAGGAAAACCGGGAAGCCGTTTCAGGCGAATTCAACAGGGTTTTTGAACGGATCGCCCGGTTTTTGGGGAATCGGGGAAACTGATTTAATTCACAACCTGAATCATATCTTCACCGATCGTTGGTTTTCCTTTAAACCGCAGCAGCAGGTTCACAATGGTTGCCACATCTTTCTGGCAATAGGTGACAATGCGTGGCAGGTCATGCTGTTGCCAGTAAACCTGAGAAACATCACCGCCGGTAATATCATCTTTCGGGGTTGGGATGCCAAAAACCGTAGCAAGAAGTTCAAGAGAAGTGTAATTCTTATAGTCTCCAAACTTCCACAACTCCATGGTATCGAGATGATTCACTTCCCAGGGTTTTTTCCCTGAAAGGTCAAGTATAGCGGGAACTTCCAACCCGTTGATCAACATACGCCGGATCAGGTAAGGGTAATCAAACTCTTTTCCGTTGTGGGCGCACAGGTAACTGATGGAATTTTTATTTGCTTTACTCAACATATCAATGAACCCGGCAAGGATATCCTTTTCACTGTCGCCAAAAAACGATTTGATCCGGATTGAATTTCCCCGTAATACACCCGTAGAAACACACACAATTTTTCCGAATTCAGCATAAATCCCTGCACGATCGTAGACTTCACACGGTTGTACGAATGCCTCCGTGCTGAATTTTTCAAACCGCGACAGCTGAACCGCCTTCTTTTGCCATAGTGCTGCAAGATTCAACGGAAGTTGATCATGGGCGGAGTACTGTGGCACCGTTTCAATATCCAGAAACAGGATGCTTTCAAGATTATAATGTTCCAACATGGCATCGATTTTTTATGCACATTAACAAAATTGTACAATTTAATGATGCTTTATCGCTTTATTTTGAAAAGGTACTAGGACGGTTGATAACTTTTTGGCCTTATCATTTTCCTTTGTGATGTCACGTCTTCCTGGGAAAATTGGAAGGTCCAGGTTGCATTTGGAGGATTATCAGCACAGAGGGTGAGTATGCCCGATCAGGCAATTTATTTGCGCTGATGCAGAAATGGTTTCGGACGGGTATCGAACAGAACCTGTTGCTGAGGGGTAAGCAGGTTTCTCAATTCCTGGTCATGCCGGATCATTTCTTTCAGGATGCCGGCTTCAATCGCGCCGATATCATCAGCAACCTGATTGCCTGCTTTGATATCGCAGGGAGAAGTTGTAAGAATTGTTTGAAGCCTTGCTTTTTTCTCCCTGATCTGGTTTCTCATCGGAGTCATTATTTTCATGTGGTTCAGGTCCGCCTGGTGGATTTTATCCTGCTGTTCTGCAGTAAGGTCAGGAAAGTTAAGAAGGGGCTGTGCCGATTCATCCTGATTATCGGCCGGCGGCGGCAATGGTGGTGGCGGTGGCAGAGGTGCCATAGGAGGAGCCGGAAGTGCTTGTTCCTGGTTTGCTTTCATGGGCCTGTCGTTCCTGTCTGGCATTTGAGCAAACAGGTTACTGATCATCATGGTGAAAAGGAACATGATCATGATCCCTGTCAGGATTTTCATTGTGGTTTTCATGGCGTGTGGCTTTTAATTTTGTAAAATGTTGTTTGTCCGTAAAAAAAATAAATCATTTTTTATCCCCCCGGGATGAAGGAACTGGAGGTGGAGGCGGTGGCGGAGGTGGAGGAACGGGCGGTAATGGAGGTAGAGGCGGAGGCATAACCTGTTCGAGTGCCAGTTTGAAAATTCGATGGAATTTTTCTTTCTGCTGAAGTGTAAGAAGCTTTTTGAGTTCACTGAAATGTTCATAGGTAAGCATTTCTGTTTTTATCCGCACCTGGGCGATGGAGTCTGCAAGAATTTTAAGTGAAAGCGTGTCAGCAGCAGGAAGAAAGATCATTTCAAAAAAACGATTGTGCAATTTGCGGTCAAGTTCCTGCAGCACTTGTAATTGGTCCTGGTGAAGGTCACGCAGTTGTCCAAATTCATCCTGCTGTGTGTTTGAAAGACCTAATTCGCGTATCAGAAATTCTGCTGAACGGCCTTGCTGGGCAACACGCTCTTTACATGGATGACCGAACAACAGGAATGCCATCGTGCCAAGGTTTAAAACAACCAGGAGGATAATAACGATTTGACAGAAACGGAGATTATTCATTGCATTACAGTTTAATAGGTCCAAGATAAGAAAGGTAATCGGTGACGATGGCTGCAGGTACTTGTTGCGTCATGATTTGCGTTTTACGAAAATGCAGCACCCCGAATATGTTCAAGGCGATCAGAAGGGCGATTCCGGCAGCGATAGGCCAGAACAAAGGCCTTTTAAAAATAATAGCATTGCTTTCCTGATGATCGGCTTTTAGCTGGATTTTCAGGAAAAAGCCAGGATCGGCAGGGGCACAGCGGATACCATCCAGTGAATTCATTGTTTCTTCTATCCAGGCTTCTTTTGTTTTCATGGTAGTTTGATGTGATTGAAAAAAAAATCCTGCGGCTAACGTTCGTTTTTTTCATAATAATCCGACAACAGTTCACGGAGTTTCCTGCGAGCCCTGACGATGAGTGATTCAACGGAAGAAACCGAAGTCATCATCACCCGTGCAATTTCCTGTTGTGACATTCCTTCAACTTTTTGCAGAATGAAGGCAGTGCGCTGGTTTATTGGTAACTTCGATATGGCCAGGAATAGAATTGCAGCACGCTCTTTATTTTCCAACTGAATACCCGGATGATAAAATGGAACATCTGCAGCCAAATTCAAATGGTCCTCCTTGCCAAAAAGACTCAGTATCATGCCCGATCGCTTGGTACGCCTGCTGGTGCGTATATGTTCCAGTGATTTCTGCACCGTGATGCGGTAAATCCAGGTAGAAATACTGCAATCTCCCCTGAATCTTGCAACTGAACGGAAGACCTCCACGAAAACCTCCTGCGTCACATCTTCGGCATTCTCCTGGTGTTGCAGCAAACCAAGCGAAGTATTGAAAACATGATCACGGTATTGATCAACCAGTTCATGGAAGGCATGTTCGTTTCCTTCCCTGAGTTTCTGTAAGTCAGGCATTGCGCCCATGTCCTGTTTATATATTGAGATGCTGTTGGAATAAATATCCTGCGGTTGAAAAAAAATAAATAAATGACATCAGGATTTAAGGGCTCGTAAAATATGCCTTTTCCCGGGCGGACCAGGCAGCTTTTCTACTTTGAAACCAGCCTTCCGCAGTGCCCTGACAACTGTACCTTTCACGGAATAAGTCACCAGGTTGCCCCCGGGATGCAGTGCGTTTCCAAGTTTCTCGAATACCTGTTCGGTCCAGAGTTCAGGTTGTGCATCCGGACTGAATGCATCGAAATAGATCAGGCCGAATACCCCAGATTCAGGGGAAAACGCTTCCATAGTACCATGGATCTTGTGGAGCAGGAAATGGGGCGAGATTTCAGCGGGTTTATTCCAGGATGAAAGATGCAGATCAGCGAAGGTTTGAGGATGATCAATGGAACCAGGTAAATGCGTGTAGTTCAGTGCTCTCCAGCAATGCTCATCCAGTGGGAATGGTTCCACAGCGGTATAGTGTACCCTGATGCCCTGTTTTTCCGCTTCAGCCTGGGTAAGAAGGGCATTAAGGCCAGTGCCAAATCCAATTTCCAGGATTTTAATAAACTTTTCACCATGACCGGATTTTAGTTGAAACTTCTCCATCATATATAGGAAGCCTGTTTCAATATAAATATGCTGTGATTCCTGAACGGCACCAAAAGTGGAGTGGTAATGCTGGTTCAATTCCCGGCAGAACAGGGTGTCGGAACCGTCGGCTGTCCTGATGATCGCTGGTTCCATTTCGCTATTTAAATGATTACCAGATCCTCGGAAATTTGTTGGGATTGTATTCATGCATCATCTCATACACCGTTTCAAAAACATCTTCGGCGTTTGGATTTGAAAAGTAGTCTCCGTCATTGGTGTAGGCAGGGCGATGATCGTTTGCAGTGAGTGTGCGCGGTTCGGCATCCAGAAAGCGGTAGCCTCCCTGTTCCTCCATCACTTTTTGCATCATGAACGCGGTAGCCCCGCCACTGCCGTCTTCATCGAAGAACAGGATTTTGTTGGTCTTTTTCAGTGATTTCAGAATTTCGTGGTTGATATCAAAAGGGAGCAGGGTTTGTGCATCGATCAATTCAACAGAGATGCCAAAATCGGTAATCTGAGGGAGTGCTTCCTCCGCAATTTTCACGCAGGAGCCATAAGTCACGATGGTGATGTCAGATCCCTCGTGCAGCACCTCGGGAACGCCCAATGGAATACGGAAGTTCCCGATGTTCGCAGGCATCTGCTCTTTCAGCCGGTATCCATTCAAAGGTTCGATCACAAGCCCGGCATCATCGGAGGCCATCATCGTATTGTAGAAGCCTGCAGCCTGGGTCATGTTGCGGGGTACCATGACATATATTCCCCTGATGGAGTTGATGACCATGCTGAGCGGGGATCCGGAATGCCAGATTCCAACCAGGCGATGGCCACGGGTACTGATGATCAGGGGGGCTTTTTGTCCACCGACCGTACGGTATTGTGTTGTCGCGAGGTCATCGCTCATCACCTGTAAACCATAAAGCAGGTAGTCGAAATATTGAATTTCGGCAATTGGCCGCAGCCCCCGGAGGGCCATTCCCAACCCCTGCCCAATGATGGTAGCTTCACGGATACCGGTATCCGAAACCCGTGTTTCACCATACTTGAGCTGCATGCCTTCCAGCGTTTGATTTACGCCGCCTATTTTTCCAACATCTTCCCCGAAAATTAATGCCAAAGGGTTGTTTTTAAACAGGATATCATAATTGGCATTCAGCACTTCACGGCCAGTGACCACCGGGGAGTTTTCGTTATATACAGCAGGGATGCTTGTGACCCGGAGGGCGCTTTGTTCTGACTGACTGTAAAGATGGGAGCTATACCGGGCAACATTCAGTTTCCGTTGTTCTGCCATCCAACCATCGAGGTCGGCTTTCATGGGTTTTTTCATGCTGCAAGAAGTACAGACATCACGCATGATTTTTTTTGCAGCAGAGATAATGTCTTTCCTGATCGGTTCGGCAATGGCTTCAAGGTCAGCAACGATCTTGTCGATCCGGGCCTGTTTTTTACAGGGGCAATGAGTGGTTTTTACCACGCTGACCAGGTGTTCACGTTCAGATCTGAATGGTGCAAGGAAGGCTTTCCACCCGCGGTCGCGGGCGCTCCTGGCGGCTTTTACCGCATCGGCTTCAAGGCATCCAGTTCTTCTGAAGTGGCAATTTTCTCTTTTATGATCCATTTCCGCATCCTTGGAATGCAGTCATGATCACGTTCCCATGCAAGACGTTCTACGGATTTGTACCTTTCATGAGATCCGGAGGTTGAATGCCCCTGTGGCTGTGTGAGTTCCCTTACATGAAACACAACCGGGACCATCTCCTTCCTGCAGACAGCGATCCCTTCTTCATACATTTCATACAAGGCAGCATAATCCCAGCCCATGCATGAATAGAGGCGGATGCCTGGCATCTTGTCATCGGCAACAAATCCCTTCAGCAATTCGGAAATATCCTCTTTGGTAGTCTGGTATTTCTTTGGAACGGATATTCCATAGCCATCATCCCAGATAGAAAGTGCGATGGGTACCTGCAGCACACCTGCAGCATTGATGGTTTCAAAGAAATGGCCCTCCGACGTAGAGGCATCACCGATCATGCCAAAGGCTATTTCATTTCCCTTTACAGTGAATTTCCTGGCAGATTCCCACATCTCCGGACTATTGCGAAAAACCTTGGAAGCAAGGGCCAGACCAAGCAATCGCGGCATCTGCCCGGCAGTCGGCGAAATATCCCCGGAGGAGTTCTTCTGTTTTGTCAGGTCTTTCCATTCGCCTTTTTCATCCAGGCTCCGGGTAGCAAAATGAGAATTCATCAAACGACCACCATTATCCGGATTGCGGGTTAAATCGGTATCGCCATAAAGCTGGGCGAAAAAGATGTCGAGGTTTGAAAGGCCTGCAGCCATCATGAAGGTCTGATCACGGTAATACCCTGAACGCCAGTCTCCATTTTGAAAGAACTTTGCTTTCACTATTTGTGGAATCTCTTTGCCATCACCGAAAAGCCCGAAATTGGCTTTTCCGCCTAAAACCTCACGCCGGCCTAATAAACTCACCTGGCGACTCTCGTTGGCCAGTTTGTAATCCTTTAAAACCTCTTCCTTGCTAAATGTGCGTTTTTTTGCCATTGGTTTCTTGCTTTGTTTTTTCTAATTTCAGGGTAAACAGGCGAACGGGTTAACGGGTTTGAGCTCCATGAATTTCGTCAGCCGTCATTTGTCCCTCGCCATTCGTAGATCGAAAATCAATCAATAGTTCTCCTGCAGCACTTCAAAATAGGCCATCGGGTGTTCGCATGCCGGGCAATGCTGCAATGTTTTCATACCATAATGGATATATCCGCATTTGCGGCAGACCCAGTATGTTTTTTCATCTCTTTCAAAAACTTTGTTTTTTTCAAGATTGTTCAGCAGTTTCCGAAAGCGTTTTTCATGATGTTCTTCAATAGTGGCGATCAGTTTAAAGGCCAGGGAAACCTTTGGAAAACCTTCATCGTTTGCGATTTTTCCAAATTCCGGATATAATTCCATCCATTCCTCATGTTCCCCATCTGCAGCTGCTTGAAGGTTCTCTGCGGTGTTGCCAATTTTTCCGGCAGGATAGGTTGCGGTTATTTCGACCGGACCTCCCTCAAGGAAACGAAAAAATGTTTTTGCATGACTTTCTTCATTCAGGGCGGTTTCAGCGAAAAAGGAAGCGATTTGTTCAAACCCCTCCCGTTTGGCTTGCTTGGCGAAAAAAGTATAGCGGTTTTTTGCCTGTGATTCTCCGGCGAATGCTTTAAGCAGGTTCTTTTCCGTGTGTGTTCCTCTGATACTGCGATCCATGTTGGAATGATTTATTTTAGAGTATCAAAGATACATGAAAATTCCGAATCCCTGCAAACCCACGTCTAACGTTCCACATCTAACGTGCAACTTCTCTTCTATCTCATCTTCACATAATCCTCTTTCCCAACACCGCAAATCGGGCAAACCCAATCATCGGGGATATCGTCAAATGAAGTTCCCGGGGCAATCCCTGAATCAGGATCACCCAACGCAGGGTCGTATATATGTCCGCAAACAGTGCATTTGTATTTCATGATTATTTTTTTTCGATCCAGTTGATGATTTTATCATCGAAGGGTTTTTCACCGGGGGCGGCAAAGTCGACCACCTGACCCTGCTCATCAATCATGAACTTCTGGAAGTTCCATTTCACCGGGGCATCCAGTACCCCGTTCTGATCCTTGGAAGTCAGCCAGCTATATAGCGGGTCAATATCGTTGCCCTTGACGGATATCTTGGCCATCATCGGAAAAGTAACCTGGTATTTGCTTGTGCAGAATTCCTTGATCTCTGCATTTGTACCGGGCTCCTGGCTCATGAAATTGTTGGCAGGAAAGCCTATGATCACAAAATTTTTTTCAATATATTTTTTGTACAATTCCTCCAGCTGTGCATACTGCGGTGTATAACCGCACCTGGAAGCTACGTTGACCACCAGCACTTTTTTACCTTTGAGGGTCGAAAGATCAAATGGCTGACCATCAATGCTTGTTGCTTTGAAATCGTAAAATGTTTTTTTCCCCTGTGCGTTGCTCATCATGGCCACCGAGATAAATGTAAATAAAAAAAGAACAGTCTTCATCTTTGTATGTTGGAGTTTATTATTGGTTTTCTTAACTGGCTGCAAAGATAATCAAATTTATTTATTTGGAAATCGTCTAAATAATTTATAATGGTTGTTTAATAGAAGAAGGTGCTTTATTTCCTCATAAAAACAAATTACTTTCCTTCAAATAAATTCTTATCTTTATAGTTTAACGTGAGTTCGATGTAAGGTTAGTAAAATAATGCCAGCTGTTCTGATTTGACAACTTCAAACCGGATTGAAGGTTTTTTAGGCAGGAAGGAATAAGCGATCAAGCCAGAAATAAGGTTTACAATGAAATTCTTAAAACT
>CAIVAT010000049.1 GCA_903903985.1 uncultured Bacteroidales bacterium | reverse complement strand
GTTTACTCAATTCAATATCAGGAAACGATTTGGCAAGAAGATTACAGAGTTTGTGAGCGACGGGGTAATCTTTGAAGATGATTCAAAACTGGATTCCGATTTTACTATGTTTATTGCTGCAGGAACAGGCCCGTCAGTTCTTAAGAATTCCGATTTGCCTCTGTCTGAGGCCGGTTTTATCAAAATTGATAATACCGGTCAGGTTCAGGGATGTAAAAATGTTTTTGCCATCGGTGACATTGCCGCCCTCGAAGGGCCCGAATGGATCGCCAAACAAGGGCATATTGCTGAACTGATGGGCCGTAACGCTGCCTATAATATTATCGAAATAGAAAAAGGGAGTAGGAAGCGCAAAGGTTACCAGGAGCACCTGAATATCCTTTGTGTGATGGATACCGGTAACGGAGCTGCTTTTGTGTTCCGGAACGGCACCAAAGCATTTATGATTCCCATGCCCATTGTCGGACATTGGATGAAAAAAGGCTGGAGTGTTTATTCCCGGCTGTCGAAAACAGGCCAGTTCCCAAGATTGCCAGGATTGTAAGCGCACATAATAATACGACCATCATGCGGAAAACTTTAAAATTACTTGTTGATAAAAGGGTTATGATCCTGGCAGCGCTGGGCATCGGACTTTACCTTGCGATTTCCTACTTTCATATTTCGCTTTGGTTTGTACTCCTGGCGGGAACGTTGCTTGGTGTGGTGTTCGGGAAAGTTTTTTGCCGGTGGGTATGCCCGATGGGGCTCATCATGGAACTCATGATGAGTATGAGTCCCGACGGCAAGATCCGCCAGATGTACCAGTATCATAAAGTTGGATGTCCCATTGCCTGGATTTCCGGCTGGTTAAACCGCTTCTCCTTCTTTAAAATCAACATTAACACTGAAAGTTGCATGAATTGCGGAATTTGCGATAAAAAATGCTATATCGTTGCCATGGAACCCAATAAATTCAGTCTCTACAAACCAGCTATGGAAAAACCTGGCATGAGTTACACCTGCTCGAAATGCCTGGAATGTGTGGCAGCCTGTCCAAATGGCAGTTTAACGTATAAAATTTAAGAACAATGAAAGGTAATTTTGATTCTATTATTAACGACACCCGGCCTGTAATTGTTGACTTTCATGCCCTGTGGTGCGGTCCGTGCAAGGTACAGTCACCTATTTTATCAGAAATAGCATCCGAATTCGGGGACCGTCTGAGGGTGATCAAGATTGATGTGGACCAAAATACTGGTCTGGCAAGTAAATACCATATTCAAGGCGTTCCAACCGTGATAATTTTCAAGAATGGTCAATTGGTTTGGAGGCAATCGGGCGTGGTAAGTAAAGACCAATTGCGCAGCATCATCCTGCAGCACATTTAATTTTATTTACGGAAAATCAAGCAATCACAGCTCCCATTTTCAACCACCTTAAAATCTTATACAAGCAAACTAAAATATCATAATAGTTACATACGTACATGTATATACTTTTGTTTTCGAAGAATGCATTCTCATCTAACCCTACTAAAACTAACTATTATGAAAACAAGAAAAAATGTAGCCATCGGGATGTTCCTGATGATGGGTGTATCATTTATGCTATTATCCCTAAACGGATGCACTAAAGAAAACGCTGTTGTGGAAACATCAGCCGACGTGCAGTACAAGGATGGCACCCTTAACTATACGAATGCCGACACCTCCCTGACAGGATGCTTTTCCTGTGTCGATTCATTGCCATTTGAGTCTTTAAGTCCATCTGAAACGGAAGCCATTGTCATTATGCGCGAAGAGGAGTTCCTTGCTCATGATGTATACCTTACCCTCAGCCAATTCTACACCAAGCCAATCTTCAGGAACATCACCCGAAGTGAGCAGCGGCATACTGATGCAATCAGGGCATTGATCAATAAGTACTCATTGGTCGATCCGGCGGCAAACCATGTAACAGGCACATTTACGAACCAGGATCTCCAGGTTTTATACAATTCACTGGTAGCCTTTGGATCAAGTTCTTTGCTTAATGCACTTACAGTAGGGGCCACGATTGAAGATCTGGACATAAAAGACCTGAAGGATCATTTGCTGACCATTGACAACCAGGATATCGCATGCGTCTTCAACAACCTTATGCGTGGCTCACGAAATCATCTGCGTTCCTTTTATGCCAACATTAAATTCACAGGAGGAACGTATACGCCGCAATATCTTACACAAGAAGAATTTGATGCCATTGTGAATTCACAACATGAAACCGGCACTGGAAATTGCCATTGTAACTAACTCGTAATGCTAAGAATACTATTGTGCCGGGGAGGAATGATCACTCCGGCACAGTTCTTTTAAATAATGAAAGCGACTACTAACAAGCGCAAGGCCGGTTAAACATGAAGTACCCTAAAAATCCCCCGAATGCAATACTGGCATATGGATTACTTGTAATGACACAAGTTCCAGAAGCACATCCGACAAAATGATAATATATAAAGCCTCCTATACCGCCTATTACGGTAAAAAATACCGGATTCCAAAAAGCCCAGGTCTTAAGTCTTTCCTTAATTGGCAATGGCTCTGTGTTTGTCTTGCATGTATCTGACATGATAATTTGCTTTTAAATCAATATTTTACTTACTTGTTTGATTCGGTGAAAGGATAATAAATATTCCCAAAACCAGATTCATTTGCAAAATAACGAATAAAAATTGAATTGGTGATATTTATGCGCTTTATTCTGGCATGATGTTTGACTCATGCAGAACATGACATATAAAAACGAAACCTTATGCTGCAAACAAATTTAACACACGTTCTGACGGCTTCAGCGCATCAGAAACTCATCCAGGAGAATGAAAACGTAATGATATGCTGTGGGAGAATGGGCCCGATGTGCATCCCCGTGTATGGAATCATGGAAGAACTGGAACCAGAATACTCCCATGTTAAATTCGCCGATATGGAATTTGACAACCCGGAATCACACCCGATTCGCAATGCCCCGGAGTGCAAAGGTTTTATGGGAATTCCCTTTACTGTTTACTACAAAAACGGAAAACTTGTGAAGGCAACTTCCAGCATCCAGTCGATGCCACAGGTAAGATCAATCCTCGAGGCGCAGTTTGATAATAAAAAACAGTAAAAACAGGGTTCGCCAGATCCTCTGCCGGTAAGGAGAAAAAATTTCCGGGTTTGGTTATTGACTCTTTACTGCGGGGATCTGATGCGGCCATATAAAATAAAAAATGATGCCAGAGATATTTGATATCATCATTATTGGTGGTGGACCAGCCGGCTTGACTGCAGGTATATATGCTTCACGTGCCCGGATGAAAACCCTGATTCTGAATGAAGGAACAGTGGGAGGGCAACTTGTGCTCACCCATGAGATTGCAAATTACCCTGGAGTAGAATCAATAAGTGGCTTTCAGTTGGGGAACATCATGAAAAAGCAGGCGCTGACCTTTGGCTGTAAAATCAGGTCAAATGTTCAGGTCACTGGGTTTGACTATTCAGCAAACCCAAAGATAGTTGAGATCAATGGCAGCGAGCGATTCTTTGGCAGAACTGTCATTCTGTCACCTGGAGGAGAACCCAGGATGATTCATGTGCCAGGTGAAACTGAATTCAAAGGCCGTGGTGTATCCTATTGCGCAACCTGTGATGGGGATTTTTTCACCGGCAAAGATATCGTAGTGGTTGGCGGTGGTAATTCGGCTCTTGAAGAGGCTGTTTCCTTAACAAAATATGCCAGCAATGTTGCCGTGGTCCACCAGTTCGATCAGTTCCAGGCTTTTCCTTACGCTGTGGAAGAGGCAAAGGCCAATCCCAAAATAAAGTTTTACATGGAATCGCAAGTCCGGAATATCCTTGGTGACGATTCTGTAAAACAGGTTGAAATTGAACATCTTCCAACAGGGGGTAAAACTATGCTTTCTGTTGACGGAATTTTTATTTTCATTGGATATATAGCGAAGACCCAGGGATTTGAAAAATGTGTCATCCTGAATGACCGGGGTGAAATTATCGTAGGAACGGAAATGCAAACCAATGTTCCGGGAGTTTTTGCAGCAGGCGATTGCATTGCCAAACGTTACCGCCAGGTTACAACTGCGGTTGCAGATGGTACAATTGCCGCATTGAGCGCCATTGAGTATTTACGGACAAATTAATGATTCTTAAAGTCGAATAAAATGAGCGTTTTTCAAATCAAAAAAGTAGCTACAATGATATTTTTTTTCGCGCTTGCAGCATTATATTTTTATAGTTTAATTTCTTAACCTAAAACTTGAGCCTTATGAAAAAGAACATGGGAACCATCGACATCGCAATCAGGTTAGTGATTGCAGCCTTAGTAATTATCCTGTATTTCACACATGTAATTTCAGGAACCATTGCAGTGATTTTACTAATCTTGGCCGGGGTATTTATCCTCACAAGTTTATTGAAATTCTGCCCGTTATATCTTCCTTTTGGGATTAATACCCAGGAAAAGAAATAATTGCAAATTATTTAGTTTTTTACAATGATAACAAAGGCGGAAGGAATGACCTCCGCCTTTTATTGCTTTATAGTTAACATTCCCGGGAAATTATTCATGAAAATCAGACTTGCAATTTTTCATCTGCTCATCCTAAGCATCCTAGCCTCTGCCCAGGAACCGGTTCCAAAAGACACATTTGATATCACCTCTCATGCCATGCAATTCCCGCATCATTATAAAAAGTGGGGCTTTCAGGTGTCTGCCGGACTTTCTATGGTCAAACCTCCGGAAGATCTGCTGGAGAGTGCAATTCAGGCGCCATTGGCTAATGTTCACCTGACATTTGGACTACCATGGAAACTCTCACTTGAATCGGACCTCACAACGATTATTGTTTCCAACCAACTGAGGGTGGGACCCAGGATCAGCTTTTTAGTCAGAAATTTCGGAATAAAGGGAGGATGGGACATAGCCTATGTTTATGGCCAGTTAAAGCAATCGGGATTTAATAACAGCACCCAGGCATGGATGCATTATCCGAATATTTCGTTTGGGTATAAGCTTAAAAAAATGGCGTTTACACTCAATGGAGAATTAGCCATTGTGGCCAACGTATCAACTAAATCCGGTGAAATTGAAGTCAGCCGTTCCAAAACTTTTCTGAATGGTGGAACCCTTACTTTTTACCTGGAACAAAGAATTCACAGGAATAAGGTTTTAATCGTTGGCCTGAAAGACAATTATGTGAAATTTTATTGGCCGACCTGGATGTTGTTTTCCACATTTAACCGGTTTTATCACATCCCCGAACTTTATATCAGCTGGATATTATGAAAGTCAGAAATTTTTATATGATTGCTTTGCTGATGCTCATCATTGGCTGCAACAAAGAATCCCTGATGCTTGTCCCCTCTTCCGGTATCAACTCATTTCCTGAGGGAACACTACCTGTGCCTCCTTTATCAAAACCGCTGATGGAAGGGATTTATCTGGCAACTACCAACACGACGATATTTGGTGATACCATGGTTGTAAAATGGAACCATTACGGTATCCTTTTCACATGCAAGAATGGGAAACATTTTATAATGGATGCCGGTTACCTTGATTCGGTTATACTAATCCAGGGATACTGGAGGGATGGATACAGTGATGCAACTGGTTTATGCAACATGTCTATTTCAGGACCAGAGGGGGGCAATGATCTTCTGGCGGGAAAGCCTTCACCGAACATTATCCTCAGGGGTTTCTACGGAACAAATAATGAAGCCCCAAACCAATCAATCACACTGCAGTATTTGCGGCCGTTTTCAAAAAAAGTTAAAGAAAGTAATTTTTATATTCTTGGGCATCGGGCAGGGGGACGGAATTCTGATCGGCTTCCTGTGTCGGAGAACAGCATTGCGATGGTCAAATTTACTGAAAGACTCGGTACTACAGGGATTGAAGTAGACCCCAGAATCAGCAGCGATGGAGTTGCTTTCATATATCATGATCCGGATATTAATACACGGCTCACGAAAAAAGGACTACTTGCCGGTGATGTAAGCGCATATACATGGCTCCAGTTGTCCTCTTTTGTAAACCTTATCCATGGAGAGAGGATTCCTTCATTGGAGGAGGTACTGACATTTGCCATTGACAGTACTGAATTACGCTTTGTCTATATGGATATGAAAAGTGCCGATGCGGTGCCTGTGGTCATACCATTACAACAGCGTGCAATCCAGCGTGCCAAGGATAAAGGCAGAGATATTATCATCCTGATGGGGATTCCAGATACTGATGTCCTGAATGCATTAATGGCCTATCCGGATTACAGGAATGTTCCTTCCCTATGTGAACTTACGGTGGATGATGTCAGGATGGTGAACTCCAAAGTATGGGCACCCAGATGGACCTTAGGCACGCAAAACGACCGTGTTCAGCAGATGCATAATGAAGGACGATTAGCGGTATCCTGGACCATCGACAGTCCGAACTGGATCAGAAATTATCTGGATCAGGGAATTTTTGACGGGCTGGTTACCAATTTCCCATATGTTGTCGCTTATCATCATTATATACAGGAGTAGTAATATGGGGCATATAAGAGCAGTTATAACCATGGTGCTGGTTTTCCTTTCCGTGGTGGTTTATTCGCAGAAAAATGACAGTGTGAAGGCACACCTTAACCATTATACCTTTACAATTGGAACAGGCTGGACCCATTATATTAATAACCTGGAGATGGGTGGTCAGAATATTCAAAAAGATTATGCAGGAGTTTCCCTGAAATTATTCTGGGAACCGGAACACCGGCTGAGCCTTGGACTGGAATCCGGGTATTATAAACTTTTCACGGCGAAAGGGCAGCTGACAGACAATACTACCGGCCAGGTTGATCGCTCCGTCATCCCTTTACTCTTTTTGATAAGGATGCGTATCATTGATAATGTGCATCTTGGAGTTGGGACAGGCATAGCTTTAATTACAAACAAAACCGCAGGGGGACAACAAAAAGTTGTAACGGAAACAATCTCTCTTTCCAATTTTGAACTCTCTGGTGCTTATATCTATCCATTGAGTAAACATTGGCTTCTGGGAGGAGAGGTTAAATTGTTTCATTTCGGTAATACTGAAGATACAATGTATTCCATCCAGGCGACCTGTGCAGTGAAGTTGTAAAAATATCTCTAAGTTATTTCCCCTAAAGGTTCTTAAACCCCCTGATAATTAAAAAAGTTATATGCGCAAGTTTTCACCTACCTTTTGGTCTATATGATAAAAACAAATGTTTAATTAACTAAAGAAGGCCATGAAAACTATAAAAAGAATTACGGGAATCCTGGCAATTATTTCATTTATAAGCTATTAAGGGTTCTCCAAAACCCTTCAAACTCAAAAACACAAAAGAATATTCAGAACCAGCAATCCACATTGAAAAAGTCGTACCTGGGAAATTTGTGGATAATAATCATGATGGGGTTTGCGATAATTTCCAGACAAGAATGAAAAACGGTCATGGGGAAATTTCGTTGATAAAAACGGGGATGGCATATGTGATAATTTTGCGACTGCCGGCCATGGAAGAGGAAAATTTAGTTATTGTGGCAGGGGCCATCAGTATCGTCATGGACGTGCACAGGAATGTTTTTGCAGAGGTGGATATGGTTACCGCCACAGGTAATGTTTCTGAATTTACGGACTATTAATGTCTCAGATTCCTGCTTTATGCCTTGATTTTCTGAAAAAGTGCTGTCAGGTACTGATCATAATACCTGCTGATCATTGACTCCACTTCTCCAAGTGGTTTCACCGGGACAAGGTCCACCACTTCATCATAAGTTAACCCCGAATTAAAGAGTGTTTCAGATGTGCCGTTGAGCATCTCCCCTTCTATGTTGTAAAACAATAGGCTGGCTATTTATTTTTTAACTTTGTGTGGTAAATCTGAAGAGGAAGTGAGCTCTGCTGGAGAGCAACTCACCAGCAATAAGGTTTATGACGGTGAAAACACCAGAGAGAAGGC
>CAIVAT010000048.1 GCA_903903985.1 uncultured Bacteroidales bacterium | reverse complement strand
GTCATTATTCCATTGGCAAATTCATTTTTATATTGGCTGTCGTCTCCGATTAATGTTACAATTGATGTTAATGTTCCGGATTTAATGGCTACTTTTTTATTCAGAGCAATGTTTGAATTGGCATCTATTGCCCATACACCCTGCGGTATGGCATCTGCCGGTGAAACAACAATTGTGCTGTCGCCAGGAGAAGTAATCGGGCGTTTATCCGGCGACTTAAGATATCTGGTAAAAAACTGATTAAACGTTTTCCAGTTCGAAGGATCTTCATACCAACCGTTCGATAAACCAAATTTATTATCAGTAAGCGCCAATTGATAATATGCATCTTTCCACGACCCCGGGGTGTCCAGATACAGGCCCCATGCTTTAATGAAACTTACCAGCCAATCATTGTATGGGGCAACATATTGAAGAGAGTTATGATACAATCCTTGACCTTCAAGTTCTGCAAGCGGCTGGTCATTTATGAAATAGAAATAGTCCAGGCTCTGATCTATTTTATCATACAGTGAAGTGTAGGGCGTATTTGGAAGAATACTCCATGGCATACAGGTTTCTGCCCATGTAACAAATTGATAATATTCATCCAGCGTTTGGGCCGGATTTGTATTTTTATCCGGATTGACAATTTTAGCCTGGGCAATGGATTTGAGTAACAGTGATTTTATATTCGGATTGCTTTCCACCATGTTAATCAACTCTTTCGTTTTAGCTCCGTAATTTGGTGTACTGGATGAGTCATCGCGTTTACAAGATAACTGAATCGTTGAAACGACTAAGAAGCTTATAACAACTAAAAGTTTTAACTTTTTCATCTTTTTTATTGATTTTGGTTCATTTTATACACTATCCTGTTCCTTTCGTTTTCATTTGGCCAAAAAAACAATGGTGTTTTACTTTTGAATCGTGAATGAATCGATGAGGCTGTATGCCCCGGTATACCCCCCGTAACTTTTAACCGTAACGGCACCGCCGTTGATATCAATGACGGTGAAGTAATAGGTCTGGGGGTCATTGTGTATGTTCCATAAGGTCCTGAGGTTCTCATCGACGATTTCGGTTGAAGGGCCTGCGCCGCAGGTGCCGTTGAGAAGTTGTACGACATTGTTCTGCCATGCGGGAGTTGGCGGTGTGGTGGGTGGATTCGCAGGGATGCTACCGTCAATGGTTTTGCGGGAAAAGAGATGCGAATGACCGCAGGCGTAGATGTCGAACTTGTTGGCATCCAGGAAAGACCAGAGCAAAGTCAGGGATGTGTCTGCAGCCGAGGACTCGGTCGAGTCGTCGGAGATATAGTAATAGGGAGTATGAATGAAAAGGAATTTGTGTTGTGCTTTTGTCTGGGCCACCTGAGCTTTTAACCACGACATCTGGACGTCGTCAATGTGGCCCCCCAGCCCCATGTGCACCGTGTCCTTTGTCACAAAATAGGGGTCCAGCACCGCGAAAAAGGAGTTGCCGCCCTGAGAAGTAAAGGTGTAGGCCAGATGGTCATAACCGGCCGGCCCGTTGGAGGGGTTCTCAGAAAACACTTTCTGGTACTCCTGCTGGTTGACGAGAAGGTAACCATATGAAGCGTGCTGGTGATACAGCTCATGGTTGCCGATGGCCGTGTACAATGGTATTCCGTTTTTAGTCAGGGTGTCGAACAGGTTTTTCCAAGCCACGAAGGTGTAGGATGGATGGATATAACCCCTGTATGATTGGTCGCCGCCGAAAAACACAAAGGCGGGTTTGGGCGACAACGCGGCAATCTGGGCGATGATGGCATTCAACGCCTCGGTGTTCACCGGATGTTCAAGGGTGTCGCCCCTGCTGTCGGCAAGCCAGACGAAACGAAGCGTTTCATCGGTCACACCTAGTCCACCCTTTTGCTCAGAACTGCTTTTTTTACAGCCGCTTTGCATTGCTGCAACAACGATAAACAACGTAATGGTAAGGATGGTAAATCGATTTTTCACGATCCGGAATGTGATTTTTACAGCATTATTCATGGCTTTTCTCCTTTTTTTATGAAACATTTTTTTAGTCAGAATCTCAGATTTACACTCAACCAGTTTGTTTATTTCAACCACCATAGGGGTCAACTCACCTGGTCACAATAACCTTTCTTACAAATTTCTCTTTCCCGTCTTCAAAAAACAGGTAATAAACACCGGCCGGAAGATTTCCAACTTGAAGGGATAATTGCTGGCTTCCAGGACAAATATTTTTCTCTGAAAATATTTTTAACGTCTCCCCCGTGTTCGAAAAAAGTGTTGTTTTCAACCTGCTATAATTTTTTGAATGTATTTCAACAGTGGCTACAGCCTGTGCCGGGTTCGGGAAAACATTGCCTATCTGAAGGGATTGATATCCGGTTGTTTCTTCAATTCCTGCCGAAGGATTAAAGTAAGCGCTGTAAACACCATTTCCATGCGTACCGATGGCAATAAAACCGTCTGTCGGGCGGGTATCGATCATATCAATAATCACATTGCCGATGGAAGAAGCGCCCTCCTTTGTCCAAACCGTTGAGTCGCCCTTCAGCTCTGTCGTGGAAAACAAGCCGCAGGAGGTTCCCGCGAAAATGATCTTTTTACCCAGGTAAAACAGCTTCTTGGTGCAGCGGATTGACGGGCCATTTCCTGAACCATCCGGGTATTCCTCAAGATTACCTCCCACAGCAGTCCATGTGGAGCCTCCGTCGGTCGAATGGAAAAGACTCTGCACTCCGTAGTTTGAAAAGGTCACCATAACATGATCGGCATTATCAGGGTCAATATCGATACAGGCAACAAAAGCATTTGAAGGGAAGTTACTTCCTGTGATCTCAACAGGAACCGGATTTCCCGTATTGGCGTTATCCAGCCGGTATACTCTTCCCAGATTGGTTCCATAATAAATCCGGTTTGCGGGAACCTTTGAAACAGTGATGAAACTGATTTCAGACGCAGTGCCCACATTCACATTGCTCAGGTGGCTCCATCCCGAATTCCGAAGGCTGCTATCGTACGCTGCAGCCTTCAGGTTGTCCTTGCGCCAGATACTTGTGATCGTTGGCAGGTAAAATGTTTCATACATATTCGGATCCAGGGCAAAATTCTGATAGAAGGGAAAAAGAGCATTGCTTCCCATCACAGGGTCGTAATATTTAAGAAGGGTGTCAGGAAGCTGTGGGAAAATATCTTTAGTATGCATGTTGTTATCAAAACGCGAGGTCCAGATATTTCCGCTATAGGCTGAGATAGCGCAATATTCCCAGTTGGGTGCCACACAGGTTGCGAACCCGTCATAGCAAATATCGATATTGAACCAGAATTCCGTGGGATCGTCAGTAACGGTGTAATACCAGTTATTATCCTGCAACCCGCCAAGGACCCAGTCGTCACCTGAAGAGCCATGATCAATGGCAATGCTGTAAAACTGGGTAGTTGTCAGCTTGTTATTCATCCTTTCCCATGACATGTGGCTGCTGTCGGCCATACAGTTGGTGGTCATGTATATACCACCGTCATTTGCCATAAACATGACGTTCGGATCAGTGGGCAGGAAGGTTATTCCGTGCTGGTCAGGATGTAGTTGATGGATAGAGTCCATATCATAGGGATAACCACCCACGTAAGTAGTCATCAGGGTGTCGGCAAAACCATTATCCGAACGGTACATGTTCATTCCACCCATGAACACCACATTTTCATTATCGGGTTTTACACCCATGGTGAAACAGTATCCGCCGTATACTACCAGCGAATAGGGAAAATCATTGATATTTCCGTCACCGCCGCCATGCATCCCATGAGTGCGGTTTTCCCATACAGCAGAATCGGCAACAGAATTCCATGTCATTTTCCAAAAGGTATTCACCGTATTGGTATATCCGTTAAAGGGATTCAGATCGGGAGATTGCGATTCGGTAAACACATACATGACCTTCCCATTGGACGGTGCAAGCACCAGCTTTGTAACCCGATTATCCGCAGGGAATCCGGCAGGTGTGATTTTGGTCCAGTTAAATCCATCGGTCGATCTCCAGATCCCGGCTTTACCAGGAGGTTCAACCGAAAGGCAAAAGCTGCTCAGACCGGCATACAATACGCCGTCGGATGTGATGGCAAGGTCGGTGGCGAAGGACTTGTTCTCAAGGTCGCCCAATGCTACCTGCCAACTGATGCCGCCATTTTCGGAGCGCATGATGGCTCCGTAACAGGCTGCATAAACGATGTCTTTATCCATTCTTACGGGGTCGGTAACGATCCGCCATACACCCTGGAAAATCTCATTCAGGCCTGAGGGTGAAGCTCCCTGGGTAGCCACAAGCGGCTTCCAGGTTGCCCCGTTGTCGGTCGATTTATAAATTCCATTGCCAATTCCAATCGTTCTTGCATTGGTTGAGATGTTCCTGTCGGTAGTACTGAGCAACTCACCTGTTCCGTAGTACCAGATGTTATGCTTTCCCGGCCTTTTGTCCTGTACAAGGCAGGTGGCACTCTGTTCCGCATCGGGAGAAGTTGATTTGTGCCAGGTCTGACCCCGGTCGGTTGATTCCCACATACCTCCCGATGCGCTGCCCGCTAAAAGGTGGTTCTGATCATCCACATCAACGGTAATGCAAAGCATACGGCCACCTATATTGGTAGGGCCTCTCCATTTCCATGTCTGGCCAGCATCTTCGGCATACTTAGGCAATTTGGAAGTAAATGCGAGCTCCCTTGAGCGAATCCCGGGTGGGATAGTGCCTGTTGCCGGATTCTTCAGTTTCATGAATTGGTAATCGGCTTGCATGGCCAAAAGACCATTTTTTGACATGCCCCGGTTTTCCCTGAGGGAACCCTGGCCTTTTTTAGGTCTGACCCCGCTGAAGGGATTCTGAATAATCACGCAACAAATTGCGATAGCAATGGTTCCAGCAAGAATCAATATAAGAGATTTTTTTTTCATGATGCTGATGTTACGGAGACTTAATTTTAACAGGAAGTTATAAATACAATGAAACAGATTTCATTTGTCAATACTTTCTTCTGAAACCAGCACAGGGACATAACCTGGGTTCGGGTTCCCGCTCCCGCTCTCGAGATTGTACTGAAATAATGAAACTATATCAAGATCCGATCCAGTCCACTCTGCGGGTTTGATAACAAGAAATGTCCTTACCGGTTTGGATGATAAGTCCGCATTAACCCAGGAGCCAGTGTTTGCATAGATTCCTGTATAGCTTTTTCCCGCGGGATAAACCTTCATCATGGGATTATGCGTATGTCCGAAGGCAACTATTTTATATTTTTTGGGCGCCTGGGACTGCATATATTCATAGGAGGCCGTAAAAGAGAGATCATCGTTGCCGTCCAGTATGGCCATCAAGACCGGCATGGTAACCGGTACAGCATTCCTGATTTGGGTGGATGACCAGGCATTTTCAATATTTCCGGTGAACATGTCTCTCGCTCCGTTAAAGCTGAACGGAAGTGAATAATGGTCGATCCCACCCATCCGGATGTTTGTCGAGTCTGCTGCAACTGTTAGCGAGTACTTGATCCTAAGATATTCATAGGCCGCAGTCCAGGCAGCCAGGAATTCGACATCACCATTTTCGGACTTCGTGTTTTTTAGTATATGTTTCCCTGTTTCCATCAGTCCTTGCGCATCCAGTCTGGAAATAAAGTATCCTGGAGGAAGAGTATGACCCAGAGCAGTCAGTGGCTGCGGACAATTGAAGAAATCGTATCGGTGACCGTGCTCCATGACAATTTCACTCATAGGTGAATAATGGCCGAGCCCGGTGGAATCTCCCTGCCAGATAACCCCCGGGATGATTTCCTGAATGATCTCCTGAGTCAGCAGCATATCATGGTTTCCCGGAATATAAATAAGCTGAGTATTTCCACCTGAGGCTATCGACTTCAACTTATTGACAATGCCGATGTTTAAAGGAGCGTTGGCGACGGACAGAAAATAATCCCTGGAATTATGAATCCCGGTCAGTGTGTCGAAGGGAGAAAGACGATACGGAATCACCCATTCGTCGAACAGATCACCAAGAATAACCAGCTGCTTCACCTGGGGGCTGGTCTGCACAAATCCGAGCAGACTTTCAAGCGCTGCTGAATTTTTAGTGAACCAGCAATACCCAAGGGCAGCTGACCTTTGATCGCCCAAGTGGATATCGCTGATACATACAATGGAGTTTCGCGTAGTGGAGTCGTTATCGACACCCAACTGTATTGCGGTGGTTCTTAGTTCAATGGTTTCATCAGACGGAAGTTTTAAGCCGGTGGTAGATATCAACCCCTTTTTAACAGTGATCAGGTACTTCCATCCCGCATGCAACTGAAAATCCTGATTAAATGCCAGGATCACCTTTCTACCGGAGAAAATTATTTTATATATTGTTTCGAGGGGACCACCTTTGTGTGAAAAGGAGATATTGCCGGGGATGGTGGTTGAATCGATTGGCTGGCTGAAATCCAATTCAATGGACCGTTCCTGGTATTTCAGTGAATAATATGACTGGTTGTGGAATGCCGATCGCGACAAAGTAACAGTCAGGTAAACTGGTTCAACAGTTGGCCCACTTTTTTTACAGGATTGCTGGATGAGGAGTTGGCTGACAAGAACCAATGCTAGTATAAAGCCAAAAATGCGCGGGGATTTCATCCTGTTATTGTTTGATAAAGGAGACTTTGGATAAAGAGCAACTGTAGGTGTGGACATTTTTCCAGGTTGTTCCGCCATCCGAAGTTTTCAGGATAGATCCCTTTTTCGGCCATCCTGACAACTCTCCTACCGTTAATGCGAGCTTACCGTTAAAGGAGTCAATGCCGACATTGAATTCACCATTTTTAATTGCCGGCTGTGAAACCCAGGAAGATCCTCCGTTGGTTGTCAAGAATACTTCGCTCAAATCAAAAGCGCCCCACCAAGTCCCTGAATTGAGCATAATCATGTGATTGATATCAGCACCTGTAACACCCCCGGTATGAAGCACTGAATCATTCTTCCATGTTCCTCCTCCATCGGTGCTGACCATGTAATGAGCCTTCCCTCCATACACTACGATTGTATTTCCGCAAGAGGTAACACCGATCCATTCGTTTCTGTTGTAATCATCTGCCGGGGAAACAGAATCCCAGGTAATACCGCCATCCAGCGTATATCCGATAAAACCTTTATATTTATTATTGTTGCCAACCCCTCCCGCAACATATACTTTTTGCGGGTTGACAGCCCATACCCCCTGCATTAGGCCATTGTGAAAGGTGTTTGTATCAAATACCGTCCAGGAGTTCCCATTATCCGTTGAATTGAAAACTGCACCACCTGAACCGCTGATCCAGATATTGGTTTTATTTACGATGGAAATGGATGAGAGCCTTGGAACTGTTTTATATGTAGGTGTCGGCACCTGAGCCCAGGTTTTACCACCATTCAGCGTTTTCAGAATGACATTTTCCGAGCACACTGCCCACACAGTATTTTCATCTACTGCCCAGATATCCCAAACATCGATATCTTTCAATAGGGAACTCCCTTGTCCTTGTCTTACCCAGGTTTCCCCGCTGTCGGCAGAAAAAAGGATCATACCATAACCGGTGCTGTCCCTCTCTCCTGCAACCCATGCATAGGGCTTCTTTGTGACAGTTTGTGGATCATCATTTTTTTTGCTGCAACTTACGGTCATGACAAGCATAATCATCATTACCGATAATAAAAATCCAGGTCCTTTCATATTGACTTTCAGTTGGTTTATACTAATCACGCATGTTCTACTTTTGAATCGTGAATGTATCGATAAGACTGTAAGCCCCCGTATCCCCCCCATAACTTTTTACCGTTACATTGCCTCCGTTGATATCAATGACGCTGAAGTAATAGGTTTTGGCGTCATTGTGCACGTTCCAGGCGATTTTGACGGCCGGGTCGATTGTGCCGCCTCCGCCGCCGGCTCCGCAGGTGCCATTGAGAAGCTGAACGACATTG
>CAIVAT010000047.1 GCA_903903985.1 uncultured Bacteroidales bacterium | reverse complement strand
CAATTGCACCCTCGTGGGAAGCTGGACCATCACTGAACCTTCACGCGTAACGTGGATTGGAAGTGTGACCAATGTTTTGTGCCATGGCGGAAGTGACGGTTATATTAATGGTACAACCTATGGTGGCACCTCACCTTATACTTATGTATGGAGTTCAGGACAAACTGTTGAAGACATCTCTGGTTTAACCGCCGGGATATACCACTTGACGGTAACAGACTTCAACGGCTGCCCGACAATTACTTACAGGGAAGTCACCGAACCTCCATTACTGGTTGTTAATCCGGTTGCTGTCGTCACCAACATTTCCTGCAACGGAGTTGCCGACGGAACAATCAATATCACTGTAACCGGAGGAACACCAGACTATAGCTTTGTATGGAGCAGCGGACAATTTACGGAAGATATCACCGGATTAACAGCTGGTATATATAGCGTAACTGTCACCGATCATAACCAATGCAAGGCATACGGAAGTTGGGAAGTTACCCAGCCAGACCCATTGACAGCTACTTCAACCAAAGTTGATGTATTGTGTAATGGTGGCAACAATGGGTCGATCGACCTGACCGTTTCCGGAGGTACAAAGCCTTATACCTATTCATGGAGCAGCGGCCAATCAACTGAAGACATCAGCGGACTGACTGCCGGTTGTTATTACGTGACTGTGACCGATGCAAACCACTGTGTGGCTTACGACGGTAAATGTATCACTCAACCAGAGCCGCTGGTCATTGGCCAGGCTGTGGTTACTGACGTGACATGCAATGGCGCCAGCAATGGATCCATCGACGGTGGTACTGTTGACCATGTTATTCTCCCGATTCCTGTATCAGGTGGTACTCCGCCTTATGCATTTATCTGGAGCAATGGTTATACCACCAATACTGCTTGTTGCTTAACTGCAGGGTGCTATACTGTGACAGTCACAGATTATAACTCATGTACGACAACAGAAAGTTGGTGTGTTCATGAACCACCAGCACTCTCTCTTGTCAGCACACTAACCAATGTACTTTGTCACGGAAACTCCAATGGCGCAATTGACATTCTCGTCACTGGTGGTATTCCTGATTATACGTATACTTGGAGCACCGGAACCACCGCAACCAACAGCACCGGTATAAATGGAATCAGCGGACTGACCGCGGGCATTTATACAGTTACTGTAAGTGATGGCGGCGGTTGCCGACTGATTAATACTTGGGAAGTTACCCAACCGAATGAATTGCGTGTGACTGGTATCCCAACTGATGTATTATGCAATGGTGGCAGCACCGGAGCGGTCGACATCAGCGTAACCGGAGGTACCTCACCATATTCATATTTCTGGAGCAGTGGCCAAACCGTTGATGATATAACCGGATTAACAGCAGGTGTTTACACTGTTACCGTTTATGATCACAATCGATGCATGGCTACCGGCAGCTGGACGGTCAATGAACCATCAGCCTTGTCGCTTTCAGCTTCAATCACCGATGTTAACTGTTATACATACAGCACCGGTGCAATTGATCTGACAGTTACAGGTGGTACCTCACCATACGGATACGAATGGAGCAACGGAAAGACCACACAAGACATTACAGGTCTTCCCGGCGGCACCTATACCGTAACCGTTACTGATCATCATTTATGCCAGGCTACTGCAAGCTACTTTGTCAACCAACCGCCAATGTGGTCTATTGGAATCTATGGCCCATTGCATGCATGTTGCAAGACAAGTGAACCTGCTGACACTTCAACGTATACTGCTGTAATTGGTGGAACATATGCTCCTCCGCTGGTATATCACTGGATTGTTGAAGGTGGTGTTATTGTAGGCGCGCACAACACATCTACAATTAAGGTAATCTGGTCATGCTGCAATATTGGCAAGGTATGGCTGACAGTAGACCAGGGACCAATTCCTTGTACGCTGACAACCTCCATTGACGTTATTGTTACACCTACACCTACTCCTGTTATCATTGGCCCAGTTTCAGTTATTGCCAAGGATACCGCCTGGTACTGTGTAGAGAATGGAGATATTACTCATCTGTATGAATGGACTGTTAGCAGTAATGGTACCATTATCGACGGATGGGGAAGTAGCTGCATCAAGGTTGCATGGGGCGATTATCCTGTTTGCGGCTGCGGCTGGGTGAATGTTTGTGAATCAACACAAATCGTACCCGGTTGTACCGGTTGCACACGCATCCATATCACTGTTCTTCCAAAACAGGACGAAATCAACCTCTCCGGTACTGTTTACTACAAAAACAACATTGCCTATCCTCTCACACCTGGCACACCATTGAATGGCGTAACAGTTACACTGAGGAATACGACAACCAACGCTATTGTTGGAACTACAGTGACTGGTCCGAACATGAATTATCCGTATACCGGCGATCCGGGATATTACGCATTCATGAATGTTCCTGCCGGCAATTACAAACTGGAAGCTACTTATAACGGAACCTGGGGCGGTAACAACGCAACTGATGCTCTCTTAATCCAATATGAAGCTGGTGCAGTACCAGG
The DNA here is from genome assembly GCA_903903985.1 of uncultured Bacteroidales bacterium. GTDB lineage: Bacteria > Bacteroidota > Bacteroidia > Bacteroidales > FEN-979 > CAIVAT01. Next base: position 29,125 of record CAIVAT010000047.1, on the reverse strand, counting down.
GACATACCTCTCCGGATTAAACAGGATCGTTGCCGATGTGAATGCAAGCCTTTCGGTTACTGCATTGGATGCTCTCTATGTTAAACTGCGTACCGTTGGTTCTATCAGTTCCTACCCTGCAGGGGATTGGAAATTTGAAAACCCAACATTTGCAGTTGCCGCTGTACCTGTAACCAAGGATTTCGCTGGTCTATGCGTAGGTGATGTGAACGGTTCGTTTATCCCGACCGGCATGAAGGCAGCTTCCTTCTTGTCTGTTATTGATGACGCAACCCAGATCATCCCTGTTGAAGAGACCTTTGCTTATGAAATCAGAAGCAATATGGTTGCTAAACTCGGCGCCATGACCCTCTACATGGGTTATGACAAGGACCGTTTCGAAGTTATTGATGTTACTGCTTCATCCAATGATGAAATGAAGTATGTGATTGAAGATGGCAACGTTGCGATCGCCTGGGCTGATACCAAAGCCATGTCGGTAAGAAATGACGACCAGATCTTTACACTGACTGTGAAAGCAAAAGCTCCTCTTGCTGAAGCTACACAAATCTTCGATGTGAAACCTGGAAGTGAATTCGCCAGCCCGGCCGGTATCAGGTATGACAACTTCGATCTTAAGATGTCCAAGGTTATCACTGCGGGCGGATCGAAGGAGTTCTCAGTCAACAACTATCCTAACCCATTCAAGGATAACACGAAGATCGTTTACACACTTCCTGAATCAGGCAAGGTAACCCTTGTTATTACCGACATGTTTGGTAAGACAATTCGTACCCTTGTTAATGAATTCCAGAAAGCTGGTAATTACTCGATCTCTGTTAACGCAGCTGAACTCAATCTGACCTCAGGCGTATACCTGTATCGGATCGAAGCTGCCGGAGCAACGGATACCTATGTGAAGGTTAACAAAATGATCTTCACCCGGTAATCATAACATGAAGCAAGAAGGCGGTATTTACCTGCCGCCCTTTTGCTTTCTTAAACTTTAAAATGAATCAAACACTTCCAGCCTGATATCAAAATGAAAAGTAAATCTATCTTCTTCTTTTTATTTGCTCACGGCTCTTTCATGTCTGCGCAAACCATCAACAGAAATACTGTGGATGGTTGCGCAGGCAAGGAAGTGTTTTCCTTTTTCAGGGCAACCGCCTTTGTGATTGTATTTCTTTCATGCACATTGCTTGTAAATGCACAACTCCCGCGTCTAACCCTTGGTAATATTGGAGTTTGCGAAAATTCAACTGTTCTGGTACCGCTTACCGGACTTGATCTGGTAAATGTCGGCGCTATTACCATCTTTATTGATTATGATGACCAAAGCCTTTCATTCAACTCCATCGAAAACATCGACCCGCAAATGAGCGGGCTCATATATAACTCTTTATCAAACCCTTCACGGATCGCCGTTGTATGGACCAAGACCTCCGGGATAAATTTCACAAATACTACCTTGCTGAATATCAAGTTTAACGTTTTACATAAATCAGGCATTATCAATTTCGCAAAAGAGAATTGTGAAATTGCCAATGCTTCCATCCCTCCCCAGATAATTTCAGTAAACTATACCGACGGATCAATTTTCGCCGCAGCACCGACCATTTCCGCTGAACCAGAAAATAAAACTGTACCATCCCATTCAAATGTTGTTTTTGAAGTCTCATCTCCTGATGCATCCGGGTTTACCTGGCAAGAGAGCCGCAATAGCGGTACTTCCTGGTATTCCCTTTCTGAAAATGACATTTATTCCGGCACCCATACCACCTCCCTTACGATCATACAGGTTCCGGCCAACTATAATAAATTCAACTACCGTTGTGTCCTCAACCCCGGCAGTTGTCCTGTTGTTTCCACTTCCGCGCTATTATCTGTCGATTCAGTCAGCGGGTTCAATGGGTCATCATCCAAAAGCATTTTGCAACTGAACAATACTCCGAATCCCTTCTCCGCGACAACGACCCTCGGGTACACCGTTCCGGAAGCGGGATTTGTCACCTTAAAGATTTTTTCCATGACAGGCCAGATCATGGGAGTTCCTGTTGCAAGTCTTCACCAGACTGGATCCTACAGGGTCGAAGAAAATTTCGTATATTTGCCGGCTGGAATTTATTTTTGCCAGTTTGTGTTCAAAGGCTCAACCGGTGTGTACGAAACCTATAGAAAAATGATCAAAACCAACTAAAAATCAACAAACATATATACACGCCAGAACCTATAAAAATTAATAACACAAAAAATAAATACCATGATGAGAAAATTTACTTTAACACTGCTGGTAATATTGGCCTTCGGGTCTTTATCATTTGGCTTGGGGGCAACAGCAAAGTTGACACCACTGGTTACAACTGCCAGCCCCAATGAAAATGTCGCAATTAACCTTCAAGTGACAAATTTTAACAGTATCGGCTCATTTCAATTCTACGTTCAAGTTGACCCTGCTGTAATGACTTTTATAAATGTTACAGGTTTCACTCATACTGGCTTGCCAGACATGAGTCCTCCCACAGTAATTTATGGGAATACTGTGACTCTATTATGGACCAGTACAACACCACATACCTGGGCAGATGGAACCCTGCTTACCTTGAATTTCAAGTATAAAGGGCTGACAAGTCCTATATCTTTTGATGTTCCCAATTGTGAAGTTGCCAGCGGTATGCCACCCATCCCCATTGCTATCAGTTATACCAATGCCTCTATAAGCCCGTTTATGGGAAATACAGAACAGGCCCACATCGGCACTGTATCAGCCGCGACCGGCAGTAACATTTCGGTTCCGGTAACATACACAGGAGCGGGCGGTACCAGCGTTGGCGCAATTACACAGCGAATTGCCTATGACCCTGGTAAATTGACATTTATCAATGTAACAGGCAGTGGCCAGTTAAACAGTGGTAGTTTAAGCACGACCCCTTCCTCAGGGATCGTAGAAATTGTTTGGTCAAACCCGGCCGGAGTGTCTATAAACACTTTGGGGACCAGGTTTAATGTGAATTTCCAATACACCGGAAGCACCACCACCATCGTTAGTTTCAGTACGGGTTGCGAAATCGTAACCCCATCTGTTCCGGCGACGAATATTCCGGTCACTTACAACAGTGGAAGTGTTGCTCCTTTAGGCCCTCCAACCGCATTCGCGTCATTGCCGGTTTTAACCACCGCTGTGCAGGGTCAATTGATCGATGTTCCCCTCACGTTGACTGGAATGCCAAGCAATACAACCAATTTCAATATCAATTTGACTTACGATAATCCACGGATGTCTTTTGTCGGAGCTTATAACGCAATACAACCCGTACTGGCTGTTCCTAACGGCAACACTATTGCTATCACAAATGTCAACCCGCTTACAGCAATTCCTTCCATCAACGGGCAGTTCCTCGTGCTGCGGTTCAAGTATAATGGAGTGGGAAAAGCAAATATAACTTTTGCAAGCGACTGCCAGTTCAATAACGGCAGCACGATAGTAGTCGGATATACCAATGGTTCGGTTTCCCCGGCACTGGCAACCGGAAACGCCAACATCGGAACTTTAAGCGCCACAAGCCCCAGCGCCGTATCGATTCCGGTTACGTTTGACAACATGCCAACCAACATCGGCTCCGTCCAGATGAAAATCAAATTTGACGCAACAAAACTCACTTATGTGAATGCATCACCAAGTATTGTATCAATAACCGGAGATGTACTCACCATTTTCTGGTCCAGTACAACGCCAACGAACATCAATGGTACTTTCATCACACTGAATTTCAACTATGCTGCTGCATCAAACGCTTCAACACAAGTTACCTTCACCGATGGATGTGAAGTGAGCTACATGTCAGGGACAACGCCGGTCATTGTTCCCACCAACTGGAATAACGGCGGGGTCAACAGCCTGTTCAAACTCAGCGGCGTTTTAAAATATGACAACCATCCCCCCTATCCCAATACATTGGCTGGGTTTACCGTAACCTTGAAAACAAGCCCTGGCGACGTTTTTGTTGGAACCACCACTACAAACGCATCAGGCTATTATGAATTCATGGTGGCTAACGGCAGTTACAAAATCACTACCACGGCGCCGGTTTCAGCAACCTGGTTTGCATCGGAAGCGAGTTCATATTTAATATTTTATTACGCCAACGGCTATGACCTCATTCCCGATCCAACCCCTTTGAAATATCTGGCCGGCGATGTAAATCTTGACGGATGGATGTTTGAAGATGACGCATACGATGTTTTCTACCGGGCAAACGGCTATCTGCTTCCTGATTATCTTGCACCGGATTGGTTGTTCCAGATACCTGTGGTTACCGTCAGCGGGACCAATCTGCCCAACCAGGATTACTTTGGAATCTGCTCCGGAGACGTTGCAGGAGAAGGCCCAATTTTCTAAATTGTAAATCAATAAATAAATTATATATGAAAAAGAAAATAAAATTGTTATTGAGCGGAATCCTGGTGTCCACGATGATGTTGGCAGTTGTTTCCGCCTTCAGTCAACCAACCATAACCTTTAATCCGACATCCCCTACAACAGGGTTGGCTCCAGGTGCCAATGTCAGCATAGAGGTTATTGCAACCAGTGCGGTTAATATTGGAGCATTTGCAGTAATGGTCAATTATGACAGAGACGTTCTTACGTTTAGTAATGCTATACTTAATCCTACTTTAGCATCAACACCTGGTGGTGGTTTATATGTAACAAATGGTAAATATTTATACACAGGGGTTCCACATGATACAGTCGCACGTATCTCTTGGGGTTATACTGGTTCTGGTGGTGTTGCATGTACTACAGGACTAGTGCTTTTCACTATGAATTTTACTTTTAACGGGGGTACTACAGGTTCAGCACCTATCAGTTTTTATGCAACAAATATTTCCCCTAACGGTACACGTATTCAATCCCCTCCACCATCATATAATTTATCAACAAGTTGGAATGGGACTGTTCCTATTAGTGGCTCTTACGGAACGCTCACTTCTGTTCCGGGCGGCGGTGACTGGAAAACCGGAACAACCTGGGTTGGAGGCACCAAACTTCCAAACAGGGCTTACAATGTTGTCATTGCGGGAGCTGTTGTAACAGATACCTCAACTACGGGAAGGTGCCATGACCTCACCATCAACGACATCGGCAATCTTACTGTCGACCCGGGTAAATCACTCGCAGTCGGTGGAAATATAGCAATCCTTAGCAGTTCGGCCGGATCAGGTTCATTTTTAAACAACGGCACCTTTACTGTTGCGGGATCTACTTCAGCACAACGTTGGGTCAGTTCCAACTGGTCGAGTGGTTTTCCCACCTCTAGTACAATCTGGCACTACATATCTTCCCCGGTTTCAGGTGCAACAGCCGGTACCTTCATGGGCAGTTTGCTGAACAGATGGACCGAACCCGTTGAGCGGTGGGATACCATCGTTTCACCCAACACCACTTTGGATCCCGGTTTTGGTTATGGCCTCGCCAAGCATGTACCAGATGGCAATGTAACCTTCGCCGGCACTTTGAATAATCTTGCTGCATATAATCCAGGTATTACCCTTACTGGTTCTGCCGGAGCGAACCACGGATGGAACCTCCTCGGAAATCCATATCCCTGCGCCATTGACTGGGATTTAATCACTGCCAAAACGAATGTTGCCGGTGTTGTTTATACCTGGAATGATCTTGGTAAAAATTATTTGTCATGGAATGGAACAGCCGGAGGCCTTACCGGTGGAATCATCCCTGCCGAACAAGCCTTTTTTGTTCAGGCAACTGCCTCCGGTGCGGCGATCACCATTCCCAGCAGTGCAAGATTGCATTCATCAACCATGTTTTATAAAAACAGCGTTACGAACCTGCTTTCTTTGAAAGTCCAGGGAAACGAACCGACCTATGACCTTGCATTCATACATTTCAGGCCTGAAGCCACCAACGGCTTTGACAATGAATATGATGCCTATAAATTATTCGGTACCGAAGATGCACCCCAACTTTATTCAATGACCGCAAATGAAAACCTTACCATCAACTCATTGCCTGATGAAGTTTCACGCCCGATTATCGCATTGGGGTTGAAAGTTGGTCTGAGTGGCACCTATACCATCACTGCTTCGAGTCTTGAAACCTTTGCTCCCGGTTCTGAATTTTTCCTGGAAGATATCCTGGCAAGCAAAATACAGGATCTGAGCACCAACCCGGTTTATTCCTTCACCGCATCACCCGGTGATGCTGCCCACAGATTCAATCTTCACTTCGCAACAGTCGGCTATACGGACAACAACTTATCCAATATTAAAATTTATGGTGCCGATAAAACCGTCTATGTGAACATTCCATCAGACATGAAGGGCAACATCATTGTTTACAACATGCTTGGAAGTGAAATTACAAGATCCGCGATTCAAGGTACCTCCCTGAATAAAATCAATGTGAATGTGCCTTCGGGATTTTATATTGTAAAAGTTGAAGGAAATTCCAGCTCTACAGCAGGAAAGGTCTTCCTCAGGTAATATTCCGATAAGGTCGGGTTAGTTAAAAACAAAAGAAAATTAAAAAATAACATATATGAAAAAGATCAAATTGGTTTTTATTCTGCTGGCAATCTTCGCTTTACCTTTAATTTCGTTACCAGATCCCCCAGGCCCTCCGGGCGGCGGCGGTACTAACCCTGGTGCAGGAGGTGGACAAACACCGGTTGGCGCCCCGATTGATGGCGGTCTTGGCATCCTGCTGGCATTGGGATTGGGCTATGGAGGCAAGAAACTCTACAATGCCCGCAAAGCGAAACTTAACATTGCTGAACCTGAGAGTTAATCCGGATCATTCTCAGTTACACATACAAAGTTTTCATGTCTGACGTAATTAATTAAAATTAATTACTGACTTATTGACCTTATTGTAAAAATACAATAAGGTCAATAAGTAAACGGACAATAAATTTTATTTATACCATTTATCCTTTACCAACAACAATTATGAAAAAATTCATTCTGATCATAGCCATTGCATTTATTGGAACTTATTGTTTTTCGCAAAAAGTGCAACCCGAACAGGTGCCTGCCATCGTTAAGCAGATGCTGCAATCAAAATTTCCTCAAACCATCCAAATTCCGGTAGACTGGACCAAAGACAAACGTACTTACAAAGCGACTATCACCATTATGGATGCACCAGCCACAATGTCTATTGATTCACTTGGCCAGATTTTGAGCATTGAGCGCAAAATTCATGAGAACTATTTGCCGAAAAAGGCAAAAGAACAACTGAAGGCTCTTGATCCTGCCTATCAGATCGTCGATATCATTCAGGTTACAGATGAGAAGGGAACAGTAATTTATAAAACCGCTGCCAAAATAACCACCAAATTTACGTTCGACAGCAATGGCGGTATCATCAAGGGTGCAAAATAAATAACGGATTATATTCCTTCATCGGGGGCTGATCAGGTTTCCGGTACCTCCGTGGCTTGCAAATTCACGGGCGTACCAGGCAGCTGAATCAGCCTTTTTGCTGTCATACTGATAATAAAGGCACAGGCTTCGATAGGCATCTGTCAGGTCTGGCTTTAAACGGAGGGCTCTTTTCCACATCGTTGCAGCACGTGCTTTCTCGCCGGTATTTACCAGGTATATTCCGAGATTATACGCGGCTACACCATTGGCTGGGTCATTGGAAAGGGCTTCCTCACATCGTTTTATCGCTTTGGCATACTCTCCTTTCTGAAAATAATAACTGCTTGACTCAATGCAAAGATTGATGAAGTTTGCATGTGCCTCTGTCCCCCCAAATCCCTTGCTGAAGGCCTCTGAAAAGTACATATAGGCCCTGTCATAATCCTTTTTATCCATGAAGGCAACCATGCCAAGCAGATATTTAAACTCGGGATACGATTTCAGGCTGTCAGCTTTGAGCATATAGTATTCAAACCGGTGGTAGTCTTTTTGTTTAAAATAGTACCTGCCCATAAAATACTGAAACCAGGCTTTTTCCGGGGCATATTGGATGGCAGATCCCCAATAATGGATGGCATCAAGGTATTTTCTTTGTTGAGAAACAGAAACAATGGATAACAACACAAGAATGCTGGCAAGAATTATATTATAGAACTTCACCTTCATTTCAAACCACTTTTCCGGGCAAATAGACAATAGCATAACCAGCAATCCGACATAGGGCAGGTATGTGCGGTGTAACAAATATTCGTAACTGTCATTGGCAGAAACAAGCCTTACGAACATGTTTGGAAGACAGAAACCGATAAACCAGGCTACGCCAAAAAAGGCCAGGAGCAGATTGCTTCGGTTACTCCTGCGAAAAATGAAGATTGTGATCAGGATGATCGCCAGGAATCCGGCAAGCGTATACAGGGTCGAAAAGACAGGTGTTACAGGCAACATGAAAGGGAAAAAAAACCGTGACACCGCCTCCGGGAGAAACCTGAAATTCTGTATCAAAGCGGCCATTCCCTGCTGGCTATCGCTTCGCTGGTCAATGGAAATCAGCCGCAGATAGTACCATAGTGCAAGCAATGCTACCCATGATCCAGCCAGCATCAAGTTCCTCCCGCTAAACAGCCTTTCTTTTTTAATGACAAGCCATAGAATGAACAGGATCGGCAGGAAGACTGCCGATTCCTTTGAGAAGATTGCCCCGGCAAGACAAAGCACATGCAATATAAAATATTGAACTTTGCCCTCCTTTAAATAATGGATGAACAGGGAGAAGGAAAGCAAAGAAAACAGGGTAACTAAAAGGTCGCCGCGGGCCGGTATCCAGAGAACTGCATGCCCCATCATCGGGTGAACCGCGAAAACAAGCGCTCCGATCATCGCCTTTGGTTTGCTGATACCCATCAGGGCAAGCAACCATAAGAGGCTAAGGCATGAAAGAGAATGTAAGATCACATTCCACAAGTGGTATATTGCCGGTGATTTTCCCCCCATGGCCGCATCCACCATAAAAGATACGTTCATAAGCGGGCGGTAGTAAGGACTCAGGCTGGCAAAAAAAGCGTCGCTGCGAAACGCTTTGCCAATGTTCGTGATTTGGCTGATCTTCTCAAAGTTATCGAGAATAAGAATGTCATCATCAAAATAAACAAAGCCAAGTTTTAACGCAGAAAGGTATAATAGGATTGGAATCAGAATAACAAGAAATGGAGCGTATTTTAATAAATTGGCCTCTCCGGCTGGTGGTTTCTTCTTCAGCATTGTCATCTTAATGGGAAGATAAAGGTAGAAATATTTATCATTCAGGACAAAATTTGTAAATTCGCCTAATAATGGCTATGAAAACTTCAGACCGACCCCTTTCACTTTTTGCTCTTCCCGGATTTTGGATGGCGCTGATCGCCATTGCAACTTTTATCGCCTATCTCCCGGCTCTGCAAGGCACATTTACCAATTGGGATGATATGGTATATGTCAGCTCAAATCCCTATATCACATCCCTTTCTTTTAAAAATCTCGGCGCGATATTCACTGAGAATTACATGGGAAATTATCATCCATTGGCCATGCTGTCACTTTCAATGGATTACCAGGTAAATAAATTCAACCCGTTTGTTTTTCACCTTACCAATATCCTGATCCATATCTTCAACTCTATTTTGGTTCTGATGGTCCTGAAACGCCTGACCGGGAAACTTCAAATCGCTGTCATTGCTGCACTAATCTTTGGTGTTCATGCGCTGCATGTGGAATCAGTCGCCTGGATTTCGGAACGGAAAGATGTCCTTTATACTTTCTTTTACCTTCTTTCTCTTTACAGTTATATCCGGTATGTCCCTGAACGCGATCGAAAGTGGTTTGGGGTGAGCCTCCTCTTCTTTCTCCTTTCCTGTTTATCGAAGGGGCAGGCCGTTTCGCTGGCTGTCACCCTTTTCCTGGTTGACATTTATATGGGAAGAAAGTGGACTGATTTGAAAATAGTTCTTGAGAAAGTCCCTTTTCTCCTGCTGGCGTTGATCTTCGGAGTCATTGCATTCCGTGCCCAGCTGGGTGCAGATGCCACCATTATGGCCAATTTCCCGATCCAGCAGCGGTTTGCATTTGCTTCCTATGGAATGGTCATGTATATCATGAAACTATTTTATCCTTTTTCGCTCTCAGCTTATTATCCCTATCCCATCATTGAATGCGCAGGCGAGGTGCCTTTCCTCTATTGGTTCTGCATCCTTCCTGCTTTGGCTGTGATCGTTGTTCTTCTTGTGTCATGGAAGAGATCCAAACCTCTTTTTTTCGGGCTTGGTTTTTTTCTTTTGAACATCGTCCTCCTGCTGCAACTTTTACCAGTGGGCGGTGCCATCATGGCCGACCGCTATGCCTATATCCCTTCCATCGGGTACTGCTTCCTGGCCGGGTTTTATCTCTCCGACAGGAAATACATCAAATCAGAAAAAGCGGCATGGGGAATTGTTGCAGGTTATGCACTGATGCTTATGTTTCTGACATTTCAGCAAACCAAAATCTGGAGAAATTCCAATACTTTATGGAGTGATGCCATCACGAAAAATGACAGGATCCCCATTGCATGGTACAACCGCGGGAATACCCGGATGGATTCTGCTGATTATAAAGGCGCCATCGCCGACTATACGGAATGTCTCAACATCGATAGCCGTTTTTGGCGGGCCTATATCAACAGGGGAAATGCCCGGAGCAAGGTTCAGGATTATGTCGGATCGATTGAAGATTTCAATGCCATGATCCAGGTAGATTCAATGGCGGTAAATGCCTATATCAACCGGGCAATGTCGCGAAGGATGCTCCATGATTATGAGAACTCCCTGAAGGATTATAACATTGCCATCCGCATGAAGCCGGAACAGATGGAACTTTATACAAGCCGTGCCAACTTGAAATCGGACATGAAGGATTATGATGGCGCCATCAGCGATTTTGACCAGGCGCTTAAACTCAGCCCCAAATATACGACTGCATATACCAACCGTGCCATCATTAAAAAGTTAAAAAATGACCTTACCGGGGCGTTGGCCGATTACAATACAGCCATTGAACTCGACCCGAAGAACAGTGAGTTTTACAACAACCGTGGAAATCTGAAATTTCAATTGAATGATTTCCCGGGAGCCATCGATGATTATTCAACCAGTATCCGGCTTAGCCCGAATGATTTCCTGGGATATAAAAACCGTGGCTCGATCCGGTTTTCGCATAAACAGTATGATGAAGCATTGTCGGACTTTACGGCAGCTATCCGGTTAAGTCCTGCTTCGGGTGACCTGTATTATACCCGGTCCCTGGTGAAAAAGGAGCTGAATGATCCTGCCGGAGCCAAAACCGATTATAAAAAGGCAGTGGAATTAGACCCGAATTTTGCTGCTGAAGGATTTATGAAAAAAATTGGTATTTCAACAGGGGAAATGCCGGGATTACAGCCGGCACAGCTTAACGAACAGGCCAAGGCCATGGAATCGAAAGGCAGGCTCCAGGATGCAATCAATCTTTATAAAAAGGCGGTTGAATTGAAACCCGACTTTTCTGAAGCGTGGTTTAACCTGGGCAATGTTTATGGTAAAACGAACCAATTCAGCGAAGCCATGAACTGCCTCAACAATGCCATCAGGTATAAAAGCGATTATGTGGCGGCCTTGTCGAGCCGTGGAATCGCTTATGCCAGCATGGGAAAAACCGACCTGGCACTTGTTGACCTCAATGCCGCTATCAAACGAGATCCAGAATATGCCATTGCCTATTTTAACCGGGGACTGGTCTATCTTAACTCAGGTAAAAAAGATCTTGCATGTGCTGACCTGATGAAAGCAGTAAAATTGGGACATACCGCGGCCTACCCGATTTATCAGAAAGAGTGCCAGGGGAAATAAATACGAAATGCAAAATGCAAATTGCAAAAGATAAAATATCTGAATAACAGATGTATCGGCGTTTTGTTTTAAGAGGACACTGGAAATCAGGTTGTTTTTTCCGCGTCATCGGTGGGAATTATTAAATAACCGAATTATAATGTTAGATACAAGGATATGAAGCAAAAGCCAACTCAAAAACCCGTTGCCAGGCCGCCTGCGAAAAAAGATGCTAAAAAAACGGTTGAAAAGTCACCAAAGGCAGTGACTTTTCTGGATAAAAATCCTTTATGGATTACAATGGGACTCGTTTCATTGCTGATTGTTATCATTTTCCATGGTTTTATTTCCGGGAATCTTTATTACCTGTTCAAGGATATCGGAAGCGATTCTATTAATTCCTTTTTCCCCCATTTTCAATACATCAACCATTACTTCCAAACCGATGGAATTCCCTTGTGGTCTTTTGCCCAGGGGATGGGACAGAACATCCAGTCGATCAGTATCAGCGACCCGTTTTACCTCCTTTTCTACCTTGTCAGCCCGGGAAATGTCGCATATGCCATCATCTGGATGGAAATTGCCAAGATCCTGCTCACTGCATTCGTTATCTACCATTTTTTCAAGCTTTTAAATCTGAAGTCGATTGCGGTCATCATCGGGACCTTGCTTTATTGCTTCAGTGGCTTTATGATTGTCGGAGGTGGCTGGTATATGTTCTCGACGGAAACATTTTGTCTTGCCTTTTTGCTCTTTTCATACGAAATGCTATTCCAGAAAAAGTCGTGGCTGTTTTTTACTCCTGCCATCGCGTTGATGGCCATCGTTCAGCCATTCAATCTATTCCTCTATGGCCTGTTTTTCATCCTCTTCTTCCTGGTCCGGTATTTCACATCGGATGAGGTTACTTTGCGAAGATTTGTCAGATTAACTATGCAAATGGCAGCACTTGCCCTGCTTGGCTTGCTGATAAGCTCCTTCTTTTTCTGGTCGAACCTGCAAACGCTGCTTGACAGTCCCAGGGTCGGAGGGAATACAGGTTTCTTCAGCAAACTCCTGGGGATGCCGATCTTTGGAATGGGTGACAGCAGGCACAATACAACCGCCATTTTGCGCTTATTCTCCAATGATATTCTTGGCCATGGAACCAGCTACAAGGGATGGTACAATTACCTGGAGGCTCCCCTGTTCTATATCGGGCTTCTTCCCTTGTTGTTGATGCCACAGATTTTCGTCATGGCCCCCAGGCGAAAAACGATCTTCTACGGACTTTTCCTTGCAATTTTGATCATTCCCGTCATTTTCCCTTTTTTCAGGTTTGCATTCTGGCTTTTTACCGGGGATTACTACCGGGGCTTTTCCTTCTTTGTTGCACTTTCATTCCTTTTCCTCACCCTTTTCGCGTTCAACGAGATCATCGGGACAAAAAAGATCAACCTGTATGTCCTGGCCGGTACCTTCATTTTCCTGATGGTGCTGCTCTATTATCCTTATCCGAATGCACAGAATATTATCGATCCGGAAATAAGGTCTCTTGCCAGGAATTTCCTCATGGTCTATTTTATTTTAACCGGACTCTATTTTTTCATCCATGATAAGACCTACCTCAATTTTGCCATCCTTTTTGTCGTGATTGTTGAACTTGGATATTGTAATTTTTCCAACCTTAAAGAACGGAATGTACTTACAAGCCAGGAGGCCAGCCAGAAGAAAGGTTACAATGACTATTCGGTTGATGCGGTTAAATTTATCAATTCGACCGACAAACAGTTCTTCAGGATCATTAAAACATTTACTTCCGATCCGGCCGTTCATACAAGTTTCAATGATGCCAAGGTGCAGGGTTTTTATGGAACGATGGTTTACGGATCGTTCAACCAGAAATATTATATCCGGTTCATGGAAGAGATGGGTCTGATCAAAAAGGGCTATGAAAAAGAGAGCAGGTGGGTGCAAGGGCTTGTAAACCGGCCACTGCTCCAGAATATTTCCAGCGTCAAGTATAGCCTGGTGCGGAACCAGGTCGGGAATTTCAAGGGGTTCAGATATGATTCCATCGCACAATTCGGTGATGTGAAGGTCCTGAAAAACAACTTTTTTTTGCCTTTGGGATTTACTTACAACATGTATGTATCGCTGGACAGTTTATCAAAGGTATCAGAAGTAAAAAGAGACATAATCCTTCAAAAAGCGTTTGTTGCAGAGAATCCATCCGATCCGAGATTTGCTGTTTTTGGCAGGTACCCGATGAGGGATACACTACTCAATTATACCTTCCAGGATTATTTTAACGATGCTATGCATAGAAAAAAAGACACCCTGGCCATTACGCAGTTTACCCAAAATCGAATTCGTGGGAAAATTCAACTGGATTCAGCTCGCATGCTATTTTTAAGCATTCCTTTTGATAAAGGATGGCATGCCAGCATAGACGGGAAGGAAGTTCAGCCGGTGATATGCAATATCGGTTTTACCGGATTGTTCATTGAACCCGGAAAACATGATGTCGAACTGTTTTTCAGGCCTCCGTTTTTTCATTTGAGTATCTGGTTGACCGCCGCCGGGCTTTTATTATATTTTGGATTGTTCGGGGCAAATAAATATTTGACAAAAAACAAACAGGCTCATGTCTCAGATTGAGAAAGTTAATTTGATTTCACTGCCCAGGATATTTGATCAAAGGGGTAATTTGTCGGTAGTAGAAGGCAATAATCATATCCCATTTCAGATCAGGCGGGTATATTGGATTTATGATGTTCCTGGGGGAGAAGTGCGCGGCGGGCATGCCTATAAAAAACTGAATGAGGTGATCATCGCGTTGTCTGGCAGTTTTGATGTTGTTCTCCATGATGGAAAAGAGTGCAGGGTGATTAGCCTGAACCGTTCATACTACGGGGTTTTCGTCCCTGAGATGATCTGGCGATCTATCGAGAATTTTTCAACCAATGCCTTGTGCCTGATCCTTGCCTCCGACAGATACAACGAACAGGATTACATCAGGGACTTCAATACATTTACGGATATTCAAAACAATCCCGAATGAGTTATCCTACCATATATGATTGTGCGGTTATTGAATTGCCAAAGATCCACTTCCCGGCAGGAAATATTACCCCAATTGAAGGACTGCTGAACATTCCATTTGAAGTAGCCAGGATATTTTACATTTACGACATCCCCGGAGGTGAATCAAGGGGTGCCCATGCCCATCTTGAATGTCATCAGCTCCTCGTTGCAGCCAGCGGAAGCTTTGAAGTGATGGTGGATGATGGCCGGAATAAAAAGTTCGTCACCCTGAACCGCCCCTATTTCGGGCTTCACGTTCCCCCCGGAATCTGGTCGGCGGAAATGAATTTCTCATCCGGGGCGATTTGCCTGACGCTTACTTCGCATAATTATAATGAACAGGATTACATCAGAGATTACGGGCGGTTTAAATCATTCCGCGATGGTGGACTCTTTCCCGGATTTGCTCATGCTGATTAAGAATTGTTGATATGATCCATCCCCTGTCAGATGTAAAAAGCCGCCATATCGGCCACGGAACCACCGTTTGGCAATATGCAGTCATTCTTGAACATGCCGTCATCGGAGAAAGGTGCAACATCAATTGCCATGTTTTCATTGAAAATGATGTACGGATCGGGAACGAAGTGACCATCAAATCAGGAGTACAGATTTGGGATGGAGTAAGGCTTGCCGACCATGTGTTTATCGGGCCCAACGTCACCTTTACCAACGACCTGGTACCCAGATCTAAAATACGTCCTGCAGCTTTTCTGGAGACTCATGTTGGGGAGTGGGCATCGATCGGCGCCAATGCCACGATCCTGGCAGGAATTACCATCGGATGCGGTGCCATGATCGGGGCCGGTGCTGTGGTTACCAGGGATGTGCCGCCCTATTCGGTTTGGTATGGCAACCCGGCGACCCTAAAAGGCTATATTACATCAGATAATAAAATTCTCAGTCCCGACCTGAAAGACAAGGAGGGCAGCAGTTATACCCTCGAAAACGGTCCCCCAATCCTGCTAAAACCATGATAAAATTTCTCGACCTTCAAAAGATCAACTCGTTGCACCGGGATGAGATCATGAAATCAATGGCGGATGTTCTTGATTCGGGGTGGTATATTCATGGCAAAGCATGCAGTAAATTTGAGCAGGAATTTGCCGAATTCAATGGCGTCAGTCATTGTATTGGAGTTGCCAACGGTCTGGATGCCCTTAAAATAATCCTGCGAAGTTATATTGAGTTGGGACACATGAAGGAGGGCGATGAAATCCTTGTCCCGGCCAACACCTATATTGCCTCCATCCTCGCGATTTCCGAGAATAAACTGGTTCCGGTGCTGGTAGAGCCCGACATCATTTCGTATAACATGGATGCCGGGTTGCTTGACGAAAAAATCACTTCAAAAACCCGGGGTGTGATGATCGTTCACCTCTATGGTCAAAACAGTTATTCGGAAAAAATCGGTGAATTTTGCAAACGTAAGCATCTTAAGCTAATTGAAGATTGTGCCCAGGCCCATGGTGCATCCTACCGGGGGAAAAGAGTTGGAGGATTGTGCGATGCCTCCGGTTTCAGCTTTTATCCCGGTAAAAACCTGGGCGCTTTGGGCGATGCCGGCGCTATTTGTACCGACGATCCTGAATTGGCACTATGTTGCCGTTCTCTTGGCAATTACGGATCACAGAAAAAATACGAGAATATTTATAAAGGAACTAATTCCAGGTTGGATGAAATCCAGGCTGCATTGTTGAGCGTAAAACTCAGGCATCTAGATACAGAGAATGAAAAAAGAAGGGAAATCGCCGATTATTATTCGAAAAATATTCAGTTTAAAGGGATCATTCTGCCTACGGTTGCAAACTCCGACGGGGTAGCTTCCGATCCGCTGTCGCATGTCTGGCATCTGTATGTTGTGCGTACGGAAAAACGCGATGCCCTGCAGCAGGCACTTTCCGGTCTCGGAATCGAAACGCTCATCCATTACCCCATCCCACCTCATCTGCAGGCTGCTTACCGTGAATGGAACCATCTTTCCTATCCTGTAACGGAAAAAATTCATCGTGAGGTTCTCTCTCTCCCGATGTCGCAAGTCATGCCGATGGAAATGGCACAACAAGTTGTCACAGCAATAAATTCACTGGTATTAAACTGAGAAACAATGCTGAGTATCATACTTCTATCATATTTCAGCGGGGAACGTATTGTTCATGCCTACCAGCGGTTGAGCAGGTTAATGGACCAGGAGTCTATCCCCTACGAACTGATCGTTATTGATGATGGATCAACGGATAATTCATTCGAAACAGCAAAAAAGCTGGCATCACAACATTCAAATGTAAAGGCGTACCGGTTGAGTCGGAACTTTACGTCGCATTATTCTATTTTTGCGGGATTATCTGTATGTTCAGGAAGTTGTGCCACCACGATCAGTGATGACGAGCAACAGCCATATGCTGTTCTGGTTACCATGTACCGGCTCTGGGAAAAAGGCAACCATGTGATCCTGCCCCACCGGATTGGAAGAAATGATGGCCCGATAACCAACCTGCTCGCCAACCTCTATTACCGGATTGTCAATTACCTTTCCGATATCACTTTCCCGCCGGGTGGCGCCGATTCGTTTTTTATCGACCGCGAAGTAATCGATTTGATCAATACAAAGATTCATGCCATAAACACCTCTGTCATCACCGAAGTTCTCCGAATGGGTTTCGAACCGGTTTTTGTCCCGTATATCAGAGAGAAAGGCACGAACCAGCAATCAAGGTGGACCCTGAAAAAAAAGATCAGGTTGTTCAAGGATACATTTTACTCCTGTTCAACAGCACCCATCAAAATGATCACCCGTCTAGGTCTTTTGTTTTCCGGGATTGCACTGGTCATGGTTGCTCTTTACAGCTATATTGCCATTTGGGGAAACCCTAAATTCTGGGGAGAAAAGCTTCCCGGCTGGACCTCGACCATCGTCATCATATCCTTTTTCAGTGGTATTATTCTTTTCTCGCTCGGGATCATTGCAGAATACATCTGGCGGATCTATGAAGAGGTCAAAGGACGGCCAGGTTATATCATCCGGAAAGACGGTGATAAACCTGCTGGCTCGCCCTGAGGTGCTTCATTCACTTTAGTTTTCCTTCAGAATAAAATCATCATATTCAATTTCAAAAGCAAGTTTATGCCTTGATTCTTCCATGGCAAGGTTTATAAACAAGGCTTTCACCCCGGGATCATCCGCTTTTTCGGCTAATCTGGAATACATGCGGAAGGCAGCCTTCTCCTTTTTCATGGCAAGGATCAGCGCATCCTGGTAAGTCATGTTCGCCGTCGGTTTCACATCAACAAGGTATTCCGCTATTTTAAGATCCCTGACTTTTTCATCGGGCAGCTTAAAACTTCCGTTTTCCTTGACAGTCAAGAGGTTGGCTTTATGGCGCATCTCCTCCTCAGCATATTCCATGAAGACCTTTTTGGTTTGCTGGTTTTTTGATTGTGTTGCCAGTTGTAAGTAAAAATCTACGGCAGCCTGTTCTTCCGCGATTGCAAAATCGAGGATCTCTGTTATATTGTTGAACTCCTTCATTTGATTTACGAATTACGATTTTAGATTTACGATTTTAAACTCTTCTTCGAAACGCTTGGTGAGTGCATCGCATCCATGGTCATAGTAGCGTTTATTGTTGTCTGCCTTGGTGGGGCGCATGAGCAGTTTACCATGCTCTTTTTTCTGAGGCAGCAAGGCGATGATTTCAAGGAAAATATCATGCGGCGCGTCGGAGCTCCTGATCCCAAATTCGTTGAGGATTCCCGCCAGTTGCTGAATTGAGGACATCTCCGTGCGCGTTTTCAATACTTTTTCGAATTCCTGTATGACCTTTCTGGAGTTTGTGAAAGTACCGCCGGTTTCGGTTGGGAATGAACCGGGCAAAATGAGATCGGCAGTTTTTGCAGTTTCTGTCATAAAATAATCCTGAACCACAATGAACGTTGCCTGTCCAAAAAGCCTTTCAACAAGCTTACGTTCAATGGCACAACCAACCGGGTCTTCCCCGAAAACAAACAGGTTCCGGAGCACCCCATTGTCCAGCATGCCATGCAGGCAATCCGTTTCGGCAGTTGCGATTTCCTTTAAACCCCACTGTTCCTTCAGCCTTTGCACATAATCGAGGTCTGTAAGGTCTTGTCCGCCAATGCCTAAATGCGGGCTCACCCCCATATCGAACAATCCTTGTGAATTGTTCTTCTCCTTGAGTGCAATGAGGCCATTGGCTGTTTTACCTAATTTCCCGGTTAACCTTGCCAGGTTGAACAATTCTTTGGACGTATTTCCCGAGGTAGCTTTTTCAGAGAAAATAAGGATTGCATTGACTTCGTTGTTATAATCTTCTGCAAATTCAGCAATTTCCCCGGAAGAGATGCCTGAAGAAGAGACCAGTACATTGAAATCCTCCTGGAGGAGCATGGCTTTATATCCCTCAAATCCTTCAACCCGGTCGCGAAGGAAGAGTGAATTTTCCAGGCCTTTTGTGAGCAGGTAATGATTTACCGCCTTCACAAAATGATAATAGGATTTCACCACGATTTGCCGGTCAACTTTGTGAACCATGGTGTTTTCCGGTTTTTCTGTAACCATGATGACCGGGATTTTCTTCGTATAACGGGCATTCTGAACCATAAATCCGGCAACGGCATGATCTTCATTCAATTCAGTCCCGAGCAGATATACTGCACTGGCATCCCCGATTTCTTCAAAGTGCGCATTCAGATCGCAGTTGGTCCGGTAACCCTCTCCCCTGCCAAGATAATGGAAGCTGCCTATGTTGTTGGTTTTTGCCGCACCCCTGGCCAGTTTGTGAATGAGATAGAGCTCTTCATTGGTTAACCGGGCACCGCCAAAAAAAGCATTTTCTTGTGGCTTTACCTCCTTGATTTTCTTCCTGATCAATTGAAACGCCTTCTCAAAAGAAATCTCTTCAAACTTTCCGTCAACTTTTAGCAGTGGCTTTGTGATGCGGCTTCCATCATTGAAATACTGATATCCAAACTTCGGGTATTTGCAAATGTTTCCATCCGCGTTGATCAACCCTTTTTTGCCACCCACCCCCATCAGGAAGCCATTGCGGTGATGCAGTTCGATAGCACATCCCACCGAACAATAATTACAGATGGACCCGGCCATTTCGTATTTAACAGGTCCTGGCTTGAACAGCACATTCTCGGTGATGGCGCCCGTGGGACAAGTGGAGATGCACAAACCACACGATTCGCAATTCGTTTCCTGAAGCGCTTCGCCCATGCTGGGTGCCACATATGTGTGAAATCCGCGGTTGATCAGTCCCAGGGCATTGGCCCCGACAACTTCCCTGCAGATGCGCACACAACGGGCACAAAGGATGCATTTATTGTTGTCGATCTCGATGTATGGATGACGGAAATCGACTTTGTATTCACGGAATTCGCCCTCAAATGATTTCTGTAGGGCATTGTACTCACTTGAATATTTTTGCAGATCGCAATCAAAGAAAGCAACACAGCCACATTCGAGACAACGCTGGGCTTCATGATGGGCTGTTTCTGCTCCGGCATAACCCAATTCCACTTCGTTGAAGTTAAATCGTTCATTGGCGGGGAGCGTTGGCATTTCCTCGCGAAGCTGCATGTTGAAATTGCCAAGGTAAGCTTCCTTCTGTTGTTTTTTAAAATTATCACGCCTGCTTGTAAATGGCTTATTAAGTGGTTGTATAGGCATACCCATCAGAAACTGGTGTGCGCTGGTGGAGGCGGTTTTCGCCTGGGCAATGGCCTCAATGATCGTTGCAGGGCCTGAAACACCATCTCCGGCAGCAAATACAGAAGGGATGCCGGTTTGGAGCGTTGCTTTATCAGCATCGATGTCGCCCCACTTGTTCACCTTCAACTCACCGCCTGCCGCATGGACATTGATATCATCGATGAAATTCACATCGGTCTTCTGGCCGATCGCTGCCAGGATGTAATCAACATGCAGGTCAAAATCAGAACCCTCCACCGGAACCGGGCGGCGACGGCCGGATGCATCGGGTTCGCCAAGTTCCATTTTTATACAGGTCACCGACGTTACCTCGCCGTTGGCGTTTTTATTGATCCTTTTGGGAAGTGTTAAAAACAGGTATTCCACCCCTTCAAGTTTCGATTCATGTATTTCGATCGGATTGGCAGGCATCTCCTTTTCGGTGCGGCGATAAATAACATATACCTTGTCGGCCTTGCAACGGATCGATGTGCGACAGCAATCCATTGCGGTGTTTCCACCACCCACCACGGCAATGGTTTTTCCGCGGAAATCGTATCGTTGACCGGTTACCTCCATGTTTTTCAGAAAATCAATCCCCGAATACACATTTCCGGCATCATCGCCTTCGCAGCCAACCCCCGTCCCTTTTTGTGAACCGATGGTTAGAATGGTGGCATCATATTTTGATTTCAGTTCCCGATAACTGATGTTTTCTCCAAGCTTTTTATTGTAAAAAATATTGACCCCAAGGTCTGTAATGTTTTTCACTTCCTGGTCGAGGATGTCGTTCGGCAGGCGGTATTCAGGAATTCCATACCGCAACCAGCCTCCTGGTTTCGAAGCAGCTTCGTAAATATCAACCTGGTGACCTTCAATCTGCATGAAATGCCCAACAGACAAACCGCCTGGCCCTGCTCCGATTACCGCAACTTTTTTACCGGTGGATGGTTTCATTTCCGGAATGAATTTGTCGGGAGATGCGAGGTCGTAGTCTGAGGCAAATCTTTTCAGGTAATCAATTCCCACAGGGGTACCTTCTTCGAGCAGTTTACGCCTGCATTCTGTTTCGCACGGCCGGACACAAACACGGCCGCAGATAGCGGGCAATGGGTTTGTTTCCTTGATCAATGCCACGGCTTCATTATACTGGCCTTTATCGATCAGCGAGATATAACCCTGCACATCAACACCAGCCGGACAGGTTTGTTTACATGGTCCGATACAGTCTGCATAATGGTTGCTGAGCATCAGTTCCAGTGCGATCTTCCTCGATTTACGAATCCCTTCGTTGTCAGTGATGATCTTCATTCCCTCGGTAAGTTTCGTGGAACAGGATGGCTGATGTCCCCGCATGCCTTCCACTTCCACCACGCAAACATAACATGAGGTAAATGGTTCTAACCGGTCATCGTTGCACAAAGTCGGGATTTCAATTCCGTGGCGGGTTGCCAGGGTGAGAATGGTTTCGCCGGGAATGCCCTTAACAATATTTCCGTTGAGAATTATATTGAGTGAATTGTCAGACATTGAAAAAGAATATTAAAGGTTTTGGGTTTTATTTATTTTATCCGTGATGAGTGACCGTCAAGCGTCATATGACATATGTCACGATAAAAGGATCGATTCAAATTTGCATTTGGAAAAGCAGACCCCGCATTTGGTGCATATCTCCTGGTTGATGAAATGCTTTTGCTTGCGTTCGCCCGTAATGGCCTTGACCGGGCAATTTTTAAGGCAAACCATGCAGCCGGTACATTTTTCCTCATCCACCTTGTAGGTCAGTAATGGGCGGCAGACTTTTGCGGGACACTTTTTATGGCTGATGTGGGCTTCATATTCATCCCGGAAATACCTGATCGTGGTCAGCACAGGATTCGGCGCTGTTTGTCCCAATCCGCACAATGAATTATCCTTGATCTGGTAAGCAAGCTCTTCAAGTTTTTCCAGGTCACCTTCTTTGCCGTGGCCATTGGTAATGCGATCGAGAATCTCAAGCATGCGTTTGGTCCCCATGCGGCAAAAGGTGCACTTACCGCAACTTTCCTTGCAGGTGAAATCGAGGAAAAACTTGGCCACATCAACCATACAGGTCGTTTCATCCATCACCACCATTCCTCCCGAACCCATGATGGCACCGGTGGCATTCACCGAATCGTAATCAACAATGGTGTCGGATAAAAAGTCAGGGATACATCCGCCCGAGGGGCCGCCCATTTGAACAGCCTTGAATTTTTTATCATTCTTGATGCCGCCTCCCAGTTTAAAAATGACATCGCGGATCGTCATCCCCATCGGAACCTCCACCAGTCCTGAATGGCGGACTTTGCCTGCCAATGCGAAAACCTTGGTCCCCTTGCTTTTCTCGGTGCCATATTGCGCGTAAGCATCGGCGCCATGAATAATGATCCAGGGGATGTTGGCGTATGTTTCAACATTGTTGATATTCGTGGGTTTCTTCCACAATCCCGATACAGCAGGAAATGGAGGGCGTTTGCGCGGCATCCCACGTTCACCTTCAATGGAGGCGATCAGGGCAGTTTCTTCACCACACACAAAAGCACCGGCGCCCTCCTTGATATAAATATTAAGGTCAAAGCCGGGGATTCCGAATATGTTTTTTCCAAGGTATCCCTTTTCGTGTGCCTGTTTAATTGCGATATTCAAACGTTTGATGGCGAGCGGATATTCGGCACGACAATAGATCACACCTCCCGTTGCCTCAATGGCAAAGGCTGCTATGATCATTCCTTCAAGCACCGAGTGCGGATCACCCTCAAGCACCGACCTGTCCATGAATGCTCCCGGATCACCCTCATCGGCATTGCAGATCACATATTTATCGGCCGACTTGTTGGCATTGGCAAATTTCCATTTCATTCCTGTTGGAAATCCACCGCCGCCGCGACCACGCAATCCCGATTTAAGAATGGTATCGATCACCATTTCGCGGCTGGTTTTTTCTGCAGCTATCTTTTTTATGGCCCTGTAACCATCACGGGTTTCATATTCTTCAATTGATTCAGGATCCATGTATCCGCAATTGCGCAGCACGATTTTAACCTGGGCGCGGATAAAATTGTTTTCCGGAGCATCAAACAAGTCTGTGTAAACGATATAATCGCGAATAGGTTCCTGCTGGTGGATGTGTTTCTCAATTACCTCAACCGCCCGGTCAGCATCGACCTCGCCATAAAGATACGTCCCGGTTTCATCGGTGATCTCCACCAGGGGTTCGCGGTAACACATGCCAACACAACTGGTTTTCTTTAAAAGGAAATCAAGCTTGTCAGTTTCTTTAAGCGCTTTAATTTTATCATAGGTCTTATTCGCACCGGCGGCAATTCCGCAGCTTCCAAGTCCAACAGTGACGGTAGTAGGCATATCTATTTACGATTTATGATTTACAAGTGACAAATGACGAGGGATGATTTTTCATCATTTCGCCGGTTAATTATTTAATTTTTTTCTGCAAGTCTTATATTCTTGATGATTTTTACCGCTTCGTTGCCGGTGAGTTTACCATAGGTTTGCTCACCGATCATCATCACCGGGGCGAGGGAACAGCAACCAAGGCAGGCAACCGATTCGAGGGTGAAAAATCGATCCTCGGTGGTTTCACCATCTTTAACGTTCAGCGCCTCTTCAATCGACTCGGTTATTTCCACGGCATTTTGCACATGGCAGGCAGTGCCATGACACACTTTGATGATGTTCTTCCCGACCGGATTGAGCCGAAACTGTGCATAAAATGTGGCTACGCCGAACATGTCGCTCAACGGGATGCCTGTTTCCCGTGAAAGTTTGGCAAAGGCTTCTTTTGAGATAAAGCCATATAACTCCTGCGCTCCCTGCAACAGCGGGATCAGGTTCCCTTTCTTTCCTTTGTGTTTGGCAATGATGGGATCCAATAAACTGAGATCCTGTGTATCCCCGTTATTGGCCGGGGTATTCGTGTTCATTCGTACAATGCGCATCCTCGTAATTTTTAAATTTTAATTTTTAATTTTTAATTTTCTTTTGCCAGGTGACCACTGATATACGCTTTTTCCCATCCATTCTCACTGTCAGTGGTTCATCAAACTTTACGATGGAAAAATATTCTGTTTTTCTGATATTTTCCTGTGCTTTCAGCACATCGTAACGGATAAAGCTATCGGATAATTCCGGCTGTACGCAAAAATAGCCGACATTCATGGAGGTTACATTATGAAAAAAGTGCGACCCGGAAGATGCATCCAGGGGGAATCCTTCAAGACTGGTCTCAACGATCACTTTTGCATTGCTGATCTGTGGCCATGTAACCGGGATTCCGATCCAACGGTCGCGCGTTCCCCAGCGTCCGGGACCGATCAGGATGAACTTTTTCCCTGCTTTCCCCATCTCAGAATTGATCATGGCGATCTCTTCTGCCATCTCAACAGTTTTACTTTTATCAAAGGTTTCGGGATCCACAAATACCACTTCATCAATGGTATCGATCATTCCATTGCCCATCTCTTTTTCCGAATAAAGCAGGATATCCTGTTTGTCGATTTTATCCATATCAATGACAAAATCTGCCACGTTTCCGATCAGTGGTTTGATCTGGAGAAGGTAGAATGATGCTTTATAATTTTCATCCTTGTTCAGGTCGATCGCAAATTCAATTTCAACGGCAGAGCCAAGCGCCTCTTTGACCACATCGAGCACAACCTCAATGGTTTTCGCCAGGGGGATGTAGTTGTACTTCAGGATATCTGCGAAATTAACAACTCTCGGGCCCATATCGCGGAGCCCTGCTGAAATGCGGTCATTCTCAAGCGAGTAAACAGATGCCAGGTGCTTCAGTGTGCCGTGCATTTCCGCATCATAGATGTCGAGTTTCCGCAATCCGGCATCTTCACCTTCGAGCAGGTTGACATCCTGTTTTTCCAGGTCAACGGCATAAAAATAGACCTGGGATCCTTTGTACTGGTCTTTGGCAGAATTAATTTCAAGGTTGGGATAGAGCGGGGCAAACCGGAAAGCTTTCTCTCCCTCTACGACATAACGGCCAAGGCCAAGGGCTACAACTGCGTACCCTTCCTCCGGTTTCATGTGTGCAAAAGGATAATAATTAAATGATTGTGCCACACCGCTGATGTGCGGATAAAACACATCCTCGTATTGGTGACCAACCACCTCCTGGATCACCACGGCCATTTTCTCCTGTTCTATGCGATAGTTGACCGCTTCGATATAACCTTTGGCGGTTGGCGAATATACAGAAGCATATACAAGTTTGATGGCATCCATCAATTGGTCAAGCCTCACCTTGGGGTCAGGATGGTTGTTGGGAATGAGGTACGTTTCAAATATACCTGCAAAAGGTTGATTTTGTGAATCTTCAAAAAGTCCTGACGACCGGATGGCAAGCGGTTTGGTAATGTTCTTTATGATGAGTTTCAGTTTGCGGATGAGTGTTTCTGTAAGCTTGCCGTCGATGAACCAGCGCTTGATCAGATGATAATCCGGTTCATAAACAGCCTTTTCCCTCAGCCTGTTCCTGTCAAGAAAATATTCAAATTCATCGGTACCTATGATGGATGTTTTCGGAGTCCGGATATTGATGTTGGGCACGTGCCGCGCAAAATCATAATTGTAAATGAGGGTGTTGACAAATGCAAGGCCACGTCCTTTGCCACCCAGCGCCCCTTCGGTGAGGGCAAGGATGTTGTGTTCATCCGTGATGCCCGATTCTTCAAACGGGATCACTTTCCCAATGTTCTGTTCGTTCCTGAAATTCTGGATCACATTGAAGAGGTACTCACGCAGCGATGCCGGGTCTTTAAAATCTGTTACCTTGGCCGGATTGAGGATTTTTGCCACCTGGATCTCTCCGCGCGCCATGAGCCAGAGCGAGAAATGGTCTTTCCGTGCATGATAAAGCAATGATTCTTCCGGAATGGTCTTAAGAAGGTCTTCAAACTCTTTGAGCGATTTTGCAACGGCTATCTGACCGCCCTCTTTATCACGGTAAATAAAGTTCCCGAATCCCAGGTAATGGGTGATAAAACTTCTGAAATCGACCAGCAGCGTTTCCGAGTTTTTATTGATGAAGGATGCCTTCAGTTCGTAAGCCTTCTGAGCATTGTGCTCATCTGACGATTGTAAAACGATGGGGAGGTCGGGCAACTCTTTCCTGGTTTGCCTGACAAGATTGAACCCGGCAGAATCATTCAGTTTTCCATCCTTCTTGAACTTTACATCCGAGATCAGGCAAAGGATGTTGTCTCTGTACCTGTTGAAAATATAGATGGCCTCCTCATAGGTAGAGGCGAGTAAAATCTTGGGGCGGGCTTTCAGGCGAAGGATGCGATACAGCTCATCGGTGGTTACATCCTCGATGATGTTCTTTGTCTGTTCAAGAACGATGTTGTAAAGCATCGGCATGTACAGTGAATAGTATTTGGATGAATCCTCCACCAGCAGGATGACCCTGACCATTCCGATCGTGGTATCATTTTCAACGTTGATCTTATCCTCAAGATAATTGATCATGGCGAAGAAGATTTTCGAATCACCGTTCCAAACGAAGACGCGATCGATCCACGACAGTTTTTCAGGTTCCTCCTCATACACCGCGATATCTGAGTTGCTGTTAAGAAGCAGAAATACAGGAATATACTGATACTGCTCCTTCACCTGTTTGCTGAGTTCCAGCGGAAACTTTTTATCCGACCCGATCATCACGATGATTAGGTCGTAATGCTTGCTGTTGAGTTGTTCCATCACTTCTTCGGTGGTTGAAACACCGGTGATGCGAGGCATGGTGCTCAGGCTGAGTGAGTAAAACTCCCCAAGCACATGTTCAGAGAACCGTCCCTCCTTTTCGATACTGTAGGCATCGTATAAATTAGCCACAAGCAATATCTCTTTAACTTTGAAAGGCATCAGGTCGTGATAGAGATCACGGTTGTAGTTGGTACGGTTAAGAAAGGTTTGCAATAACTGGCGGCTGTATTTAACCGGGATGGAAGGGTCTGTTTTGGGCTCCCCGGTATCTTTCTGAACGGTCTTCCTCAGGATGGCCTTCCCTTTTACCGAGTTGAGGTAGCCCGTGATGATGTTTGCCAGGTTGACGATCAGGTGCCGTTCTTCTTCGAGAAAGGGTCCTTCAAACGAAGACTGAAATGCCTTTAGATAATATATCTGAATGAATCCCAGCTGGTTATCAATGGTTTCAAAACCTTGTTTTTGTGACCATTCCGTTTCGCGAAATGATGGGCTTTTCACATCTATGTTTGCATATTTGATACGGCAAACAGTGTATTCGGGGTATTGCCAGGCTTTGGGTAAAATCAGACAAATCTGGTGCAAAGCCTCTTCAATCGATTTCCCGGTTCGAAGGATGGCCGTTGTTTGGTTGATCGCCGTCAGTTCTTTGAGGCGCTCCCTTGTGATGTATCTGCCTTCCCTGCCTTTCACCCCATTCAGATAGCCCTCAATCAGGCTGGCCAGGTTGATCACCAGGTTTCGTTCCTCCTTTAGAAAGGGCCCTTCATCGCACTTTTCAAATTCTTTCAAATAGCAAACAGCCAGGGTTCCATGCTGATTGTCAATGGTATCAAATGATTGCTCCTGCTTCCATTGGGTTTCAACAAAACCGGGACTGGTGAATTCCATCTCTTCAAACAGTATTCTAGCGACAGCATATTCCGGATACTGCCATGCCCTTGGCATGATCTGGCAAATTTCGAAAAGGGTTTCAGGGATTGATTTCCCGGTCCTGATTATGACCGTGGTATCATTGATTGCAGCTAATTCTTTGAGACGCTCCTGGTTTTCATAAACCAGTTGTTTCAAATCGATCGAATCGGGAAGCGGATTCCCGGCATTATTGTTTTCGTCGGCGGGTAACATGAGGCAGCATAGGATGAAGGCTCAAAATTAGCACAATCTTTTCATCTTATCAAAATCCTTTTTCAAACTGAGCGGGAGAAGCCTGGAATGCAAATGGAATTGCATGTGTTTTATTTGAAAACTTTGTATTTTCTTCGTAATCTTTCTGGTTCAATTATTAAATATAACCACGAAGGCCACGAAAACAGGATGGTCGTTTCATGATCAACGTATAACTACCGGTTGGGAATTGGATTATTACTTGGAGTACATTGTTTTTGAAATGAGGGACCGTGAAACTTTATCCGGGATCACAAGATTTCCATTAGCAACCTGGATAAAAATATTTTTCAACGTTTCCTTTTTCTCCGCTTTGTTGAGAAATCCCATCACACCTAATTTAAACATTTTAATCTGCCATCGCAATGAATCTTCCATCGTCAGTATAACGATCGGAATGGACGGAAATGCATTGTGCAACTGACGGAAATTCGCAACCGGATCACCATCATTGATAAACAGGTCTAAAACAATGATATCCATTTTAGTTTCTGGTATTTTTTGCATGGCTTCTTCCATGCTCATTGCGGATCCAACCAATCCAACCTCGTTGGATTCCGGATTGAAGGCCTGATATAATCCTTCTATGATCAGGAAATGGTCGTCAATGGCAAATAATCCT
>CAIVAT010000046.1 GCA_903903985.1 uncultured Bacteroidales bacterium | reverse complement strand
GTTTTATCGCCGGTTGCTGCTGCGGCTGAAGAACTTCCGCCAAAGGCCCCGATGATCACATTCAACAACGAACGGTTCATGGCCTTGCACATCAGGATGGTGAGGATCGTTCCGGAAGATCCCACAAGGATACCCCCGGTGAGCATTGCCTGGTTGTTATACAGAAATCCTCCCATGGCAGCGGCAACACCAGTGAATGAGTTCAGAAGGGAAATGACCACCGGCATATCAGCTCCGCCAATAGGCATGACAAATGTAACGCCGTATATAAGGGCGAGGACAGCCAGCACATAGATCATCCAATGTTCACCGGCAACCGGGGTCTTAAACAGGATAAAAACGACGAATCCGAGAAGAAGGAACAAAAACCCGAGATTGATATACCGGAGCAGAGGGGTTCTGACATCACCAATCCGCTCATCCAGCTTTCCAAATGCTATCATGCTTCCGGCAAACGAGACCCCGCCGATCATAAGGCCAAGCAAAATCGCCAGGGCTTCTCCGTTCAGCATGTTTGCATGCTGCTGTGCAGCGAGTAATGTCTGCATCCGTGGAAATTCCATCAGGGAAATCAAGGCAGCACAACCGCCTCCCATTCCATTGAACAATGAAACCATCTGCGGCATCGCGGTCATTTTAACTTTCCTTGCAGCATAAGCACCAGCAAATGTTCCGAGAACAAGTGCAGCCAGAATAAAACCGATGTTATGAATGCCTTCATAGCTGCCGTCTTCAAGTTTTGTACGATGGAACAGCAAGGTGCAAAGTATGGCAAGCCCCATCCCGGCGGCAGCCCACAGGTTTCCGTTCCGGGCGGTATCCGGGTGACTGAGTTTTTTCAAACCCAGGATGAAAAGAACGGAAGCCAGCAGATAGGAAATCTCCAGCACCGAAATGTATTCTGAATATGCAATGTTTTTTACAAGCGTTATGATTGAATCCATACAAGTTATGATTTATTGGATTTTTTCTTTTTAAACATTTCTAACATCCGGTCTGTGACAACAAATCCGCCCACAACATTGAGCGTTCCCAGGACAACGGCCACGAAACCCAGTACCATTGACAAAACTGAATGGGCATGCCCCATGACGATGATTGCACCAATGATCACAACTCCATGAATGGCATTGGCACCTGACATAAGCGGTGTGTGAAGGACCGAAGGGACGTGTGAGATGACCTCTATCCCAAGGAAGATAGAGAGAAGGATGATGAATATTGCTTCCTTGTTGACCAGGAAAAACTGAAGAATTTCGTTCATGAATTCAATGATTAAAGTGCGTGAATGGTTTTGATTCTTTCATTGACTACCTGGTTCTGATGCGTGACACAGGTTCCCTTCACCAGATCATCATCCCAGTTCAGGTGGAGAGCTCCTTCCGGGGTGATGAGCAGTTTCAGGAAATTAACGGTGTTCTTCCCGAACATCTTGCTTGCATCGACCGGCATATCAATAGCAAAAAATGAATTCCCGATAATGGTAATGCCTTTATGGGTGATGGTCTTATTATTTTGTGTCAGCTCGCAATTTCCACCCGTAGATGCTGCAATATCAATGATGACAGCACCAGGTTTCATGGCTTCTACTGTTTCTTTCTTCAATAATAATGGCGCTTTTTTCCCGGGGATCTGGGCAGTACAAATGACAACGTCCGATTTTATTGCGTGTTCATGAATTGCAGTTGCCTGCATCTTTTTGAATTCCTCAGATTGGTCCACGGCATACCCTCCTGCTGATTTGTCATCAATTGCACCTTCAACTTCAACGAATTTTGCGCCAAGCCCGATCACTTCTTCCTTCACAGCGGCGCGGACATCAAAGACTTCAACTATAGCACCAAGTTTCCTGGAAGTTGCGACAGCCTGCAAACCTGCTACCCCGGCACCAAGTATCAATAACTTTGCAGGTGTAATTGTTCCGGCGGCTGTCATAAACATGGGAAAAAATTTGGGCAGAGTGTTGGCAGAAGTCAAAACAGCTTTATATCCGTTTACCGTTGCCATCGATGAGAGAATGTCCATCGATTGTGCCCGGCTGGTCCGGGGAATGATGTCAAGGCTGAAACTCGTTATTCCGGCGGATCCCAGTTTCATCACCAATTCTTTATCCATTAACGGGTTCAGAACCCCAAGCAGGATTTGTCCATTTTTCATTGCGCTGAGTTCATCCCCGGTTGGCGGATTTATCTTTACAATCATCTCTGACTGGCTGATCACATCAGCTTTTGTTGAAACAGAAGCCCCGGCGTTTTCATACGCTGCATCACTGCAAAAGGCAGAAGTTCCAGCATCTTTCTCTACCATCACCAGGGCCTTCATTTTAACCAGCAAGGCAACTGCTTCCGGGAGCAATGCAACTCTTCGCTCACCGGCAGATTCTTTGAGCAATCCGATTATCATATAAAATACTTATTTCGTTAATATTAGGCGGGAAACTGAATGGCATCTGTCATCCAAGAAAGTTTTCCGCAAGGTGATTCCCATCGCAGAATGGTTTGGTTTTTGAGGCTCCGCACCTGCACAGGGCTGCAGTTTCAGTTTCAACCCTGATCTTCTTTTTGTTGGCATCCCTTATGATAAAATTCCCGGTAACCAGGATCGGGCCATTTTTCAATACCTGGATACGGGCAAATTTTGCAGCCTTTTTTGGGCCTTTTTTCCTGGACTGGGATTTTATCCGTGTATTTTTCAGGAATGTCAGGGCACGTGAGGGACACGTGTTGACTGCAGTGATGATATCTTTGGTAGGTCCGCCTTTGATATCGATCCATGGCCTTTTGGAATTATTGAAAACCCCAGGCAACCCGATTAAACAATTTGCTGAATGTATACAAAGCTCAGGTTTCCAAAAAACAGAAACCTCTCCATTGGAATATTCTTTAACAGAAATTTTTCCTTTCCTGATTTCAGACAATTCAGTTTTTGTGACTCTGTTTGACATACCACAAGAAATTTAAATTCATGTAAAGTTAAATCAAAATTTACCAATTGGTATCCTTATTTATTTCTTTTTTAAATTAATAATATTCTGTGGAAAACTTTTTACCTAAGCAAAATGTCAACAGGGTATCTTCTTTTCCTGTTAACCATTGAGATCCGGCGACAATTCAAAGATTGAACCAGAACGAATAGTTGACAACATTCCTGAATTGCTTTCCTGTTACCTCATGCTGACATGACCTTGAGCCAATCAGCAAAACATTGTGTGATAACTCACCTGAGAGCTGTCTGATGGATCAT
This sequence comes from uncultured Bacteroidales bacterium, assembly GCA_903903985.1. Lineage (GTDB taxonomy): Bacteria > Bacteroidota > Bacteroidia > Bacteroidales > FEN-979 > CAIVAT01. The sequence continues at coordinate 2,211 of CAIVAT010000046.1, read as the reverse complement.
TTTTTAAAATTCCGTTTTTTCATGATATCTTTACACGCTTTTCAGAATATTTCAATAATCTTTAAACTGATTCCTGATGAAACAATTTAAATTTTTATTAGTAGCTATGACAATCCTGTCTTTATCAGGGTTTCCAGGCAGAGTTAAAGCCGAGAACCCGTTCATGTCTGAATACAAAACACCATTTCAGGTTCCTCCCTTTGACAAGATCGAAACGGGTGATTACATGCATGCTTTCCTGGCAGGAATGAAAATCCAGGATAGTGAAATCGAAACCATTGTCAATAACCCGGATGCACCCAATTTTGTAAATACCATTGATGCTTTTGACAAATCAGGGAAATTGCTTTCCAATGTCAGTAAAGTGTTTTTCAACATTACGGAAGCCAATACCAATCCTGAGATTCAGAAGGTAGCCCGGGACCTGGATCCATTGTTATCCAAGCATTCGGATGATATTTTTATGAATCAAAGACTTTTTGAAAAAATTAAAAAGGTATATGAGACCCGGAAGACAATGAACCTTGATCCGCAACAGATACGGGTGGTAGAGAAATATTACAGGGATTTCGAACGGCGTGGAGCAAATCTTCCCGTTGATAAACAGGAAGAACTCCGGAAGGTCAATGCTGAATTGTCAATGCTTGCACTGACTTTCGGTGAAAACCTCCTTGCTGAAACCAATACGAATTTCAAGCTTGTCATCGAGAATAAAGATGATCTTGCCGGTCTCCCGCAAGGAATTATTGATGCTGCCGCAGAAGCAGCAAAACTCAAGGAGAATATCAAAAGCGAGCCCATTCAAAATGCTACAGGAGCCGTACTAACTGTTGAAACAAAAAACAGGTGGGTCTTCACATTAGCGAAGCCAAGCATGATCCCCTTTCTTCAATATGCCAATAACAGGAATCTTCGGGAAAAGATCTACCGCGCCTATTTCATGCGTGGAGATAATAATAATGCCAATGACAACAAGAAGGTCGTTTCCAGGATTGTTGAACTGAGGACAATCCAGGCACAGCTTTTAGGTTACAGGAATTATGCATCCTACGTGATAGAAGAGAATATGGCGAAAACTCCCGAAGCTGTCAATGACTTCCTCATGAAATTATGGAATGCCGCTTTACCTGTATCGAAAAATGAAGTTGTGGAAATGCAGAATATCATTGATCGTGACAAAGGAGGTTTCAAGCTGGAACCTTGGGACTGGTGGTATTATGCCGAAAAAATTCACAAAGAAAAATACGACCTTGTCGAGAGTGAACTGACACCCTATTTTGCCTTGTCGAATGTGCGTGATGGGATGTTCCATGTGGCCAATAAGCTTTATGGTATTACATTGACCAAGCGGACTGATTTGCCGGTATACCAAAAGGATGTTGAGACCTATGAGGTGAAAGAAGCAAACGGGCAACCACTGGGTATTCTTTACCTTGATTATTTTCCACGGGACGGGAAAAAAGGTGGTGCCTGGTGCACAGATTTCCGCTCCAACGGGTGGGAGAACGGGAAGCGCATTGACCCGGTCATGTCGGTTGTTTATAACGTTACCAAGCCAACAACTGATACTCCTGCACTTTTAACATTGGATGAAGTGAGAACAATGTTCCATGAATTCGGGCATGCATTGCATGGCTTATTCACCCAGGGCAGGTATTACCGGACCGCCGGGAATGTACCGCAGGATTATGTTGAGATGCCTTCACAGGTGATGGAGAACTGGGCGTGTGAACCGGAAGTTCTAAGGTTCTATGCAAAACATTATAAAACCGGGAAAGTCATTCCGGAGGACCTGATCGCGAAGATCCAGAAGAGTGGTCTTTTTAACCAGGGATTTGAAACAGTTGAATACCTTGCAGCTGCCATCCTTGATATGGATTACTTCACGATCAGTGAACCACAACAGGTTGATGCAGATGCGTTCGAAACAGAAGCCATGAATAAAATCGGACTCATCCCGGAAATCCTGCCACGCTATCGTACAACGTACTTTTCACATATTTTCGATGGAGGATATGCTGCCGGGTATTATGTGTATATCTGGGCTGCCGTCCTTGATGCTGATGCGTTTGCTGCATTTAAGGAATCCGGTGATATCTACAATAAAACCCTGGCTGAAAAATTCAGAAAATACTGCCTCGCTGAATCAGGCGATGATGAAGGAATGATACAATATGAAAAATTCCGCGGGAAAGAACCTTCTGTTGATCC
>CAIVAT010000045.1 GCA_903903985.1 uncultured Bacteroidales bacterium | reverse complement strand
TCCTGAACTCGCAGAGGAAATTATTTACCAAGATGCTTATTTGTGCTTGATTGTAAGAGGATTTGAGATCGGTTCATTCGGTTTATTTTGCTTAGTGTACCATATGCCAGGTTGACACAAGGATTTATAGAGGAAAGATAATTATTTAACATGCGGATACCATCATTTTAAATTACTAATTGATACGGTTTGTTAGGTTAAAAAAAATGGTACCTTTATAGGCTTAAAAAAAATGCATGAAATATTGTGACGGAATTTTACTGAAGTATCTTTTTTTAGTAAAATCATGAGGTTTAGCTTTTATCATTTAATCGTTGTACTTCTTCTCTTATCCACCAGGAACGGGTTTTCTGAAGGGACAAAAGAATTTTGGCCTGATCCTTCCCAGGAAACAAGAGTGCTTATTGCCAAAGGAACCAATGGGGGCCAGCAGCGAGATCCTTTTGCTCTCTATGATGGTGCGGCTGATTACAGACTCTATTTTCACATTCAGGATCCGCTGGTGGAAAAGGTCTATTTTGGGATCGGAGAGCGCAATGGGGCAAGTGTGAACTCAAATGGGTGGAGAATACACGAACCTGACGGTACTGTGGTCTATCAGGGTTCAGTGCCCGCAGCCGGACAGGGATTTATAATTTCCTATGATCAAGCAATTCATGGTCCGAATGCTCTGGATCCCCTGGGTTATGATGCCTTAAGCGTTAGCCTTCCGGCGGGAGCTCCGGGAGGCGATTATTTTATGACCTTCGATGTAGGCAACAACACTTCCAGAACATTCAAATTTCTTGACATTACTGTTGTTAATTCTACTACGAATAAAGCCATAGATGGCAGGGTTTTTTCAAAAAACTGGCAGTTCAGCAACCCTTCCTCCGGATTCCCCAGCACGTATGCCGTGTTTAAGGGGCTTATGTTTGTATATTCTGCAGATAAAATTGTCACGAAAGTCAATCCCAATGGGATGGAAGGCCGCGATTTTTCATTTTCATGCAATGAATCGGGATGTTTTCCTATTGCTCCTCCATACAATGCACAACAGGCCCGGCAATCACAACCAGGACCTGTCCCTCACAACTATCCGCAGTTTAAAATTTTCCTCAACAATCCCGATCCCGATGTCTATCCTGACGGAACGATCGGCCAGTTGGTCGATGGTTCAGTTTCTACCGAATCCTTTTGCAACACAGGAAGGGTCAATTTCAATTTTGAGACCTCACCTGTGGATGCAATAGGGACAGTTGAAATAATTTTGACACTCAGTGCCCTGACACCCCCCATGGTCGACCGGGTTTTGATTACGAACAATGTTCCCGGGGGAATTTATTCGGTCGTTTGGGATGGGAAAGACGGCGCAGGGAACCAGGTTCCCAACGGCTCTGTATTCCTTTTCACATTAAGATATACCAATGGATTGACTCACATGCCATTGTGGGACGTTGAGAACAATGCGAACGGATTCATCGTCACACTTGTCAGGCCCATACTCGTTCCTCCGCTTGCTGATCCGGCTTTCTATTGGGACGATAATTTGGTTGGGGGTTCTCAGGTAATGACCCCCCCTGGATGTACCGTACCCCCTTCCACTTCATGCCATGCATGGGACAATCAGTGGGGTGACCAAAAATCAATCAATACATGGTGGTATCTTGTAAGCAATTCTACGGCGAATGTAAGCCTGACCTATAAAATCAGTCCATCCACCCTTGTTCCTTTTAATCCACCTACCCAGGTATGTCCGGGAAGTACTAATATCTTTACGGTTAATCCTGATATAAACTCCTCATCCTACCATTGGGTGTGGACAGGAGGAACCCAAAATACCACCGCACCTACAATCAGCATCACCTTCCCGCCAACTGCAACACCCGGAACTGATACTGTATACGTAAATGGGATCAATGCCGAATGTGGAAACGGTCCTGTTACAAAGATACCATTTACCATCCGTACCATTCCCGCCCTGTTGCCACCTTTTACCCAATCCACCTGTTCCGGCGTGGTGTTTTCGATTCCACTCACATCTAGCCAGCCTGGCACAACTTATACATGGACTGTAACAGGTGCAGATTGCAGCAGCAATATCACTAGCTGCCCTGTTGGCAATTTTTCCGGCACTTTGCTCACCGGGAATCTGTCCGTTAACGATTTATCTCCCGGAACCGTTACCTATCATGTCACGCCAGCTGCAGGATGCACCGGGTTACCTGGAAATATAGTAGTTACGGTTGCCCCGAAACCTACCATCTCGAGTCCATCCACTCCGGGTGAAAGCATTTGTAATGGTGGAACCGTTTCCATTGAATTGCAATCGCTTGCATTTCCGACAGCGGTCATTAACTATTCTGTTTTACCCGGCGGATGCAACAACATCTTGAATTGCCCTTCAGCAGGTACGGGTGGCCCCATCACCGCGACCCTGAACCTCTTAAACCCGGCGATCCCCGGATCTGTGGTTTTTACCATCATCCCTTCCATCGGGGGATGCAATGGCAACCAGGTACAATATACGGTGACTGTTTTGCCACTTCCTGTTGTGCAACTGGCAAATTTCGCTCCTGTTTGCCTGAATACAGCGCCATTTGCACTCACTGGCGGCACTCCTTCAGGTGGCACGTATACCCTGGGTTCGGTTCCTATTACCATATTCTACCCGGCAACAGTCGGTGCAGGTACCTTTTCGATTACCTACACTTACATGGATGGGAACAGTTGTACCAACTCCGATCACAAGAACATCGTCGTTCAACCCCTGGTCACTCCGAGCCTTGCGGGAAATACGTCAGTATGCCTGGGAGATGCGACATTATTTACAACCGATCCCAATATGACCAACTACCAATGGTCGGTCACTCCTGATGGAGTGATCCAGCCGGGCGCCAATTCCTGGGAAAAATACATCACATGGTCTACGACCAGCCCACCTCTGAAAACCATCACTGTTCTTTACACCAATCCTGTCAGCACCTGTGTGACCATTCCTGCAACGATATCATTGAGTGTAAACCCAAAACCCATCACGAAATTACAATCCTGTTTCGACAAGGTGACTACGCTTAACGCGAAACCCATCCTGCTGAAAGGAGGAACACCCCTGGGCCTGAACGGTCATTTCTATATTGATCAAAACTCAGGTCCTGCGGTTACCTATTTCAACCCCCTCGCTGCCGGGACCGGAGCACACTGGGTTTATTATGTTTATACCAACAGTGATGGTTGCCATGACGTCGATTCAGTACAAATCAATGTGTTGTCGCCTGCAGGCTTTTCATGCGGCAGCAATTTAACCGACCCACGCGATGGGGAATCCTATCAAACGATCCAGTTCGGGACCCAATGCTGGATGCAGGAAAATCTCAGATACCCGGGTCAGGCCGACCCCACTTCATTAGCCACACATCAAACCGACAATTGCATCTTCGAGCGCTATTGCATCTCTGGCGACGCTGCCTGTGCATTGTATGGCTCTTTCTACCAATGGGATGAACTGATGCAATACAACAGCGATCTTGTAATTACACGACAAGGTTTCTGCCCGCCTGGATGGCATGTGCCATCGTCGCCTGAATGGCAGGCACTGATTGAATACTACCAGGGCAATGGAATTGCCGGGGGTTCTCTCAAAGACCTGAATTCAGCCCTGGGATTCCAATCCATACTTAATGGGATTTTCTACCTCAATACTTCGTGGGCGTTCATTGCACCTCAGGCCCTGAAAGCAACCATGTTCTGGACTTCCACCCTTGATGCTGCCACCAGCAATAAACCCATTGTCCGCGGACTCAATACGCTCAATCCTTCCGTTTCTTTATATGAAAGTTCCAGGGCCAACGCTTTCCCCGTACGGTGCATGAAGGACTAAGTGCGTAACGGGAGACCCTTAATGCATGACGGTTGGCCGGTCACGAGTCACGTGTGTCACGGAACATGTGCCACGGGTTATATACTATGCGTCATATAAAAGGTAAAATAACACCTTTGCTTGGCAGGTTTGGGTAAAAACCTTAACTTTGCATTGAATTTTGAAAACCACGCATCCGTCTGGTAATTTTTTTATCATTCAATGAAAAAAAAACAATGCCGCTTTGGGTTTTTCAGTTTAAAACTCCTGTTGATCTTCATTCCTTTCTTTTCTTCTAATCCTGTCATTTATAGTTTAAACGTTAATGATTTTATACCATCTTACGAAATGAAGACCCATTTCGATAATATGGATACAGTTATCTGCAGAGAACAACCGGACGACACCTTGCCTGGAATTGCAAGATTCGACCATTCCGGATCCGGTTTTAATTTTTTTTATCTGAGATTGCATTTGTTTCATGCTGAATTTGAACGGCTTGATTTTTACGAACAGGCAAGGGTGCACGAAATTTATATCAATGATAAAAATGATTTCCATAGTGATTCAGCACTTTTTAGGACTGCCTTGGACAAAGCCCAGGCTCAGATTGAGTTGCACGAACTATATCAGCATGCATTAATCAGCAATGCATCCAATGATGAAATGGATAAAAGAAATATTATCCGGGCATCTCCATTTTTCAAAGGTGTTTCTCCAGATGGCCTGTTGAATATTCCCCTTGGGGGAGAAAACGAATGTTCGAGTGCAAAAGTTTCTTGTTCAGGAAATGTCTATTCTTTTCCGTCAGGCACCACCGGATATGCTCCCGACCCGTTGAACGGCTATCCGAATTACGGATGTTTCGGACCTTCAGCCGGACACTATGCCCCCGGGCCAGCGTGGTTTTACATGCAGGTTGGGTCTGCCGGTGATATTACCATCAATATCGCCCAATCAGGAAACCAGGATGTCGATTTTATCTGCTGGGGACCTTTTAACAGTTTAACCGACGGGTGTGCCAGCGGGCTCAACGGAACCTGCAGCAACGATCCGCTGAAACCCCCCGATTGTTGCGACAACAATGCCCCATCCTGTACCGGTTTTTATCCCAGGGGGAACATAACCGATTGCAGTTGGTCGGGAAGTGCAACAGAAACCTGTCATATTCTGAATGCCCAGGTTGGCGAAATTTATATTCTCCTTCTTTCAAACTGGAGCGGCAATGCAGGAACAATCACATTTGCGCAGGACCCTACCAGTACCGGAGTGACAAGCTGCAATATCGTTGTTTTTTGCTCCATGATTGCGATCACAGCCAATCCGACGGCTTGTAATGAACTGACCAATACGTTCACTGTTGCAGGAAATATCGAATTCAGCAATCCTTCGCCAACCGGCACTTTGACAATCACCGACAATACTGCAGTTCCACCAATTTCTCAAACGTTAAATGCTCCTTTTATCAGTCCGTTGCCTTATCATCTTGCCAATATTCCCTGCGACGGGACTGCCCATTCCATTACGGCTGTTTTTTCCGACAGTACAAATTGCAACCTTACCCAGCACTTCACAGCTCCTCCGGCAAGTTGTCCGCAGGCACTGATTGGCGGTGGGGGCACGATCTGCAATGATGGGATCCAGCAGGCCATTGTTACCGTCACATTTGTGGGAGCTCCCCCATTCAGGTTCGTTTATGAATTCAATGGGGTCCAGCAGCCACCTGTAACGCATAACAGCACCGATCCGTATCAAATTCCTGCTGCTGCCGGCATTTACACGCTTTTTTCACTGGAAAATGATGTATGTACCGGTACTGTTTCCGGGATTGCAACTGTTGTTGTCAATCCATTGCCAACAGCCATTCTTTCAGGCACTGCAGCAGTCTGCCAGCAATCGACTTCCCCTGGAATCACCTTCACCGGCGGATCAGCCACACCCCCGTATACCTTTACATACAATATCAATGGCGGAACAGCCTATACAGTAACCACCTCCACAGGAAATACGGTTACAGTGATGGTTTCCACATTTACTCCGGGGACCTTCACCTACAACCTGGTGAGTGTGCATGATGGAAGTTCAACAGCTTGCTCCCAGCTTCAGCCTGGAAGCGCCACAGTTACCGTCTATCCTTCTCCTACAGCAACTATTGCCGGAACAACAACAGTCTGCCAGCATTCAACTCCTCCCTTGATCACCTTCACCGGCGGATCATCTGCTGCTCCTTTTTCTTTTACCTACAATATCAATGGTGGCGCAGACCAGACGATAAACACCACCAGCGGCAACAGCGTCACAGTTGCTGTTCCCACGGATGCAGCCGGTGTTTTCACATATAACCTGCTGCGTGTTCAGGATGGCAGTTCCTTGGGGTGTTCCCAATCTCAGGCAGGCATTGCCATTGTAACCATCCTCCCTGTGCCTGTTTCATCATTCACCGGCGACACCACTGTTTGCCTGCCCCATTCCGGCCCGTTTCAATATCGCGCAGGCGGCGGTCCAGCCTGTACCTACAACTGGACCATCAATCCGCCTGCAACCGGATCGATTGTCGATGCAGGTGTTTCTCCAGCTGAAATTACCTGGAACAATCCCGGAGTGTCGGCTATCCTGGAACTGAATGCCACCATCACTGAGACCGGTTGCCATTCTAACTTTTCTCAGCGCATTACCATCAATCCGATTCCATATGTTGCCATCAAGCCTTGCTTCGACCAGATAACGAGCCGAAGTGCCAAACCGTTTATCCTCAGGGGTGGAAATCCATGGTCTGCAAGCCTGCCCCAGCAGGGCGAATATCTTGTGGATCCGCCAACTGCCGCTTTATCATTCAGCAATGGCAATTATTACTTTGATCCCTCGCTTGTCCCCGGAAACGACCAGATCACCTTTACCATTACCTATAAATATACAAGCCTGGTCAATTGTCCGGCGACTACCGTTGCAAGTGTACCTCTTACGGTACGTGGCATCAATCCACCCTGTGGAGATATGATGACCGACTACCGGGATTCACCACCCACTGTATACCGGACTGCATTGTTTGCCGGAAGGTGCTGGATGACTGAAAACCTGCGTTTTGGAGCTACTTTGAGTTCTCTTTCCCTGCAGCAGACCGATAACTGTATCGGTGAAAAATTCTGCCTGCCTGCAGATGATGCCAATTGCACGGCCTATGGAGGAATGTACCAATGGGATGAACTTATTCAATATCATCAGACCAATGCCCCTTTCCAGGGCATGTGCCCTGCCGGGTGGCATGTCCCTGACATTGGTGAATGGCAGGGATTGATCAATTCTCTTGTCAGCATAGCTCCCGGAGATGGATCGGCCGGGAGTACTTTAAAGGACCCGATATCCACCCCGGGTTTCCATGCCTTACTTGACGGAATCTATTACCTGAACACCTTCTGGGCCTTCAATGCAAACACACCTGCTGCAACCATGTTCTGGACTTCCAGTGTTGTGAACGACAAGGCAATTGCCCGCGGACTCAATACCATTAATCCATCGGTTTCAATGTATGAAAGCGCCAAAGCGAACGCTTTCCCCGTGAGGTGTATAATGGACTAACCAAATTCAACCATGAAAATTCTTCTGATCGAAGACGAAAAAGAACTATCCATATCCATCTCTGAATATCTCCAGAAGGAAAATCACCTGTGTGAAGCAGTGTTTAATTTTGAACACGCCATCGAGAAAATCAATCTTTATCAATACGACTGCATCATTGTCGATATCAACCTGCCCGATGGCAGTGGATTGAACCTGATCCGCGCACTGAAAGAAAACAAATCGGAAACCGGTATCATCATTATTTCTGCCAGAAACTCCCTGGATGACAAGATATCCGGACTGGAGATCGGTGCCGATGATTACCTCACGAAACCGTTTCATCTTCCTGAACTGAATGCACGCATCAAATCCATCATACGCCGCCGGAATTTCGGCGGGGTAAATGAAATCATATTCAATGATCTCCGTATCCTTCCAGAGCAAATGGAAGTAACAATCAATGGCCAGGTGATTATTCTGACGAAAAAGGAGTATGACCTGCTCGTCTTCTTTCTTTCAAACAGGGACCGGATTCTCAGCCGCGAAGCCATCGCGGAGCATCTTTGGGGCGACGAAATGGATACGGCTGATTCGTTTGACTTTATTTATACACACATTAAAAACCTGCGTAAAAAAATAATGGAGAAAGGTGGGGAAGATTATATCAAAACGGTATATGGAATGGGATATAAATTTACGGATCAATGAAGTTGCTTACACGAACATCCCTATCCTATATCCTCATCTCGGTTGTGGTTTTCATCATCAGTGGCCTAGTTTTTTTCAATCTCCTGCACACTATTTTCAAACGCCAGCTTGATGCAACCCTTACTGAAGAAAAAATGCTGGTAGAGCAAACCATCAACTATTCCGATAGCGTTCCCGATTTTCGGCTCGTATTCGGCCATATGATTGATGTTACCATTTTAAATGCACCGCAGCAAAAAAAAAGTTATATCAAAGATACCCTGATGTATGATAGCGACCTGGGCTCCTTTGCTTCTTTTCGCCATCTTTTTACAGAAAATACTTCCATCAAACAAAAAGGGTACACCATCAACATATACAAGCCCTTGCGCGATTCAGAGAATCTGATTGCAGATATTGTTATTTCCCTTGCCCTGGTTTTCATCAGCCTGCTCCTCTTGCTGGTAATTGTTAATTATTTCATTACCAGGCGTATATGGATTCCTTTTTATCGCATCCTCCATAACCTGAGCATCTATGAGATCAACCAGGCGAAACCCCTGGAACTGGCCGGGAGTGAAATCTATGAATTCAAACTCCTGATGACGGCCCTTGAGAAAATGTCAAAAAAGATACAGTTTGATTATATGAATCTCAAAGAATTTAATGAAAATGCAGCGCATGAACTTCAAACGCCGCTGGCCATCATTAAATCAAAACTTGAATTGCTGATCCAGAAAGAAAACCTGGATGAAAATCAGCTTCAACTGATCAGCGGGATATTTGAAGCGACCACACGCATGTCGAAACTCAACCAGGGTTTGTTGCTTATTTCCAAGATTGAAAACAATCAGTTCAATCAAACTGAAAACATAAATCTGGCGCAAATTCTTGATAAAACAATTGAGCATTTTGAAGAAATGATCGATCACCGGGGAATTACAGTCTCAAAAGTTTATCAAAACCATGTAACGTTAATGATGAATCCCATCCTGGCGGAGATATTTATCACGAACCTGGTGTCGAACGCCATCAGGCACAATATCCTGAACGGGCGCATCGACTTAATCGTAAAGCACGATTCGCTTACCATCACGAATACGGGACAATTATTAAAAACGGACCCAGGCGAACTATTTCAACGGTTCAGGAAATCCGAAAGCAGCAACGATTCGGTGGGACTCGGCCTTTCCATCGTACAAAAAATAGCCGGTCTTTATCAAATGAAGGTGGTTTATCAACACCATGAAGGTTTGCATACATTGATAATCTCCTTCGGATAAGTCGTTTCTTCAAAATTCCAACAGAATCACATCTCACATTTGCAGATAACCTTAAACCACAGTACCTGAAAGAATGATAAAAAAAGCATTGTTAATAATATTACTGGGACTATTCAGTACCATTATTTTCGCTCAAACCAAAACAGAATTGCAAGCTGTTGAGCTCCAGAAACCTATTTTAGAATACATTTCGAAGAATTTCCATGGTTATTCGATTGATAAAATTTTCAAGGTGGATGCCAAAGGTGTAATCACTTACGACATATGTGTGAACAAGGATAAGACCCATGAGAAACTTTTCTTCGATAAAGATGGGAAATTTCTCAGGAAAGAGTCCTGTTCACAAGAATGCTGCCAGGGCCCCGTAAAAAAATAGCTATTGCTTTTCCTCTATCATCAAGCCGGATCAAACGATCTGGCTTTTTTTTTAAATTAACCAAATCTGAAAATGAAGTGACAAGGTTTTAATGGTTATCTTTATTAGATTTGCAAACAGATACATGAATGTTTCTGTATTTGGGTTCAATGATATCTCAATTTTTCCTAAAAAATTTTTATGGGTTACTCACCAACAAAGAAAGCACGAAAGCACAAGCAAGCCACACTTTCACCCATGGATGGCGTTCGTTCCGGTTGGCGGCAGAAATGGCCGGTGTTGTTTTTTATTTTTGGCTTCGCTGTTTTAATGATCATTTTTTATGCCTTCTGGCTTTCAGATTACGCTCAAAACAGTATTCAACTTTACATTGTTTATCTGAATGCAAAGGTCTCGAGCTTCATTTTGAACATATTCGGGATGAAGACCGTGGCCGACAAGGTACTGATCTCTTCTCCTGCATTTTCAGTGAGCATTGCGAGGGGTTGCGACGCGGTGGAGGCAATGGCCCTTTTTGCATCAGCCCTTTTAACATTTCCTGCAAAATGGAAATACAAACTGATAGGCCTTTTTACCGGCATTGCCATTCTGTTCGCCCTCAATATCCTAAGGATTATATCACTTTTCCTGACCGGGATCTATTTCCCAAAAGCTTTTGATATCATGCATATAGAGGTTTGGCAGGTACTCTTTATCTTATTTGCCGTCGGACTATGGATCTTCTGGATAAAATGGACAAGAAAGGAGGCGCCTCATGCTCAGTAGCAGAACATTATTGTTGTTCCTGCTTAAGGCAATCGTTATTTATGGGTTGCTTTCAGCCCCCATTTCCTTTTATGATGAAACATATGGCAAGTTGTACCGGAATGTTGCCGGAATTTTTTTCAGTAAGTTCCGGGATAGCGGGTTCGTCAAATTTAAAGAAGGGAAACAACCTGCCACAACCCACGTCAATGTTGGAAATTATGCACTTGTTCGTCCCGATGGTACTTCCCGAACGGCATACGTTGATATCAATACCCGTTTCCTGGGTTATCTGCCTACCATTTTATTGATATCGCTTGTTTTGGCATCTCCGGTACCCTGGAAACGAAGGCTGATCGCCCTTGCCGTTGGCCTGGTTCTTGTCACGCTGCTGGTCATTTTCAAGCAATGGATCGGCTTGTTGTGGCTTTGCGAGGAATCACCCTGGCTGCAACTGACTAATTTCACTGTGTCCGGAAAAAAATTGTTAGGATCGGTCAATACCATCATCTCGGTGTCGGCCAGTACCGTACTCTATTTTGTAGTGGTTATCTGGTTGCTGGTAACCTTTAACAAAGATGATTTCAAGACAATAAAGGTCAAAAAGTAGCAGGTACGGTTTATAAATCCTTTGGTTTATCCCTTCAGTATCAAAATATCGAAGGTGCCAAAGGCAACCCCGGTTGGCCCAATGGTAATCGGTATACGGAGATGAACCACCTGTTTACAAATGCAAGATTTTTTTAATGGAAATGGCCACTTCTGGCACCTGAATTGGTTGCCTCAACAGCTTGCTATGTAAACCCGGGTTAACAGAATGATGTCGCCGGTCGCGCACCACGGGTTATCAGGCTATTTTGAAATCTTCTCCATGACCATTGCCAGAATCTCATCCTCGGCGGATTTTGTTTTCCTTACAAGTTCCTCCGCCTGATTCATGATCTCCTCCAGAAAAGCAATGTCTTTGAAACCAGCTCCGTTCACCTTCACATTGAGATAGGCACCTATCACGGCAGAGCGCACACACAACGCGCCAACACCTGCATCAGTGACTGAATTCGGATTACCTGTATCAACCATGGCCCTGATGATTTCAAATGATTCAAATGCTTTCTGCATGGTACGGAATGGAATTTCGATGGCATACCTGGTGGCAGCCTGGATGGCAGCTATGCGCAATGCCTTCTCCTCTTCTCCCCCTTTGGGCAAACTGAATGCATCCATGATTTTGTTGAAAGCCCTGGTATCCTCGTCAACAAGGAACAACAATTCATCTTTCAGTTTCTGCCCCTTTTCAGCCCATGTAGAAAACTCTTCCCAGCGATCGTCCCAACCCGCTTTGTGCGATGACAGGTTCGCGACCATGGTTCCCAGCGATACACCCAATGCAGCGATATATGCCGAAACTGATCCGCCACCCGGAGCCGGAGATTCAGAAGCCGTTTCATTGGCAAATCCTTCGGCAGTCATGGAAACAAGTTTTTTATCCTTCGGGTCCTCCAGTAAATACTCAATGATCTTTTCCCGGGGATTAAATGGTTTCAGGTCATCCAAACCAAGGGATTTGACTGCAATTTTAATAAGCTCTTCCTCAGAAACCCCAACTGATCTTTGTTGCTTGTGCAGGAAATATTTACCGGCTTCAATCATTGCCTTTTTAGGAACAAGGCCAACAAGCTCCGATCCTGAAACGCGCATCCCTCGCTCCTGGGCTTTCTGACATGACACTTCAAATGCCTCGTGTACAGAGGTTATCCCGATATTTGTGAGATTAATGGATACTTGTGCGATGCCGTACTCCTCGATGAACCATCCGATTGCTTTGCAGGCCCTGAGCGCACCCGGCACCCAGACTTCCTTCCCCTGGTCGTCTTTTTTAATTTTACCGGTGACCGGGTTGCCTTCGCGAACCGGCCTCCCTTTCTCACGGATATCGAATGCAACGGCATTCGCACGACGCGTAGAGGTGGTATTCAGGTTGATATTGTATGCCACCAAAAAATCACGGGCGCCAATGGCAATGGCACCAGTGCGTGGATTAAACAACGCCGGGCCGAAATCTGGCTTCCAGTGCGGGTCTTCCAATTTTTTCGGTAAGCCTTCGTATTCACCGGAGCGGCAATTGGCAAGATTGCGGCGTTCAGGTGACAGGGCTGCATTTTCATAGCAATAGACAGGTATTCCCAGTTCTTTCCCAACCCGCTCAGCAAGCAAATGTGCAAACCTGGCAGTTTCTTCCATGGTAATATTCGAAATCGGCACCAAAGGACATACATCAGTGCCGCCAAATCTGGGGTGTTCCCCGTGATGCCTGCTCATGTCGATCACTTCAGAAGCTTTTTTTATCGCCTGAAAAGCTGCTTCAATAACGGCCTCCGGAGTTCCTACGAGGGTAACTACCGTTCGGTTTGTAGCTGCCCCCTGATCGACATCCAAAAGCCTGACCCCCTTCACTTTTTCAATTTCATTGGTAATGAGTTTGATCACACCCAGATCCCTGCCTTCAGAAAAGTTAGGAACACATTCGATTAGTTGTTTCATGTTGAATTGCGAGGTAGCGAGGGAGCGAGGCAGCGAAAATGTTTAAGCTGAACGTCGTCCTCAGGTTATTTTTTTGCAAAAATATGGAAAACTTTGAATTTATTATTTTCCTTACGTTGCTGCCGCGTTACTGATCGAATTCATTTTTCACTATTTTTGCTAGCACATACACAAACCTTTCATTATGAAAAAACTATCTCTCTTGATGTTCATTTCGCTGTCGATGTTCCTTGTTCAGTGCAAGCAAAAAGAAAACACAGGCCAGCAAGGTTCGGCCAGATTTATTACACAAACTGTTGCCGATTCGGTTATTTTCAAACTGACGCGAAATTTTGGAGAAGCCAGCAAAACCCGCATGGAAAAAGGGGTTAATCAATGTGCGACCCTCTGGACCTCCCAGGATGGCAATGAGCAGGTATTTCAGGCTTTCTGTTTGAAATACTTTGTTGGAGACCCCGGAAAGCTCGAAACTCTTTTTAAAAGGTATTCTGCCAACTGGGAATCGCTGTTCGGACATTTCAATATGATCAGCCTCGATTTGAAACGTGGGATGCACATTGATGACGGTGAAATGCTTGATATTGACGAACTCTTTGGTGCCTATGAACCTGGAGCACATTTTAATGAAGATTTTTTCAACAACAAACTTGCATTTGTAACCGCTCTGAATTTCCCGTTTTACTCCTTACAGGAAAAAGAGGCGCTTGGACCAAAGTGGAATCGCACCGAATGGGCCTACGTACGCATGGGGGATCTGTTCACGGCACGTGTACCGGCCGATGTCAATGTAAAGATTGCCGAAGCGCTTACAGCAGCCGATAATTATATCTCGGGGTATAATATTTATGTCGGCAACCTGCTTGATGAACAGGGGAAGACACATTTTGACAAGGACATGAAGTTGTTGTCGCACTGGAATCTCCGTGATGAGATAAAAGCCAATTACAATAAAGGCGACGAAGGCTTGGTGAAACAAAAGATGATCTACCAGGTCATGCTCAGGATCATCAATCAGGATATTCCTGATAGTGTGATCAACAATCCTTCATTCCAGTGGAACGCAGTTTCAAATAAAGTATTTAAAAACGGCGCTGAGGTTGCCGTCGCTGCCGAACCAGATACAAGGTATGCCACGCTGCTGAACAATTTCAACAGCATGAAATTGATGGACCCCTATACTCCCATGTATCCTACTTATATCGCGCGCTCATTCGATGGCGGGATGGAAATCACACAGGAACAGGTAGAAAAACTATTTACCGAATTCTGCTCCTCAGCACAGGTAAAACAAGTAGGAGCCCTGATCAGCAAGAGGGTCAACCGCCCGTTGCAACCATTCGACATTTGGTATGATGGCTTTAAGGCGCGCAGCAATATGAATATGGAAATGCTCGACAAGACAACACGTGCAAAGTATCCGAACACCCAGGCCTTTGAAGCTGATATCCCGAATATCCTGATAAAAATGGGATTCAAACCGGATAAAGCCAAAGAGATTGCCTCGCACATTACAGTTGATCCCGCCCGGGGAAGCGGACATGCATGGGGAGCCCAGATGAAGGGAGACAAGGCACATCTGAGAACGAGGATCGGCAAAAATGGTATGGACTACAAAGGATACAACATAGCCATCCATGAACTCGGCCACAATGTAGAACAAACAATTTCACTATACATGGTTGACAATTACATGATGCAGGGGGTACCAAACACAGCGTTTACCGAGGCATTTGCATTTACTTTCCAGAAACATGACCTTGAATTGCTGGGGATCAAAGACAACGATCCCGACAAAGATGCCCTCGCGGCAATTGATAACTTCTGGATGAGTTATGAAATCATGGGCGTTTCATTGCTCGATATGAAAGTGTGGAAATGGCTGTATGAAAATCAAAAAGCAACGAAGGAGCAATTGAAAGAAACTGTTGTCAAAACAGCCATTGAAATATGGAATCAGTATTATGCACCGGTCATCGGTGTAAAAGACACTCCGATCCTGGCCATCTATTCGCACATGATTGACAATCCGCTGTACCTTTCAAATTATCCGGTCGGACACCTTATTGATTTTCAACTTGATCAGTTCCTGAAGGGCAAAAATTTCGCAGATGAAGCGATCCGGATCTATTCCGCAGGGAAACTGATTCCGCAGCTTTGGATGAAAAACGCAGTGGGTTCAGAAATATCCATCAAACCGCTCCTGGATGCCACGGATGCCGCTTTAAAAACCAATCTATGATTTCTCATTACCTTCCCAAAGGACTATATATCTGCAGGTTAACAGGTATCAATTACCGGGAAACTCATGATCGGGTAATTACCCGCAGACCAGGTTCCCGTTGAGAATAATCTGCTCTGCCTTATTGCTTCCATAGGCATAAGGCATAAATGAGTAGGTTGGAATCGGTTTTGTGATAAAAACGTTGGCAATTTTTCCCCGGGCGATGCTTCCATACTCATCGCTCAATCCCATTGCATAGGCACTGTTGATGGTCACGGCATTGATGGCTTCTTCAGGAAACATGCGGTACTTGATGCAAGCCATTGAAAGAACAAACTGCATGTTGCCTGAGGGTGATGAGCCGGGATTAAAATCGCTGGCCATGGCCACCGGAAGGCCCGCATTGATCATTTTCCGGACAGGGGCATAGTTCATTTCCAGGAAAAATGCAGCTCCGGGTAAAACCGTTGGCATTGTATCAGAGCCCAACAGACACTTTATTTCTTCATCGCCCGTGTATTCGAGATGATCGACTGAAAGTGCATTGTATTTTACCCCAACCTGGATTCCGCCTGAATAATCAAGTTCATTGGCGTGAATTTTTGCACGCAGCCCATATTTCAGGCCGGCATTCAGTATCCGGTCTGTCTCTAAAACGGTGAAAAAGCCACGATCGCAAAATACATCAATATAATCAGCAAGCTCATCTGACGCCACTTGCGGGATCATTTCAGTGATCACCATGTCGACGAATTCATGCTGCCGGTCTTTATAGCCAGCAGGTACCGCATGAGCGCCAAGGAATGTAGCAACAATTTTAAGGGGTGAAAGGGTTTGCAGCGACCTGATCACCCGAAGCATTTTTAATTCATCCTGCACGTTTAATCCGTATCCGCTTTTGATCTCCACAGCACCAGTTCCCATCTTCATGATCTCATTCAGCCGGCTCAAAGCCTGTTCAACCAGTTCCTCCTCTGTGGCATCATGTAACCTTTTTGCCGAATTAACAATGCCCCCACCCCGTCTTGCAATTTCCTCGTAACTCAATCCCTTTATCTTATCAATATACTCTATCTCCCTGCTTCCTGCATAAACCAGGTGGGTATGGCTGTCGCAGAAACTGGGAAACACCATTTTGCCGGAGGCGTCAATGACGGTGGTGACGGGTGACACATGATGCATGACAGAAACGGGCACTGGCATTGTGCCAAAATCCTTTATTCTGTCACCTTCAATCTGCAGCCATGCATTTTTAATGGTTTTCAGCACTGACATGGCTTTCCCTGCCACCATCCGTTGTGGTTTCTCTTCAACCTGTATGAGTTCCTTGATGTTTGTTATCAGGATGGACATGGATCACAATTGGTTCACGAAAGTAACCATTTTTTATAAAATCATGATCCTTTTCAATTCTCAGGGTCCGTACATTTTTTTTCATTGAAAAGCACATCAACCTCACCACGGGATTTAATACATTCTTCAAGGCGACTCTTCAATTTCCAGCAGGTCATCTGCCTCAGATCTAGGAGCCTTGAAAGTTCGTAGGTAGAAATTGCAGGATCATGGCATACCAGGTAAACAATGCGAAAAGCTTCTGTGATCGGAATATGGCACCGGTGAAAGATGGTATGAGCGGTTGCCGACTCTTCGGTTTTACATCGTGTGCAACGACGCGCCCAGGCTGTTTTCCCTTTACAATAATTTGCGTTTCCGCACTTGTTGCATACAAACCCGGATTCCCATTTCTTTTCAGCAAGGAATTTCCGACAATCATCCTCCGTGGAAAAAAAACCGGCAAGTTCACTTAAATCAAGATGTTTGAAAGATATTGACATACTTCATTACGAATCAGGATGCAAATGTAAAAAAAATAGTGATGTTTATGCGATTCATGTGGATATTTATTTTTATCTTTGCATCGTCATTTAAAAACTAAACAATGAAAAATCTGACTTTCATTTTCTTATTCCTTACAGCATTTACCTTTAACGCCTGCAGTAGCGCTGCAAACGAGAACAACAGCGGTGATGTAAATGCTGAAGGACAGGTAAACAAACTTACTGCAGAATCATTTCAAAAACTTGTCTGGGATTATAAAGCCAGTCCACAAGAGTGGGTTTTCAGTGGTGATCAGCCGGCCATTATCGATTTTTATGCTGATTGGTGCAGGCCTTGCAAGATGGTAGCCCCGATCATGGATGAGCTTTCCAAAGAATATAAAGGTAAAGTCAGAATTTACAAAGTCAATACAGATGAGCAGCGTGAACTGGCAGGGTTGTTCAATATTAATTCAATTCCGGCTTTATTGTTCATCCCGAAAACCGGGAAACCACAAATGTCGGTAGGCGCCATGCAGAAACCGGCTTATGTGGATCTCATCAAGAATGTGCTGGTGGTTAAATAGCGGACAAGCGGACATGTCGGCCGCCTCTGGTGTTCCTTTGTTACCCTGTTACCCTGTTACCCTGTTACCTCGTTACCCTGTTACCCTGTTACCCTGTTACCCTGTTACCCTGTTACCCTGTTACCCTGTTACCCTGTTACCTCGTTCTCTTATCAAAAGTAATTTTATTTTTTAATTCATAGAAAATGGTAGAGCACTTAACAAAAGCATCCTTCCTGGAGAAGGTCTTTAATTTCGAACAAAATCAGGAATGGAAATTTGAAGGGACCATTCCCTGTATTATTGACTTTTATGCCGATTGGTGCGGCCCTTGCAAGATGGTGGCACCTATTTTGGAAGAACTGGCCGTTGAATACAAAGGCAAGGTCAACATCTATAAAATTGATACAGAAGCAGAACAAGAATTGGCCGGGGCATTTGGAATCCGAAGCATTCCTTCCATGCTGTTTGTACCGGTGAATGAACAACCCCAGATGTCGGTCGGGGCTTTGCCGAAAGATTCACTTAAACAAGCCATCAGTGAAGTATTGCTGAAAGAAAGTGTTTGATGGTAGCCTTGTTTCCAACGGCCTATCACCCTTCTGTCGGTTACATGGCTGAGGTTATTCTTGCAGAAGAAATTTTTGTTGAAGCGTATGAAACCTACACAAAGCAAACCTGCCGCAACCGCTGTATAATTTTTGGCCCCAATGGCAGGCAAACTTTGAGCATCCCGGTTATCAAGTCAAATGGCAATCATACGCTCACAAAAGATATTCTGATCTCCCCACATCAGCCCTGGCAGAAAATTCATTGGCGTTCAATACAAACGGCGTACAACAATTCGCCGTTTTTTCTGTATTACCAGGACCACCTTGTCCGTTTTTACGAAAAGAACTATAAGTTTCTCCTTGACCTGAATTTAGAACTTATTCAAACGCTCCTGGAACTTCTTAAGATCGAATCTCGAGTCAAATTTACCGTCGAGTATGAAAAAAATAAAACAAACGTGAAAGACCTGCGGGCAAATTTTGGCACGAAACAAATTGATCAACAACTCAATTACCCGCATTATACCCAGGTTTTCGAACCAAGTCACGGCTTCATCCCCGGATTAACCACCCTGGACCTGCTATTCAACCTTGGACCTGAAGCATCCCCGTATCTTAAATCTATAAAAAAATAGCACTGCCTTAAGACCATTGATAGCCAATTTTGACTACTTTTGCATTTATTGAATCTAAATTAATTGGCAACTCTTTTCGATCTTAAACAAGGAGAATCAGGTCTGATCACAAAAGTGAAAGGACGGGGTGCCTTTCGTAAACGCATTACCGAAATGGGTTTTGTGAAAGGCAGGGAGGTGTCTGTAATAAAAGCAGCTCCATTACAGGATCCGGTCCAGTACAAGATCATGGGGTACCATGTTTCACTCAGACAAAGTGAAGCAAAGCTGGTAGATATCCTTCCCACTGAATTCCAGAACATTCCAGGAATTCCGAATCCTGAAATTGATGCATACAGCGGAACCATCGAAGAGCAATCGCATCGGTTTGATGAGGGTGACCGGGGAAAAATAATTGAAATTGCCCTGGTTGGAAATCCAAATTGCGGGAAAACCACCTTGTTCAATATTGCTTCGGGTTCGCACGAACGTGTTGGCAATTTCAGCGGCGTGACGGTTGATTTAAAAGAGGCCAGGTTCAAACATGCCGGATACACATTCAACATCACCGATCTACCCGGAACCTATTCTTTAACCGCATACTCTCCCGAAGAACTTTTTGTAAGGACGCACATCACCGACAAGGTTCCCGATATTGTCATCAATGTTGTAGATGCCTCCAATCTCGAACGTAACCTGTATCTGACCACCCAGCTAATTGATATGGACATCCGGGTGGTGATGGCGCTCAATATGTTTGATGAATTTGAAAAGTCGCAAAACCTTCTCGATTACCATGCACTTGCCAAACTCCTGGGAATTCCGGTCATACCCACCATCAGTTCCAAAGGCACAGGAATTTCCGAACTTTTTGACAGGATCATCGAAGTATTCGAAGACCGCGATCCGGTTGTTCGTCACGTTCATATCAATTATGGGAACGAAATTGAACGTTCAATCAGGAAAACGCAGGAAGCCATCTGGCAGGATAAATCATTGACAGACAGGGTTTCCTCAAGGTTTTACAGCATCAAACTCCTGGAAAAGGATACTGCGGTTCTGGCATCCATAGCATCATCGAAACAATATAAATCCATGGTGCAGGTTTCGGAGAGGGAGATCCTTCGTCTCGAAACAATTTTCAAGGAAGATTCGGCCACACTGATCACAGACGCCAAATATGGATTTGTAGCCGGTGCCCTGAGGGAAACAATGCAGAAGGTTCAGATTTTAAATCCTTCAAAATCAAAGAGTGAACGGATCGACTCTGTAATGACCCATAAAATTCTTGGGTTTCCGATCTTTATTTTTTTCCTGTGGATCATGTTTCAATCGACCTTTACATTGGGGGAGATTCCAAAACACTGGATTGATCTTGCAGTCTCCTGGATTGGAGCACAGGTCAGCACTGAACTTCCTTCCGGACCACTCAAGGATTTGCTTGTTGATGGAATTATTAATGGCGTTGGCAGTATCATCGTCTTCCTGCCCAACATCCTGATCCTTTTCTTTTTCATTTCACTCATGGAAGATACCGGCTATATGGCCAGGGCTGCTTTCATTATGGATAAGCTGATGCATAAAATAGGGCTGCACGGGCAGTCGTTCATCCCGCTCATCATGGGCTTTGGGTGCAATGTACCGGCCATTATGGTAACCCGCACGCTGAAAGACCGCAATGACAGGCTCCTGACCATGCTGATCAACCCCTTCATGTCGTGCAGCGCAAGGTTACCGGTTTATATTCTCATTACAGGGGCAGTATTTCCAAAACATGCAGGAACGGTTATTTTCGGGCTTTATATCACAGGTATCTTACTTGCAATAGGCATATCACTGATTTTTAAAAAACTCTTGTTTAAAAGCAAAGAAGCACCCTTCGTGATGGAACTCCCCACCTATCGCATGCCGACTTTTTATGTCATCATTCGGCATATGTGGGAAAAAGGAAAACAATATTTAAGCAAAATGGGAGGAGTGATACTGATCGCAGTAATCCTTATCTGGGCACTGGAATATTTTCCCGGTGGACCGTCAGTCAACCCTGATGTACGGTTACAAACATCCTATATCGCAAAATTCGGTAAAGCGCTCGAACCGGTTATTGCACCGCTTGGTTTTGACTGGCGCATGGGAGTGAGCCTCATAACCGGTGCGGCAGCCAAGGAAGTTGTTGTGAGCACCATGGGGGTACTTTTCGGATCAAACCATTTTCATGATAAAGAAAACCCGAAAACACTGGGAGATCAACTGCGACAGGCGACTTTTCAAGACGGAACTCGTGTCGGGCAAAAACTCTTCACCCCCCTGACGGGCATTTCATACCTGCTGTTCATTCTGATCTACATGCCTTGTATTGCTGTTGTGGCTACGGTAAACCGTGAATCTGGAAGCTGGAAATGGGCACTCTTCCTGATCACATACACAACCATTTTGGCATGGCTTTTGTCATTTGCCGTATTTCAAATTGGCAGTTTAATCCTTTCCTGAGATGATGTTGCAATTCATAATCGTTGGAATAATCGTTTTATCAGCATTGATACTGACAACCACCCGGCTGATCCGTTTTTTCAAAACCCCGGCATCAAAATGTCACGGATGCAGTGGGTGTGCATTGAAAGAGGTGACGCATGGCACGTGACGGGTACCTTGTCCACCAATCCGCTTTTCTCCATATCTTTGCTCTCCAACCAACAATACAACATATGGAAACAGGCATTTGTCTGCACAGCATAATCCCGGTGAGAGCTGACCCATCGCACAAATCAGAAATGGCAACACAGGTTTTGTTCGGCGAACTATACACGGTTACCGGGCAGGAAACCGGATGGTATAAAATCAGGTTATCCTACGACAATTATGAAGGCTGGATTGATATCTTGCAGTCCAACCTGATCGATGAACATGAATTTTCACGGCTTACCGATTCAGAGGTTTCCATAACCCTTGACCTGGTGCAACTTCTGTCAAATGAAAATGGAAAATCACTGATTCCACTGGTTACCGGGAGTTCTCTTCCCGGATTGGATAAATCACGCATACGGGTTGGGCAGGAAATATTTGTTTATGAAGGGTCTGTTTCGGATTCCAGGTTGCATGGGTCAAGCAAAATTTCCCATAACAATCTGAATTGCAAGCCACAACTCATCGAGGATGCCATGCTTTACATGAATGCACCATACCTTTGGGGAGGCCGCTCTCCTTTTGGACTTGATTGCTCTGGTTTTGTACAGATGGTCTACAAACTTCAGGGATTGAAACTCTTTCGCGATGCTTCACAACAAGCTGCTCAAGGAGAAATAGTCAGTCTGCTAGCTGAAGCTGAGCCGGGCGACCTGGCTTTTTTCGATGATCCGGAAGGCAAAATAACCCATGTTGGTATGCTCATTGATCATCACCGGATTATCCATTGCTCGGGCCGGGTTCAAATTGATTCTCTCGACCATGAAGGAATTTACAATGCCAATATGCAGAAATACACCCACAAACTCCGATTGATTAAAAGGATCATTTAATTTAGGTCACCCTAACCCCCTGCCCCCTGCTCCAATAAAAGGGGGAATTAGGGTTGGCTCATTTTGCCCGTTTATTGATCTTTTCCTGGTTGAAAACCCAGGTAAGGCGAAGGGTGATCACATTGTTGTATTGTTTGCGTGTATAAGAAGTTCTTGGGTAGGTGCTTGGATCTGTAACTAAAACCGTCCGGTTGCTTTTCACCGAATACTGATAACGAAGGTTTACCCAGAGTTTGCTCCAAATCCTGACCTGAAGATCGGCAATGACTGATATATCATTGTTTGAAAGTGGGGTTTGATAGTGAAAAATGCTGTCGTAAAAACTGTTTTTAGTTTCTTTGTAGTTAATCAGTCGTCCGTAAGAAAACCCCACACCTCCAGAGATCAGCTTTTTATCTGTAAAGTGAACCAGGATCGGAATCTCAGCATAATCCTGCACCAGTCGAAATGTAGTAGAATCGGTACTTCCCCTGTGATAACTTCCTTTCTGGCTGTACAATAATTCCATACTGACCGACCACTTTTTATTTTTACCAAACGGAACAGCGACCATCGGGCCGACATTAAGTCCGAATTTATGATAGCCAAAAAATTCGTCCCCATCCACCTGGGTGCAGTTTACACCAACGCTCACTGCACCGAGTATCCGTTGGGCTTTAGCCGCTGATGAAGAAACCAGGATCATTGCAAGCAGGAACGAAATAAAAACAACACGTTTTGCCATTGCCCTAATTCGTATATCGTATCTCGTAAATCGTAAATTGTAAATCATCAAACGTTTATTACACCTCCATAGTATGCTGCCCTTTCATGGTGAGCTGGATCCGCTTCCGGTCCATGTCAATATCCAGTATTTCAACCATCACCTTCTGATTGAGTTTCACCACCTCATTCGGATCCCGTACAAAACGATCGGCAAGCTGGCTGATATGTACCAGGCCATCCTGGTGCACTCCGAGGTCGACAAATACGCCGAAATTCGTAATATTGGTGATGATGCCCGGTAGTTTCATCCCGATCCTCAGATCGCTGATCGAATGAATATGTTTGTCAAATTCGAACATTTCGAATTGCTGACGCGGATCACGGCCCGGTTTGGCAAGCTCCTGCATGATATCCTGAAGGGTAGGCAACCCGACTTTTTCGCTGGTAAATTCTTCCAGCCTGATCTGCGAACGCAACGCTGGTTTCCCGATAAGGTCATCGACCGTACATTTTAATCTTTTCGCCATCTGATCAACCACCGGGTAACTTTCCGGATGCACTGAGCTGCGGTCGAGTGGATTCATTGCATCCCGGATCCGTAAAAATCCTGCTGCCTGTTCAAATGCTTTGTCACCAAACCGGGTAACCTTTCTGAATTCAATACGCGATTTAAAAGGGCCATGTTCATTGCGATAGGCGATGATGTTCTTCGCAAGAACCGGCCCAAGCCCCGATACATAGGTGAGCAATTCCTCGCTGGCGGTATTGACCTCCACACCAACCTTGTTCACACAACTCATTACTGTGTCATCAAGGCTTTTCATAAGCGCTGCCTGGTCAACATCGTGCTGGTACTGTCCCACGCCTATTGACTTTGGCTCAATTTTCACGAGTTCAGCCAATGGGTCCATTAGGCGACGGCCAATGGAAACCGACCCCCGAACCGTTACATCGTAATCCGGAAATTCCTTTCTGGCAACTGCTGAAGCTGAATAAATTGATGCCCCGCTTTCATTTACAGCAAGGGCAATCACATTCCGATCAAATGGGATGGACTTGATCAGTCGTTCGGTTTCGCGCCCTGCAGTTCCATTACCGATGGCAATGGCTTCAATTTTATATGCATTGACCAGGCTCTTTATCTTGTGGATCGACTCCTTGACCTCATTCTGGGGAGGATGCGGATAGATGGTTTCATTGTGGACCAGTTTTCCCTGGCGGTCAAGACAAACAATTTTGCAACCGGAACGAAAACCAGGATCAATGGCAAGTACATTCTTTTGACCGAGTGGCGGGGCAAGCAGCAATTGCCGCATATTTTCAGCGAAAACCCTGATGGCTTCCGCATCGGCTTTTTCCTTTGCCCACTGGCGCATCTCTGTTTCAATGGATGGGAACAGTAATCGCTTACAACTGTCAGTGATAGAAGCTTTTACCAACACAGCCGAAGCATTGTTCCTTTTGATGAATATTCTTTCAAGGATTTCATGTGCCTGCAGTTCATCCACATCTACGGAAATTTTCAGGAAACCTTCATTTTCTCCCCGAAACATGGCCAGCAAGCGATGCGAAGGTGCGCGGGTCAATGGTTCGTGATAGTCGAAATACATCTGGAAATTAATCCCATCCTGATCTTTTCCTTTCACAAGCTTAGCCGATATTTCCGATGCTTTCTGGAACAATCCGCGGATCCGTTTCCGGGCATAAATGTCTTCATTGACTTTTTCGGCGATGATGTCACATGCACCCCGGATGGCTTCTTCCACAGTATGAACACCTTTTTCCGCATCGATGAATTTTTCAGCCCTGAATGCTATGTCGTCATAATGCTGAGAAAAGATTAATGTTGCAAGTGGTTCAAGTCCTTTCTCCCGCGCAATGCTGGCCCGTGTTTTCCGTTTGGGTTTGTAAGGAAGGTAAATATCTTCCAAGTCGGCCATGGTAACGGCATTGGCAATGGCTGCTTCCAGGTCGGGAGTAAGTTTCTCCTGTTCCTGAATTGATTTCAATACCGCAGCGCGACGTGCATCAAGTTCCTTGAGCTGGGCAAGGCGGTCGCGTACCTGGGCAATGACAACCTCATCCATTGAACCGGTCACCTCCTTTCTGTATCTCGCAATGAAAGGGATGGTAGCCCCGCTTTCCAACAGGTTTATGGTGTTCTGAATAAAGCCGGCCGGCTGTTTCAGCTCCCCGGCAATGATCTGAGTGTATTTTTCGGTTATCATCTGATAATGGTCACAGTACCTTTAAAAACGACATCGCCCTGGGTGATAATATCCTTTCCCAAAAACCCAATTTTAACAATCCATACATAAGAGTCAGGCGGACAATATTGCCCTCCTGCCCTTCCGTCCCATCCGTTATGGATGTTGTTGGATTGAAAAACAAGCTTGCCCCATCGGTCATAAATAACCATACTGAAGTTGATATTGTCATATAATCCCAAAACGCTGAAAACATCATTTAAATTATCCCCATTCGGTGAAAAAGCATTTGGCACAAGATATTCAAAAACCTTAACAAATGTTGTATCAGCATTGATACAGCAATGGATGTCCTTTACCTGTGCCCAGTAAGTTCCCTGACTTCCAACATTAATAATGGAGTCGCCGGAGCCGGTCGACCACAGATATTCAGAAAATCCTCCACCCGCATGAAGGTTTATGGTGGATCCTGCATATAATAAAACGGTATCCACGAGGGTGATAGAAGGCAGCGGATAGCTGGTAACCAGCGCGGAATCAGAGAAAGCCTCGCCATTAAAATTCTCTGTGAGCTTGACCCGGTAAGGTCCGGGTTTTGCAAATGCGTGAGTCGGGTCGACAGTGTTTGATGTACCACCATCCCCAAAATCCCACTGTACTGTGCCTAAATTGGCGCGATTGGTGATTTTAAATTTTGTCCCCTGACCTTTACAAACACTATCCCAGGTAAAAGCAGGGAGGTTGAAATAACTTTGATTGAAATTGGGCAGACTGTACAAGCCAGGGCGTCCGGCCAGCCAAAACCGGCTATCCTGGACAGTTTCAAGTTGATTAAAATTACAAGCCGTTCCCAACCGTGTCGGATTATAAATCACATCCAGAGAATCCTTTGTGAGAAATTGATTGACAGTTCTGGAGATGTAGATCCGGCTATCCGGACCCAATTGCATTGCTCCCAGCCTGATTCCATCGGTTGAAATGATCAGGGCCGGATTGGTTAGCAGACCGCCGGATATATCAAACTGGTATATTTTAGAAGGGTTTGCAGGCGGACCGCCGCCACTGCTTTGCACCAGGCTGAGAAATAGTTTTTTACTGTCTGATGAAAACTCCAGCCCATAGGGTTGAACACCCGCGTCGGTAGTGGAAAAGGACCGGGGGTTTGAGACGGTGCCGGTGTTGTTATTAAAATCAAACAGTTCCACTTTATTCATTCCCATGATGGCCAGCGCAAGCCTCGTTCCATCTGGTGATGCTTTCATGTATCCAAATGCAATATTATCAGCATAGTTTCCTCCATGAACCGAGCCAGCAACACTGACCACCGGTGCCATGATCCCGGCTTTATCGATCAGGTAAGCATAAAAATCAGCTGATTCCCACTTGTGGACGATCACCCATACACCGGAGTTGTCCCGGTTATTAACCGCGGTTATTTTATTGCATACCGAAGGCTCCAGGCTGATGTTCAGATCACCGGTGGCATCACCCATCCCACCCCGCAATCCCATGTCAATGATGGAATATGATAATCCTTTGTTGTCGGGTTTATTGGCAAGATCAATGGTAAATTCATAATAAATTGAGTGACTGCCAGGCTTGGAAACGATGATGCAGGGTTGAGTGGCAGCGACATTTCCTGCAAGATTAATGGCTCCCGGCATCTGGTTGAAGGTTTTATCCCAAACCCTGTTTCCGTCTGTAAAGAATAAAAGATTTCCTGTACTATCGCTTATGACGGCACTGGATGTAAGTGTTGTCATTACATCCTGGTCGACGAGGGGTATGGCAGTGCCGCTTCTGAAGTCAATTCCGGCAAGGTCACCAAAGTACCATATTTCGGCTTGTTTCGTTGACCTGGGGCAGTTTGTTACCTGGGATACGGCAACAATGGATATCAGTAAAAAAAAGAAGGACAAGAGAATTTGCCCTGAAAACACTGTTTGTGGATTATTGGTTCTCCTGGTTAGCACTATTCGATTACAAGCTTGTGAATTTGAGTTTCAGACGGATTATTAAACCTGACAAGATAAATTCCTTTGGGAAAGCCTGATAAATCAAGATTCACGGAAGAAAGTGCATCGGCTTGCTTTTGCAGGGTGAAAGAACGCAATTCCTGCCCTAAAAGAGAAAACAAAGTGCCTTGGGTTATGCCAGAGATCCCATTGGATTCAATTCTTGTGAAATTCCTGGCAGGATTCGGAAATATCCGGAAATAGCCGGCATGACGCATATTATCAATGCCGGTGCAAATATCATATGAAAAAATAACACGGATGCTCCCTATTGATTTACAACCGTTTTCATTGGTAACCTCCACGGAATATACCTGGGAATCGTATCCGATACCACTGGTTTCAGAGGATATCTGTTGCTCAGTGGATCCGTTGGACCATAAAAACGCCGAGCCCGGGTTGCCGGCATTTAATTTTATAATTTGATACGTGCAAATGGTTGTATCAGGGGGTCCGATTTGAATAACAGGCTGTGGATAGATATTGATTGCCGTACTTCCCACGGTCGTATTAAACTGATCGGTTACTGTTATTTGATAGGTCGCACTGCTCAACGGTTTTACCCAGGGATCAGGATCGTTAGAATTCCAGCCAGGTGGAATTGAACTCCAGGAGTATTGATAATGGCCAACATTCCCTCCTCCGGCGGAAGCGTGCAGACAGGCAGAATCTCCCCTGCAGATCGAAAAAGGAGTGGCTACCGGGTTGACATTCAGCGGACCTCCTGTCACTTCGATGGAAACACTTGCAACGTTGTTGCTAACGCAGTTTGTTGCCAGATCCGTGGTTATCAGTGAATATACTGTTGTTGCTGTGAGGTTAACGGTTTGGGGATTCTGCACCCCTGAATTGACGAGCTGGTTTGAAGGTAACCAGCTGTAAAAATAATTGCTGTTCCCATTTACAACGGAACCATCAAGATAAGTGTAAGTGCCATAAGGAATTGATTGTGACTGACCTGCATCAGAAACAGGAAGCGGTATCACTGTTACGGTTACCGAACCGGTCACCGAGTTGTAACCATCAAAGGCAGAGACATGGTAGGTTGTGGTGATGGTTGGCGCAACGGTTGGGTTTTGCAGTGTTGATGAAAAGCCATCAGGTCCGATCCATTGATACGTGTAGTTTTCAGCTCCCCCTGAGCCGAGGGCCTGTATTTGTGATGTTTCTCCGAAGCAAATTGAATATGGGTTTGCGAAGGCATTCACTGCAAGAGCACCGCCTGTTATATTAATGGTCACCATATCCGTTGCAATACAGTTGGCTGTATCATCAGTCACACTCACTGTAAATATCTGTGAGGCGAACAGATTGACTGTTTTCGGATTTTGTATGCTATCGTTCACGAGCAATGCCGATGGTGCCCATTTATAATGATAGTTGCCGCTGCCATCCACACAACTACCATGTAAAGTGGTAGATACCCCGTTTAAGATCGCCGTATCGTTTCCGGCATTTGCTTGTGGGTAATACACCTGGACCACAGTAATGGAGGTATCGATGCTGGCTATGCCTCCCACTTCAACACTCAGATAGTAGGTTCCCGAATTGGCAGGAGTAGCATTGTCGATGATTGGATTCTGAAGTTGAGAAGTAAATCCTTCCGGCCCCCACCAGTGATAAGTTGCACCGGTTAGGGCCTGGGCTGAAAGTTGCAAAGGTTGTCCCGAACAAACAGGGCTGTTGCTTGTGCACGGAGGTGGCAGGATCGAGCAATCAGTGGTCCCCGATCCTCCGGTTTGCTGGAAGACGATGTCGCACGGATTATTCGAATAATTTGTAATCATCAACATGTAATACTGTCCGGTTTGACCACTCGGGATCTGGCATTGTTCAAAGGCACTTGTTGAATAGCTGCAATCAACAACTTTCGGCTGGGTGAGCAAACCGCAACAATCCTGTGAAGTAAATGGGCCCCAGCAGCAAAAATCGATGTCCACAGGCGGATCGCTGTGCATCTTAATGATAAGGTTGCCGGGGTTGCCAACTTTCATATAATACCAGGCAGGGTTTGGTCGTGTGACAAGACAACTATAAAATGGACCGGTTTGCCCGGTTCCAGCGTTAACTCCAGCAGGGAAGGAATACAAGGTGCCGGTGCAGAATGGAGCCGCCTTTTCACAGGTATTGTGGTCACCATGCCCCTGCGCAAACAGGCCGGAACAGGTGATGATCAGTAAAACAAAAAGATACCACGAGCGGTTCATTGTCGTTGGGCATTATTTGTATTTATCGTTTTCCTTCAGCCACCGTAATTTTTCAGCTTCCGGCATGGTGGTTGCAACCGTGATGGTCATTTTCTTCAGGTCATCAAATATTGCTTTGATTTCGGTTTCCGGATATGTTCTATCAGACATAAAGCAAATTCTGTCTTTTGTGATATCTGGGTCTATATTGATTATCTCCTTTGAAGTGAAGCTTAGATTCATAAAATAAACCCGTTCAAACCTGGAAGTGAAGATCGAAAAATCAAGTAAGAAATATTTTTTAAGGTCGTTCTGTTCAATAGAAACAGCAAACTGACCCATAAACTTAAAATCAGCATATTTCGCAATAAAAGCCGGATCCTCAGGCTGAATTCCTTTATTATCCTGGGCACTCATTGCAACTGATACAAACAGAATCAAGGCAAGAAAAAATGCACGTGTCATTGATTTTATTTTAGGGGGAATTTCATTACCTGACGTAAAACGCTACCAGCCCGAAGCAAGAATGTCAATAATATGAATGGTTTGTATGGGCAGGTGATGTTTGTCGATATAGGCTTGCTGGTTCATCAGGCACGAGGAATCAGTTGATACAATGTATTCAGCTCCTGTTTCAAGCGCATGATTCACTTTTTGTTCCGCCATGGCAGAGGAAATAGGTTCAAATTTAGCGGAAAAGGTGCCTCCAAACCCACAGCAGACTTCATTCTCTTTCATTTCCCTCAATTCAAGGCCATGAACATGAGATAACAGCCGGCGGGGCTCATCCTTCAGGCGGTATTCCCTGAGTGCCGCGCATGAATCATGATAAGTTACAATGTGCGGAAAAGAAGCACCTACCTCCTCCACCTTCAATTCATTGACTAAAAAATCGGTAAATTCAAAAATGTTTTTTTTTAATTGCTTATATTCCAGGTGATTTGCAGTATTATGAAACAGCCAGCCATAGTAATTCCTGATAAATCCAATGCAGGAGGCAGAAGGGCCAACAATCGGTCGGTCATTGGGGAAATCTTTCAGAAACTTCTCTCCCATTTTTTTTGCTTCATCCCAAAAACCACTATTAAAAGCCATCTGACCGCAGCAGGTCTGATTACCATTATAGTTAACTGCAACATCCAGTTTTTCCAGGATTTTAACCATATTCATCCCGGTATCGGGGTAGACCTGGTCAACAAAACATGGTATGAAGATATCTACTAACAAAACGAGGGGTTGGAACGGGAAATACAAAAAGTAATTGTCAAAATTAATTAAATAAATGTTAGGGAGGAAGGTTTTTGGAAAAAAGTTATCAGGTATCAAAGGTTTTCATCTTTTGATACCTGATATTTCAGGGGAAGGAAATGGGAACAGCAAATTTTACTGTCGATAATATTTAGATAACACCCAGGGGAATCCGGGTCATCTGTTTTGCAGAAAGAATGATAATGAACTAATCAGTCCAGACACTGGCAGTCACATTCCAGTCTGACCTGATAACAACACCCCACCGGCCATTGTCAATAGGCACAGTAAGAGTTTCGTTTTCAAATATTTGGTAAGGTCCTAATACAATGTTTTCGTTTTCTTTAACAATCCATACATTAGCAAAAATGCTAAAGATGGAGGTAGAACTTGAAGAAATTATGACATCCATGTCGCGCTTCTCACGGTTAGTCCCTTGTGGATGAGTTTTGAGTTCCTTGAATGCAGCAGTTGACTCTGCCGTCACCGGACAATTAAAACTTGGGATGGGGTTGAAGTACAGACGTTGTGCCAGTAACCCATTTAATCCGGTGAAAAGAATGAAGGCGACAATTAAGATAATTTTTTTCATAGGGCTTATTTTTGATAGTTTAGATTAATTAGCGACGTATACGTGATTTTCAAAGTTAGGTTACCAGCGTAACTGCCGCAATAGCGGTATCCCTCAAATTAAG
>CAIVAT010000044.1 GCA_903903985.1 uncultured Bacteroidales bacterium | reverse complement strand
GATAAAAAAAACCCGGCAATTTGGCCGGGTTTTTTTTATCGTGGAGGGACGCAAAGCGATGCGTCTCCACCATTATTGTATTATATTACCCCCTGATCCAGCATTGCATTTGCGACCTTCAGGAAGCCGGCGACATTGGCGCCTTTCACATAGTTGACATAACCGTCACGGTCTTTGCCGTATTTTACGCAGGCTTCATGTATGCTGCACATGATGTGGTGAAGGCGCTCATCAACCTCTTTCATCGGCCAGCTGATTTTCATCGCATTCTGCGCCATTTCAAGGCCTGAGGTTGCAACGCCACCGGCGTTGACGGCCTTACCCGGAGCAAAGAGAATTTTATTTTCAAGGAATTGTTCGATGGCTTCAGGTGTGCTGGGCATATTTGCTCCTTCGGCAACACAAATAACACCGTTTTTAATCAGGTTCAATGCATCCTCCTTGCCGAGTTCGTTCTGGGTAGCGCATGGGATTGCAATGTCGCATTTCACTTCCCATGGACGTTTTCCCTGGTGAAACTGCGCATTCGGGAACTCATAGGAGTATGGTTTTACGATATCCTGGTTGGAGGCACGGAGTTCGAGAAGAAATTCGATTTTTTCACCGGAGATTCCGTCAGGGTCGTAGATATATCCATCGGGTCCCGAGATGGTTACAACCTTGGCTCCCAGTTCGGTGGCTTTGATGGCTGCACCCCAGGCAACATTGCCGAAGCCGGAGATGGCTACCACTTTGCCTTTGAAGGATTCACCTTTTGTTGCAAGCATCTCCTTGGCAAAATAAACAGCGCCAAACCCAGTCGCTTCAGGGCGGATGAGGCTGCCGCCCCAGTTGAGCCCTTTGCCTGTAAGTACGCCGGTATTTTCACGTGCAAGTTTACGGTACATTCCGTAAAGGAAACCGATTTCGCGGCCACCTACACCAATATCTCCTGCGGGAACATCTGTTTCAGGACCAATAAGTTTCCATAGTTCAAGCATGAATGACTGGCAGAAACGCATGATTTCGGCGTTGGATTTACCTTTTGGATCGAAATCGGAACCCCCTTTGGCTCCACCCATCGGAAGCGTGGTCAGACTGTTTTTGAAAATCTGTTCGAATCCAAGGAATTTCAGGATGCTGAGGTTCACGCTGGGATGGAAACGCAACCCTCCTTTATATGGGCCGATTGCATTGTTAAACTGAATTCTGTAACCGAGGTTAACCTGTACTTTGCCGCTATCGTCAACCCAGCAAACCTTGAA
This sequence comes from uncultured Bacteroidales bacterium, assembly GCA_903903985.1. GTDB lineage: Bacteria > Bacteroidota > Bacteroidia > Bacteroidales > FEN-979 > CAIVAT01. Next base: position 4,584 of record CAIVAT010000044.1, on the reverse strand, counting down.
AGTCAAAATGCGATCGGGCTCAACGATACGGTCAATGATATTTGCGGATTCGAAGTGAGGGTTGTCATTGTAAACATCTTCGATGGATTCCAGTACTTCCCTGACTGCCTGAAGGTACTCATTTTCGCCCGGATGCTTTTTCTCCAGGTCGTTCATGATTTTCTCTAAGTTCATTTTGATTCAGTTTTAATGGTTAATGACCAGTTTGTATGTTTTTATTTAAATATTGATATGCAGCTCACGATGAGAAATTAATGGAAAGTTACCGGGTCACGGGGTTAAAGGGTAACTGGGTGACAGGGTAACAGGGTAACAGGGTAACAGGGTGACAGGGTTGCAGGGTTTCATCTGTTTCTTGCTTGCGGGCGATGGTGAGTTTTTTAAGAAGAATTGCTGTGAACAGAATAACAACCGCAAAATTACAGAGTTCTGTCCGACTGACCAAACAAAAACACATAATTATTTCCGGGAAATTACTTTTTGGTTTTATTGATCAGCTTGCCATGTTCATAATGGTTGATTACGTCGGTTGTGCCATCGGCATTGTAGAAAACCTCTTCGCCATCTTTCTCATTCTTCGTATAATGAGTAACCTGTTTCGTAGTGCCATTGCCGTAAAATGTCTTTTGAATTCCGTCTCCATGCGAAAAACTGCCTTCCCCAACGATCAGCCCTGAAACATCATAATAAAGCCATATCCCATCATGGTCGCCATTGACATAATTTCCTTCAAACTTCAGTGTTTTATTTGGATAATATGCGGTGAAACGGCCGTGCAAAACGCCATTGCGGTAATGGCCTTCTGCGGTCAGGCTGCCATCAGTATCCAGGTCTTTTACAGGACCATCCAGAATGCCGTTTTTGTAGTGTTGCTCTGTTTGAAGCGCCCCAGACGAATAATAACTTTGCAACACACCGTCGATTTTATTGTTCCTGTAATTGCATGAAGTCTGCATGATACCGTTTTCATACCAGTAGGTTGCTGAGCCTTCGTACTGGTCACCTTTCAGCCCGATCTCGGATTTTTTATTCCCGTTCGGCCAATATTCAATTTTACTTCTTGAGCAGGACGAAAGAAGGAATACGGGTAAAAAAAAGAAAAGCAACCTGTAATTCATCATCCTGCCTTGTCAAACATATTGATAGTGCCTTCAATTCCGTTGATCAGCATCTGGACGGCAATAACGGCCAGGATCAGTCCCATGATGCGTGAAACAACTTTCAACATGCTCGGGTTTAATTTAATGGCTATGATCCTTGAGGAGACAAATAACAAATAGGTAATCACGCACATGATACCGAAAATGACGATTACCAGGATGACATTGGTGATTGATTTTTCAGCCCCGACGAAATTCATGGCTGTTGATATGGTCCCGGGACCGGCAAGCAATGGTATTCCAAGAGGCGTGATCGCCATGTCGTGTGCAATTTTCATCATTTGTTCCTTCTCATCCAGAGATTGCGCATGAATTGGATTTTCTTTTGCATTGAGCATTTGAAATCCGATGATGAATACGATGATCCCGCCTGCGATCTGAAAAGCCGGCACGGTTATACCGAATAACCGGAAAATAATATGCCCGAACACGCAGAAAATGGCGATGATGGTGAAAGCGGTTACCGTTGCGCGAAGCGCCACCTTGTTCTGGGTTTTTTTATCAAAATCCTGAACCATGCCCAGAAACACCGGGATGTTTCCAATGGGGTTCAGCATCGCAAAAAATCCCATGAAGACCGTAATGGCATGCAAATAAAGGTCCTGTATCTTCATTTTAAAATATTAATGTTTGTTTGAGTAGGCTGCAGCCTGTCTGATGAATTCCACGGCGATTTTTCCGGAGAGCGGGTTTGTCTGCTCCATTCGCTCGGGATGCCATTGTACACCGATTAAAAATGATTTTCCTACCGGATCCCTCCATTCGATGCCTTCGGTAAGGCCATCATCTGATTTTGCGTCGACACGGAGTTGTAACGATAAGCGATCGACCGCCTGGTGATGGTTCGTGGTCACCTGGGCGGAGTCGCACCCGCTGATTTTTGCGAGAAGGCTTCCTTTTGCAACATTGACCGCATGAAAGCAATGCAGGTAATCATCACACTGGTGCAGGATACGCGTATTAACATCTTTTGGAATATCGATGATCAAAGATCCTCCAAGGTAAACATTGAGGATCTGGTGGCCCCTGCAAATTCCGATTATCGGCATTTTTAACGAGAGTGCAGTTGATATAAGCGCCATGTCGAGGCTGTCGCGGTGTGGGTTCATCTCGGTACATCTCAGGGTATCATATACCTTGCCATACCTTCCTGGCCAGACATCTTCGCCTCCGGTAAGTACCAGCCCGCTGCACCGGCCAAGCTGTTGCACTGCAGCTGCAATCGGAAGGGTATACAAATCGACCGTTTGAACGGAAGGATCGGTGCGTTTCAGCCAATTGATGTAATTTGGAGAGGCTTTTGAAATGCCGATTATTACAGGAGCAGGCTGGCAAAATGCATGGTTTGGCATGAACCATCCCGCCAGTATGAAAATAACCAGGTAAATTCCTTTTGTCTTAAATTGTTCCCTGAAGTACATTTTTTATTTGTTGAGGTTGAAGAATTCTGATAATTTAACAATCCTCCTATTGTGCAAATTTAAATTAAAAGTTGTGAAAGTCCTTTGTCAGGACTAAATATTCGTCGGTATATCTTCCTGATGAATCCCTGATGATCAATTCCTGACAATCCTCAAGTCCAACCTGACTTTTTGAAAACTCAAGCAGCATCCTTTTCGACGGCGCGGCAGGTTTGGGATAAATGACCATCCGGCGTGAAAGGTACACATGGAACTTCTCACAAATCAGTCGGAACCTTTGTGCCGGTTCCGACGGCAGAATGACTGAAAACCGACCATCAACGGATAACAGGTCGCTAACTTTCTGTGCCAGTTCCAGGAGCGAAAGGCTGTCGTCGTGACGGGTTTTGTTGATCCTTGCGGAAGGTGACTTCAGGGAATTGGAGAAATAGGGAGGGTTCGAGATGATAAAATCGTACCCGGTTGCATCGCCACATGAAAATGACTGCAGGGGATGATGAATGGCGGTGATCCTCGATGACCAGGGAGCGTTTGAAAAATTCTTTCGGGCTTCCATTACCGATGGCAGGTCAGTATCGATGGCATCGATCGTGGCTCCGGATTTTTGAGCCATCATCAGGGCCAGCACCCCGCAACCCGTTCCGATGTCCAGTATTTTTTTTGCCTTGCCCGGAGTTGCCCATGATCCGAGCAGCATGGCATCGGTACCCACCCGAAGGGAGCTATCCTCATCTTCAACTTCAAAATAGCGGAAATGGAAAGCCATGGCCTGCTTACAGATAAATCTCGATCAATCCGGCCGGTGCCTCTATGGTCAGGATCTTCTTCCTTCTGTCAACTTTGTGAATGATTTCGTCGACGATCGGTACGAGGATCTCTTTTTCACCATGATGGATCTGGAAAAGCGATTGATGAGGCAATTCAAGGATATCGTCAATCACCCCGATATTTCCATGGTTCCGATCGACTACCTGGTATCCGATGATTTCATGGTAGTAAAACTGGTTGCCTTTCAGCGGAGGAAGTTCAGTAATGGGCAGGTACATTTCCAGCCCCTGAAGGCTTTCAGCATCCTCAAGCGAGTCGAAGTCCTGGAACTGAACGACTGCCTTCCTGTTGTGTTTTAGTTCGATGCGGGAGATAAAAAAAGGAATCCGTTCACCATGAAGATCGAGGTAAACGGATTCCAGCTTTTCGTAAGTCTCAGGATCATCCACATCAAGATGGACCAGAACTTGTCCTTTATTGCCATGGGTTTTAAGAATTTTTCCCAGGTAATAAAAATCATCCTTCTTCATAAGGACGAAGATTTATAATTTTCGATTTTCGATTTTCGATTTTGTCATCGTTGTCGAATGAAAATCAGTTTTTCAGGCTTCAGGAGTCGTTGCTTCCGGAGCTTCATCAACCGGGGCTTCGGGAGCTTCAGCAATCGTTTCCGGGGTGGTGGCTTCAGGAGCCTCAGCAACCTCAGCAACTTCAGGGACATCAACCACCTTCGCAGCTTCGGCTGCTGCAGCGAGTTCGGCAACTTTTGCAGCGAGTGCGGCAGCGGCAGCTTCCCGTGCTTCAGTGGCCTGAGCGGCTTCATCCAAACGGACTTTATTCAATTTTTTAGCAATGGCATCGGCTTTGGCTTCATTGACTTTAATTTCGTCTTCCAGCCGTTTTTTATGGGTATCTTTTATGATCAGATCCTGTTCATTCTTTTTGCTGGAGGTTTTAACATGTTTTTCGTCAAGCCATGTCTGGAATTTGGTATCTGCCTGCTCCATGGTCATGGCTCCTTTGGCGACACCTTTCAGAAGGTGGTTTTTATACATGACACCCTTGTAAGCCAGGATGGCTTTTACGGTATCGGTTGGTTGAGCGCCTTTCTTCAGCCAGTCTAAGGCTTTGTCGAATTCGAGCTCAATTTCAGCGGGTTTTGCAACAGGGTTATAGATGCCAATTCGTTCTATGAACTTTCCGTCACGTGGTGCACGACCATCCGCAATAACAAT
>CAIVAT010000043.1 GCA_903903985.1 uncultured Bacteroidales bacterium | reverse complement strand
TATGTTGATACCATCAATGAAGGCAAACTGGTCGAAAAAGCGATCGTGGAAACATTAAAGGAACTGGATCCTCACTCCGTATATATTTCGAAAAAAGATGTCCAAAAGGCCAATGAGCCGCTCGAAGGTAATTTTGATGGCATCGGAGTACAATTTGAGATACTCAAAGATACCATTTCAGTGGTTCATTCCATTCCCGGCGGTCCGTCAGAACGTCTTGGGATCGTATCAGGCGATAAAATTGTAAAAATTGACGGTGAGCCGGTGACCGGTAAAAAAATCACCAACCAGTTTGTCCTTGACCATCTCCGGGGCAAACGGGGAACCAAGGTGAACGTGTCGATCTTCAGAAAAGGGAAGAAGGACCTGGTTGAATTTACGATCACCCGCGACAAAATACCCATCAACAGCATCGATGCAGCCTACATGATCAAACCGGGTATCGGGTACATCAACCTGAATAAATTTGCACAGACTTCCATGCAGGAGTTTACCGAATCGGTCAACCTGTTGAACTCGCAGGGGATGACCAGCCTGATCCTTGACCTTCGGAATAATTCCGGTGGATACATGGGAACTGCCATTGAACTGTCGGATGAGTTTCTCAAATCCGGCAAACTGATCGTTTACACGCAGGGCAGACATGCCCCCCGCGAAGATTTTTACGCTACGGCCAGGGGGTTGTTCGAAACCGGGAAACTGGTAATCATGATCAATGAAAATTCTGCTTCCGCCAGTGAAATTGTTTCGGGTGCCATCCAGGACTGGGACCGGGGAGTCATTGTTGGCCGAAGGTCGTTCGGGAAAGGACTTGTGCAAAGGCCGTTTCAGTTGCCCGACAGTTCGCAGGTGCGCCTTACCACGGCCCGGTACTATAACCCTTCCGGGAAATGCATCCAGAAATCCTATGCAGAAGGCGTTGACAAATATTATGAAGACTTCAGCAACCGTGTGAAAAATGGTGAATTAATCCATCCGGACAGTATTAAATTTCCCGACTCCCTGAAGTTCTATACCTCGAAAAAACGGGTTGTTTATGGTGGCGGTGGAATCATGCCTGATGTATTCATTCCCTGGGATTCAACGCCCATTTCTGATTATTATCTCGATTTGCGCCGTAAAAACGTCATCAACAGCTATGTGGGCGACTATGTTGATAAAACACGCAGAACACTCAAGTCTGATTATCCGGTTTTCACGGATTATGATAAGAATTTCAGGATCGATGATGCCTTTATGGTTGATTTTTTCGCATATGCCGAAAAAGAGGGTGTGAAAAAGGATGAGAAGGGATATGCGGCTTCGGAAAAGCTAATCAAGTCGCAGTTAAAGGGGCTGATTGCACAGAAGCTCTGGGACATGACGGAATTGTATACCATTATCAACCAGTACGATGAAGAGGTTCTGAAAGCAATCGAGGTGTTGGAGGACGATGCATTATACAAAAAGCTCAATATTGACCGCTAAATCAGGCGGACTTCCAGTGTTGCCATTTCTTTACCTCGCCCTTCCGGTAATGGATGAGCCTGAATTTCTTCAACGGGTGCTTCGTTGTATTGAAGTTCAATCATACCGGCGATTCAAATTATTCGTATGCGTGAACCAGCCAGATTCGTGGTGGAACAACCCGGGTAAACGGCCTGCATGTGAAAACAATGCTGCAAGCCTGGCTCTTTTATCGGAATTTTCAGGCTTTGACCTGGAGGTCATTGACCGCTCCTCGCCTGGAAACGGATGGACCGGGAAACGGCATGGTGTCGGCTATGCCAGGAAAACACTGATGGATGAGATCAATGCTGTTGCAAAGCCGGGGGATGTGATCGTCAGCCTGGATGCCGATGTCGTTTTCTCTGAAAATTACCTCCGCTCCATTGCTGAGAATTTCCACAGGCACCCAGGATCAGCCGCGTTGTCGGTACCCTATTTTCATAACATTCCCGACGATCCGATCGCCGCCAGAACCATGCTGCGGTATGAAATATACATGCGGCATTATTTTCTGAATTTAAAACGCATTGACTCTCCCTTTGCTTTTACAGCGCTGGGTTCGGCCATGGCCCTGCCGGTATGGGCTTACAGGGCCATCGGAGGAATGACGCCAAAACTGAGCGGCGAGGATTTTTATTTCCTGCAAAAATTAAGAAAATTCGGACACGTTTTATCCTGGAATGACGAGGTGGTTTTTCCTGAAGCCAGGTTTTCTGACCGTGTTTTTTTTGGTACCGGGCCTGCCATGATCAGGGGCGCTGCCGGTGACTGGTCAAGTTACCCGGTATATCCGCAATCTTTTTTCAATGAAATTCTTGAAACCTATGTTGTGCTGCCCCTTTTGTATATTCAACCGTTGAATACAAAGGTTTCCCGGTTCCTTTCAGGGATATTCAGGGAAGAGGATCCTTTTCTGCCGCTCCGCCTGAACCACAGGGACCTGGATCATTTCACACGGGCATTTCATGAAAAATTTGATGGTTTGCGTATTCTGCAGTACCTGAAAACAGCGTTCGATGCCGATCCGTCGGGGGATGAAGAAAACCTTTGGGACTTTTTAACCAGTTCATTCACAAAGGATGAACTGAAAGGGCTGGAAACTGATCCGCAGACCTTTTCCTTTTCCTGCTCACCGGTGAATGAACTGGAAAGCATAAGAGCGCTCCTGTTTGAAAAGGAGATGGAATTGCGTTTTAACTCAACACTTTCGTAACCAGGTCGGCCGCCTCTTTCAGGGTAATAGCCGAATGAACCTTCAAGCCTGAATCATCGATCAGTTTTTTCCCTTCGATGGCATTGGTCCCCTGCAACCTTACAATGATCGGGATGTTGATTTCCCCGATGTTTTTATAAGCATCCACGATACCCTGGGCGACCCTGTCGCAACGCACGATGCCGCCAAAAATATTGACAAGGATTGCCTTCACTGCAGGATCTTTCATGATGATCCTGAATCCTTCTTCCACCCGCTTGGCATTGGCAGAACCTCCCACATCAAGAAAATTGGCAGGGTCGCCGCCGGAGAGCTTAATGATGTCCATGGTTGCCATCGCAAGGCCTGCGCCATTCACCATGCAGCCAACGTTTCCGTTCAATTTTACATAGTTCAGGTCATGCCGGGTCGCTTCAACTTCAATGGGGTCTTCCTCTTCCAGATCACGCATGAGTGCAAGGTCGGGATGACGGAACAGGGCATTGTTGTCAATGACGATCTTGGCGTCGGCTGCAAGGATTTTATTATCCGAGGTTTTAAAAACAGGGTTGATTTCGACCAGTGAAGCATCACTTCCTTCATATGCCTTGTAGATGCCAAAAACGAATTTCAGCATATTTTTATAAGCTTCGTCCTTTAACCCGAGGTTAAATGCCACTTTTCGCGCCTGGAATGCCTGCAGTCCGACGATCGGATCGATCTCCTCCCTGAAAATCAGGTCAGGTGTTTCTTCTGCGACCGCTTCAATATCCATTCCGCCCCTGGGAGAATACATCAGTACGTTATGGCCTTTATGCCTGTCAAGGAGGAGGCTCATGTAGATTTCTGTTGGTACCGAGGGCCCGGGATAATAAATATTCTGCTCGACATAAATTTTCCTGACCAGTTTTCCTTCACTGCTTGTCTGCGGTGTGACCAGTTGCATGCCGAGCAGATGTGCTGCGTAATGCCTTACCTCTTCAATGGACCTGGCAACTTTCACACCACCGCCTTTACCCCGTCCGCCTGCGTGGACCTGGGCTTTGATCACAAATTTGTCGGTGCCTGTTGATCCCTGCAGGTATTCGGCAGCCTTCACAGCCTCTTCTTCGGTGTGGGCAAGACCACCTTCGGGAACGGCAACACCATATTGCTTGAGAATGGATTTGCTTTGGTATTCGTGTAGGTTCATATGTCGGGGCATTGATATTGATCTTCAAAAATAGCGGTTTGAATCGGATCTACAAAAAAGAGGGGCAAAGATTTCTATTTTCTTAACTTTGCCGTTCAAGGCAACCCCATGATCAAAGCACAAAATATTCAAAAATCTTTTGGCCCGCTGAAAGTTCTCAAAGGCATCAATCTTGAAGTTGAAAAAGGTGAAATCATCTCCATTGTAGGGGCATCAGGTGCAGGGAAGTCTACCCTGCTGCATATCCTTGGCACACTCGACAGGGCTGATGCAGGGTCTGTTGAGCTCAACGGGATCAAGGTTCACGAATTATCCGAGCGCAAACTATCCGATTTCCGGAACAGGCAAATCGGTTTTGTTTTCCAGTTCCATCACCTGCTTCCTGAGTTCACTGCCCTCGAAAATATTTGTATCCCGGCATTCATCGGCAATCAGGGTAAAAAAGAATCTGAAAAAAAAGCAATGGACCTTCTTGATTTTATGAACCTCAGGGATCGTGCCGGGCATAAACCGTCGGAACTCTCAGGAGGGGAACAGCAACGCGTAGCTGTGGCAAGGGCACTCATCAATGGCCCTTCCGTAATCCTCGCTGATGAACCCTCGGGCAACCTTGATTCTGCATCTGCTGTTGAACTGCATAAACTTTTTTTCCGTTTACGCGATATGTTCAGGCAAACCTACATGATTGTGACCCATAATCTTGATCTGGCAAACATGGCCGACCGGAAAATGACCATGAAAGATGGAATGATCGAACACCATTCCTGATATTTTACACCTTGCACTTTGCATTTTACACTTTGAATTTACAAAGTAATTATTTCAGGAAAAATACGTTATTTACAGCAATAAAATACAAATCACCCGAACGCACCAATATCGCATGAAAATATCCGGTTTAAAAAAATCCTTCCCAATCATCGTTGCAGTGCTTGTTTCATCCTTTGCATTCGCGCTGCTCATAGCCTATCAACCGAACACTGACGAAAAAAGTGACCATTCTTACCCTGAACGGGTTGTTGCTCCGAACGACTCGATTCCCGGAAGGAAGACCGATCAAACTGATTCAGTTTATAATGCACTCCTGAACTCAGCCGATAAATATTACGCTGAAAAAAACTTTTCAAAAAGCCAGGCAGAACTGGTCAAAGCCCAGCAGTTAAAGCCCCAGAACCAGGAGCTGAAAAACAGGATCATCAGCCTGAACGCACTCGTTGCCACACAAAAGGAGCAGGAGGCGGCGTGCCAGAAATCGGTTGCATCCGGCGATACGTATTTTAAAGCAAAGGATTACCTGAACGCGAAATCAGCCTATCAACTGGCGGTTTCCCAGAATCCAAATGACCCGGTTGCCAAGGATAAACTCCGCCAGACCCTTGATTTGCTGCGTTCACAAAAAGCGCAGAACATTCTTTTCGATGTGGCTGTTGCCAGTGCCGACAAACTGTTCCAGGAGGGTGATTATGTTAAAGCAAAGCAGGAATACGAAAACGCCAGCAAACTGCTGCCTGGCGATCCCTACCCGAAAAACAAGATCAACGAGATCATCAAAATCCAGGTGGATAACCAGGTGAAAGAAGAAGAATATGCTAAAGCCATCGCAAGTGCCGATAAATTCTACCAGGCTAAAAATTACCAGGATGCGCTCCTTGATTATAAAAAGGCCGCCGCCATTAAACCCGATGAAAAATATGTTCAAGACAGAATTACCGAACTAACCGGCCTGCTTGCCGCCCAGAAGGCCAGGGACGATGCTTACAATAAAGCCATCATGCTGGCAGATGAGTCATTCAAAGCCATCCGGTACCCCGATGCCATCAAATCATACAAAGATGCCCTGGCCATCAAGCCTGAACAGACGTATCCCAGGGATAAAATAAAGGAGATCGAGAACATCCTTGCCCGGATCACAAATGCCCAGGCAGCATATGATAATTACATTGCGCTTGCCGACAGTTTATACATTGACAAGAATTATTTCAAGGCCAGGGAAAACTATGTGATGGCCACCTCGGCAAAGCCTTCCGAGGCTTATCCCAAAGAGATGATCTCCAAGGCCGATAAAATGCTGACAGGCCAGGAGGCAGCAATGGCAAAAGCACTCGAGGAGCAATACCTGAAAACCATTGCCGGTGCCGATAAAATGCTGGCGGATCAATCATACGAACCGGCACGGGCTGAATATGTCAAAGCCTCAAACCTGAAACCCGGTGAACCCTATCCCAAGGAAAAAATCCAGGAAATAGAGACACTCCTTGCAAATGCAATGAAAAACAAGGAGGAACAGTACAAATTGGCGATTTCATCGGGAGATAAGGCCTTTGTGAGCAAAGCGTATGAAACGGCGAGGATTGAATTCACGAATGCCCTGGCCATCAAGCCAAATGAAGCATATCCCAAAACAAAGCTAGCAGAGGTTGAGAAACTGATCGCGACAGAAGCTCAGCAAAAAGCGGCTGATTCAAGGTATGCAAATTCGATCGGCAAGGCCGACAGCATGCTGTTGGCCAAAGCTTACCTGCCTGCCAAAGTCGAGTTTCAGAACGCTTCGAAAATGAAGCCTGACGAAGTCTATCCTAAAAATAAAATCGTCGAGATCAACATGATCCTGTTCAACCTGGAGAAGCAGAAAGCACAGGAATCATTGTATACCGCATCCATTGCCAAAGCCGACAAGTTGTTTGCCGAAAAATCATATGCCGCAGCAATTGCCGAATATAAAAACGCTTTGTCCCTGAAATCCGGGGAAACTTATCCGGCGGAAAAAGTTGAAGAGATCGGTAAAATTCTTGCTGACATCGCCGCGGCAAAATCCCTGGATGATAAATATGCAGGAATCATCGCAAATGCGGATAAACTCCTGGCAGCCAAATCGTACGATCAGGCAAAAGTGGAGTACCAGAATGGCGCCAATGTGAAGCCTGCCGCCACTTATCCGGCACAAAAAATTGCTGAAATCGATAAGATCCTCACCGATATTGCTGCTGCGAGATCCCTGGATGAAAACTACCAGTCGGCGCTTGCAAATGCAGACAAACTCTTTGCGGAGAAGAGTTACGATCTCGCAAAGACCGATTATACAAAGGCTTCGGGGCTGAAACCTGCAGAACAATACCCCAAAACGAAAATAGCCGAAATTGATGGCATCCAGGCCGCGATCACGAAACAAAAGGCCCTTGATGAGGAATATGCAGCGCTCATTTTACAAGCAGATAAGTCACTCGCCGACAAATCATATGAACCATCAAAAGGGCAATATCAGTCAGCATTGAAGCTGAAACCCGCAGAGCAATATCCAAAGGAAAAAATAGCGGAGATCGACAAAGCACTTGGTGAAATGGCGAGTATCAAGGAGCTTGAAAATAAATATGCTGCCGCGATCGCCAATGCTGATAAACTGCTGGCCCAAAAATCATTTGCTCCTGCCCGCACGGAATTTGTAAATGCATCATCATTGAAGCCGCAGGAGAGCTATCCCAGGGATAAAATTGCAGAGATAGATGCACTGCTGGCCAATCTTGCAGCCGCGAAAGCCCTGGATGACAAATATGCCGGGATTATTGCCAATGCAGATAAACTCCTGGCTGCAAAAACTTACGAACAGGCAAGGTCGGAATACCAGAACGCAGGAAGTGTGAAGCCGGCTGAAACGTACCCGGTATTAAAAATTGCGGAAATCGATAAAATTCTCGCCGACATTGCGGCTACGAAATCACTGGAAGAAAATTACAAGGCAGTCATTGCCAACGCCGACAGGCTTCTTGCTGAAAAGAGTTACGAACTGGCAAAAAGCGACTATGCAAAGGCTTCCGGCCTGAAGCCGGCAGAGCAATATCCCAAAACAAAAATTGCCGAGATTGATGCCGCCTTGGCTGCAATCGCAAAACAAAAAGCCCTGGAGGAAGAGTATGCTGCAACCCTCGCCAATGCAGATAAATTGCTTGCCGACAAGTCATATGAGCCGGCGAAAGGTCAATATCAGTCGGCACTGAAAATCAAACCCGCCGAGCAATATCCAAAGGATAAAATAACGGAAATAGATAAAGCACTTGAAGAACTGGCAAGTATCAAGGACCTTGAAGATAAATATGCTGCTGCGATCGCCAATGCTGACAACCTGCTGGCCCGGAAATCGTATGCTCCTGCACGGACTGAATTTGTAAATGCCTCATCAATGAAGCCGAAGGAGAACTATCCCAAAGATAAAATTGCTGAGATAGATGCACTGCTGGCAAGTCTTGCAGCAGCGAAAGCCCTCGATGATAAATATGCAGGAATCGTTGCAAATGCTGATAAACTGCTGGCGGCAAAAACCTATGAGCAGGCAAGAGCGGAATATGTGAATGCAGGAAGTTTAAAGCCTGCTGAAACCTATCCGCCCGCGAAAATTGCTGAAATTGACAAAATCCTTGCCGATATTGCTGCTGCCAGATCACTGGATGAAAACTATAAGTCGGCCATTGCCAGCGCCGATAAACTGCTTTCTGATAAAAGTTACGACCTTGCAAAAAGTGATTACGCAAAGGCTTCGGGGCTGAAACCTGCCGAACAATACCCCAAAACGAAGATCGCTGAAATTGATGCTGCCCTCGCCGCGATCGCGAAGCAAAAAGCACTGGATGATGAATATGCCGCAACCATTGTCAATGCTGATAAATTGCTTGCCGACAAATCGTATGAACCTGCGAAGGGCCAGTATCAGTCGGCTCTGAAATTGAAACCAGCGGAGCAGTATCCAAAGGATAAAATTGCGGGGATTGATAAGGCACTTGCCGAATTGGCGAGTATCAGGGACCGGGATGACAAATACACTGCCTTCATTACCAGTGCGGACAAGCTCCTGGCGCAGAAATCCTATCCCGAAGCAAGGGCGGGCTATGTAAATGCCTCGTCGTTGAAGCCGGCGGAGGGTTACCCGAAGGATAAAATTGTTGAAATCGATGCGATACTTGACGGTATTGCCGCGGCAAAAGCGCTGAATGATCAATATGCCGGGATCATTGCCAATGCTGATAAACTGCTGTCGGCAAAAACATATGATCAGGCCAGGACGGAATACCAGAATGCCTCGGGGGTAAAGCCTGCTGAAACCTATCCAACGTTAAAAATTGCCGAAATCGACAAGATCCTTGCCGATATAGCTGCTGCGAAGACCATGGATGAAAATTACAAGGCGGCCATTTTAAAAGCGGATCAGTTGCTCGCAGCAAAAACCTACGACGCAGCAAAAGCCGGTTATACCAAAGCCGCTGAACTGAAGCCCGATGAACAATACCCCAAAACGAAAATTGCAGAAATTGACGCTGCGCTGGCAGCCATCGCGAAGCAAAAAGCGCTTGAGGATGATTACGCAGCGACCATCATCAATGCAGATAAGCTGCTGGCTGAAAAATCGTATGATCAGGCAAAATCAGAATACCAGAAAGCAGGTGTGCTGAAACCTGCTGAACAGTACCCTAAGACCAAACTGGCCGAAATTGAGAAATCCCTGGCGGATGTCGCACGCCTCCGGGCCCTGGAGGATCAGTATGCCGCAGCCATTGCCGGCGCTGATAAACTGTTCAATGATAAAACATATGAAGAGGCTAAAGCTGCTTATCTTGAAGCCGGGAAGATCAAACCATCAGAGCAATATCCCAAAGATAAAGTTGTTGAGATCAACGGCATCCTGGCGGCCATCGTAAAACAAAAAGCATTGGATGACCAGTATAAAACCATCCTGGCAAAAGCAGATCAGTTGCTGATCTCCAAAACTTATGACCAGGCGAGGCTGGAATTCACCAATGCCCTGAACCTGAAACCCTCGGAACAGTATCCAAAGGAAAAAATTGCCGAAATTGATGGCGTCCTTGCAGAATTCAAAGCAAAGGAAGATGCCTACAAAGCATCCCTGGCAACAGCTGACCAGCTGCTGTCGCAGAGAAAATTTGAAGAGGCGCGCACGGAATATCAGAATTCCCTGGTGTTAAAACCACAGGCCACCTATCCGAAAGAGAAGATCGCAGAAATAAACAAGGCGCTGGAGGAGTTGCTCGGCAAACAAAAATATTATGAAAACCTGGTGGCAGATGGTGATAATTCATTTAAGGACAAGGATTATGCAAAGGCAAAAGATAGCTATCAGCAGGCACTTGGCCTGTTTCCTGCCCAGGAATATCCCAAAACGCAGATAAGCCTCATTTCGGCACGAGTCGACAGCCTGTACCGTGCAAACAAGTCATTTTATGATAAAGCCGTTGCTGATGGCGACCGGTTTTTCAACTCATTTGAATACGACAAAGCGGTGGATGCTTATACCGAAGCGGTTAATTTCCTGCCAATGGAGAAATATCCCAGGGAAATGATCGTGAAAATTCGCAGGACAATTGCGGAAAATGCCATCGCCGATGTGCTGAAAACACCGGTGACCATTACCTCAAACAATGAAAAGCAGTTTCCCTTCATCCCCGTAAACATCGCTTCGAGAAAGAACAACTTTGTTTATATCAAAATTAAAAACCTTTCTGGTAAACCGTTCAATGTTTTAATGCGGTACGGAAAGGATAAGCAGGCCAACGGGGGAGTGGTGATGCGGAATCTGAACATTGACGGTAAAGTGAATGAACGGCTGGTCAGTGTGAAGGACCAGGACTTATGGTCGCGTGAAGACAACAACTGGATCAGTCTCTATCCCCAGGGAGGCGACGTGGAAGTTTCCTTTATCCAGGTGTCTCGTGCAAAGTAGAAATTGATATATTTGCTGCATGAACTCCAGGAGTGACTCTAATTTCAAGCATCGGTTCCAGGATTTGTGGCGGCTGATCGGAAATTCACCTTTGCTGGCGGTTAACTTCCTTTATAAAGGAGAGAAACGCACCCTGTACGCTAAATCCGAACATTTCAATATTACAGGCAGTATCAAGGACAGGATGGCGCTGTATATCCTTGAACGGGCCTATGCGGAAGGCAAGATCAAACCCGGTGATACCATTGTTGAAGCCACCAGCGGCAATACCGGAATTGCTTTTGCAGCAATCGGAAAGGCCCTGGGACATCATGTCAGGATCATCATGCCCAACTGGATGAGCAAGGAACGGGTTGATATCATTAAAAGCCTTGGCGCTGACATTACCCTTGTCTCGAAAGAACAGGGTGGCTTCCTTGGAAGTATTAAAATCTCGGAAGAAATTGCTGCCGGGAACCCGGATATTTTTCTCCCGAGGCAATTTTCCAACAATTACAATGCACAGGCACATGAAATGACCACCGGCCCCGAGATCTGGTACCAGATGAAATACAATGGCCTGGAACCCGATGCATTCATTGCAGGGGTTGGAACCGGAGGAACGGTGATGGGTGTCGGCCGCTTTCTGCGTTCGAAGAACCCGGCAATAAAAATTCATCCGCTTGAACCTGCCGAATCGCCTACGCTGAGCACCGGGCATAAAGTTGGAATACACCGGATCCAGGGTGTTTCAGACGAATTCATCCCGGCCATCGTTAAGCTGGATGAACTTGACAGGGTGGTGCCAATTTCTGATGGAGATTCCATCCTGATGGCCCAGAAACTTGCCAGCCAGGTTGGACTTGCGGTGGGCATCTCTTCGGGAGCGAACTTCCTGGGAGCATTGCAGCTACAGAACGAAATGGGAAGCAAATCCATCGTTACCACCGTTTTTTCCGACTGCAATAAAAAGTACCTGAGTTCTGATCTGACACGCATTGAACCGGTAAAACCGGGATACCTCAGCCCCGATGTTGAGCTGACCGGTTTTAAAGTCTACAAACGGGTTTGTGATACCTGCTGCGAAATGCAGGATTGTGCGCTGAAACCGTTCGAATTTCCTTGGGCGAAAGCCTGACCGGATTATTTTCTCTTCGCTTTCAGAATGATCATGGTAATTTCCGGCATGATGCCTACACGTCCGGCATAGCCAATGTTCCCCAATCCCTGGTTCACATAAAGGTATTGATCGATACCCGGAGCAGGGTTTTTGTAAAGCCCGCACCAGAACCTGGAAACCCACTTCACAGGACTCCAATGAACACCCCGGAAGTCAATGCCAACCTGCCCTCCATGGGTGTGCCCTGAAAAAGTTATATCAATCCGGGGATATTTTTTACTGATGATGCTGTCCCAATGCGAAGGATCATGCGACAGCAGCAGCTGGATGGCCATGGATTCAGTCCCCCGTTGGGCTGCTGCAATGTTGCCGCGCCTCTGAAAACGTCTTGTGGCACCCCAGTTCTCTACACCGATGACTGCAACGCTATCATTGCCTTTTTTCAGGATATCGTGCATGTTTAAAAGCAATTTCCATCCAAGGTCCCGGTAATATGTTTTTAAATCTGCCAGGTTTTGTGCTTTGGCAGCGGCAGAGGGCCAGGTGATGTAATCGCCGTAATCGTGGTTGCCCATGATGGCGTAAATCCCGTAAGGAGCCCGAAGGGTCCTGAGGATATCCTCAAATCCATCGCCATCCGCTGTGCGGTAATTAAACATGTCTCCGGTAAAGAAAATTACATCCGGATGAAGCCCGTTAATTTTGTCAATGGCGCGCTGCAACTGCTGTTTTGACCCCCAGCTACCCAGGTGGACATCCGAAAACTGGACGATTTTAAACCCATCAAAAGCCGGAGGAAGACTGTTCAGCATGATCTCCTGCCGACGTACCCTGAAATCAAATTGCCAGAAGACCATCCCTGCAAGAAGGATCGTGAAAATCAATCCGCCCAGCATCCAACCGGCAATCAGCATGGGCCTGAACCGTGGAATCGAATGGAAGGTTTTTCTCTTTTCAGGGATTAAAAGAAGAAAAGCAAAAGTTCCCAACCGGAAAAAATCGGTCAGGATCAGGGCAACCAACGGTAAAAATTCTGCCAGGAACAGGATAAGGATCAAACTCTGGATGTATGTGCGAACCGGAAGGTTCCAGTCAAGGAAAGGAATGAAAAAGCTGCAGACCATGAAGCAGAGCACAAATATGACCGGTAACCAGAAAAGAATGGCAGCCAGTCTTCGCAGCCTCCGATCGTTTTTTTTTATTCCCCGGTGCACTGAAGACCAAAGATATCCGTCGAAAAGAAGGAAAAAGAAAAAAAACAGGAGCATGCCGCTGTACTTTGGCATGAACGCCCTCATGACCATGACCAGGACCAGTGAAAGAACCAGGAAGATGGATGAAAACAGGAGTTTTCTCATTTGTTTTTCACATAGTTCACAAGGCCTTTTGCATCGAAAATCTCCATCAGTTTCGATGGCAACGGGGCAAAAGGAAATTGGCTGCTGCCAATGAAGACCAGCCCTTTTTCAAAGTCAATGTTTACCTGGTCGCCTTGTTTGTAAGCATCCACCGCTTCCGGGACGAGGATGATCGGAAGCCCCTGGTTGACCGACGAGCGATAGAAGATGCGGTTGACGGATTTGCAGATAACTGCTTTGATACCGGCATAGGCCAGGCCTACCGATGGATGTTCGCGCGAACTTCCACAACCGAAATTGGCTCCGGCCATGATGATATCGCCTGCATTGACACGATCGGAAAAACTGTTGTCGAATCCTTTGAACAAATGGGGCATGATTTTATCCGGCTCGGTGCTTTGCACGTTGTAGGTTAAGTTGCCTGCAAACATCTGGTCCGTGTTTAGATTGTCAACATCTGCATAATTCCAGGTTCTGCCGGAGAGGCGATCATCGCCCTCTTTGATATCTACGGTGGCGCTTTGCGGCGCATGGAACGGGAATTTGTCATTGGCAGGGATCCCACGTGGATCGGTGATCTCACCTTTATATGCGGAAATTGCAACAGTGGCGGGCGAAGCCAGGTAAACGCTCGATGCAGGGTTGCCCATGCGGCCTTTGAAATTCCGGTTGGCGGTGGAGATTACGTTGTAATGGTCGGCCGGGATGCCCTGCCCGGTTCCAAGGCAGGGTCCGCAGGAGGCGGAAAGCACATTGGCGCCCGACTCCATGAAAATCTCGATCAGTCCCTCCTTCATGGCCTGCATGTATATCTCCTTCGAGGCGGGAATGATCTGTAGTTGCATGTATTTGGGAACTTTCAGCCCCCGGAGCACGGCAGCGGCTTCGCGCAGATCCTGCAACCGGCCATTGGTGCAGGTTCCGATCAGTGCCTGCTGGATCTTCGTTCCCTGAACCTCGGAAACGGCTTTCACGTTGTCAACGTGATGAGGAGCGGCCACAACTGGGAATATCTCATTTAAATTGATCTCCATCTCTTTCAGATAGACGGCATCCTCATCTGCCCAGATCCCGTTCAGCTTATGGCCGAAATGGGTTTCCAGGACCTCGTCAGCCGGGAAAACGGCATTCTTGGCTCCCATTTCAGAGGCCAGGTTTGAAAGCACCATCCGGTCGGAAACCGATAATGTTTTAACCCCTTCGCCATGGTATTCGATCGACATGTAATCGGCCCCGCTTGAACCGATCATCCCGATGATCCAGAGTGCCAGGTCTTTCGCGTAAACCCCGGGCTGCAATTTCCCGGTGAGCGTTATTTTTACCGACCCGGGAACACGGAACCATGTTTCACCCTGTTTCCACAAACCGGCAGTCTCGGTACGGTCGATCCCTGCTGCGAAGGCATTGTATGCCCCGGCCGTGCTGGTATGACTGTCGCTGCCCACGATGATCAACCCGGGTCTTGCATAATACGACATCAGCTGGTGGCAGATGCCATCACCCACATCATGGAACTTTTTTATGCCGAATTTTTCAACAAATTCACGGATCACCTGGTAGTCGTTGGCAAGTTTTGAGTTGGTGGGAGGCGCATTGTGATCAAGCGTAATGAGGAGTGTATCCGGGTTGGCAAGAGTAGTTCCACCCATTTTCTTGAAAGTGCTGTATATACTCGAGGTATTGTCGTGCGACAGAATGATGTCGGGTCGGGCAAACACGATGCTTCCTGTTGAAGCGTGAAAGATTTTCTCAGCAAAAGTTTTTCCTGACATGTTGATGAATTTATGAATGAAGGAATGATTGAATTATCGTCACGGCATGTAATTGAGTTGATCATTTCTGACCCTTCTGCAAATTTCAGTTTTTTTTGATGATTTTAAAAAAAAATCTATCTTTACCAGTGAAAAGGTTACACAGACTAGTTTTCCTACCATGGCTCATACAAACCTGATCCCCCTGTTTGTAAGAAGGATGAACCTCTTGACCGGTAGTAGGTTCCTTTTGATACTGGTCATGCTGCTTCTCTGGTCGGTCCCAGCCACCCCTGTAAATACTGCTGCAGACAGCCTCATGAGGCTTCTCCCCGGTTCTAAGGGAAAAACCAGAGTGACCCTGCTGAACAAACTTGCAGAAATTTATTCAGAGGACTCCACAGCCAAGGCTACCGGCTATGCAAACACTGCATTGGAAATTGCCCGTTCAGAGGGTTTCAGGAAGGAGGAGGCCTATTCTCTGAAATTACTTGCCGACATATCGTTCAATGTAAATGAGTTCAGGGAAGCAATCCGGTATTACACCTGGTCTGCCGAGGTGGAAAAACACTCCGGCGGTGATGAAACAAACGAGTATATAAACCGGTTAGGGGATATCGGGTATTGCTATCTCATGCAAAATGATTATAATCATGCACTGGAATTTTTTGATAAAGCGCTGGAACTGGCGAAAAAAACCGGGAATGAAGAAGAAATTGCAAGTAATTACAACAATATCGGGACTATTTATGTTGAATGGGGGGATTTTGGAAAATCGATTGATCAATTCCAACGGGCTATGGAAATTGATCGCCGGACTTCCAGGGACGACCAGATATCCATCGATTTAAACAACATAGGAAAAGTCTATGAACTATGGGGTAAGTTTGAACTTGCAGTCCATTATTACCAGGAAGCACTGGTAATCGAACAAAAAGCAAACAACAAGGCGAGGATAGCTGTCAGGCTGAACAACCTGGGCACTGTTTACAAGGCCTGGAAAAAATATCCCGAGGCCCTTTCCTACCTGCAACAGGCACTTGTTATCGAAAGAGGACTGGGAGACTCTGTAAAGGTTGGGAAGCGACTGGCTTATATCGGCAGCACCTATCTGGCTATGGGGGAATATGAACAAAGCTATTCTTTCCTGAATCAAGCGCTTCCTATACTGACCAGCATGGATATTCCTGATGAGCTTGCACGTTTGCATAACAGTTTTGGCAAGTATTTCCTTGCCATAAAGGACTATTCAAGGGCCGTCGTTCATTTGAAAATGAGCCAGGAACATGCTATGGCCGCCAACCTGAAACCATTACAGATGAGCAATTTTGAAACACTTGCCTCCGTGTATGAAAAGATGAACTACTATCCTGAAGCGCTGTCGGCATTCAAACAATTGATGATCATCAAGGATTCTGTCTTCACAAACCAGAGCAATGCAAAACTGGCAGAATTCCAGGCGAAGTTTGAAAATGAAAAAATGAGTCTGGAAAACGAACGGCTAAAAAATGAGGCCAGGCAAAAGCAAAACCGGAACATCATCCTGGGCGTGGTCCTGATCAGCCTGGTCCTGATCCTGCTTGCCTTTTTATTTATTTACAGGCTCAGGGCAAAAAATTCCCGGCAGGCTCAGGACATTGCTGAACAAGCGGCAATCCGGTACCAGTTGGACATTGAGTTGAAAAACAAGGAGCTGACCTGCAAGGCAATGTCGATCATCCAGAATAACGAAACCTTGTCTGAGATGGTCGTAGGAATTGAAAATGCCATTGACAAAGGCGAATCCATCGAAGGATTTCAGACTGTTCTCCGCAATTTAAGGAATATCGAACGGGATAAAAGTTGGAATGAATTTGAAGTACGTTTCACACAGGTTCACAAAGATTTTTATGACAGGCTGTATGAAACATTCCCTGACCTTACACCCAATGAAAAAAAGCTTTGCGCTTTTTTAAGACTGAACATGACTACCAAGGACATCGCCTCCATTACCCATCAGAGTGTACACAGCATCAACGTAGCACGTACCCGTTTGCGCCGTAAGATGAACCTTGCCAACAGCGAGGAAAACCTGATCAATTTCCTGATTAACCTCTGATCACCCTCTCAATACCCTATCCACACCTTTGATCTGATATTTATATATTGCTGAATAAGAGTAGTATACAATTTTTGTATCACAAATGTGACCATTTTTTATCTTATTGTATCAATATTGTATGAACCTGTTTCTTGCAATCTGATTTCACAGGTTGTACTCTTGTGCATGTTTTACAATGCCTCCGAAATGAAAGAGAAAAGAAAAAGCGTCGAGCAGGAGATTAAGGATATGCTGAAAGATAGGAAAGCGGAGAATGATGCATTGAAAAAGTTAATTGCCGCGTTGCAGGAGGAGGAGATACGGCAACATGTGACCAAAGCAAAATCGTGTGAATCATCAAAACCATATAACTAAAAACCAACGATCATGAAAAATGTTTTTATCATTATTGCAATCATTGCCTTTTTTATTGCATCGGAAAATATCTATTCGCAAACCAACACCTGGGATGGGTCTGCCAGTACATCCTGGACGGTTGCAGCCAACTGGTCGCTGGGACATGTCCCCCTTTCGACAGAGAATGTTGTTATTCCTTCCGTGCCGGCCAACCAGCCATTGCTGGCGGGCACAAATGGGGTATGCAACACACTCACGGTTAACTCAGGCGCAACACTGACCCTCAGTGCAACAACCCTGAATAATGCGTTGCTTACAGCATCTGGCAGTGCGACAATCAACGGCGCATTAACCATTGGCGGAACGGCAACCACGACCGCAAAACTGATCGTGGTGAACATCACCTGGGCTTCGGGATCTTCCATGACGGGAGGCCAGAATGGCAGCATCGAGGTATCGGGGAATTGGGAGTTCTCTGCTGGTTCGGCGGTTTCAATGGGTTCCTGCGGCGCCACTTTTAACGGAAGCGCCAACACCGAAATTATCAGTAAAAGCAGCAACAGCAGTTTTTCATTTATAGTTATTAATAAAACCAGCGGACATACGGTTTCCATCAGCAGCACCTCCACCGCTACATTGAAAATCAATATTTCACTGACCATTCTGACAGGTTCGACATTGCTTGGCCAGGCTGACATTACCACCATCCTGGGCAACAATCTTTACAACTCAGGACATTTTTCCTTTTCCTCCGGCACCGTAAGTCTTGAAAAAAGCTCCGGCACCCAGGTGATACAGGTTAACTCCGGAGACCTTTTCAACAACCTGACGATCAACTGCGGTGGAACGGTGACGATCAACAATTACCTTCAGCTTCTCAACAACCTTACGATCCAGTCGGGCATATTTGATCCGCTGGGCAACACGATCGTCCTGTTTGGGAACTGGTCCAATGCCGTTGGACCTGACGCTTTTATTGAAGGTACCGGCACGGTGGTGTTCAACGGAGGCAATTTCCACCAATACTGTTCAAACGAGACTTTTTATCACCTCAATGTCAATAAAAGCCTTGGCGGCGCCTTCAGGATGAACGGCACCAGCGTTACCTGTGCTCAATATGACTGGTCTGCAGGCGCTGTCGATGTCGGGAACAATGGCACGTTCACAGCGCTTGATCTCGCAGATGACGGGTTGTTTGGCGGTTATTACGTTAATCCGGGCGGAACCATCAACCTATACCAGGATAATTACCAGACTGTTGATTTATGCGGCAGCCTCACCTATACAGCGGGTGGAACGATGAACGTTTACGGTGGCAGTGGCTATAGCCAATGGCCCAACAATGCCAATGCTTCCATCACCATGAACGGCGGGACTCTTGATTTCAAAGATAACGGAATCAGCATCAATCCCAGTGCAACCTATTCTTTAACCACCAACATCTCCGGAGGAACCATTCGTACTTCGGGTGGTTTTTATTCCAGCCGCAGTGATTTTAATCCGGCAGGGGGAACCATTGAATTGTACGGTTCTGCAAATACAAATCTTGATGTTACCGCAGGCTCCGTAAGGAATTTAAAAATAATTAAAGATGCGGCAAACACCGTGACCCTGATCACCAACATCACCATCAATGGGGTTTTGACCACCGAAAGCGGAACATTGAAGGCCACCAATAAAGTGCTATCCACCGCCGATCATATCAATATTAACAGCGGTGGCACCCTTTGGATTGAAAACGGATCGCAGCTGAAGCTTACCGGAGGCAAGATCCTGACCGTGAGCGAAGGGGGCACGCTGAAAGCGATCGGAATACTTGGAAGCAATGCGAAAATCACACGCAATGGGGCGACTTCGTTTCACGAATTTCAGGTAAATGGAACCATTTCCGCCAGATATGCTATTTTTGAATACAACTATGGCGTGAATATCTGGAGTACAGCCACGATTGATCCGGCGAATTCATTTGATCAATGTACTTTTCAAAATGGCGGTGACAGGTTCCTTTATATAGGCAACACCCAGGAGATAACCATCCGCGATGCAAATTTCCCCACGGCGCCTATCGCTAATAATATCTGGAAGAATAACGATGCCGGCCGGATTACATTCAAGGATGCAACAGGGGCCTATGCAGGTGCAACTTATGAAAATGACCCTTACAACCGCATCGATTGGTCGGCATCCCAACCGGGGTTGTGGACGGGTGCTGTTTCATCAGACTGGAACACTACCGGCAACTGGGATGATCTTACCGTGCCTATTGGTACTACCAATGTAACCATACCTGCAGGGGTTGTGAACATGCCGGTATTGAGTTCCGGAACTGTCACCTGCAACAACTTGACCCTCACCGGAACACTGACCATCCGCAATGCCATCATGCAGGTGAACGGAAATCTGGGCGTAAATGGCTTGCTCACCATGAACAATGCCGGCGCCCAGCTCATTGTTCAGGGCGATGTGTCCTGGAACAGCGGATCAACTGCTTCCATAACTGCCAGTTGTGTAATTCATGCATACGGCCATTGGAATTTCAACGTTGGGGCCAATGCACAATTGGGAAATGGCGCTGTTTATTTCAAAGGAGGATCTGACAAATTCATAAGAAGTTATTCAGCCAACTGCTCCTTCTGGAATCTTGTGAGCAATAAAACCGGCATGTTTGCCATCGAACTATATGATATGTCAACACAACCCCTCACTGTCAATGCATCGCTGACAACCGTGATCAACTCAAAGTTTATTTCGTCAGGCAGTCAGAATATCATTGTAAAGGGAAACATTGTTGGCAACGGTGTCTTCCAGTGCAATGGCGGATATGTCATACTGAAAGGGGCTTCCCAATCGATCACACCCAACTCGAACGACTACTTCAACAACCTTGAATTTAACCAGTCAGGCACGGTTACCATTGTCAATACCTACACCAACATATTGAATATCAAAGGGGGAATGAAATTAACTTCCGGCGTATTCGACGCCGGCAGCAACATCATTAAAGTTGGAGGCGGCTGGAACAACACAGCTGGACCGGACGCTTTTACAGAAGCAACCAGCCGGGTTATTTTTAATGGCTTAGGAATACAATCCGTCCTCCAGAATGAAAACTTCAATACGATAGAAATCAATAAAACCTCAGGCCTTTTGATGATCAATGGCCCGGAAGTTACCTGTGCCAGCTATGACTGGACTGCCGGAAGTATCAGCGCCGCAAACGGGGGTATTTTTACTGCAAATGAACTGGCTGATGACGGCCTTTTTGGTGGCTATGAAGTTCAATCTGGAGGTGTCATCAACCTGCTCCAGGATATTTCCCAGAGTGTGAATGTCAATGGCAGCCTGCATGTTGAATATGGCAGTGCAATTAATGTGTATGGAGGCAATGGCGCGAGCCAATGGGCATCCGGTGCAAATGCAGACATATACATGGATGGCGGAACGCTTGATTTCAAGGACCAGGGGATCAATATCAGTACTTCAGTTCCACATACTTTAACAACGGATATTTCCGGCGGTACTATCCGCACTTCCAGCGGATTTTTTTGCAACCGGTCTGATTTCAATCCCACCGGCGGAACACTGGAATTATATGGTTCAGCAGATGCGGAACTTACCGTTTCAGCAGGTTCTGTCATGGGTTTGGTAATTGACAAAGGGGTTTCCAACACCATTCAACTGGCCGGCAACATGACCATCAACGGAGATACCTATATCAAAGGAGGAACACTCAGTGCCGTGAACAGGGTGATAACGAATGGAGGCGTTATCAGAATTATCAACCATGGAATTTTCATCCTAGGTGCCAACTCGCAATTGAGAATGGCCAACAGTACGGCTCTGATTGCCTCTGACGGTGGGACTGTGCAAACAATGGGAACACCAACGCAAGGCGTCCTGATAACACATACCACAGGTGGTTATTCCTTTTATAACCATTTTGGTGGTCACCTGTCAGCAAAATACACAACCTTCGAATATTGCAGCAGTGTTATGGTTGAAGGAGAAATCATAGATCCTGAGAATGCCTTTTACCATTGCACGTTTACAAATGGCAGTGCGGGCAGCTTGCTGGTAATAGAAAATACCCAGGATATTACCATACGCGGCGCCAACTTTCCGACTTTGCCCCCAACCTATAACGTTTACAAAGGGTCTACAGATGGCCATATAGTTTTCAGAGATGCCACGGGCCCCTATGCTGGTCCGGCCTATGAACGTGATCAATGGAACAAGATCGACTGGATAACTTCCACGCCTGGCCTTTGGACAGGTGAGGTTTCTTCAAACTGGTACACCGCGGAAAACTGGGATGATTATAACGTGCCCACCTCTTCAACAGATGTGATGATTCCTGCTGGAACCCCGAATTCCCCGGTGATTGGGGCAGGAACGGCTTATTGCAACCATTTGACAGTACCAGCAGGAGCAGTACTTACACAAAGCCCGGGAAGTGCGTTTTATGTAAGCGGGAATTTTGATGCCAGCGAAGGCCAATTTACCATGAACGGCGCCTCATACCTTTATTTTACCGGATCAACCGATACCTACTGGAGTGAATACTTTTATAATGACACCTATACCAATGTCAGGGTTCAAAAGGATCTGAGCAGTATTGGCGTGCATTTTAATGGAACGGCAACCTGCAGCGGAACTGTCGAAATTCGCGAAGGGATCCTTTTTGTAATGCACAGTCTGTCCATTACCAATACCGGGACAACTGCTTTCGAAGTGGAGGATGGCGGTGGATTATCTTTCACTTCAATGAGCCCTGGAAGAATTTCCTGCGCAGGCAATGTTCATTTCCTTGATGGAAGTAAATCTGATCTGGCGGGTGATGAAATTTTTTGTGCAAGGGATTTTATCGTGGATCCCTTAGCCCGGGTGAGCGGGGCTTTGCATTTGGAAATGAATGGATCAGGCACACAATATATCGAAAATCTTGCTGGCGACAGCCTCAGTCTATCCACTTTGATAATTAACAAACCAGGTGGAACCTGTTATCTTAAATCAGGCGATCTGGTCCTGCATAATGGACCAGAAATACGCTCCGGTACTTTGAGTTGTAACAACGGGCCTTCCCCAACTGCTACCTATAACATTTATGCCGGCTATGACTGGCGCAATTGGGTTGGGCCTTCAGGGTTTGAGGAGAGTACCGGACGGGTTGTGTTTACCGGCATGTTAACCGGTGGTGAAGCCCGGTGTTTTGGTGAAACGTTCAATATCCTCGAGGTGGCTGTACCCGGACAATTGATGATTCTGGGGAATGTAACCTGTGCTGCATACGATTGGACCTCTGGTGGTGTAAATGTTGTGGAAGGCGGCTACTCCTTTACTGCCAACGACCTGCTGGATGACGCCATCAGTGGTGACTATTATTTGTATACCGGGGGAACCATCAATCTTCATCATGTGGATGGAAAAGTAAACCTGAATGGACACCTTCATATTTATGGCGGTAATTTCAATGTTTATGGCGGAACTACTACAAGCTATTGGCCTGTGGCTCCTTCCGGCGGGATTGAGATGTCAGGCGGAACGCTTGATTTCAAAGATGTTGGAATCATTGTCTGGGATGGAACAGCGGCCCCGCTTACAGAAAATATTACCGGTGGAACAATCAGGACTCCCGGGATATTCATCACCGACAGGCCCGGTTTTACGCCGTCAGGCGGAACCCTGGAATTATATGGCCCCACCGATGCAAATCTGCAAACCCATAACGGGAGCTATGTCCATAATGTTGTAATCAATAAAAGTGCTACTGACCAGCCTTTATCCGGTATGATCAGTTATCGCTATGATACCGAAATCAAGGGCGATCTGACCATTCAAAACGGCATATTTTCTGCATGGGCAGGTGCTACCCTCAATATTTCGGGAAACTGGAACAACCTTGCTGGCCCTTCCGCGTATGAGGAAGGAACCGGCAAGGTGGTGTTTAAAGGCACAGACAATGCAGGAATTTTGACCCCGGAAACGTTCTATAACCTCGATCTGGCCAAAACCAACCCGCTGCACGATGATCTTACCCTGATGCAGGATGTAACCGTCACGAATGACCTGTCCATCAGCGACGGTACGTTAAAAATGAATGCTCCGGCCAACCTTGCTGTATCAGGAAACCTTTCCATCAGCCTGAATTCAGGACTCAATGCCACTGGCGAGTATGGCCCCCAGGTATTTGTCGGGAAAGACTGGATCAATACCAATACTGTGTATGACGATGAAATCGGGTTCAACCCGGGCAATTCCTCGCAGGTTATCTTCAACGGAACAACCGATCAATGTCTGACTACCAGTTGCCCGCAGGAAGATTTTGCCAACCTGAAAATAGATAAAAGTTCAGGACAGTTCAGGCCAAACAGCAATATCTTCTGCAACAGCAACATGGTGATCCAGAATGGTTCGTGGGAAGACAATGTGAGTGCAACATTGCATCATACTTTTCTTGGAAATTTCACCGTTCAGCCCACGGGTGCATTTTTCAATGCATTCGCACTGAATACGGTTGAATTCGCAGGTAATCTGAACGCAAATCTGAGGTACTCCAGCAATACAGGGTGTTTCCATCACCTGCTGATCAACAAGACTACAGGCTCCTCGGTTACCCAGTTCGGCAATGCGAATTGCCTTTTCGGAGGCAACCTGACCATTGAAAACGGGACTTATAACGTGAATGGAAACACTTTATGGGTCGATGGTGATGTGGCCATCAATGACTTCGGAAATTTTTCGTTACCATCCGCCTCTTTGCTGGTACTTGCCAACAACAAAAACCTGAATGTGAATTCGGGTGGAAAACTTGAAATAGCAGGCACTTCCGGCAGCAATGCCATGATCAGGGCCGATGTTTCCACGGCAAGATATGGACTCAATGTCAATTCAGGAGGTACGATTGCTGCTGAATATGGCATATTCAAAAATACGGGTTCGAATGGCATCTATGTGCGTCCCGGAAGCACGGTCGATCCGGCACATGCGTTTAACGGGTGTACTTTCCAGGATGGTGCTGCAGGCGGATCCCTGCTGGTATTGAACAACAACCAGTTCCTGACCATTCGAAATGCGGTATTTCCTGCAAATACGTGGAATGGCAGCAGCAATGTTTCCAAAATCCTGAATATCGGGCATGCATTCTTTGTGGATTTTTCAGGCGCATTCTCCGGTGAAGATTTTGACAACGATGTCAATAACCTGGTCGACTGGGTTCCAACTTTAATGGCAGAGGTTTCGGCTGCGCCTGAAACCGTATGTGCCGGAAGTGAGGTACAATTGAATGTTGTTGCTGCAGGCGGGTATCCTGGCTATTCCTATGCCTGGAGCCCTGCGGAAAGTTTATCGAATCCTTTGATTTATAATCCCGTAGCAACTCCTGATTTTACGACCAACTATGCTGTTACCGTTACCGATATGCTTGGCACGACAACGACCGGAAATGTTACCGTTACTGTTCATCCAAATCTGCCAGCAAGCATATCCATTGCTGCATCTGCAAATCCCTCTCCTCCGGGATCATCGGTCACCTTTACCGCAACACCAACCAATGGCGGCAATGCACCCTCTTATCAGTGGAAGGTCAATGGCAGCGATGTGGGGCAAGACCTAGCAACTTATTCCTATAACCCGCTATATGGTGACCAGGTTGCCTGTGTTTTAACTTCAAATGCCCCCTGCGTATCGGTTAACCCGGCTCCATCCAATACCATTACCATGATCATGGTCCCAGCCTACATAACAGCTTCAGGTGATGTATTGGAAGGAACAGATACTTGCTTTAATGCCTACGGTACCATCACCGTTCCTGTCCAACCTGGTACTTTCACGATTCATGAAGGGGGCAGTGCCATTTTCATTGCAG
The DNA here is from genome assembly GCA_903903985.1 of uncultured Bacteroidales bacterium. Classification (GTDB taxonomy): domain Bacteria; phylum Bacteroidota; class Bacteroidia; order Bacteroidales; family FEN-979; genus CAIVAT01. The sequence goes on along the minus strand of CAIVAT010000043.1, from coordinate 7,759 downwards.
GGAGTAGAATTAAGTTTCTGCCAGGCGCTTCGGTTTTGCCCGGAGGTTATATGCACGCATGGATTACTCTCACGAACGAGTATTGTGGAAGCCAGCCGCCAGCCATGGTAGCGGTAGTTGCAGGGACAGAAATACCAGTCGTGCGGGTGCCGGCATCGCATCTATTCACGGTTTATCCAAACCCGACTACCGGTTCATTTACATTATCGCATAAAGGGAATGACCTGTCAGGGGAAATTAAGGTTGTCGTATCCGGGACTCTTGGAAATAAGATTTTATCTTCATCATTTAGCGGTGAGATCAGACAGCAGTTTGACCTTTCCGATCAGCCACCGGGACTCTATTTTATTATCCTGAAAACCACCGACCATTTTGAAACATTGAAATTGATCCTGAATCGTTAATTGTCTCATTTCGATACCGTTTCGCTGGATTACCCTGCGGAATTTTTTAAAATTGTGTTTCAGCAAAATTTATGAAATATCATATCATTGTAAGGTAAAAACTAGATTTTAATGATGAAATGTCGTATTATTATTTCATTCTCGATACACCCGCATATTTTATCAGATGTCTGAAGATCTGACTGACGGATTAATAAATATTCATGGATTATTTTCATAATTTAAAACGTAATATCATGAAAAAATTTACACGGATTTTATTGGGTGTTATGCTGACCGGGCAATTTAGTTTCGGCCAGACAGAATTTGTACCTCTGACCCAGGTAAGGATGATTGCCGATCAAAAAGCCATGGCTCTCTGGGGGAAAGTAAGTTCCTCTGAGCCCCTGGCTTATTATTCAAAGGATGATGAACTCATCGGTTACCGGTTTACCTACGCCATCAATAAACCATTTCCTGAGAAGGAATGGCTTAAACAGCAATGCGATGAAGCATTCAGCATAGGTGACCATAAATTACAATGGGGCATCGGAGAATATGGAACTATTTTCGTCGGCGCCAGGAAGGACCTTGCCGTGATCCAGGATCATTCCAAAGCCTTGTCTCCCGAATATGCCGTGGGTCTGATGATGGAGGCAAAGGCCAAAGAGAAGTTAGGAGAGACGATCTCCATGAAAAAAGCTTATTACATTGATTTCCAGAATCAGTGGTTTTGCTATACCAATGGCACGGATGATATTTATGTAAAGGCGTTTCCAAAACTGCAGGCTGCAGGAAAGGATGAATTTCAGCAAATTATAAAGCCGCTCGGATTTTTCTGCATAAAAGGTGATTTCAGCAGCGAATGGAACAAATATTTAAACCGTGAAATGGATGCCCCTGCCGCCGAAGTCTGGATCCCAAATCACGACGGCAATTGCAAATTCTATGACTGGAGCTATGGCTGTTCACCAACAGCTGCTGCGATGCTGCTGTCATACTGGGATTACGTTTCTGCAGTCAGCGCAAATAACTATTCGAAACTTATTGATTATTATTTTCAACGCTCGGATGGACTGGAGGGAGAGACCGATTACCAGGTGCCAAACACCAACAAGGAACTGGCCATTGCAATGAATACTGACACGATCTCCACCGGCCTTACCGACCGGGATGAAATTGCTCCCGGATATACTTCGGTTTGCAATACGACCAACGGTTATAATTTCACCTGCACACAATTTGATCATGGAATGGATTACGACTGGTATTTCAGTAAAATCATCAGTGAGATCGGCACCTATGGCCGACCGGTCCATATAAGCATTCCCGGTCACTCCGAATGTTGTGTTGCCTACGATGCCACAACCGATGAGATTGGGGTTCACAACACATGGTATGAGGGAGTTCAATGGATCAGCAAAACGCATCTGGAAAGGGTTTACACCATCATACCGGGCGGCGCAGAAGGCTACGCCATTGAACTTACCTACCCGCTCGGAGATGTTCTTTATAACCACAACGGCAGTGGCGAAACCTTGTATGCAGGTGATGTTTACGAAATTACCTGGAATTATGATTACCTCCTGGATTCTTACGTGAGATTATATTATAGTACGAACGGCGGATATAACTGGACAACAATCACTTCAAACACCCCTAATGATGGGGCTTACGATTGGGTCGCGCCTGCAGGCATTAATTCTACTACATGCAGGATAAGGGTTCATGTTTATAGCTCAACCAATGTGTTCTCAGGGAGTGATGCAAGTACAGGGAATTTGAAAATTCTCCCGGGAGGCAGCCTGGCATTTCTTGTGAGAGATGTTGCAGCCACTACCACCACTGATCCTGATTATTACCAGTTTACACATTCTTTTTACTCCTGGTGTGCCGTCGGGACCAGGGCAAATACGGTTGGCGAAAACTGGAACATGCAGATGTTTTCCGATATTACTTTTACACCTGCGGCAATCGCGGCTTCAACATTTACGTATCCAGTCGACTTTGTTGTTATGGACGGAAACCACTCCCCGATGCAGGCAAGGGGAATAAAACCCTATCGGGTCTCGGGTACCCATGCCGCCACCGTTGAATATGATGGTTCTAACACAACGTTGGTGGTTGGCGATAACAACAACAGGTCATGGCCTGCCGGCGATGTGGTTGAAATGAGGGATATACACCTGGTCCCCGGGTATTACAAGTTTTCCATGACCTTCAGTTCAGGATCCTCTGACCTGGGCATGGGGCTTTATGGTTCTTCAGGTGCTGCCTATTACGCTAACCGAAGCTCATACCTGGCTATTTCCGACAATTCTGGCGGTGCGGTGAACGAGTCGTTCTGGATTACCATTGCCACCGAAGATGACTATGGGCTCTGTGTATGGGCCAATGATGCCCTGGCAGCCAATTTCAATCTCAAAATTGAAAAAACAGGGCAATGGCTCGGTACCATTTCCAGCGACTGGCATACAGCCGGCAATTGGGCCGCTTCATATATTCCCACAACATCCACTGATGTGGCCATCAATACAGGATATACCTACTTCCCCATCGTTTCATCATCCATTGCATATTGCAATAACATAACCATTGGAAGCGGTGCCATACTCCGGGTGAACACCCAGACTTTAAGTGTCGCAGGGGATATGACCATCAATGGCCAGCTGGAAATATCCAGTGCCAGCGGCAATATAGATATTGCCGGCAGTATTTTCTGGGAAGCCGGCTCTACTGCAAATTTTACTGCAAACGGCAGAATGTATGTTGATGGCGACTGGGAATTCAGGGAAGGAGCGCATGCACAACTTGGCTATGGATATGTGTATTTCCATGGTACTTCAAGCTCCTATATCCGCAGTTACGAGGCCAATTGTTCCTTTAAAAGTGTACTTAACAGCAAGTCTTCCGGCTATTTGTATCTCAGCGCTGCATCTACCGATACGCTTAAAATTACCGGATATTTCGATAACACGAACACCACAAGCACACTTTATGACAATAGCACATATCCGCTTGTTCTGAAGGGCGAACTTTATAACTACGGGCATATTTATTGTCTTGCAGGCACCTTTATTTTTGGTGGTTATTCCCAAAACATTGATCTGAATACCGGGGATTATTTCAACAACCTCGTTATCAGCTCCTCCAGCAATACAAATATGATCGACTCGTTGCGGGTACATGGAAACCTGGCCATCGAAAGCGGAGCGCTTGTCACCAATAATTATCCCATACTGATCAGGGGCAACTGGACAAATAATGTCGGAAATGCAGGTTTCGCAGAAGGAACCAGTATGACCGTCTTTGAGGGATCTGTTGCATCCATTATCCTTACCGGCGAAACATTCTATTACCTGAAGGTAGATAAAACATATGCAGGGTATAATGGAGTGGAAGTGAATGATTCCGTGACTGTTACGAGTTCGCTGAATATCCAGGCAGGAACCATGGAAATGAACCCGGGAAGCCGATTGTATGTGGATAACCAGGTCCTTATTGCTTCCGGTGCCGGCCTCAATGCCAACGACAACAACGTGGAAATATACAGTGCGGAAGACTGGTACGACAGCAACCTGACGCCAACATCGACCGAAGGGTTTGATGCCGGTATTTATTCGGTGGTTCATTTTCTTGGCAAGCCGTCAAATTATCAAACCATCCAGGAAAACTGCCCGTTCAATGATGTGATCATCGAAGGTACAGGATTGTATGCCAGACCGAATTTTTATGATATGACCTGTAAAAACCTGAATATTTCATCGGGAACCTTCCGTCTTGGCGGTTACCGTGTTGATGTGAATGAAAATGTCATCGTGGGCGGCGGTACCCTGCGGATGGACAATGCGGCCGACAGCCTCGTCATCACCGGAGATATCACCTGGCAACCCGGTTCCAATGACCTTATTACGACCGGTAAAATTCTTGTTGGCAGCGACTGGACCTTCCAGAACGGGACCAATGCCGTTCTGGGCACCGGAAACACGGTCGTTTTCAACCGAACCCTGGCATCACTGATACGTAATGATGATCCGGATGCCGCTTTTGGCAACCTGGTGATCGGGAAACCGCCAAGCACGTCTTCCGACGCCTATATCCATGCATCTTCAACTGATACCATTCGGGTGGCAGGAACGATGACCGTAAATGCGGGCAATCAGTTCCATCTGCAAAGCGGGAAATTGATTGTAGATGGAATGCTCGATATTCAAAGTACCGCAGAAACGGATATGTCGGCCCGCGGATATTTGCTTAACAAGTATTCCGCCTTTGTCCTGAATGGCCTGCTGAATGTCGGTGCAGGGAGTGCCCTCGTTCATGGCACTTTTGAACTTGCAGCTACCGGGGAATTAGGTATTGCGGGTGGTTCCTTTACCAGTAATGATGCTGTTGCGGCTGGTGCCTGGCAGTATCTCAGGGGAATTTTCAACCTGTCAGGCGGCACTTTCGAAATAACCAATAACAGTATTTCCATTGCTTCAACTGCAACAACAAATATTAGCGGAGGTACGATCATATGCGGTACAGCCTTCGGCGCCAGCAATCCCGGAACTTTCCAGCCAACAGGCGGTAAATTGAAAATGATCTTTTCAAGGACCGGAACAGCATACATATATTGCAGTAACGGAAATTATCTTTATGACCTGGAACTGGCCGGTAAGGCAGGTTTACAGACCAATGTTACCGTGAAAAACGATGTGCTGATCACTTCAGGATATTTAAGCAGTGAAACCTATGATCTGTATGTGGAAGGGAACTGGACAAACAATATCGGAGCGGGCGGATTTCTTGAATACGACAACACCGTGCATTTCACGGGGCCCAATGATGGCGACATCGCAACCGATGAAACTTTCTACGACATGGAGGTGGCCAAAACAAATACGAATGTTACCGCACTGGAACTGCTTGACAACCTTAGCGTGCATGTAACCCATAACCTGGCTATCAGCGACGGGTCGTTTGAACTGGACCCAAATACCACCCTGGATATCGATAACGATTTGACAATTAACAACGGCGCCGGATTGAATGCCAACGATACGCCGAACCTTACGATCAACGTTGGTGGTAACTGGAGCAATGGCAATACCTCTTATTCATCAACATTTGGTTTTAACCCGGGATATGCTTCCTTGGTCACTTTTGACGGGTTAGCCAACCAATTCCTGATCACCGCCTGTGCACAGGAAGATTTCAATAACCTGAGAATTTTTAAAAGCACCGGGGAATTCAAACCCAATGACAATTTAAGGTGCTTCGGCGACATTGATATCATGAGTGGTACATGGGAAGACAATTTAGCCGGACTGTATCACAAGGTATGTCGCCATTTCACGGTTGGATCTGCCGGTGCCTTCCTCAATGCATTCCCATTGAACACGGTGGAATTTCTGGGTCCGGACAATGCCACATTGAACTATATAAGTTCAACAGGGTGTTTTCATAACCTGGTGATCAACAAAAACACAGGGGTATCCGTGACACCAACAACCAATTTGAATTGCCTTTATACAGGTAACCTGACCATCGAAAACGGTGAGTGCAATGCGAATGGCAAAAGACTCTGGGTGGAAGGCGACCTGGTAGTGAATGACGCAGGAATATTGTCCTTGCCTGCTGCTTCATCTGTAATAATGAGTAATACGAGAAGTTTCCAGGTAAACTCCGGCGGTCGCCTTGATATTTCAGGAACGCAGGCTGTCCAGGTATCCATCAAAGGCAATGTACCCACAGCAAGGTATGCACTCAATATCAGTTCGGGGGGTACCATCGCCGCCGACTATTGCATATTTAAGAATATGTTCGTCAATGGGGTGTATGTAGGCCCGGGAAGCATGGTCGATCCTGCACATCCCTTCAAAGGATGCACCTTCCAGGATGGTACTGCCGGGGGAACGTTGCTGGGAATCAACAATGACCAGGTCCTGACCATCAGAAATGCTGTTTTCCCCGCAAATACCGGAGGTTGCAACAGCAATGTGGCGAAGACAATAGGCACGGGGCATGTTTATTTTGTTGATTTTTCAGGTGATTTTTCAGGAGAGGATCATGATGCCGATGGGTTTAACCTGATCGACTGGGTACCCACCCTCACTGCTTCAGGCACTGCCGAACCAGGAGCAATCTGTTATGGAAACACATCACAGTTAAATGTAACCCGCACGGGTGGCCTGGCTCCGTATTCTTATCACTGGAGTCCGTCAGCCGGCCTGTCTGATCCCAATGTCATCGATCCAATTGCCAATCCTGCTGCAACAACTACATATTATGTAACCGTAACGGATGGCCTGGGCACTGCGGCCACGGGCAGTGTCGTGCTTACTGTAAATCCTCTCCTGCCGGTCAGTGTTTCCATCGAGGCTTCAGCCAACCCATCACCGCCGGGTAATCATGTAACATTCACTGCAACCCCGGTAAATGGAGGTACTTTGCCATCTTATCAGTGGAAGCTTAACGGGAACCCGGTCGGAACAGGCTTGCCTACATACTCCTATGTACCCGGTTATAATGATCACGTTACCTGTGTCCTTACTTCCAATGCCCAGTGCCCGACAGGAAGTCCGGCTACATCAAATGAGATCATCATGATCATTGTTGCCAGGAACACAGCCGCAACAGGCACCATTCCCGAACTCCTTGATATTTGTTTTGATGCCAGCGACACAATCACCGTTGCAGGCGGAGGCAATATTTTTGTGATTGAGGACGGAGGCCGCGCCACCATGATCGCCGGCAAGACCATCTTGTACCTGGAGGGGACGAAAATCGAACCCGGAGGTTATATGCATGGGTACATTACAACCACAAATTCCTATTGTGGCAGTCTTTCCCCTGCCATGGTCGCCGTTGTTTCAGGAGTCGAAGAGTTTACTCCGGAGCCTGAGCCAGCCAGCAGGATGTTCGCTATTTATCCTAATCCCACATCCGGGACTTTTACCCTCATGGATAAAGGAGAGGCACAACCGGAGAGGGTTCATGTAGAAATTTTCGATATGCAGGGAGGCAGGATTATGTCAACCTCTTATACCGGGGAGAAAAACCACCATTTCACATTGAACGGCCTGCCCTCTGGTTTATATTTCCTGAAAGTAATCGCAGGTGATCAGGCTGAATCGTTCAAGTTAATCATTACCAGGTAATTACACGGAAGTATTGTTGTATTGCTTTTTATTTGCATGACGCAGGATGCCTGGAAAAGGGTCCTGCGTTTTTTGTTTGTTTGTCTGAAAGCTATTTCCTATCTTTGCAGCCCTTTAAACTGAAAGAAAGAACTGGAGAGGTGGGTGAGTGGCTGAAACCAACAGTTTGCTAAACTGTCGTACGGGAAACTGTACCGGGGGTTCGAATCCCCCCTTCTCCGCGGAACAAAT
>CAIVAT010000042.1 GCA_903903985.1 uncultured Bacteroidales bacterium | reverse complement strand
TCGAGCCTTGCTCCCAACACCTATACTGCAGTGGTTACGAATTCAACCGGATGCACCTCAACCGCATCGTCTCCTTTCACGATCAATGCAGCGCCTGCAGTACCCACAGCGCCGACAGTAGGCACGATCACCCAGCCCACATGTTCGGTGGCAACAGGTAGTGTGGTATTGAACGGATTACCTGCCTCAGGCACTTGGACGGTAACTATCAACCCGGGACCAATCGTGAGGACAGGCACAGGTGTAACTGTAACGGTAACCGGCCTTACTGCAAATACTTATACAGCAGTGGTTACGAATTCAGTGGGATGTTCTTCGGCTGCATCAGCAAATATTGTGATCAATGCCCAGCCTGCAACACCCACAGCACCGGTTGTTGGTACCATTACCCAGCCGACTTGTGCAGTAGCTACAGGCAGTGTGGTATTGAGCGGGTTACCTGCCACAGGTACCTGGACCATTAACCCGGGAGCTCACACAGGAACGGGAGTCAGCACGACAATCACGGGCCTGGCCACGGGTACTTACAATTTCACCGTGACCAATGCTGCAGGATGTATTTCCCCGGCATCAGGCAATGTGGTTATCAATGCCCAGCCTGCGAGCCCTGTCGCAACAGCAACGAACAACGGACCGGTTTGCGTGGGCGGTACCCTGAATTTAACAGGGGGACCTGCAAGTATGACTACATACGCATGGACAGGACCTAATGGATTCACATCTGCTATCCAGAGCCCGTCCATTACGAATGTAACGTCGGCAGCAGCCGGGGTTTATCATTTGACCGTGACCAACTCGGTGGGCTGTTCTGCAACTGCTAATACAACGGCTGAAGTCAATGCCGGCCAGGTTGCAGCTGCATCGAACAACGGACCTCTTTGCGTAGGTTCAACGCTCATCTTAACGGGATCACCCGAAGGGCTGTCTGCTTACGCATGGACAGGACCGAACGGATTCACATCCAGCCTTCCTAACCCGACAATCGCCAATGTGACTACCGCTGCTGCAGGTGTGTATCACCTTACAGTAACTAATATCCTGGGTTGCACGGGAACGGCTAATACAACTCTCGTAGTGAACACCATCCCGGAAACTCCGGTAGTGACTGCCGCCGGCTTCGTGCTGACTTCCAGCGCAACCGATGGTAACCAGTGGTATTATGAAGGTAACCCGATTGCGGGGGCAACCGGCCATACCTATACTGTGGTACATAACACTGGCTGGTACTGGACGCAGGTGACCCTTAACGGTTGTGTTTCAGATACTTCAAACCATGTTTGGATAGAAGTCATCGGGATACAGGACTTACCTTCCGATGCTTCCTTCAATGTCTATCCCGTGCCCAACGACGGTATCTTCACTGCTTCAGTCCTCTACCCGGCTGAGACAACATTCAGCATCTGCATCTTCAACCAGATCGGCGATAAGATCTTTGAGATCAGGGATGTTAAAACGATCAATGGCAAATATGATAAACTCATCAACCTCAAGCCAATGCCTTCCGGGATCTATTCGGTGGTATTCCTGAATGGTGAGGCTAAAGCTGTACGTAAAGTGGTTGTGGTTAACAGATAACGAACAACCGTTTACGAATAAACGAAAAAAGGCTGTCCCAAAAGGGCGGCCTTTTTTTATTAGTATGTCGGGCATAGTTCTTTGACTTGCAGGGTGAAAGTCCCTGCACACGCCGGGTTGATAGGAAGTGTTAGCGAATGGCAAGGGTGTCTGCCGTGAGGCAGAATCTGAAGGAAGCCATCAGCAAAATTGGCGTTCTGACGCACAGAAATCTGATACAAGGCTGAACAACGGAGGGAGAGCGAGCTATGGATTGCGTACATCCCAAAATTCAACCGTAACCGTTAACAGTAAATCAGGCAGAACCCAAGGAAAGGAAAGAACTTTATCCCGAGAGATCTTGAGACTTGTCCCAACAGGACTATGCAGTTAGCGATAACAACAAAAGAGTGTCAAGAAGTCAGCAGAGGACATAGTAGCCAAGGCAGGAACGGCCAGGGTGAAGGTCCGAATCTTTAAATTTAAGGAGCAGTTAGTTCAAAAGTCAGTTTATGGAGCGACAGCAAGGCATAGTTTACCAACTGGACTTGTTTCAACAAGCCAGAGCGGAAACTACACGCCCTTCCCACCACCGTGAAACCGTAAGTGGAGCGGACGACAGAAGGGAGTTGCAAGTAAATGGAGCAGGCGAACAGAAACGAGCCTTAGCTATGAATTTAATGCAGGTAGTGTGTTCGCACGATAACATCAAACGAGCCTACAAGCAGGTAAAGCAGAACAAAGGAATAGCAGGGATAGACCAAATGCCGGTAACTGAATTTGCAGCATGGTTTGCAAAGGAAGGAGAGAACCTTCTGGAGAGACTCCAAACAGGCAACTATCAGCCACAGGCCGTCAAACTTGCAGAAATCCTCAAGCCCAACAGAGGCACTCGCAAACTGGGTATCCCCACGGTAACGGATAGGATCATCCAACAAGCGATTGCCCAGGTGCTAAGCCCGATTTACGAACAACAATTTTCAGACCACAGCTACGGTTTTCGCCCTAAACGCAGCGCTCACCAGGCGCTAAAGAAGGCAAGCGAATATGTAGCATCGGGAAATAAGGTTGTAGTGGATTTGGACTTGAAAAACTTCTTTGACGTGGTCAATCACAACCGTTTAATGCACCGTTTAACCGAAATGATAGGAGATAAAACTTTGTTGAGGCTGATACGGAAATACTTGCAAAGTGGGATCATGACAGATGGAGTAGTAAGTCAACGCACCGAAGGCACTCCCCAGGGCAGCCCACTTTCACCACTACTGTCGAACATAGTCTTAGACGAGTTGGACAAGGAGTTGGAGGGTCGGGGACACAACTTTGTTCGCTATGCGGATGACTGTAATATCTTCGTACGAAGCCAAATGGCGGGAGAGAGGGTAATGCAGTCGATAAGCAACTTTATCGAGAACAAACTGAAACTCAAAGTGAATATTGAAAAGAGCCAGGTTTGTTGGAGCAATCAAACCAAATTCTTAGGTTACACCATCCAATGGGATGGAAATCTGAGCATTGCCGTCAAGAGCCTTGAGCGGATTAAGGACAAAATACGACAGATTACCAAACGCAACAGGGGCAGGAGTTTTGTACAGATTATCTCTGAACTCACGCCAGTATTGCGAGGGTGGTTACAGTATTTTCAATATGCCCGATGCCAAAAACTATTACGAACACTTGATGAATGGATACGGAGGAAACTCCGTTGCTATCGAATCAAGCAATGTAAGCGCACTATTACCCTCCAACGTTTTTTGGAAGGTATGGGAGTTGCAAAATGGCATAGTTGGACATTGGCTTTATCAGGTAAAGGATATTGGCGGAAATCAAATTGCCCACAGCCTCAACAGGCTATGGGCAATCGATGGTTTGATGAGCAAGGCTTGTACAATCTTACCTTGAATTACGAACGGTTAAATAATTTAAAGAAACCGCCGTGTACGAAAGTATGCCCGGTGGTGTGAGAGGGCGGGGGAGCAATCCCCCTACCTACTCGATTTCTCCGGATTAGGAGGACCCGTCACTGTATCGCGTCTGCGCCCGGCGCTAAGACAGCCCGTGGATCCGACTTTTGAGTTACCCTCTTTTTGTATCCTGATGAATGTTACCTTTGAATGTTCTTTAAATACTGAATCTAATGAAAAAGTCAAAAGCACTCAGAATATTCCTGTTGGTCTTGGGCATACTGTTTTCCCTGATAAATTCGGGCTGTAAAAAACAAACCCAGGAACCTGTTCCCGCTGATAACCGCTTAAAATTACAGGTTTATGCGCACAGGGGAGCCAGGAGTTATGCTCCTGAGAATACCATCCCCGGCTATACAACCGGGCTCTCTATCGGGACTCACTGGGTGGATATGGACATTGTGATGTCTAAAGACGGTGAAGTGGTCGTATCTCACGATATCAGGCTGAATCCTGATATCGTAAGAGGGATTGACGGAAAATTTATCACTGAAAGAAAACTGGTAAAATCCTTATTACTGGACGAGGTCAAAAAATATGATGTGGGGCGGATGGATACCGCCAGCGCCTACAGCAAATTTTTTCCGGCCCAGATAGGAATGGATGGGGTGCATATGCCCACCCTGCGTGAAGTCATCCACTATGTGAACGGCAAAACAAATAAAAAAGTAGGTTTCCAGATCGAATTTAAAACCGACCCGGAACATAACGATTGGACTTATACCCCGGCTGAATTTGCCTCTGCGCTTTACAGGATACTGAAAGAGGAGGATATCGTCCCCATTTGTGAGATCCAGTCGTTCGACTGGAGGTGCCTCTATGAACTTCAGAATCTGGATCATAATGTAAAAACCGCTTACCTGACTGAATGGGATAATGAACCGGGTACGCCCAACAGTTTCTTTGATCCCGACCCGGTGAAGGCAGGATTATGGACAGGCGGTGTCCTCGTTAAAGATCATAAGAATTCAATTCCCCAAATGGTCAAAGATATGGGAGGGACATGCTGGGAGCCTGAAGATGTTGAGCTTACGAAGAGTGCACTGGATGAGGCCCACAAACTCGGGCTTAAAGTTGTCGTGTGGACCTGGCCTGAACACAGCCATACTGTATTTAATGTTGACCTCGTGTCAAAACTGATCAGCTGGGGGGTGGATGGCATCATAACCGATGACCCGGGAATGCTGATTTCGATGCTGGCAGCCCGAAACTACCAGTTGCCTGTAAGATATTGATCGGTAACTAAACCACTTTCAGGTTAACAATAAACCATCGCGTGCACGACAGTATCTTTAAATGAATAATTTTCTTCCGTTTCAGGATCAGTATTATTTTTTCAAACCTTTTTTTAAACAATACTTTTTGAAGTTTAATGCACCATTCTCATTCCCTTTTTCCTGTGCAACTTTAAAATCGTTGCAGGCTGCATCCATTTTCCCGAGTCTAAGCCAATTTACACCTCTCAGATTTAATAACTCCATATCCTGCATACCTAATTTAAATGTCTCATCGATGTCTTGAATACTTTTAATGTATTTGCCTGTCATGTGATAACAAATTGCCCGTTTAGAATATGCTTCAGCAAACATTGGTTTTTTTTCGATAAAAGAATTCAGCAAACAGATTGCATCATTGTACTTCTCAGCTTTTACTTTATCTGTTATCTGTGAGTATAAGTCTTCATAAGGTGATATTTTTATATTTTTTTGCATCGCTAGCCGCTTTTGAATGATAACAGGATCGTTCGGCATATACTTAACGGCCGAGTCAAGCATGATCAAGGCTTTTTCGTGTTGTCCTGAAGTCCACAATTGGTTTGCAGCAAGGGTCCATATTTCTGAATCAGTTTTAACCTGTTTCAAATATGTCGACAGGATTTGTTCTGATGCGCGGTACTTTCCTTTATTAAACAACCAAATGCTCAACGCCCTGACCACATTAACATCGAATGGTTTTAAACGATAAGCCTTTTGTCCCCAAACTATTGCACTATCGGTATTGCCCGATAAATTATAAGCCTTCGTAATATAATATTCCCTCCTGCTGTCATAAGGACTTGAAGCATCTGCCTTCAGCAGTTTGATTGCCTCCTGATATCTATTCTCGAAAATAAAGTATTTTGCTTTTTCAACAGCAATGGGTTCCCCAAAACTGGAGACAGTTGGGATAAAAGGAAAACCTTCCACAACATAAGAAGCTGTAAGTTTATGAGTTGTCGACAAGACATCATTATTTACCAATCTTTGATAATACAGGGATTTGACATTCAGAGAGAGAATCCAGGCAGAAATAATTAATAAGATAACTGCAAGGATAAGTGTGAATTGATAAATATATTTATGCCAAATCTTTCCCGGGGCAGTTTTATTATCAATAGCATGCCTGATCGGCATATCCATCCCTGAGAAGGCAACACCCAGGGCAACATAAACAGCAAACAGGGATTGTATTTCAGGCCGATCGGCCGGAAAGTTGAAAAATGCATCCACACTGTACGCTATCATTCCAAATGCCGGAATGAAAAGCAGTTGCCTGCGGTCATTAAGAGTGTCGGGATGGATCGAAGCTCTTAAAAAACTAATCCAGATCAGAATAAATATTGCTATAAAAGTTATACCGCCCAACAAACCCGTTTCGGCAGTTATCTCTAAAAAGTCATTATGATTTTTATACCCGAAAATATAATTTGTTGATTTTTTATTTTCAAATTTAAGTTCCACAAGTTTCCAGTTTCCGGTTCCTACTCCAAGCGTTGGATGCTCACGTATCATTTGAATCGACCATTTCCATAAAGTAAGCCGGGCATTGGTTGAGGATTCACCGGCTTTGATTGATGAAAGCCGCGATACAATTCCTGTATTCCAGATTGTATCGGTGTTTTTAGGAAAGATAAACCTTTGAGCCGCTGTATAAAGAAGAACGGCTAAAACAAAAACACCAGACCAGATAGCAATCATACGTAAAAAACCTTTGTTGCCGGCAACTATTTGCCTTAGCAGGGCATAGAGGAAGAGGGCTATAAGAAGCAGTACCAGCCCAATGTAAAATGCACGGGTACTAAGCATCAGGGTTGCCAGAATGGCGCATAATCCCGCGATATAACCAAGTCTTTTTTTCCAT
>CAIVAT010000041.1 GCA_903903985.1 uncultured Bacteroidales bacterium | reverse complement strand
GAAATCGAAAGGGATTTTGGGTTTAAACCTGACTTTGAAAAGTCCAAGCATTACCTGGAGGCCAATGATGGCGCAGGCAATACGTTCAAAGCTACAGCAAAACCGGTACTTATTGGAACAGCTGTAGTCGGGGCAACCACCATGATCTTCTCGCTGATCCTTGTGATCAAGAATTCACTGGGCATTGAACCGGAGAAAGTACTGACGCTTTTGAATCCTTACACCATCTTAGGGTTCCTGTTAGGTGGTGCCGTTATTTACTGGTTCAGCGGGGCTTCCATCCAGGCAGTTACAACGGGTGCCAGCCGTGCGGTTGCTTTCATCAAGAAAAACATTAATCTTGATCCGAATGCACCCAAGAAAGCGGATACGGCGAAATCGAAAGAGGTTGTTCAGATCTGTACTGTTTATGCACAAAAGGGAATGCTCAACATCTTTATTGCAATCTTTTCTTTTGCTCTGGCCTTTGCATTTCTCTCCTCTCCTACCGGACTTGTAGATTCCATGAGCCCTGCCGAAAAGCTGAACTATGCATTACCCGTTTCGCTTTTTGTCAGTTACCTGATCTCCATTGCATTCTTCGGTCTTTACCAGGCCATCTTCATGGCTAATGCCGGCGGTGCCTGGGACAATGCCAAGAAGGTGATCGAAGTGGACATGAAAGAAAAAGGAACCGAGTTACACGCAGCATCTGTTGTTGGTGATACCGTTGGTGATCCGTTCAAGGATACGTCTTCAGTTGCACTGAACCCGATCATCAAATTCACCACGCTGTTTGGACTTCTGGCCATGGAAATTGCTCTGTCCGTACATTTCCGTGCTATCGCACATTATGTGGGACTTGCGTTTTTTATTGTTGCGCTTTATTTTGTTTACCGTTCATTTTATAAGATGCGTATTAAAGATTAACTTTTCAAACTACTTGCAAAAGAGAGGCTGCCAGAATAGTTCGGGTAGCCTCTTTTTTTTGAATTTATCAAGCAACCATTTCAATCTTGTGTGTTATCATTTTAGGAGATGAACATGAGGATTATTGGAACAGCCACGAATCCATCACTGACAGGCAACCTGCCGGCGAAACTGTATGAGAAGCATGCGCCGGCATTGCTTAGTCTCTGCATGCGGTATTGCGGCAACATCCAGGATGCCGAAGATGTCCTCCACGAAGGGTTTATCAAGATCATACGGAATGTAGGCGGTTTCAGTGATGCAGGGAAAGGATCATTCGAAGGCTGGATGCGAAGGATCATGGTGAATACGGCCCTGAACTACATCCGTGACCATGCAAAAGAGCGGAAATTCCTGGATATCGATCCGATTGAAGACAGGTTAGTACCGGATGATGACAGCGAAGGCGAAGACTTTATTACCGGGATGGCCGGTCATGTAAGTCCCCAGGTGGTTATGGATCTGATCTGCGAACTGCCGTATGGATACCGGAGCGTCTTCAACATGTATGTCTTTGAATCCTATTCGCACAAAGAAATTGCACAGGCATTGAATTTTTCGGAGAATACCTCCAAGTCACAATTATCAAAAGCCCGGTCCATGCTGAGAAAAAAGCTGACCCTGCTCATGATGAAAACGGAAACCAATGAAAAAGCATAATCAACCCCTGGATGACTTTTTCAGGGATGTGTTGAAAGATCACACCATCACCCCTTCGGAACCGGCCAGGGAGGCCTTTCTGAAGGAGGCTGCCATGGTAGTCAACACAAGTAAACCTGGAAAAAGATGGTTCCTCGTTTTATTGAGCGGGATCATATTGGTCATAATCGGCACCGGAATATATTATGGTGTATATAGTTCCCATGAAACCCTGATCCCGGGAGCAAAAAAAACATCATCATCATTAGCTGCACCGATACCATCCGCCGGGAAAACTTCAAACAATAAAATTTCATCAACCATCGATAACGAGGCAAATGATACGAAAAAAATCCTGAACAATTCCTCAACCCATATTAATCAATCATCTGCACATAAGATAAATCAACAAAAAAATCATACATCAACCAAATCACAGGTTAAACAAAAAACCGACAAACCATTGATTGCTGAAGTTTTTGCACCTGCATCTACTGGAAACACCATTCCTTCTGCTCCTGAAATAACACCTCAGTCTGTGACCGGAAAAACAGAACAGCCGGCAGAAATTCATGCACCAGCAAGTGGGAAACCTGCTATTCCCGATACATTGAATAAATCTCCATTAGCATCTCCGGAATCAAATACAGGAGTATCGTCAGCACCACAAAAGAAAAAGACAAAACGCGAAAAGCCTGAAAAAGACTGGCAAATCACAACAGGCGTATATTATGCGCCGGAATTGATGTTTAACACCCTGGAAGGAGATAAGTTTGTGAATTCATTCGGCGTTGACGGAACATTTCATTTCGGGAACTACTCCATCAGGACCGGTATCGGTGTATCCATTACCAAAGGAACGAATGAATTGTCCGTCTCATACAATGATTATCTCGGGAATTACCAGAAGCTTGATTCCATGTCATTCAAATGGAATTCGCAGCACAGCAACCTTGTGCCGACCTATTATCTCTCAGACAAAAATGTTTATGACAGCCTGATGAAACTGGACAATGCAAAGATTGTGAAACAATATACCTATTTACAGGTACCTTTGATCCTGGGTTATGATTTCTGGAAGAATGAACGGCTGTCGATCGGACTAAG
>CAIVAT010000040.1 GCA_903903985.1 uncultured Bacteroidales bacterium | reverse complement strand
CCACCCTGCCCCTCTTTATTAAAGGGGGAGCCGTTCAAACATAATTTGTTCCTATAAAATATTCTCAAGAATAACTTGACTACAAGTGACAACCAGTTTCCTTAATTCTTTCATTCCTTAATTCTTTCATTCCTTCATTAATTCAGGCCAACCTTCGAACTTCGAACAGCCAGCCGCAAGTTGCCAGAAGCCAGCCGCCATCCTCTAGAACATCTGACTATCGTTTTCGACAATATTGAGCATTTTCATGGTTGCCTTGATGGCAGCAGCTGTCTGGTCGGGATCGAGGCCACGCGTTTTGAACTCGCGACCCATTTTCCAGGTAATCAGGGTTTCGACCAAAGCATCTGTTTTTCCACCAGGAGGAATTGTCACAACATAATCGACCAAGGCAGGAAACTGTTTGTTCTGCTTGTGGTAAATCCGCCGCAAGGCATTCATAAAAGCATCATACTGACCATCGCCCGAAGCGGCCTCCTCAAATTGTTCCCCTTCGATCTCGATGGCCACTGTGGCCATGGGACGCAATCCAAAAGCATGGGAAATGGCGTAATTTTTTAGGCGGATTTTCTCGACCACAGATTCGCTCTTCAAAATATCCGAAAGGATGTATGGAAGGTCATCGGAAGTTACCGATTCCTTTTTGTCTGCGAGCTCAATTACCTTATCGGTGACCCGTTTCAAATCTTCAGGATCGAGCTTGATGCCCATGTCCTCAAGATTTTTGGCAATATTGGCTTTCCCTGAAGTCTTGCCAAGGGCGTATTTCCTGATCCTTCCAAATCTTTCGGGAAGTAAGTCATTGAAATAGAGTTGATCTTTATTGTCACCATCGGCATGAATACCACTACATTGCGTAAAAACATTCTCGCCAATAATGGGTTTATTTCCAGGAATCCTAATTCCTGAAAAATTTTCGACAATACGGCTGGCGAGGCTCAGTTTCCGCTCGTTGATCGAATTCGGAATTTTGAGTTGATCGTTGAGCAATGAAATCACACTTGAAAGTGGTGCGTTCCCGGCACGTTCTCCCAATCCATTGATCGTGGTATGAATAGTTTTGATTCCGGCTCGGATGGCAGCATCTACATTTGCTATGGCCAGGTCGTAATCGTTATGGGCATGGAAGTCAAACCGGAATTCCGGAAATTTATGGATCATTGAGGTGCAATACCCATATGTTTCGGTAGGGTTCAAAATCCCAAGCGTATCGGGCAACATGATCCTGCCAATCTTTTCCGATTTTAATCCTTCGAGCATAAAATCGACATATTCAGGAGAATTCCGCATCCCATTCGACCAGTCTTCAAGGTACAAGTTGACCCTGATACCCATCGAATCGGCCAGATGAAGCGAACCTTTAATGGATTCAAGATGTTCTTCCGGTGATTTTTTAAGTTGCTGTGTCACATGGCGCAACGACCCCTTGGCCAAAAGGTTCATCACTTTACCACCAGCCCGGACGATCCATTCCAGGGATGTCCTCCCATCCACAAAGCCGAGTATTTCGATCCTTTCGAGAAATCCGGCACGACTTGCCCAATCCATTACTTTGCGGGCGCCCCTTAATTCTCCGTCAGATACCCGTGCAGAAGCAACCTCGATAAAATCCACTTTGAGTTCCTCAAGAAGGATCTTGGCGATATTCAACTTTTCGATCTCGGAAAAAGAGACCCCCGAGGTTTGCTCCCCATCCCTTAGGGTAGTATCCATGATATAAACCATACGCAATTTATTTTAAAGGTTGAACCTTTCCTTGATTAAGCCTTTTCAAAGGCGATGATCTTGTCTTTGAGGCTGATCAGAAAATCAATGTCATCGTAACCATTCAACAGACACTCCTTCTTATAGGAATTGATCTCAAATTGTACGCTGTTTCCGGTCTTTAAGTTTCGGATAGTCTGGCTTTCAAGGTCAACTTCAAATAATGAAGTTGGATCAGATTCGACTGTACTGAATATTTCAGAAAGGAAATTATCCTGGACCTGAACTGGCAATAAACCATTGTTCAGCACATTGCTCTTAAATATATCAGCGAAGAAACTTGAAACTACGACACGGAAACCCGCATCATAAACTGCCCATGCAGCATGTTCACGACTTGATCCGCTTCCGAAATTCTTTCCGGCAACAAGGATCTCACCCGAATATAACGGATTGTTCAATACAAAATCTTCATTTGGCATACCATCCTTTTTGTATCGCCAGTCCCTGAAAAGGTTATCCCCAAATCCTTTTCGCTCAACTGCTTTAAGGAACCGTGCCGGGATGATCTGGTCTGTGTCCACATTCTCGATTGGAAGTGGCACAACCCTACTGACCAGTTTTTGGAATTTTTCTATCGACATTTTATTTCTATTTGAAAAATTGTTGCTTCTTTTTAAATTAATCAGATTTCTCTCGGATCTGCCACTACTCCCGCAATTGCGGCTGCTGCAGCCATTAACGGACTCGCAAGCATGGTACGGGCACCTGGCCCTTGACGTCCCTCAAAATTTCGGTTTGAAGTTGAAACCGAATATTTACCTTCCGGGATTTTGTCATCGTTCATGGCAAGACAGGCAGAACAGCCTGGTTGGCGCAAAGCAAAACCGGCAGCTTCAAAAATTTCAACAAGTCCCTCTTCCCTGATCTGTTTTTCAACTTTTTTGGATCCTGGTACAATCCATGCGGTGACATTTTCCGCTTTCTTTTTCCCTTTCACAAAATTCGCAAACAGCCTGAAATCTTCGATCCGTCCATTGGTACAACTACCGATAAAGACATAGTCAACTTTTTTACCTTTGATTTTTTCCCCAGGTTTGAAACCCATATAATCTAGGGCTTTACCAAAAGTAATCCTGTCGGAACCCACCAGGTTTTCGCCTGTAGGAATGGTTCCGTTAACGCCCATTCCCATTCCGGGATTGGTACCGTAGGTAATCATCGGTTCAATATCGGCTGCATCAAATGTAAACTCGGCATCAAAAACCGCATTGTCATCTGATTTTAGCTGTTGCCATTGGGCTAGTTTGGTTTCCCACTCTTCACCTTTTGGTGCATATTCGCGTCCTTTGATGTATTCAAAAGTCACTTCATCGGGGGCGATCATCCCACCACGGGCACCACATTCGATGCTCATGTTGCAAAGTGTCATACGCCCCTCCATCGTCAGGCTACGGATTGCCGAACCAGAAAATTCGATAAAATGACCCGTACCACCCGAAGATGATATTTGAGAAATCACATAAAGTGCTATATCTTTGGCAGTTACACTATCTTGCAATTTACCTTCGACATTGATCCTCATCTTCTTGGGTTTTGGCTGAAGGATGCACTGGCTCGCAAAAACCATTTCCACCTCACTTGTACCAATTCCAAAGGCAATGCTTCCGAATGCTCCATGAGTAGAGGTATGGCTGTCACCGCATACGATTGTCATTCCTGGCTGTGTAATCCCCAACTCCGGCCCGATAATATGGACTATACCATGATATTGATGATCAAGGCTATACAATTGAATGTCGTTTTTTGCACAATTGAGCTTCAACGTTTCCACCTGAAAACGTGAGAGTTCCTCCTTGATCGGAAGGTGTTGGTTAATAGTGGGAACATTGTGGTCGGGGGTTGCAGAAAGAAAAGAGCTTGTATCATTAAACCGCGAGCTTCACGAGGAGTCATTCAAAGCAAGTCCTGACAAAAATAAAATTGATG
>CAIVAT010000039.1 GCA_903903985.1 uncultured Bacteroidales bacterium | reverse complement strand
GGTGGTTTCGGCAGCTACTGAAGGCAGGTTGGTGATATCGCCCGGCAAACCAAGAACAGCTACCCCTTTTTGATACATTGCATGTTGAAGGGCTGCCTGAAGCATACGTGGCAATTGTGCAGGTGTGGTCGCAACCTGATTGTAGCAACTGCAATCGTCAAATAGCTTGATGGTATTTGTTTCCTGAAAATAAACGGTTCCAAATTCTTTGGTTGGAATTGTTGAGGCAATGGCCAATACAGAGGCCGATGAACGGTGTGCATCATACAAGCCATTGATCAGATGAACATGTCCAGGACCGCAACTGCCTGCACAACATGCAAATCCATTTAGTTGAGCTTCTGCCCCTGCTGCATAGGCTGCTGTTTCTTCATGCCGTACATGGATCCATTTAATTTTACCATTGCGGTGTACTGCTGCATTTACATGATTGAGGCTATCGCCGGTCAAGGCATATATCCGTTGTATGCCAGCTTCAACCAGTGCTTCCACCAGTTGATCTGATACGTTTTTGCTCATATTCAGATTTTATTTATAAATTTTGAATAACGGGTGAAGGCTTTTACCAACATTCATTATTTTTTCTATTTTTTATGTTGAACGGGATATTTTTTCATCGATCGTTACTCCCAATCCTTTTGCTATTGCCAAACCTAATTGATTATCAACATGATAAAAATGACCCAATTGGCGATTAATAATCTCGTCTTTCTTTTCGCCACAAATGCCACGCATTGAACTTACAACATTGCTTACCAGATTTTTCCTATCTTCTTCGCTCATCACTTTTCTATACAACAAGCCCGGCTGGGTGAAATGGTCATCATCGTTTTCGTTGCGGTCGAACCAATCGGCAATGTTTGATCCCAACTGCATGGGGGGTTCTTTATAATTTTCGTCAGCAACCAGACTATCAAAGCTATTGGGGCGGTAATTGGGACTGGCTCCGCCATTGTCTCCAACCTGCATAAAGCCGTCACGTTGGTAATTTGAAACCTCACAACGACTTTGGTTCACTGGTATCTGTTCATAGTTAACCCCCAAACGGTACCGTTGTGCGTCGGGATAAGAAAGTAAACGACCTTGCAGCACTTTATCGGGTGAATAACCGATCCCGTCAACCACATGCGAAGGGGCAAAAGCAGACTGTTCAACATCACGGAAGTAATTTTCAGGGATTTTATTCAATTCCATGATACCCACATCGATCAACGGATAATCTTTGTGAAACCAGACTTTGGTAAGGTCAAACGGATTCCAGCGAAATGTTTTTGCCTGCTCGTCAGTCATCACCTGGATTTTCAAAGTCCACCTGGGAAAATCGTTTTTCCCGATAGATTCTACCAAATCGCGTTGAGCCTGGTCGAGATCAATGCCCTTCATTTCATTGGCTTCCTTTTCATTGAAATTCTTAATTCCCTGCATGGTGACGAAATGAAATTTCACCCAGACCCTTTCATTGTTTTTATTAAAAAGAGAAAAAGTGTGGCTTCCAAAACCATGCATATGCCTGTAAGAGAAAGGGGTTCCACGATCGCTCATCAAGATCAGTACCTGATGCAGGCTTTCGGGATTCAAACTGAAAAAATCCCACATCATAGTAGGACTTTTACAATTTGTCTTTGGATCACGTTTTTGTGTGTGAATAAAGTGGGAAAACTTTTTGGGATCTTTTATGAAGAATACAGGGGTGTTGTTTCCAGCCAAATCCCAGTTGCCATCTTCGGTATAAAACTTAACTGCAAAACCTCGGGGATCCCTTTCACTGTCGGCACCCCCCTTTTCTCCTCCCACAATAGAGAATCTCGCAAACAGTTCCGTTTGTTTACCAATATCGGAAAACAGTTTGGCTTTGGTGTATCGGGTGATATCATGCGTAACAGTAAAGGTGCCAAAGGCCCCGGATCCTTTTGCGTGAACAACCCTTTCAGGAATGCGTTCACGGTTGAAGTGCGCCATATCTTCATGCAGAAAGTAGTCCTGCAACAATACCGGCCCACGCTCACCAACGGTCATGGAGTTTTCAAACTCATGATAGGGTCTGCCACTGGCAGTAGTCAACTTTATCGTTTTCATGAAATATTTAGAATGCCATTCAATTTTTCAAAAATTGCAGGATAATTCACTTGATGCCTGTTGCTTCTAAAGCATCCTCATATCGTGTGTTTACGACCTCCCAGTTTATAAGGCTCATGAATGCTTCTATATAATCCGGTCTTCTGTTCTGGTATTTAAGATAATAGGCGTGTTCCCAAACATCCATCGTAAGCAATGGAATTCCCTTTTTATCTGCTATGTCCATCAAGGGGTTATCCTGATTTGGCGTAGAGCAAATAAATAGCTTTGCCTTATCGTCAATTCCGAGCCATGCCCAGCCACTGCCGAACCTAGTTTTTCCTGCTTCTGAAAATTGTTTTTTGAACTCATCCAGGGAGCCAAAAGTTTGGACAATCGCTTCCAGTAATTTGCCGGTTGGCGGTAAGCTTCCCTTGGCTTTCATCCCTTCCCAATAAAAAGAGTGGTTATAATAGCCACCACCATTGTTTCTGACTGCACCAGGATATTTGCCTACATTTTTGAAGATATCGGTTATTTCCATGGTTTCCATTGGTGTACCTTTAATAGCATTCAGAAAGTTGTCGTAATAAGCCTTGTGGTGCTTGCCGTAATGGATTTCGACAGTTTGCTGATCTACAAAGGGCTCAAGTGCATCGTACTCAAAGGGTAAAGGTTTCAATTCGAATTTGTTTGCTGTACTCATGGTGAATTTGGATTTTTAGTGATATGATTTATTTAATTGATTTCATGGTATTTATTACTTCATCTTCCTGATTTTCCTTTCAACTTCTTTTTTGCCCTCGGTATATAATTTTTTTTCATCAGGGGCAAGTTCGTAAAGCAACCGCAAGAACTCGCCTACATGTACAAGTTCCTCATCGGCTATATCTTTAAGGACTTCTATTGCAAGTTTATTATCTGTTGACTCGGCAAGCTGCATGTACAACTGAGTTGCTTCATACTCTGCTGAAACCATAAAACGTATCGCTCTGATAAGCTCAGCATCCGTGAGCTTCCTTTCATTCGCTAATCCTGAAAAGGGTGATCCAAATGTTGGCATATTAATTCTCCTTCTAATTTTATTGGCTTCCGCCTGTTAATACTTGTTGTTTAATTCTTTTATAATTCTTTGCCAATGAATACATTGGTTTGTTGAATGATTTTTATCATACAAAGGTGAGCAGGTTAATGGTGGAAAACGTTGCATTATTTTTGAAGAAAGTTACATCATTCACACATTAGTTTCACCAAAAACAATGGCTTTCTTAACTACGCAAAAAGACCAAGGAATACTGGTCTCATTCATCTATTTGCCATAAAACATCAGCTATGCCGTGTGAAAATTAATGAATTGAATATCAGTTGAATATAATTTTTCATCCATTTTTTGCATCCGATCAAAATTGTTTTTAATATTGTACGGCTTTTTGCAACAGGCCTGGTCGAAGTTTATTTGCACTCCTTATCAATAAAAAAAGTATTCCTGATATTTCAGGATTGATTATATGATTTAAAAACAAAAAAACTAAAGAATGAAAGAACAGAAAAAAGGATGGTCAAGACGCCAGTTCCTTGAAGCATCGGCAGTTGGAATGGCTGGTCTGGCAGTTTTACC
>CAIVAT010000038.1 GCA_903903985.1 uncultured Bacteroidales bacterium | reverse complement strand
ATTAATTTTCTTATTGCCAGTTTTATCTCTTTTCTTTTTATTTTTGTTTTCCATTTTACTTGTTCTGGTGGGTTTTGGGCAGCTGGTTTTATAGCTCTAATCGGCTCGTACATAGGGACTTTTAGTGCCATTATTACTCAAATTAATAGTGTTGCTTTCCCAGCTTTTGTAATCATTTTTCTTTTACCATTTTTTTTCTCATTACTATTTATCATTGTTTACTTAGTTTTGGATAAATATTATCATCATTATTGAACATCCATTCTATAGACCAATTAAACCATTATTTTATTTTTCCTCGCTTTTCATTTGAATCAAGGCCACAATATGTGTTTTATTTGATCCTAAATAAGACCTGCTGAACAAGTCCTAACTTGATATAAAGCAATAAATTGAATATGGTTGCAGCGGGAGAAGTGCACAGAAAAGTGGCAAAAGGCTGAATAATCCGTGCACCAAGAAATAGGATGTATGACAATACAGCACGAATTCAGAAAGAATTGAGTGCATTCAAATTGGGTTTTTGTGGACGTATCGAACCTGATAATCGCTGGGTAAGAATGGCAGCCGTGATTCCTTGGGAAATGCTTGAACCAGAATATGCCCATCATTTTAATAACAATGGACGACCCGCAAAGCGATTTCGTGTTGCCCTGGGTTCGTTGATCGTACAAGAAACCTTGAAACTCACGGATCGAGAAACTGTGCAGCAAATTTCTGAAAATCCATGTATACAATTCTTTTTAGGGTTTTCGGAATTCAAGAATCAGATTCCATTTGATGCATCGCTTTTGGTATATTTCCGAAAACGTTTGAAATGGGAGAGTATTGCCAAGATCAATGATCTGATAAACAAAATTGTTCCCCCAGAAATGGAGTCTGTGAAGAACGATAATGATGATGGAAACGATGACAAATCTGATTCAGGATCAAATGACCAAAAGCCAGAAGAACCAAAGAAAGTGCCGGTGCAAGGAACCTTGATTCTTGATGCCACCTGCACGCCAGCAGATATTCGCCATCCACAGGATTTGTCGTTGATAGACGAAGCTCGTAGAAAGACAGAAAATATCATTGATGTATTGCATAAGGTTGCGGGTGGAAAAATACCACGAACATATCGGAAAAAAGCCCGGTGTCATTTTTTGTCAGTAATCCGTAAACGTAAAAAAGATCCTAAAGAGGTTCAGAAAGCCATCCGGAAGCAATTAGGGTATCTCGGGCGTAATTTACGATCCATAAATGATTTGGTTGCTTCGATGACGACTTGCAGGCAGTCACCAAGCGTGCTTGGTACACTGAGTACACGACAGTATCGAGCATTGCTGGTCATTCAGGAAACATACAGCCAGCAGCGATATCTGCTGACTCACAAAACACGATCAGTGCCGGACCGAATTGTAAGCATTAGTCAGCCACATATAAGGCCGATTATCCGGGGAAAAGCCCGTGCTGATGTTGAATTTGGTGCAAAGGTATCTGTGGCAGTTCACAATGGCTATGTGTTTGTAGATCGCATCAGTTTTGATGCCTATAGTGAAAGCCATGATGTTGAAATGCAAGCAGAAGCATATCGGGTTCGGACGGGAGCCTATCCTGAAAGGATTCTTGGTGACAAAGCATATCAAAATCAGGCAAATCGGCGCTGGTGCAAAGAGCGCGGGATTCACCTGATGGGACAGAAGATGGGCCGACCGTTTGAAAACAAAATGATCCAGAAACTTTTTACAAAGCTGGAACGTATCGAAGAAATTGAACGGGTAGAAATAGAAGGGCGAATAGGAATTCAAAAGCGCCGATATGGTTGGGATAAAATTAGTGGAAAGACTCCTGCAACGGCCATGACCATGATCATGCTGGTAGCACTGGTAGCAAATATTGCGCAACGAATGCGGGATAGTTATTTTGCTCTAATCCAGGTAATTGTTGGTGCAGTTATTGCGTTGGACAATTGGTGTACCATCGGTAAGAAATCTACTTATTTGCCGCTGGCATGGATTTGAGAATAAAAATGGCTTGTTCAGCAGGCCTTATATAACGACGACATCTTCAAAATTTAGAAACTGCTACAACAGGTCTCGTTCATCGGATGAAAACAGGATGCATGGCCGCGATCGCGTTCAGATTGCCGGCCCCCTCCGCTTCAATGTCTCCGGTGAACTACTAATATAAGCAGTTACAGTGCAAATTGCTGCCCAATCTTGAAGTTCAATTGAAAACTTGCAAAAATACCCATGTCCTCATTTTCTCAAATGAATTTGGTCTTCGACAGACCCAGGTTGCTTCAGATTCCCCTTAGGAAACCAAGCCAGATCTCATTTGTGTTTAGTGATCCGTTATCATTTTCCTATACTATTTGAAGCATGACTTCCAAAGCCGAGTCAGGATTGAGCACTGGCATTTTTTGCCTCGAGCTTCCGGGCACGTTCAAGGTCGTCGGCGGAATCGATTTCAATGGCAGGCCACTGAGTGGTGTCAACGGCTCGGAACAGGTGTCCATGATCGGCCATGTCTTT
>CAIVAT010000037.1 GCA_903903985.1 uncultured Bacteroidales bacterium | reverse complement strand
TTGATTTGAATTGACCTGTAGTTTTGCAGCACTAACTGCAGAACTATGAATTCAGGAAAGTATGTCTTTGCTCAGGTTTTACAATTTGTCAATAGATATGAGTTTGAGAAGTTTGTAGCTCAATACCGGGGCAATTTCCGGGTACGAGAGCTAACTTGTTGGAATCAGTTTGTCCAGCTTTTCTTTGGTCAGCTCACTTCCCTGAACTCCTTAAGGGACATCTGCTTATGTCTGAAGGCTCACAAGAAGAAGCTGTATCATCTGGGAATAAAACAAAATGTCAATCAGTCTAGCTTATCGCGCGCAAACGAGAGCCGGGATTGGAGGATTTTTGCCGAGTTGTTGTTGCTAAAATTTATTCTCACGCCGCCCCCACCGCATACAGATGCTTCTGGAACGACAGGAACGTTGACCGGATCATATCCACTCCGCCAAGGTGGTCCGTGGCATCCTGGAGGGCATTGTACTTCAGCAGGAGCAGACTTGGGAGTTTTTCCTGATCCAGTTGTTCTACCCCGGATTCAATATACTTGGACAGCACAAAGTCCAGGAACTCCTTGTGCCGGTCATCCAGCCCCAGGAAGATCATCTCTTTCGCCTTTACGACACGGTTAAGCCTTGTGATTTTGGGTCTGGCAAAGGAGACGTATTCCAATACATCGAACAGGTCGCAATCCTCCGCCTCGATCATCTTTTGCATGGCTGTCAGCTCTTCCTTGCCAAATCCGATCCCGGCTATTTTATCAAGGAATGCCTTGCGGGTGATGGGATCACTCCAGATGGCCCGCAGCTCCTCTTCGTTCTTGAAGAAATCAGGCAGCACCCCGTAAAGGTTTTGCAGAAACTGCTCAGCTGAGATCGGCTGCCCACTGGAACTCCAGTATGATGTTGAGACCATGTGCTGAATCTCCCGTTCTTTGCCATCCCGGAGTTTGATCTTAAGCTTCTGCTTTGGTTCTGGTGGATCAGGCGGTAACGGATCAGGGTCTGTGGGAGGCTTTGGAATGGTTGTTCCCCCGGTTGTTTCCTCCGGTGATATCGGTTCACCATCCCACTCGGGGTCGGCAAAGTGATGGTAGGCATCCACGAAATCATAGATCGTAAAGTACTCCTTGCCATCGAACAGCCTTGTGCCACGCCCGATGATCTGCTTGAACTCGATCATGCTGTTGATGGGACGCATCAGGATGATGTTCCGGATGTTCCGGGCATCAACTCCGGTGGAGAGCTTCTGCGATGTGGTAAGGATTGTCGGGATGGATTTCTCATTGTCCTGAAATTCCCTCAGGTATTGTTCTCCCAAGGCACCATCATTGGCTGTAACCCGCACACAATAAAACGGGTTGGATTGGTGCAGATCATTTGTAGAGACGCGATGCATCGCGTCTCTACAAACAACATGGCGTTGGTTGACCAAATCCCTGACGGCTGCGGCATGATCCTGGGTGGCGCAAAACACAAGCGACTTTTCGTTCTGGTTGATCTCATTCATAAAGATTTCAACCCGCTTGGCTTCCCGTGCCTTGATCTCGATGATCTTGTTGAAGTCTGATTCCTGGTAAAGCTTGCCCTCCTCCACCATGCCCTCGATCACATCATCATCCGGGGTGTAGAGGTAATCATCCAGCGTGGTCTTGATGCGTTTCACCTTGAAGGGGGTGAGGAATCCGTCGTTGATCCCCTCCTTCAGCGAGTAGATGTAGACGGGATCACCAAAGTATCGGTAGGTATCAACGTTATCCTTGCGCTTTGGGGTAGCGGTTAAACCCAGTTGCACTGCCGGGGAAAAGTACTCCATGATCGCCCGCCAGTTGCTCTCATCGTTTGCCCCGCCACGGTGGCATTCGTCGATAATGATGAAATCGAAGAAATCGGGAGGGTATTCGCCGAAGTACCCTTCGAGGGTGTCTGACCCTGTCGGGGTGTCTGACCCTGTCGGGGTGTCTGACCCTGTCAGGGTGTCTGACCCTGTCAGGGTGGCTGAGCTTGTCGAAGCCCCGCACATGAAGGTCTGGAAAATGGTAAAGAAGATGCTACCGTTGGTGGGCACTGATCCCTTTTTGCTGATCTCCCGTGGACTGATGCGTACCAGTGCATCCTCCGGGAAGGCTGAAAATGCGTTGAATGCCTGGTCTGCAAGGATGTTCCGGTCGGCAAGGAACAATATCTGCGGTCGCCGTGATCCGTCACGCCGGAGGTTCCACCGGGATTGGAACAGCTTCCAGGCGATCTGAAAGGCGATGAAGGTCTTGCCTGTGCCTGTAGCCAGCGTGAGCAGGATGCGCTGCTTCTCTTCGGCAATGGCTGCCATGACGTTGTTTACTGCGATCTCCTGGTAGAACCGTACATCCTTCGTACCGCCGACATCCTCAAACGGGATTTGACTGAATATATCACGCCAGCGATTCTGTGTTTCAAAGGTCTTGTTCCAGAGTTCATCCGGGGTTGGAAAACTGGCTATGGTTCCCTCCCTGCCGCTGGTCATGCAAACCTGGTAGATTTCCCTGCCGTTTGCAGCAAAGGTGGTTTCCAGGTGCAGCTTCTCGGCGTAATTCTTTGCCTGCGCCACGCCTTCTCCCACGCCCAGTTCATTGCTTTTGGCTTCGATGGCGGCCAATTTCCGTCCCTGGTACACCAACACATAATCTGCGATCAATGGCTTGCCACGTCCTCCGCCCGTCTGTATCTTCCCGGCAGTGATATGATACTCCCGCAGGATACGTGAGCCTTCCACTACACCCCAACCACTTTGCCGCAGCTGCGGATCGATCAGTTCTGCACGGGTTTCGGCTTCGTTCATGGGGTGGGTTTTGATGGTGGTTCTGGTTTTCGTGGTGTTGTAATCACGACGGGGATTTCACCGGGTTGTTTCGGCGGTAGAGACGCCATGCATGGCGTCTCTGCATAAACGGGACACGATTGATCCGGAGGTAGAGACGCCATGCATGGCGTCTCTACGTTGGCGGTGCCGGGGTTCGTTGATTCCCCCGCCGCGGGCACCCGCGCAATGTCACCCAGATAGGGATGGTGGCCGGCGGTGCAAATGGTGATGTAATAGGCGGCATGGCTCGCATAATCCCAGGTTTGCATCCGGGCCGATGGCACACGATATTTATTTAGAAATTTTTCGGTCATCATGCGCTATAATAATTCGCCGGCGAAGGCTTTCTCAAGGATTGATTTCTTCAGTTCGTCCAGTTCGGCGAGCTTTTGCTGGTATATGGTTTCGAGCTTTTGGGTTTCGATGGACATTGAGTCGAGGGTGGAAACGATGGATTGTTGAACATTTATTGGTGGAAATGGAACCATTGCCCCGGTAATTGCACCAATCCCAACATTGCCTTGTCCAACAGTTCCAGTTTCATTTGCAAAGAATTGGTCCCTGAAAAGATTAGTCCAAGAGAAATACAGGAAGAATTTTGACAAATAATTATCTGAAAACCTTATAGCAGCAATTCGTTGATTTAATAAGTAATTTCTATTCTCAATTATTACTGTAAAACCATAGTCCCGTTTGTTCTTTGTGCCTGTCTGTGTGATAATTACATCATTATGTTTAATTAGAGCTTTTTGAAGCATGGTTTCATCAACGGAATCAATGAACACAGGGCTCTCGTGTTGCCTGATGACCCCATTACGGACATTCCCCATCCTAATAACTTGATATTCACCCGTTTTTCCAAAGTCAGTACTTTTAAATGCATATCCTCCAGTAACTTTAGCAATCTTTCCTAAGGTCTCATGGCGCCATCCATTGTCACGATTCGCAAACACACTTTGTAGGTACGCTTCAAAAACCTCCCGTGCATTGGCAAGGTTCTTTTCTGCATGCGCTTTGGCTTTGGCAATAGCGGCATAGGCTTCATCCAGGATGGTGACGATGCGGTGCTGTTCGGGGAGTGGTGGAAATGGAATGAATAAATCAGCCAATTTGGTGGCATTAAATCCACCCTGTGCGCTGCCTATGGTTCCTTCCGCAATTTTATCCCAGTACCTTTTTGTTTGAAAATAAAGAAGCAAGAAATCTGGACTTATATTTTGGTTTAATAAATGAACTTTAATTAAATAAGATGCAAAGACGGCTTTGGGAGGGTTTTTTATAAGAAAACTTTTCCCCGTTGTTGCGCCAGTTCTTGCAAAAACAATATCACCTTCGTTTAATTCATACTTCTTGAAATCATTTTCTTCAATCTGGCATGATGGTACATTCTCCCAATTAACATTATTTTCTTGAATATCTGTGATTCTTAAAAATTTAAGTCCATTTTGTTTAAAGGATGCTTTTGCTGTATAACCATAACTTATCTTGGAGAATTCACCAAGCCTTTTCACTTCCCACCCCTTTTTCATACCAGCCCCCTTATCCTATTTAATATCTCCGCACTCTCCCGATCCAACGCCAGCATCTCATCGAGGATCGCTTTCGGATCACGCAGGGCAGTTTCCTCTTTCTTGTTGGGATTCTTTGCAGACAGATCATAGGTGCTGGCATCAACAGTTGCCACATCAACCGACCATGAGTTCAACGAATCCGCTTTGGTCTTCTGCAATGTGACGAACTCCGCCAGGTCGTTTTCATTGAGCGGGTTGGTCTTTCCAAGGTTGCGATCGAGGTTGAGTTGATAAAACCAAACCTTGCGGGTAGGTGCACCCTTGTCAAAGAACAGCACGACGGTCTTCACACCCGCCCCGGTGAACGTACCTCCCGGCAGATCAAGCACGGTGTGCAGGTTGCAGCTGTCAAGCAGCAGCTTGCGCAGGCTCACCGAGGCATTGTCGGTATTGGACAGAAAAGTATTCTTGATCACCACCCCGGCTCTGCCGCCAGCCCTGAGGATTTTAATGAAATGTTGGAGGAACAGGAATGCCGTCTCTCCGGTCTTGATAGGGAAGTTTTGCTGCACCTCCGCCCGCTCCTTGCCCCCGAAGGGAGGATTTGCAAGCACGATGTCGAAGCGGTCACGCTCCTGTATATCGGCAAGGTTCTCGGCGAGGGTGTTGGTATGCACGATGTTCGGAGCATCAATCCCGTGGAGGATCATGTTCATGATCCCGATGATGTATGCCAGTGATTTCTTCTCCTTGCCGTAGAATGTTCCTTTCTGGAGGGTTTCAACATCTTTCGTGGTCAGGCGTTTGCTCTCCTTCATGAACTCGAACGCCTCGCAAAGGAAGCCCGCAGAACCCACAGCACCGTCGTAAACCGTGTTGCCGATGGATGGTGCCACTACCTTGACGATCGTACGTATCAGGGGGCGGGGGGTATAGTATTCACCGCCATTGCGACCGGCATTGCCCATGTTCTGTATCTTCCCTTCGTACAGGTGCGACATTTCGTGCTTTTCCGCATGGGAGCGAAACCGGAGTTCATCGATCAGGTTGATCACCTCACGCAGGTTGTACCCGCTTTGCAGCCGGTTCTTCAGTTCACTGAAAATCTCGCCGATCTTGTATTCGATGGTGTCGGCTTTCTCAGCCTTGAATTTCTTCAGGTACGGGAACAACTTGTGATCCACGAAGTCTTTCAGGTCATCGCCCTTGAGTGCTTTGTGAAAATCGAGTTTGCCATCGCCATTCTTCGGGGAAGCCCATTCCTCCCACCGGAACTCCGGGCTGATGATATAGTTGTACGCCGTGCCGGAAAGCTCTGCCGAGGTCTTGCGATCCTTTTCCAGGTCGTCGAGGTATTTCAGGAAGAGAATCCACGAGGTCTGCTCCACATAATCGAGTTCACTGCCGCAGCCTGCGTCTTTGTGGAGGATGTCGTCTATATTTTTGAAGGTTTGTTCAAACATGTCTGATTCTTAGGGTCGATTGGATGCGGGAGCCT
The DNA here is from genome assembly GCA_903903985.1 of uncultured Bacteroidales bacterium. Classification (GTDB taxonomy): domain Bacteria; phylum Bacteroidota; class Bacteroidia; order Bacteroidales; family FEN-979; genus CAIVAT01. The sequence goes on along the minus strand of CAIVAT010000037.1, from coordinate 28,130 downwards.
TTGGTTTAACTGCCTCATCCCCTGCACCCCTTCTCCTTCAGGAGAAGGGGACGGAGATTAAGTCTGCGGCGAAGATGTTCATTGCGATCGTTTTGCCAATGTATGGCTAATTTGCTTGTCCGGTCAAATGTACAAAAAACGATTAAATATAAAGCTACGGATTGCTATTGACTGTTGGAGTCAGTTTTGAAATTTTTGGAATGCGGGAAGTAATGGTGTTGACCGGAACCCTAACCGGAGAGCGTAAGCATGAATTCTCATTGTCAGACAGGCCGGCAGGACTGTATTTTATACGCGTGATAAGTGGTGGAACAGCTGAAATTGCAAAGATTATTAAGCATTAAGGGTTCAGTCAGCTATTTCATTAATTCTAACAACAGAGAATCCTGTTTTTCAGCTAATCACAAATTAAAGCCTACCTTTGCTTTGATAATTCCCCCAAACAATGAAAAAAATTACCTTTTTTGCCCTTATTGCCTTTGCATTTTTATCTATTTCCCTTCACCTTTCAGCACAGGTCGGCATAAACACTGATGGCAGCGCACCGAATAATTCGGCCATACTCGATGTGAATTCCACCTCGAAAGGAACATTGGTGCCGCGGATGACACAGGAACAAATATTGGCGATTCAAAATCCAGCAAATGGTTTGATGGCGTTCTGTACCAGCAACAATAAATTATATATCTATGTTTCATCATTCGGACAATGGAAAGAAGTACAAAATGGTTCAGGAATGTTAGAGCAATCTTTTCCATGTGGTGTAGACCTTACAATCAATCATTTAGCGGGAGAAGTTGCTCCAATAAATAAAACCGTAACTTATCGCACAGTAACCAACATTCCCGGTGAACTTACCAAGTGCTGGATCACCCGGAACCTTGGTGCCAGCCAGGAGGCGACAAAGGTTTCCGATGCTACTGAAACGTCTGCTGGCTGGTACTGGCAATTTAACCGCAAACAAGGTTATAAACACGATGGAACAACACGAACACCCAGTACCCCGTGGATAAGCAGCATCAGCGAAGGTTCAGACTGGATAGTCGCCAATGACCCTTGCAACATCGAGTTAGGGGCCACTTGGCGTATTCCGACTTATACGGAGTGGTATAATGTTGATAATACAGGCGGCTGGACTACATGGACTGGCCCGTGGGGCTCCGGATTGAAACTCCATGCTGCCGGGAATCTGGGCTTCAGCGGTGGTTCACTTAACAATCGCGGCTCAGTCGGTTACTATCGGAGTTGCACGCAGGTCGATGCCACGAACAGCTGGTACCTTTACTTCGCAAGCGGCGTCAGTGCAATGAACAGCAACCTCAAGGCGTTTGGCTTCTCTCTCCGCTGCGTGCGGGACAATTAACTTTACACTAAGGATATTCGTGTTTAACTATTCACAATTATCTCCTTTGCCATGAAAAAAATCTTTACTTTTTTATCGTTGTTCATTCTTACAGGAATAAGTGTTTTTGCTCAGGTTGGTATCAATCTCGACAACAGCACTCCTGATGCTTCGGCCATGCTCGATATAAAATCTACTTCGAAGGGATTGTTGTTGCCGCGGATGACACAGGAACAAATATTGGCGATTCAAAATCCAGCAAATGGTTTGATGGCTTTCTGCACCAGCAATAGCAAATTGTACACCTATGTTTCAGCATCCGGTCAATGGAAGGAAATTCAATATGGTCCAGGAATTTTAGGGCAACCTTTTCCATGTGGCATAGACCTTACAATCAATCATATAGCGGGAGCAGTTGCTCCTGTAAATAAAACGGTCACATATGGCACCACAACAGGTATCCCCGGTGAACTTACTAAGTGCTGGATTACTAGTAATCTTGGTGCCAGCCATCAGGCAACGGCCCTTGATGATGCCACCGAAGCTTCTGCCGGCTGGTATTGGCAATTTAACCATAAACAGGGTTACAAACATGACGGGACAACCCTGACGCCCAATACGACCTGGATAAATAGCATCAGTGAAAATTCGGACTGGATAACGACTAACGACCCGTGCGCGTTAGAACTTGGGACCGGTTGGCGTATCCCGACTTATTTGGAGTGGTATAATGTTGACAATTCCGGCAACTGGACTACGTACAATGGACCGTGGGGCTCCGGCCTGAAACTCCATGATGCCGGGTACCTGCACTACAACGATGGTTCACTGTACCAACGCGGCTCAGACGGCTACTACTGGAGTAGTAAGCAGTTCGATGCCACTAACACCTGGGACCTGGGCTTCGGCATTGGGTTTAGTTACATGAGCAGCAGCTTCAAGTCGTACGGCTTTTCCGCCCGCTGCATTAGAGATTTCTGAGCGCTGTGAGAGCACAACACCGAAGGGCTTACACCACCCTTTAAACCGGCTCGTAACTATTACATTGAAAATGGTCTACAGGTATCGGCTATCAGGAGCAGGTAGCAAACAATCTTGCGATGCTTCCCGAGAATACGGGAGGTGTTGAGCTGATTGGAAACTATTATATGGCAAATTTGGCACGTTTGTGGCGCGTTAGTTCGGGCGGGAAGATTTCATTAATAGGGTTTAATAAATCATTTGGGTTGTGGAACTGTTTGCGATATTTTGAAATCAAAATCGTGCTTATCAGATGGGCAGACAATATTGGATTTTATTTATACCCCAGCCATTCCAATGCTTTGTCCCTTGTCCCGAATACCTTATGATTTGATTTGCCCGAAAGAAACAGCATCATCCTTAGCATAACCGACCTTATGGAACCAAGTCCAACCAAGGCAATGAACCTGATATATTTGCGGTTATGCCCGGCCATATCCTTTATTATCCCGGTTGTTGCCCGGTCAATTCGAATTCCGGTAAAATCAACCAAACCCAATAATGATTGCGGTTGATGCAACGCCACAAATTTTTTGATTTCTTCCGCCATCCGGGTGATTTCCGCTGTTGACGTGGCGCTGGAAAAATCCATGAGAAGGATTTGTTTGCCATTGTGGACGATGAATTGGGCCGGGGGCATTTAGGGTTGAAGGTTTAGTAAAAATAATAGAAAAAGATGATTATTTGCATCCTCCTGAGCCCGTCCGCCCTGCCAATGCGTTTCCCGGAACCGTCATAAAGGTTATCACCGTCAAGCCTGCCAATTTGTTTCCCAGACCCTCCGTACAAATAATTCCCGTCGGTTCTGCCGATTTGCCTTCCCGAGCCATCGTAAAGGTAATTGCCGTCCACCCGCCCAATGGTCCTGCCATTGCCGTCATATATTCTATCCTCATCAATCCTTCCAATCTGCCTGCCGGATGCGTTGTAAACCCTGTTGTCGTTAAATCTGGCGACCTGCCTGCCCGAACCATCATAGAAATTCTGGCAAAAGGTGAAGGATGAAAGGAGGAAAAATATGGAAATGAATAGGGCCCTCATCCGGCTTAATTATAATGAAAGGTAAAGATAATGGATTAACCAACCCACTCCAATTTTTCCGCTCGAAAGTTGGTAGTTGTATTACCAATTAATTTTAAAACGCTCCCGATTACAAAGAGAAATTCCTGTTGTTTGCTTTTTCACAATATAAAAACATATCTTTGGCTTCCAATAATTTCCATTCCATGAGAAAAATCTCCATTATCATGTTGTTGCTGATATTCAGCAACGGTTGCTTGCTTGCGCAAGTCGGAATTAATAACGATAACTCCCCGCCGGATAATTCAGCAATGCTTGATGTATCATCTGCCAGCAAAGGATTTTTGCCGCCACGCATGAATACCACACAGCGCGATGCGATTGGTTCTCCTGCAACAGGATTGGTCATATTCAATACCGATTGCTCGGATATTCAATTTTACAGCGGTGCCGGGTGGGTTCCCATGAGCAATAGCGGAATGCTTGCCACACCGGGTTCAATCAGCGGAAATTCGACACCTTGCCCCAATTCATCAGGGTTGACCTATTCGATTGAGGCCATTGCAAACGCCACCGGGTATCATTGGACGGTTCCGCAAGGCACAACGATTCTTTCGGGACAGGGAACAACATCCATAATGGTTGCTTTTGGCGCCGCAAGCGGGGTGATATGCGTTGCTGCTTATAATGATTGTTACCGAAGCAGTTTGAGTTGCCTGGACATTGAGTTAACACCGGAATTACCGGTTAGCGTCTCCATCGCTGCTTCGGCAAACCCTGTATGCTCCGGAACCTCCGTTACTTTTACAGCCACTCCGACAAACGGCGGACCGGCTCCTTTATACCAATGGAAAATCGGCGGCAATAATGTTGAGGGTGCGACAAACCCGACATATGCATACGCTCCGGCAAACAATGATGCCGTCACTTGCATGCTGACGTCAAATGCTCTTTGTGCAGCAGGAAATCCGGCAATATCAAACACGGTTACGATGACAGTTAATCCGATTTTGCCGGTCAGCATTTCAATTGTTTCTTCCGCAAATCCCGCTCTTGCAGGCACATCGGTAACATTTACGGCGACTCCTGTGAATGGTGGCGATACCCCAAATTATCAATGGAAGGTCAATGGCGCAAACGTCGGAACAAATTCCCCGACCTATTCCTATGTTCCGGCAAACAGCGACAGCGTCAAATGCTTGCTGACTTCGAATCAGGCTTGCATAACGGGCAGTCCGGCAACATCAAATGTGATTGTGATGACCATAACCGGATTGCCTTGCCCGGGAACGCCAACAGTGACCTATGGTGGAAAGACGTACAATACTGTAAAAATCGGAACACAATGTTGGTTTAAAAATAATTTGAATATCGGAGCATTGATAAATGGTTCGCAGGAACAAACAAATAACAGCACAATTGAAAAGTACTGTTACAATGATTTGGAATCGAATTGTGATGTTTATGGTGGGCTTTATCAATGGAATGAGATGATGCAATATGTAACCACTTCTGGGGCTCAGGGCATATGCCCCGCAGGGTGGCATATGCCAACTTATTCTGATTGGTATACAATGACAGCCTTTCTTGGAGGAGAAAGTGTAGCGGGAGGGAAGATGAAGGAAACAGGTTCAACACATTGGCAATTCCCCAATATCGGCGCAACCAATGAAAGTGGATTTACAGCCGTTCCGGCAGGCTTCCGTTACTATGATGGTACGTTTAACCAAATTGCTGGCTATGGCTGGTTCTGGAGTTCGACAAGGGACTTTTCAACCAATTACTTTGGATGGAGGGTGTTCTCATATAGCAGTTATCTAGACTTCCCTGGCACTGGCGACACCTTCGGGATTTCTGTGCGTTGCCTTAGGGATACTTGCTCGAATTACTCATCAACCGGCGTATCCATCACCCCATCGGTCAATCCAGTTTGCGCTGGCTCATCGGTTACTTTCACAGCAATTCCGACTAATGGTGGCACATCGCCATTCTACCAATGGAAGGTGAACGAAACTTTTGTGGGCACGAATAGCCCGACATACCAATATAATCCGGCAAACAGTGACGCGGTTATGTGTATCATGACATCAAGCACACCTTGTGCCTCAAATCCGGCTTCGTCAAATGTTGTGACCATGACTGTGAATACAGTACCTGCCACTCCCACCGCGGGAACACATGCTCCATCGCTAACTCAAATTATATGGAATTGGAACTCTGTGGCCAATGCATCAGGATATAAATGGAACACCGAGAATAATTACAGCACGGCAACAGATTTGGGCACGGCAACCACAAAGACCGAAACCGGGCTGACCTGCAACACTGCTTGTACCCGTTATGTCTGGGCATACAACACGTGTGGGAATTCGACCCCGGCAACATTAAATCAAACTACCTCGGCCTGTAGCACATCAGGAGTGCCATGTCCTGGAACACCCACAGTAACCTATGGTGGAAAGACCTATAATACCGTTCTAATCGGAACCCAATGCTGGTTTAAAGAAAATTTGAATATCGGGACACAGATTAATGGTTCACAAGAACAAACAAACAATAGTATTATTGAAAAATATTGCTTTGCTAATTATGAAGATTATTGCGATTTATTTGGCGGCCTCTATCAATGGAATGAGATAATGCAATATCAAACCACAGCAGGAGTTCAGGGGATATGCCCTGCAGGCTGGCATATTCCAACGGATGGAGAATGGACAATTTTAACTGCCTTCCTTGGGGGAGAGACAGTAGCCGGTGGAAAGATGAAATCTATAGGGAATTCACAAGATGGAACAGGACTGTGGCAATGGCCCAATGAAGAAGCTACCAATGAAAGCGGATATACGGGCATGCCGGCAGGCGTTCGTGGCAATAACGATGGTTCATTTGCTGGCGAAGGTCAAAGTATCGATTTGTGGAGTTCTACTGAGTACAATGGTGATAGGGCCATGTGCCGGGGCTTGACATACTATTCCAGTGGGTTATCAATACTTGGTAACGACAAGCTTGACGGATTTTCTGTACGCTGTATTCGGAATTATTGAACGCCGTGAGAGCAATGCAACGGAGGGCGCACACCCTTTCATCTGGGTTCGTAACTGTTGCAATGATGATTGATTTTTAATTGAGTGTTTGTAAACAAACAATTTAAAATGGCCTATCAGTATCGGCTATCAGGAGCAGGCACTCAACCACCCTCCGGCGTTTATCCTTAACGGGAGCCTTGTTGAGCTGACTGGGGGCAAATATGGGGCAAATTTAGTATGTTTGGGGCGTGGATTACGGCTGACTTGAATGGAAAATTACGCCGTAAACCTCAACACCTTCCCGTTTACCACAAATCATTCCACGGCATCCGGCGATTGGCCACAATCCTGTTCAACACATCATGAACCACAGTGGAATATGGGTTTGAAAGGTTCTCAATTTTGATGGGAACCTGAATATCCCACCGTTTGAATGCAATTTCAAGTTCCACCTTCCTCAAGTCAAAATTTTGTTACGGACAAAGAAATAAGACGGTCTTTCCACCGTGTAGACGCCAATGCACACCCTCCAACAAAAACGCAACATTCCGGCAAATGTGTGAATGATACAACTTAATCCCAAAATCATGTAACGCTTTTCTCATGAATTGAAAGCACCTTTGCCTTGTTTAATCAAAGTGCCTTAACGTATCAACCATGGTTTCCTCTCAACCTTCACGATCAGCACAATGTTAATTAAACGTTAATTCTGAGGAACCGGAGAAATATTTGAAGGCAGTTGGTGTTTAAATAACAACAGGAAGGATGAACGCAAGCCGAAATAACAATCAATAACGAATGTGCCATGAAAAATACACGACCTATATCTACCAATGACGTAATGGACAACAGGATGAAGATTTCAAATCATCAATTCAAGGTTCCAAAGGCAAAACTTGCATCCGGTTCTGTGGTAGGTTTGTACCCCATCGTATTGGATGACGGGCGCACCATCATTTATACTTCTGATAAAAGCAAGGAGAGTGAAATCAGGGCGAGGTATGCTTTGAGGCAGTGACATTGATGCGGATGAGCGTTCTGCCAATGGCATCCCTGAGCGCCGCATCCACCTTGGTTTTTTCGGCGAACTCAGGCCATCTGCTTACGATTTCGTTGATGTGCGATACAATAGCATCCGCTTTTTTAATGTTCATCTGCTTTGCAACCGACAGCAGGTCATCGCGGGTGATGTTTTGCCTTTTGCCGTTGACGCTGAGCGACTGCTGGCTCACCCAGGTACTTCCGGGGCGGAATGAATGGCATACATCGAAGGCAGGCGAAAGGCTCCATGCACCGGACTTGTCCATGATAAACGCAAAGTTTTTGGTATGGTCATCGCAGTTGCGTGACATGACATAAAACACCATGCGCCTGAACAACTGCTCGGCCTGCGGGTAAGGCAACCCGAGCAAACGCATGGTTTCAAACAACTGTTCGTAACTGTATGAAGTTACTTCATTGAAATCGAAGTGGCGCATGGCGTAAACACTCTGTACGTGCAGTTTACCCTTGCCCGGCTCGCGGTCGAAGCGGCGTGTGATGAAATGGGCCCTTCCGTGCTCCTCGAGCAGCCTGCATTCGGTCATTTCAATACCTGCCTCTTTTGCCATCAGCGCGTACGCCATTTCTACCCGGCCATAGCCATGCGACGCCCCGAACTGGCTGTCGGCGACCCCGTCGAATTTGATCATCCAATGGGTGAATCCTTTGGGAACCACTACCTGTCCGCTCCGGACCTCCTTTGTTTCGGGATTAAAGGCAATCACTGCTTTTGCTCTGGCCCCGCCTGCCGAAGTACCGATTTTCAGGATGTCGAGCAGCGCTTTTTCTTCATGCTGCGTAAGATCGGCAGAAAAATCCTGGCGGCCTGTGAGAATATCATTTGCAATATTCACCAGATCGTTGATCTCGATTTTCGTGGATGAATCGGGTACCCGCGGGATTGCCGGCTCAAACTCCAGTGCGCCCATGCCACGTTTGCCGGTAAAACAGAGTATTTCAACCGGGTTCAGGCTGTCGGAGGGGCGCCCCCTCCGGGTGAGCCATGCATTGATGAGGGTATTGCCGTACCTGTCGGGCAGGGAATCGGCCAGCAGGCCGGGCAGGCCTTTGAATGCCTTGCTGTTGCGTAGTTCCGGGAAAGTGAACACATGTCCCCTGGCTGCTGAAAGTGGCATTTGCAACGGTGACAAATCCCATTCATTCTTTATGAAGGAAGGATCAAATTCGAACGAGCCCAATTGTGCCTCAGGATCCCATGCGATGGCCCCTGCGCGGCTGTTCCAGATGTTTACAAAAGCTGTTTCCATGATCACCAGCCTGATTCAGGGTTCGTTCGCCTGTCAGGATCACCGGTGCGCCGTGCCCTGATCCGTTGGGTCTGCTCAAGCCTCGCCAGTTGAATGGGGCTGACCTGCTGCTTCACCTGGAAATCCTGCAACATGTGCAATAGCTTCAAAGCCCGCAAAAGCTGGATAAATACGAGCAGGCTGGTATTCTCCCCTTTCTCGAACAAACTCAGGGTGGAACGCACGATGCCTGCCTCCGTTGCAAGCCGGCTTTGGGTCTTGTTTTGCTGCAACCGGTGATGCCGGATAAACGCGCCGAGGATGCCCAGTAGCGCCGTATCGCTTGCGGATATCCACGTTTTGTCTGATAATTCAGTCATTATATGCTTATTTATCACTTAATGCATGATTGATCATACAAATATAGCCATATTTATTCAATTTACAAGAATGTTATTAAATATTGTCCCGAAAAGGGCCTGATTGATATAATTTTAAGCAAAGCTACCCACCCCAGGAACCTGACAAAAAAGTCTTAACCACAAAGGTGTACAATACTTACCAACAATATTTACAGGTTTTAGCTGGAGGGTCCGGCTCCCCTCCCTGGCAGGGAGGGGTCGGGGGTGGTAGATTTACTTAAAAAATACCTTCAGGAGGGCATTTACAGTTTTTCCAGAATTTTAACCATGCTCAGCGTATCCATCTTGCAATACTCCAGCAAATTCATCCTCTTCAAGCGGACGGATTCAATATCTTCATCATCAAAAAGAAGCTCATAGGTGAGACCGGCCATGCCGCCTTCCCTGATTTCAAGATCCGCATAGGAAAGATCATTTACCAGCGCCGGAAGGACCGCTTTCAAAGAATAAGAATCCTTCATTTCAGGAGTATAGAGGTGCTTTCTCCGGAACGGAACCATCAGGTCGGCCACCCGTGCAAAAAGGGGATCGATTGCGGCTGCGTATTCAGGAAAATCCCGGGCGATCTCCCTGAGCCTGGTAATTTCAAAGGTCTGGTTCCAAACGATGATGCTGCCGCTCTCCCCAATCCCGGATAACAGGGATCGGATAAACTCCGGCCTTGGATCGGCCGGGGGAGTTCCCAGGAATTCAAAATGTTCGGGGGGGCCATCTTGTGTATGTTGAACGTGCAACGAATACTGGAACGGGATCTGCTGGTATGGGCGGCTTTCGTCATATCGCGGAACGGCAAACTGGATGGTTTCGAAATCCATGTAGTAAAGCGGGTATGCAAGGCCATCCAGGAATTCGTCCAGGGCATCCTGGTTTCGGCTGGCGGGCCTGGCTTCTACCTCCACGTCATTCGCCCGACTATCCTGCCGGCAGAAAGTCAGGAAATCACAGGGGAACGGTTTCATGCACTGCGATCCCATGGAAATACAAGGCATTTTATCTTCTGCAAGCATCTCCTGCATTATATGCAATTTACCCGGGATATCCTGTTGCATTGGCAGGATCCACTCCGTCATGGGGGCAATGGTAAACAATTGTTCAAGATCGAGATCGCCTCGCCTTACATATTGATTGTTGACATGCACCAGCGATACCCGTTTCAAAGGAAGCCCCGACCGGGTGATCACATAATATTGAAAAGCGACATCGTTCACCTGGTAATCCCTCACATGCGTGGAGGCCTTCACTTCATAAGCGGCCCAGCCACCGGCCTCCTTTACCAGGACATCCATGTAACACAGGGTCTTCCCGTCGCTGAAGGCCGCTTCATAGATCACCTCCTGCCCGGCACCAATCAACTCTGAGGTATAGTCTATTGCAGCCTGTACCATCGAATGATCGCCGCGGCTGGCATCGATGCCGCCGGGAAAGAGCTGCTGTGCCAGGAAACCCACGTTGTGGCCCGTGTCGAAGATCTGTTGCTGTGCCTGGCTGGTTTCATCACGTTCTCCTGGATCATTCAGGTGAAGCCAGAGTGATTTGTGGCATTGGAGACCCCGTATGAAGGAGGATTTGCTGATATAGTGGTTTTCCATGATGGTTGTTCGTTTGCAACGGTGTTAATTTCACGCAGATTTTCGCAGATGGTTCCCGCAGATTTTCGCAGAATTAACCCAACCACTTCAACCCCCGTCCCCTTCTCCTTCAGGAGAAGGGGTGCAGGGGATGAGGCAATTAAAAACAAAGATAAACAAGGACTGCGCCATACTGCGACCGGGTTGAGTTGTTTTTTTCAACATTGACTACCTACAGGCAAAACCGGTCGTCGACCCCTATTGCTTTAAAAGAGTGGTTCACCGATGGGGTAATATTTCACCGTTTTGTTGCCCCCATTCGTCGGGTTTCATCATTCACAGGTCGATTCCATGTGTACATGACCCTGCTTCCGTGTTAATTTTGCTTCATCAACTTCAAACAACAAGCAACATGAAAGCAACAGCAATGATCCTCACAGCAGTTTTAACCCTCCAGGTTACCTTTCTTTTTGCAGGCATTGAATCCACTTCAGCCACCATGACAAAAGAAAGTTCCACTTTCATGCTGCCTGCCCTGGCGCCGGCCACACCTGCGGAGGCGACATTTGAAGATATGAACACAACAACCTTTGATTTTGCATCTCTTGCGCCTATTGTTCCGGTTGAAGCCGACTTCAGCGACGTTTTACCGGTTACGGATTTCAATATCATGGACCTTGCTTTTGTGGCCCCTGCAGTTGCTGATTTCACAGATGATGTGGATTTGATGGTTGATTTAACTGCGCTGGCTCCTCACGCCCTGGCCGAGGCCGATTTCGAGTAGACCCGATATCTATTCCGTTCCGATTGATGGAAGCCGTCCCAAAAGGGCAGCTTTGTTTTTTTCCAAAGGACATTTATTCCATTCCGCGGAAGACCAAAATTGCATCCAAATCCCTTTCAGGATTAAATACAGCCCCCTCACCGCAACGGCGCCAAGGCGCAAAAAGTTTAAAATCAACAATCTTTTGTTTCATTGTCTGAATGAACTACTTTTATTCCCCTTTAAAATTATTTCGCCATGGAGGATAAAATAAAGTTCAAGTACCACCACCTCGGGATCCCAACCGACAAACCGATGGCTGGAGAGGTTTATTTAAAGGATTATAAAACCTATCATTTTGGTTATGATAATAATGAGTATGGCATTGAATGGATGCGATACGAAAAGGACTGTAATTTGCCAGAGATCGTAAAGACCATCCCGCACGTCGCCTTTGAGGTCGATGATATTTATGAGGCCATCAGGGGTAAGAAGGTGATCATTGAACCCAACAGCCCCTCTGAAGGAAACATCGTTGCATTTATTGAAGTCAATGGCGCACCTGTTGAATTTATCCAGGTAGCAAAAGAGTAGAATTATTTTTCCTCTTTCCTGTGAAGGGGTGAGAAATGAAAATCATTTATTTTACCTTTGATCCATACAACAAACCCATGCCCAAAAATAAAGAAGCCCTTAGCCGTTACCATATCATCAACCGGTGCCTGCGCGACTACCGGTATGTAACCCTCCAAAAACTTGAGGATAAATGCTTTGATGCTTTTGACCATGAAATTTCAAGGCGTACCCTTGAACAGGATATCCATGACATGCGTTACGACCGCAACCTTGGGTACTACGCCCCTATCCTGTATGATCGGTCGCAAAGCGCCTATCGATATGACGACCCCGATTATTCCATCGACAATTTCCCGCTCAGCGCCCACGACCTCGAGGCATTGACGTTTGCGTCAGCCATGCTCGACCAGTACCGGAACATGGAGATCATTTCCGATTTTGCCGGTGCCGTCCAGAAGATCCTCGATGCCATGAAGATCAGGCGGAGCCTTTTAAAGGAACCCGGCCGCCAGGTGGTTGGCTTTGAGAATTTTCCCGTAAACGGAGGCAGTGAATGGCTGACGGTCATTCTGGATTCCATTCTTGGGAGGAAAGCCTTAAGCATCGAGCACCATCGGTTCGACAGCAATGAGGTTCATCATCATGTTGTTCACCCCTATTTTCTGAAAGAGTATGGAAACCGGTGGTATCTTGTGGGCTGGCAGGCGGCGCACAAACGAATCCAGTCATTCGGGCTCGAAAGAATCCTGGAGCTGAAGGTACTTCCCGAAGAGCCATTTTTCGATTCCGGATTTGATCCGGTGAAATATTATCAGCATGCCATCGGGGTAATCGTCACCGACGACAAACCGGAGAAGATCACCCTCAGATTCACGGCAAAACAAGGAAAATACATTCTCACCCAACCGATCCATTCCAGCCAGGAGACCGTTTCGGAATCCCCCGAGTCTATCGTGATCAGGGTAAGGCTTACCGCCAATTATGAATTCATCTCCATGATCCTTGGATGGGGCCCGGATGTGGAAGTGGTTGCGCCGGAAGCATTCAGGTTAAAAGTAAAGCAAATGGTGGCGGATATGCTGAAGCAATATTGACCGCACGCACGCCTTATGCCATTCATCCGGTTATTTTGTTATACAGGACCAGTGTGCTTTTATCCAGGATATGCTCCAGGGTGATCGCATAAATGATGCATTCGCGGGACTGGGCCACGATGGCTTGCCCGATCACATGAAAATGAAAAATTCTCATCAACTTATAGAATCCGATGATACCAAGGTTCTCCAATGGCTCATCCTGGGTAAATCCCCGGTTTCCGAAAATCTGTATGCAGCCATCCCGGAGGATCCCGGCATCTTTTTCTGAAAGGTACTTCCCGGGAAGCCCGAAATAATTGGAATGGCTAAAGTCGGCCGGTCCTGCATCAATATACAGCATTGCCCTGCTGCGGAGGTATTCGCTACCAACATTTAATTCGCTTTTTTCATCATCCATTGGTCAATCTTTTGAATTACCAGCCAAAGGTCATGTGTATAAGCGCAGCCTATCTGCATTTCAGAAAACCGCAATGAATAATGTTCAACCCGGTCACCCGGGTTTCTTTGGGACAACCAGATTCAGGAACGTGACCATGATTTTCTCAGGACCTGGATGACCTGGTAAATTGTAGGGGAAACCATGACACAAAAATCAGGGATTTCCTGACTGATAAACGCAGAATCCCCTACACCCGATTCAAAAATAATCACGCATCTTTGAATCGGTTTTTAAATAATACTTTAGTTAAGTTTTCAAGGAATCGTGAAATGGGAATAACGCTGATCGCCCTGGGCTTTTGGTGATTGGTGCCCATTTCACGTTTTTTGCCTCCCGGTCATTCGGTTTATTCGCGCGACTCCTTTGGAACAAGAGGAAAATTTGGGGGGACGAGAAACGACGAACATTCTCCATGGAAGCAATCCAATACAAAACGAAAACTGAATAAAGTAAGGATTCTTGATTCCAAAAAATGCGAATCAAGGGTTGAAATTTTAAACCCGGAGGGTTGAAATTTTTATAGAATCAGGCCTAATTAAGCATCAAAAACCACGAAGTGGTGACATTATAATATCATGCCTTCGGCATTTTGATAAGGGTTTTCACAAGCCATCAGATAAACATTAAAATTAGGTGGAAAAGCTTTAACCCTATTCCCCTTCCCCGGAAATCCCTCTTGATCCCTCCTTTGCCATATCGATCAATTGCCAGTATGGAGGCACATATCCATTCTTTTCAATGAACTGGGTGATTTTCTTTTCGGTTTTATGTCTGATCATGGAATGGATGCTTTTAAAAGCATTGTTTTTCAATCCCTGTGTTGCACTCATTCCTTCGGGGATGGGGCCTTCCTGATGAAAGAGGTTGAGCAGCATCGAATAACCCTTCACAACCCTGGCAACCGGGAGCATCCAGGCATTGATGCGGATATTTTCCCCATGGTCTGCATTTTCAAGCATTACATCCATTACTGCATTATAGATATGGTCTTTGAACAAGGTATTGGGATCTCTCCATTCTGCAACCACGGCAAGTTGCGGGTCGTATTCCAGGTCGGAAGGCATCATGGTCACAAAATTCTCAACCCCGAACCCGTTCAGCAGCATCACCACTCCGGGTGATGAAATGGTGGAGATCGCCCGCCAGGGAAAAATTCCATAATGCTGGTAGGCGATGGAACCAACCTCCGAACAAAACATGGCGGAGGGATCATGAAAATTCATTTTAAAATCGTACGGGATATGCCTCGTTAAGGCTTCATGGTAGATATATTGTGCCGCTTTGTGCGGGAGCATCGGGTCTCGGATGATCTGGGGAAGATCGGCCCGGGGCCTCATCACCATGAACCTTAATTTTTTATCGGCCACATACCCTGCAAGCGTAGAAACGGCGACGCCCCGTTCAATATGGGCTTCGACGAGGTAAGGAATATTTGTTTTTTCATCCACATAAATAATGGCGACGTGTGAAAAATTGCCTGGATAATCATTTCCCCGGGAGATCAGGGCGGAAGCGACCGCTCCCCCGCGAGATACCAGCAGGTCGCCACTGTGAATGGTAATCCCGAAGATGGCGGCGGAGGGTGTCGCTGAGCATTCGTCTTTGACAACCATTGCCGGGTTGAAGGTCATGCCGGGCGATTGCAGCAGCACCTCCTCAACAGCAGCCCGCATGCCATATAGCAGCTGGTAAATCGTATTACGGGCCGCTTTTGTATCCATATCCCAGTGCTGCGATTGCAGTTTGACACCCCTGCGTACGCAGTTGTAGTAGTCAATGAACCAGGTTGTATGTTGCTGCCCGGCGGCGATCACCGGCGCCATTTCAAAGAAATTGTACAACAATTCTGCAAACACAGGGTCATCAGGAGGGAACGGGTTCTGAACGATCTTGGCGAGCAGGGGTTCCGCCTTGCCTTTCAAATTCAGGAACTGGGATTCAAGCAGGGTTGCATCGGCCTTCCTGCATTCCCGGAAGTTCTTTTCAAGGCCCTGCCACACCTCATCTTTTTTCCAGGCAAAGGGTATTTCACCTGCCTTGCGGATCGCTTCCCCGCCCGGGGAATCAGGGATCAGCAAGATCAGGTATATTAAAAAGATCGCTGATACAATAGTGATAATGATCCGGGTGCTCCTTTTCATTGCGGGATATTCAGTTACAGGCGGTTGAGATGAAGTGTAAAAATAGAAATAATTTTTCAACGACCTGCCCGTTGGGATCAGAGATCTGTCACAAATAATATTACTTCTCAAACTACCTGCCACGGGAGGCTGAATAAAAAAAAATTTCACGCGGATTTTCGCAGATATTTCTCGCGGATTTTCGCAGATTATGCTCGCAGATTTCAGCAGATTATTGAAATTCAGATTCGCCAATCTTTGATGATTTGAGCATTATGCTGCCGTCCTTGATTTTCGCCGACAAGTCAGTTTTTTCTTAAATTTACATCCTTAAATGAAGATCCTTGTAGCAAGCGGCAGGCAATTAACGACGAATGACAGCAAAACCCTGGAAATATCTGATTCTCATTATTGTCCTGGTCCCAATGATCTCATATGGGCAGAATCGGCATCAGGTTGACAGTTTACTGACTTCCCTTTCAAAATCAACTGACAACAAAGCAAAGTGTGCAACGTTGAATCAATTGTTTCTTAAGTTTGTCCGGACCAGCCTTGACAGTGCCATTCACTACAATGACCAATGCATGCGCCTGGCAAAAAAGATCAACTATCCCAAAGGAATTTCTGACGCACTCTATAACCGCAGTTCCGTTTTCAGGATCAGGGGGGAGTACGACAGCGCCCTGGCAGTGATGATACAGGCAAAACCTGTCTTCAGGGAATTGAACGACAGCGTGGATTTTGCCGATTGCCTCGCTGAGATCGGTTCCCTGTACGCCTTGAAAAACGATCCCAAAAATGCACTGACCTACCTGCTGGAAGCCTTGAATATCTACAAACTGACCGGCAAGAAAAAAAATCTCGCCCTGCTTTACAACCGGTTCGGGACGTTGTATCAAAGTCAAAAACAATTGGATTCTGCCCTGAATTACTATAAAAAATCACTTGAGATAAACAAAGCCACCGGGTTTAAACTCGGCTCCTCGGCGAACCTGATCAACATCGGGATCATCTATGAAGACAAGGGGGACCATGAGAAAGCCATAGAATACACACTGCAGGCGCTTGAAATAAAAGAAAAATTGGGGGATAAGCAGGGGATCGGGAAGTGCATGAACAACATTGGCACTTCCTATATGAACCTCGGAAAAGTGAGCAAAGCCATTGAATACCATGAAAAAGCGCTTGCCCTTGCGCAGGAGTATAAGAGCAACCTGGATATTGCCCGAATCATTGTAAACCTTGGTTTTGATTACCAGAAAGGGAGCAAATACAACCAGGCAATTTCTTTTGCCCTGGAAGGCCTGGAAATGGCCCAGAAAATCAATGATATCGAGTTGTTGCGTGAATCCACACGGGTACTTTTCGAATCGTATGGCGTCCTGAAAAAATTTGATGAGGCATACCGCTATCATGTATTGTTCAAACAATACAGTGACAGCATTGTAAATGAGAACAATCTGAAAGCGCTTTCAGAAATCCAGTCAAAATACAATGTCGCTACAAAGGAAAATGAAATCACGGCGCTGAAGATCGACAAAAGCAGCAAGGAGTTGCAGATACAGACACTCAGGGCCTGGTACAACCTGGCGATCGGTTTATTTGTCGCCCTGCTGGCACTGGCACTTTTCTTTTACTACCGTTCGAGGATTTCGAGGCGGTTATCCACGAAATTGAAGGAAATCAACGACATGAAATCCCATTTCTTTGCCAACCTGTCGCATGAATTCCGCACTCCCCTTACCCTGATGCTGGGGCCGGCGGAAAAGCTGATGGAAAATGCATCCCCGGAAGATAAACCCTGGCTGGAACTCATCCATCGCAATGCCAGCCGGTTGCTTTTCCTGGATGAACAGCTGCTGGAATTCACAAAGATTGACAGCGGAAGCCAAAAAATCCATCTTGTTTCAGGCAACATCCTGGTTCCTTTGCGGTCGATCGCTGAATCATACATCCTGCTTGCTGAACAAAAGGTTATTCAGTTCACATGCCATTATCCTGAGGAACCGGTGGAAATTTATTTTGATGCGGATATTCTTGAAAAAGTGGTTGGAAACCTGTTATCAAATGCATTCAAATATACTCCTTCAGGAGAAAGTGTTGAACTGTCAGTTTCAATGACCAAACAGGGCCACCTGCATGGTGATTCCTCCCCTGAACGCGACGGAATGAGCCCGGCGGTCAGGATCGACGTGAAGGATACGGGCCCCGGGATACCGGCAAACAAACAGGAGGTCATCTTTGAGCGGTTCTACCAGTTAAACCATAACCCCGGAAATACCATTGGCGGAGTTGGGATCGGCCTGGCGCTGACCCGGGAACTGTTAAGCCTGCATCATGGATTGATCACCCTTGAAAGCACTGAAGGCAGCGGAAGTCGTTTTTCGGTATTCCTGCCTGCAGAAAGCGTGATTTTTTCCAGGGATGAAATAACTGAAGCCACACCATACAGGAAAAGTCAGGAAAAGGAATATGTTCCTTCTGTTGCTGATCCGCTGAGGGAGGTGGTAATGCAAGAGGAGGTCACACCTGATGAAATGACCGGTGAGAGCACCCTTCCGCTGGTACTGGTCGTCGACGACAATGCCGACATGCGTACCTACATCCGGCAGGTTCTTGTTGACCACTTTACAATCACAGATGCTGAAAATGGCAATGAAGGGTTTGACCTTGCCTGCAACCAGGTCCCCGACCTGATCATCACCGATGTGATGATGTACCCGGTGAATGGAATTGATTTTTGCAGGATGGTGAAAAAAGATGAAAAGACAAGCCACATCCCGGTGATCATGCTTACGGCACTCTCCGGATCACAAGAAAAGATTGAAGGCCTTGAGACCGGTGCCGACGATTACATCACCAAACCATTCAGCCCCCATGAATTGCAGGCAAGGATCAGGAACCTGATCAGCCAGCGTATGAAGCTCCGGCAGCTTTTTTCCAGTTCCATGAACCTGGAGCCAAAAGCGATCAGCGTCACTTCCGCGGATGAGAAATTTCTCATGAGACTGATCCAGCTGATTGAAGATAACATCGACAACAGCGAACTCGATATCGAATTCCTGTTGCAGAACATTGCCATGAGCCGGAGCCAGCTTCACAGAAAGATAAAAGCACTGACAGATCAACCGATTACGGGTTTTATCCGGATCATCCGCATTAAAAGGGCCGCCCAACTCCTGGAACAAAAATTCGGGAACGTTTCCGAGGTCATGTATGCGGTGGGGTTCAACAATCTTTCCTACTTTACCAAGAGCTTCCGGGAGGTGTACCACATGACTCCCAGCGAGTTTATGGCAAAATGACACATGAGCGTCAACTTATGACACATGCTTGTTATCCTGTTTTGATTCCCTGATATACTTTTGCCGCTTCATTAGGATTCAGCATCATTTATATCAAACAAAAAACAGTTGCAAGTATGAAAAGAATCGTTTTTCTCATGTTGTCATTGCTCTTCGTGAATTTCCTGGCGGGCCAGCCGCTGACAGGTATTAAAACCATCCCGGGCGATTATCCCACAATTGCCAATGCCATTCTCCAACTGAACGCACTGGGTACCACAGCCCCAGGTGTAACATTTAATGTTGCCTCAGGGTATATTGAGAGCGGTATAAACATTATCCTCAACACAAACACCTCATCGTCAACGGCTCCCATCGTTTTCCAGAAGGTGCCGGGTGGTGCGGTCAATCCCAAGATTATTGGTTCCAATGGGGTATGGAACAGCTCCACCGACGGGGTGATCATCATCGCAGGCAGCGATTATGTCACCTTCGATGGGATTGATATTACCGGGACCGACAACACTGTTGACTGGGGCTATGCCCTGGTGAAAAGGAGCAGCAGTACCCCTTTTGACGGGTGCCAGTACGTGACCATCAGGAACTGCAACATTTCCCTGCTGAATACGGTAACCTCATACGGCATCTATACCGGCAACCACATAGCAACAAGCACCTCAGCACTTACAATTACGGCTGCTACTGATGCCTGCAACAATTGCAAATTTTACAACAACCACATTGCCAACGTATGCAATGGCATTGTGCTCAATGGCTATAATGCATCCAGCCCATACACACTTTATGACCAGGGCAACCAGATCGGCGTGGATGGCCCAAACATTGTCACAAACTTCGGAGGCGGTTATAACACCGTAGGGTTTGGGGGAAGTTACCAGAATGCAATTTCAGTTTCCAACAACAGCGTCTCCAGCGGCTCTTATACATCAATCCCCGTTTACAACATTTACGGCATCATGTTAAATGGAGGGTCGATGTCGAGTGGTACCATCACGAACAATACGATCAGCATCAGTTTGAGTGCGATCGGTTATCAGCCGATTTACGGTATCTACACCAACTTCGGAAATGCAGGAACCACCAATATCATCGACATTTCAAACAACGTGATCCAGAATTGTTCTTACCCGTTAGCCACCTCGGCAAATTTTTACGGGATCTTCAATTACCTGTCGAACAACGGTCCCGCAACCATCAACATCAACAACAATTCCATTCACGACATCACCATCGGCGGCACCGGGAATGTATACGGAATCGATGCAGGCTCCTCACCGAACACCAACATGAACTCCAATTCAATATACAACATCACAGCGACCGGGCCGGCCACGCTGTATGCCATGAGAGGCTGGACAGGCACCATCATCCTGCATGACAATGTGGTTCATGACCTCTCGGTCGGTTCAGGAAACAATCCGCTTTACGGGTATTACAACTGGGCATCGCCGACAAACGAGAGTTATTACAACAACTCATTCTATAATCTGACCCACAACGGGAACGGCCCGTTATACGGGATTGCGGTTTATACGTCCCCCGGAACCAGGCTAACCTATGCGAATACCGTCCATACACTCTCTTCAAATGGAGGCGCGGTATACGGAATGTATCACCAGTCAAGCACACCATCCATTTATAAAAACACCATATATGATCTTACTTCGCTTACATCT
This sequence comes from uncultured Bacteroidales bacterium, assembly GCA_903903985.1. Classification (GTDB taxonomy): domain Bacteria; phylum Bacteroidota; class Bacteroidia; order Bacteroidales; family FEN-979; genus CAIVAT01. The sequence goes on along the minus strand of CAIVAT010000037.1, from coordinate 7,468 downwards.
TCAGGAGTGGTTTATGGATTGTATCTTGCCGGCGGAAGCGGTGTGACCGTTTACAACAATATCATCAGCGACCTGAAAGCACCGGCATCAACCGGCACCACTGCGGTTTCGGGCATCTATGTGAATGGTGCGACTTCCACTTACCTCCATTACAACACCATTTACATGAATGCTTCAAGCACCTCTGCCACAACTTTCGGAACCAGTGGTATTTATGCAAACGGCAATTACGCTACCGAATTGAAAAACAACATCATCATCAATCTATCCACACCGGTATTTGCCGGCGGAAATGCCTATACCGTTGCATACCAGCGAAGTCTCCCCTCGCTCTCCAATTACACGACAGCATCCAATAACAACTGCTTTTATGCCGGCAACCCCGGTCCGAACAACCTGATCTATTTCGATGGAACAAACGCTGATCAGTCAATCAGTTTATTTAAAACGAGGGTAACACCGCGTGAAGCCCTCTCTTTTTCGGAACTTCCTCCCTTCATTGATCCCGCAAGCCATAATCTGCACATTTCACCGGCAGTTGCAACAATGGTTGAAAGTTCGGGAATAAGGATCACCACGCCGTCAGCAATTCCCGTTGATTTCGACAATGATACCCGGTGGGGCGAAACGGGCTATGCCGGCACGGGGACTTCCACCGACATTGGGTCCGATGAAGGCAATTTCACCGCGACGCCTTCCATGGGGTTCCAGACGGTTACAACCGGCCAGGTCACCGGGAACACCTTTTCAGGAACGACGAACCAGGCGATCATCCAGGTGAAAGTCACGGTTGCGGGTGGGATCTCCCCCATGAATGTTACACAATTCACCTGCAATGCATCGGGGACCACGGCAATTTCCGACATCAATGCCGCACCCGCTAAAATTTACTACACAGGCAATTCATCCTTTTATGGCCCCGGTATCCTATTCGGCACGACAGTTCCAACGATCGCCAATTTTACCGTGACGGGTTCACAGGTCCTTGTTCCCGGGGATAACTATTTCTGGATGGTTTACGACATCATTCAATCGGCCCAGACGAGTCATCTCATCGACGGGCAATGCATCGATGTGACCATCGGTGGTGTTGTTCAAACGCCAACAGTGACCTCTCCGGCAGGAAACATGATGATCCTGGGCCCCATGACCGGTACGTACCTTGTCGGGGCAGGAAATGTTTATCCAAACTTTGTAACGCTTACCGATGCCATCAACAACCTCAACCACAGGGGCAACCTGGGACCGGTCGTTTTCAGCTTAACGAATTCATCCTCTGTCCCTTATAGCAGTGTAAACGGCGAAGTATTCCCGATCGTGGTCGGGATCATCCCATACGCTTCGGCTGCAAATACGACCACTATTGTCCCTGCGACGGGGATGACGCCGGTCATCAGCGGATCATCTGCCACTTCCATCATCAACCTCAACGGCACCGATTACTTCATCATCAATGGTTCAAATTCAAATACAACGACCAGGGACCTTACCATTGTGAACAACAGTACCGGCAACTGGACTGCCGCGTTGCAAATCACCTCAACAGGAGCATTGGGATCAACATACTGTACCGTTAAAAACACCATTATCCGCGGAGGTGCACCCGGAAGTTCAAGCATGTATACATATGCATTATCTGCCGGATCATCGATCGGCAGTACAGGCCCCGACAATGACAACCTGACCCTTGACAACAATGAATTCAGCAGGGCCTATTATGCATTGTATATCGGAGCCACGGCGGGCAACACGCTCGACAACCTCATCATAACGAATAATACGGTGGGCTCCGATGATCCTGCCAATTATGTAGGAAACGTTGGCGTTTTCCTGAACAACACCATGGGTTCCTTCTCCGGCAATGTCATCAAAGGGGTGATCTCTTCCAATGCATCAACATGGGGATTGTATGTCGGACCCGGAGTTAAAAACATGACCTTCACAAAAAATGACATTCATTCGATCAAAGGATATAACGGCAGCGGTGGAACCGGGATTGTAGTCGATCTTGCCAGTCCGGGCAATAATGTTACGATCGCAAACAATATCATTTATGATATTTCGGGTGACGGTTCAGCGAATCTACAGTCTTATGGAATCGCAGGCATCAAGATCCAGGGAATTTCCACAAATGTGAAGGTGTTTTACAACAGTGTCTACCTGTCGGGTCAAATCAACCATAGTACCTCAACAGGTGATCTGAGCGCCGCGATTTTTATTGGTTCACAGACCTCCCAACTTGACATCAGGAACAATATATTTTACAATTCCCTCGAGAATATCACCGGCGATTCAAAGGCTTATGCCATCTATTGCGCAGGAGTCACCTCCGTTTTTTCCACCATTGATTACAACGATTACCGTATTGGCGGCAGGGAAAGCGTACTGGCTTATTATTCCACGGCAGATAAATCAACACTTGCGGCGTGGCAGACAGCAACCGGGAAAGACGCCAATTCAGTTTCGATCGAACCGAATTTCAATTCATCATCGGTACTCATCCCCTATCCGGGAACAGCAATCCTTGACCTTTGCCCGGCCCTGGCAATTACAGATGATTACACAGGTGCAGCTAGGACCGCACCCACTTCGATGGGCGCCTACGAAACCGGAAATGATGTGACCCCTCCCGTCGTAACCTATACCCCGCTCTGTAACACGCACTTGCTTACTTCACGAACACTTACTGCAACCATCAGGGATTATTATACCACCGTTCCGACCTCAGGAACCGGCCTACCAAGATTATTCTGGCGGATAAACAACAACCCATATACCGGCGTCACGGGAGTCTGGGTAAGCGGAAACACTTACCAATTCACTTTCGGGAACTGGGTCAACCCAGGGAATACGATAAGCTATTATATTGTATGCCAGGATGATATGCCTACCCCAAACACCGGAACCTTCCCCTCCACCGGGGCTTCAGGATTCACTTTTAATCCACCGGCCTGCAGCATTCCCCCAACGACTCCCTCTACCTACATGATCACCAGCGCACTGAGCGGAGTGAAGAACATTCCTGGCGATTACCCGAACCTGACCGGCGCCAACGGATTCTTTGCCGATATGAATAACAAAACACTCTCCGGCAACCTGACTGTCAAGATCGCCGGCAACCTTACCGAAGATGGAACAAACGCCCTGAATGAGATCAACACGGAAGACCCGTCATACAAGTTAACCATAACAAACAGCGGCAATTATCACGTTGTTTCCGGTTCCTACAGCGGAGCATTGATACGTTTCAACGGAACTGACAATGTGACCTTAAACGGCAAAGGAAAATTGTTTTTTTCAAACACCAACTCTTATCCTTCCATTGCACTTGGAATGACCGGAGGCTGCAACAATAACATCATCGACAGTTGCTCATTTGCAGCAGGATGGATCACCCACCCGGCAAACTCCGGGATCAGCATTACCGGTCCGGCTGACAATAACATGGTCCGCTACGATTCAATCTTTAAAACCTATTGCGGGATTTATTTAAACTCGTCATACTGGGGTCTTGGAACGGGCAACGTACTGTACAAAAACCAAGTCGGAAGCACTGTTTCCAGCAATTATCTCTTCAACAACGGCATCATTGCCCAATATGAGGACAACCTTCAAATAAGCAGAAACCACGTTTACAATATCATCGGGAATACCAGCCCGATCGGGATCTACGTTGAGGCGGCCACCAACAGTGTTGTTGAAAAAAATGATATTGATGATGTTTTCTATAATGGCTCCAGCTATGGAGGTGCCAGCGGTATTACCTTCAAATCGCTGAGCAATGCTCCAAACATCATGATCAGGAACAACCTGATCAGGCATATTGCCGGTATGGGAAGCAGCCCAAACACCGGTGATTACAATACGATTCCCGCCGGGATCAAACTCTTTGGCAATGCAACGTCCGGTATCAACATCTATAACAACTCCGTATACATGACCCGGGACCTTTCGTATGGTTTATTTTACAACAATGAATGGTTCACAGCATTTGAAGTTGGGGCAGGTGTAACAGGTATCATCCTGAAAAATAATATCTTACAGAACAGTGTCGGTGAATGGCCAAGTTCAACCATCACCTCCTGGGCCTATTCGGTTTACTGTAAAGTAGCAACCTCCCCGTTTTCCTCGATCAACAACAACCTCTATTATGTAAGCAATTTCGACAACAATTATGTCGGACTTGCAGGGACCGTTGTGCCTCCGGTGAACAACATGAACCTGCCGGCCTGGATGACTTTTACCGGCCAGGATGCCCAGTCGCTCAATGCAGATCCATTATTTACCTCCGCAACAAACCTGACACCACAGCCCGCATCACCGGCCATTGGGGCAGGGATTGCTCTACCTGGCATCGTAGATGATGATATCAATGGAAGTGCCAGGGGTTCCTCCACCACCATCGGCGCCATTGAAATGGTTCCCGCAACAACCAAAACGCTGAATATCAGCGTTTTTATCGAAGGACTCAGCAATGGACCCGGAACCATGAGGGCTGCCTGGGGCGATGCGGGCCCTTATTTCGGATCAACAGTGGCCGATCATATTGACATCGAGTTTCACGATGCAACTCCCGGGAATTATTCCAACATCATCTATAAAGCTTATAACCAGGCGCTGAGTACAACAGGTCATGTTTCGGCATACATTCCGGCAGGCCTTACCGGGAGTTATTATATCACCATCAGGAACCGGAGCGGACTCCCAACCGTTAGCGCATCGCCGGTGTCTTTTGCCGGTGTTTCGATATCCTATGATTTCGATGCACCCGGAAAAGCATTCGGCAACAAACTCATCGCCCTTCCGGGAGGAGGATATGGCATATACAGTGGTGATGTCACACAGGATGGTGTAATCAACAGTAGCGACCTGGCGGTTGTCAATGCGGTTTCTGCAGCATTTGTATCCGGATACCAGAATTCCGATATCAACGGGGATGGTACGGTCGATTCAGCGGATATGACCATCATTGACAACAATACGGCAGCGGGGATTACCGCTTCCACCCCTTAAATGATTTTCAATTCTTTGCAGCTGTGCGTTTTCACAGTGAAGAAAATCATGATGAAAGAATAAAGAGTCAATAAACAAAAACAAACCAGAATCAATTGTATATGAAAAAGTCAGATAACCGATTGATAAAGAACTTTTTATTTATCAGTATCCTCATCGCATTGTGCTGTGGAACCCTCCTTGCACAAGGTTCGCCACGCTCCTCCCAGGATTTTGCGATTTCGATCAGGAACATTGTACAGACTTCAGACCGGACCATTGAATTCGATCTGTTTCTCCTGGATACCGATGCGGCACAAACTTTCGAGCTGGCCTCGGTACAATGCGGGATCACCGTGAACCCGGGGATATACGCAGGCGGCACTTTTTCTTCCGCTCTGGTTCCCTCCACCTCGGAGCTGAATCCCGCACAGGCCCCTGCAAGTGTAACCTATACTACCGGTTCAGGGGCGAATATCATCAAACTTGCGGCTGTCACCCCACCCGGGGCCGGCAACGGAACCATTCTCTCGTCTGTGAGTCCGGGAACCAGGGTGATCCGGATTAAACTCACCTCAACCGTGGCTTTCCCGGCAAATTCCTATGCCGATTTAGCGTTTGCGTCCAACAGCACCCAGGTGCCATCCTATGCCACGCGGGTGGCCATTTACCAGGATGGAAAGAATACTCAACTCGCGGTATCGGCAGGCACAAATGCAACAGTAGCGGGTAACCCTGTGTTAAACTCTTCATTTCCAATCGCCTATGCACTCACCGGCGGGGGAACCTGTTGTGACAACAGCGGCGGGCTTCCGGTTGGACTGGCCAATTCCGAAATCGGATGTTCCTATTCTTTATTCAGGAATGACGTGCTGGTAGGATCACCAATCACAGGAACCGGGACAGCAATCAATTTTCCGGGAAACCAGACTGCAGGAACATTCAAGGTCACCGGGACGAATTCATACGGTGCCACCGCTATGCTCAACAGCGTGATGGTGCTGATGAACCCCTCCCCTGTCCCGGTCATCGGGAGCAACAGCCCGCTATGCAGCGGGGCCACCCTCAACCTGACTGGCGGGCCTGCTTCGATGAACTCCTATGCATGGTCGGGCCCCAATGGATTTACTTCGGCGATCCAGAACCCTTCGATTGCAAATGCAACCACCCTGGCTTCAGGCAATTATTCGATCACCGTGACCAACTCATTCGGTTGTGTGGCAAGTACGACAACCACCACCAGCGTTGTTGTCAATGCACTGCCCGTGCCAACCATCACCGGGCCGGTATCGATTTGCACCGGGGCGACGGGGATAAATTATTCAACTGAACCATCCATGACAGGTTATTCCTGGCTGGTTACCGGAGGAAATATCACCGCCGGGGCGGGTACAAACACCATCACGGTAACATGGGGTGCAGTTGGTGCCGGTGTGGTTTCGGTCAATTATATCAACGGGAGCCTCTGCGCAGCCTCCGCGCCATCCGCCTGGAATGTGACCATTTCACCTGTTCCTGCAACACAGCAAACACTTGGCAACCTCATTGTTTTAAACGATCATTCCATGTGTGCCGATGCCGTACAAACGATCTATGTCGCGGGCAACAGCACTACCTTTACTGTTGAAACTGGTGGTACCAGCCACCTGGTGGCAGGACAGAACGTATTCCTTTACCCGGGAACAACGGTACAGAGCGGAGGGTATCTCCATGCATACATTTCCAACGACTGCCTGTACTGTACCGCACCCAGAAGTTCGGTGATTGCCGTTTCCACCGATTCAATTGCAAACCCGGAACCGGATGTACCTGGTATCCGCAATGATCTCTTCAGGGTCTTCCCAAACCCGACTACCGGCATCTTTACCCTTGAATTACTGAAACCGGCGATCAATTCACCAGTGCGTGTTGAATTATTCAGCATGCAGGGAATGCTTGTTGCCAGGAACGAACTGATCAACATGACCCGCCATGCATTCGACCTGGGAAATAAACCCTCAGGACTTTATATTATCCGTGTTGTTGCCGGCAGTGAAGAAAAAACTGCGCGGATCGTGAAGTTGTAAAAGGCAGGTTCAGATTCGACTCTATAAATCGGATTCGTCAAAAATTGTAAACCAGACCGATCCCATGTTCGCACAACCCGATATCGAGATGCCGCTGGTATTGCTTTAGATCATGCCGGACATTTTCCAATAAAATCATTTCAGGAACGGTCAATACCATACCGGCAATACATGCAGAGACGAAGACGATATAGAAAGTATCTTTTTTGTCGTTGCTGATTGCGGAGGCGATTCCGCCTGCAGCTAACCCGATAAAGGGCATGAAATCCTGGAGGATCGCAATGTTCCTGGCCGTTTTTATATTTCTGAGGATTCTCTTTTTAAACAGGCTGTCAGCACCGGGGCACTTCCAGCTTTTGAAATGCCTGTATGCCTTGCCGGTAAGTATGGAAACATTCGTTCCCATGCCA
>CAIVAT010000036.1 GCA_903903985.1 uncultured Bacteroidales bacterium | reverse complement strand
TTTTCCGGTACTTATGCACTATAATAATTTAAGATGAAAAGGGGGCGGCGGGGTGAAAAAGATCCCGGAAAGGAGAAATGAATAAGGAATTCGTACTGATCCGGCTGCCGCCGGTCCAGTACTCTAAACATAAACACCTGGCTTTCGCCAGGTGAAGAACGAAAAGAGATGACACCAATCATTACCTTCAGGGTAATCATTCATCCTGGGTGAGATAATGAGGTCAAATATTAAGAAACAAAATAACGTTATGAGCTGGGAAGACTATTTGCCTGAAGATTTACAGGAACTTTATGAAATTCATGATTACAAACATGCTGCTGCAATATTAAGTAAAGAATTCCCTTTAGAATTCGCAGAAATATGTTTAGCCTTACGAACGTTCCGATTTTCCAAAAATGATATTCTGCAGGAAGGAGGTAATGAAAGCAACATCCCTAAATTATTTTCCGATACAAATAAATTCAGGCATGGTGTGGGTTTTGGAGAAGTAAGCCAGTCATCATCAACACCATCTGGAAATAAGAAATTACTTGTTTCCTTTCCCCATTTACTCACATTCTTTATTAATTTATCGTCAGTTGGATCAACCCAAACATGTGACCACCCTCCGTAGCACAGATTTTGGTAAAATGTATGAGCAGCCGCAACATCACGTTCCAATGCAGAGACACATTTCAATCCTGCCTGTTCAAATCCCAATGATAATCCACCGCATCCAGCAAAGAACTCAGCATAAGTGTTTTTAAAATCAGGGAAATTGATCTGCATAAATGTTTATGATATTTGAAAATTACGATGTGAAATTTTCCTCCAATTTTATAATTCTATTTTCAAGCATTTCCAGAAATGCCACCAGTTTAAGGTTGTCGTCTAATCCTAAACCAATGGACATTTTCTGGAGTCTGGTAATTCGATTGAATTCCCATTTAGCCTCTGTTTCTTTCTTGAAGGCAAGTAATTCTTCTTTATGGTCCTCAAAACCCTCCGTCTCTTCAATGTCATAACAAGGATCATACAACCAATCATTTTTTAAATATGTTATTTCTTCTGGTGTTTTCATGTTTTACAATTATTTGATTATTAATTCAGTTTCCGGATCAATTACCCATTGTCGACAATCGTCAAGAACGATCAGAAGCTTTCCTTTATGTTCAACCGGGCGTCCTCTTATGATGTCACAATCGACTACCTTTATTACCGTTCTCCATTTCCTTTGCCCTTTTTGTTTGAATTGTTGACCTGGTTGTAATTCTTTTGCTTTCATGGCTTCAGTATTATGCTCGCAATAATGACCGTCAGCACGATGGCCAAAAAGTAAGCTGTGAATTTGATGTCTTCTTTTTCCATAACTATGCTGTTTGAAAATCACGATTCAACGCTGGCCTGCCTCTCTTGATCGGGATCTGTTGCCTTATTTCTGCAAGTTTCTTATCCAGGGCAGCATGATCATGCTCCACCGGGGTTGTCTCAATCTGTGGCGGTGGATCCAGAGAAAGTTCTTTTGTTTTCACTTGTACAAAATTTGGGTTACAATCTTTTTTGCAAAATCTTTGCTTGTTATGAGTAGGCATAAATGGTTTGCCGCACCCTTCACAAATCTTCTCACTGAAGGTCCTGGTTACCTTGTTTTTAACCTGTGATTCAGGGGGGGGGGTATAACAGTTACATTATCAGCATGTTGCACAGTTGGCGCCTGTAGCTTCCTTTTTACTTGTTCGGAATGACACCTCTTTACTGCATCAACGATCATTGATGCAGTGGAAATACAGGTAATTGCAGTCTCAATATTTTTCAATTTCAGCTGATAGGACTTTTTCAGTTCCTCCAGGGCAAGAATAATCTCAGTTTCTGTTTTCATAAAATGAGGATTAATTGACGTTTTTTGCAACTTTATTGGCTTTTTTTGCAACTTTATTGACGTTTTTTGCTTTATAATGCTTTGATTTTTGTGGTTTGTGCTTTTTCATCTCTTTGCGTTCACCCGGAGTCCGGAACATCTCTTCGCTGAAGCGGAAATAACACCGTTCTGCAGTGCAGTCAATAGTGCATGCTTTTGAACTGTCATACTTGCATTTTGAATTTGCCGGTGGAATGACCCTGTTTGAAATGGCCAGTGGATGCGGTTTCATTTTGTCCATCTTTAAAAATTTGTACCGAAACTTTCATTGCCAATCGTAAAAAACTCAACTCCCCCACGTTTATCATCCCCTCCATGCTTGCCGAATTTGTCGATGATCTGAGGGTTGAAGAATGCTCCATGATATTCACACCAGGATACCATCTTTTTCTTGAACCGGTGGGGGGTCATGTATTTACGCTGAGTCGGGGTCTTCTCAAGGAACCCGTTGTAAAGCTCTGCCCTGGGAATAGGTACATTCATGTTCTGAACCACCGCGGAATTGACACTCTCCGGATCTTCCACGTTGAAGTACTCCCCTGCCCAGGTCAGGAAGTCTTCACCGATGAATTGGCGCAGGCGGCGCTGATCCAGGCGCTCTGTCGGTGGCTGGATCAGTCCGGAGTGATTATACCCCCACCCGAGATCTGCAGCCCGGAAATACAGCCTCAGGCAGTCTGCCATGAAGTTGTAGAACAGGTTCCACTGGCGCTCGTCCCATTCATCGAAGAAGTTGATCCCGAATTCATCCACCGGCTTGTAGTCTTCATTGTAATAATCGCTGTAGGCGATCAGCGCCTGACGGTCCTTAAATGAAGAGCTGCTGCCGTTGATGGCGTGGTTGGTTGTGAGATACAGCTTTGGGGTGTCACGTTCCGAAAGTGTGAATTTCTTCTGCCCCTTGGAGTTCACGGTAAGCTTCCCGGTGATCAGCGGGAAAAAGAATTCGAAATCAATATTGGCGCGAACATCATCGAGGAATATATTGTCCGTTTTTTCGGTCACTTCTTCGAAGATGAAAGGATCGTTCTCCAGGTCCTTCGATTTAGCGCCAATATAGCATTGAGGCACCACTTCCCCAACGGCAAAGCCGACAATTGACTTTCCCGTCCGGCCGTTGCTCTCCCCTACCTCACTGAGCTTGCCATCCATGGCAATGACCGCCTTTTCACATGATTTATCGCGGTATTTGTGCAGCAGATATCCGATGGCTGTCATTTTTGACACCATGTGAAGGTTTGTCTCGCACTTTTCGTCCATGGTCCGCAGGTCATGCTCCAGTGGCTTTCGGGTTTTCTGATGCTGAATCTTGTTCCAGAAGAATTCACCGGTGTTATACAGGAACCTGGCAAAATGACATTCCTTTGCCTCCTGGGTGAATTCAACCTCGAACTGTCCGATGGCTGAATCATATTCCATGGGATCCTGATTATTCTTCAGGATGCTGTCTAAATCAATCCGATTTACGCTGATCATTTCTTTTCCGATCAGCGTGGCATCGAAGTCATTTACACGGTCTTTCCATACGTAGTTTTGCAGATCACTCAGCGGTTTTGATTCGATTCCATCGGCGGTGATCTTCCAGTACTGGTTTTTAAAAAACAAGTATTGATGCCGTTTGTCGGCATATTCAAACACCGGCTTTACGAAATCAATGTTTCCCAGGGAATCGGGACCGAAGTACATTTTACCACCACGATAAAGCATGTCCATCACTTCAACAAGTTCTATCTTGCTGTCGGCGGCCAGGATGGCCTTGCTGAATTCCATGATGTAGTCGCGGATCTGATAAGATTCTTTTATATCCACAATCTTATCAACGATCTGACACAAGGCATACTGCCTGCCTGCCATTTCAATACGTCCGAATCCACGGCGGTGAAGGAAGTTATAAGCGTACAGGTATCGGAAACGGTACTGGACATAATCATTGCCGTTGCGGTCTTGCTTGGTGATCTTTTCCCAAAACTGTTCATCCTCCTGCAGGGGCTGGGCAGGAACGAGCTTCCCGGCCTCATCAAATTTCCATTTATGGCGGCCAATGAAGAATTCAGGGATATTCTGAAGTATATCTTTGTACTTCAGCGAAAATGAATTCGAATCCTGCAGGCTCCAGTACTCGAGCAGCTTCAGATCCGATACCGTGGTGATCTTGTTAATCTGAATATATTTCCCCTGGCCATCTTTTTCATTGATGGCAGTCTTGATATCATTGAAAAGGTCATTTTCAGCATCCCGGAGCGTTCCGGCCAGCAAATCATCAATGCCTTTCTCGAACACCGGGATCGTTTCATCCTTGCGGATGTAAGCAAAGTAAATCTCCAGGTAGATCCCCATGTTGACAAACGTCTTGAAGTAATCCCGGAAATTCCTGACAGCCCAGTAGAATGAGTATGGCCGCTGATCCACCCTGGCCCCGGGCTTCAGGTCGTTGCTCAGGGCATCCCAATCGGCATCGAGCACAAACACTACCTCTTCCACCTTGCATGCCTGTACGATCAGCTGCAGCTCGTAGGGAAGTTTGTTATTATGACCAATGTTCTGGATTCCCATCACGCCAACGGATGTCAGCCCATGCTTGCAAGCCTTGATGGCTTTCTTCTCCCCTTCCTGGATAAACAGCCGTTTGATCACCCTGCGGTTGCGGTATGCTTCCCGAATCTCTTCCGGGAAGAAAAGATGGGATCCCGATCCTGAAGGCGATGCATACTTCATCGGCCGGCCGCTCTTGTCGTGATGCAGATCCGGGTTCTGCCAACGGATCCGGAACAGATGCTCGAGCTTGCTTCCCTTGGGCTTGGTGAACAGTACCGGCTTTCCCTCCAGGTCATAGTACCAGATGATCATGTCATCACCTGGTGCGATCTTTCCATACTGGTCCCTGGTACCGGCTTCAAAAACATCAACAACCTTCTTGGTGTTTTCGTCGATGATCACCGTTGCCTTCTGATCAGCATCCGACAGGCCACTGGAGGCAAGTTGCCGGTCACGGAAAGTGAGTTCTTTCTTCCCGTTTTTCTTCTGTGGTCCTTTGGGCTTTTCTTCGTAGTCAAGTACCACATTGTATTTTTCTGCCAGGTATTTTATTGCATCCGGATACGCTATGTTTTTCCTATCCATGATGAAATTGATGGGCGATTTCCCACCGTATTCACAGGAGAAGCATTTATAAATCCCTTGGGCAGGCGTTATAATCAACCCCTTGCCTTTGCCTGACATCCCACAATTTGGGCACTTTGTTGAGAGACTGGCGCCGGATCGCTCGAGCTTGCAGAAGTCCGATATTACTTCTTCTACCTTTGTAATTGACAAAATCTTCTGAATGCAATCCTGGGTGATCTTCATAATGGGGGAATAGTGGGGATGAGTTACTTGTTGATGGAAAGCGGATGCTTTGGAGATACCTGTACCTGATCATCAGGATTGATGACTCCTTCTACCTGTACCTGTCCTGATTTAATCAAATCGATCAGGTACCGGGCGCGGGCTTCGGCCTCGCTGGTGAAAGTCTTCCACTTTTCATCACTCATCTGCACCTTGAAGTATCTGTTTAGATATTTGTGGACCTTCATTTCATTGAAAAAACCGAAAGGAATCATGTGTCCTAGTTCGGTGACGTTGTAGGCAGGATATCCGGTCTTGTACGGCTCGAGTTTATCTTTGAGGACAAATCTTTTCTGCCCGGGGATAAGTTGCCAGTACTGTGATGCTTTCCAACGGATTCCCAGATCACCGATGGCTTTTGATGTTTCGGGAAATGTATAATTGAGAATTTTATTCATAATTCAGATTCGGTTTTAGCTTGGATTTTTGTTTGTGGATAGTTCTTCAGTTCCCTTTTGCAGAACACGATCATGTCAATGAGCTTGCTCTCGCTGGATGAATGGGATGGGTTGCCAGGTGTCGGGAGGATCCTGCGCATGTCTTCCTCCAGGACAAGGATCACCTTGCATATCTCCTCGAGCTTTTTATCTGCAAGCCACTGATTATATTTCGAGCAACGATCAAGGGAGGCGATTTTTGTTTCCGTACGGTAAAAATCATGGTGACCGGTTTCGAACAACACCCTTGCGTGTGCAACGTATTTTGAGAACAAAAGCAGTATATAGCTGCGTTTGCTGGAAAGAACATATTTATCAGCATCACGCCGGTCGGTAAAGTTCCCCCGGTCCGTTTTGGTACCATGGCCGAGATCCCACCGCATTTCAAATGAGACAATGCCCGTTTTCGGGCACACGTCGAATGTTTTCACTTCGAACATCTGCATAGGTTATGAATTATGACGTTTTAGTAGTTCTGTATTGATGGCAATAATCAATTCACTAAGGCGTGTAAGTTTTTCTTTAGAAGAAAGCTCATGAATCTGCTGATTTCCGGGGAATGGACGATCATAATGTTCTATATCGTCAATAACCTGATCCATATTTGATCGAATTTCTTTTTCCCTGGCATAATATGACTGACAGGTTAAAATCAGATCGGGATCACTCATTAAAGAAAAGGTTGTATGGCTCATATTTTTTGTTTTTTTACCTGGCGAGGTCTTCTTCTTCCGGATGGATTGGCCGGGGTTTGGAAGCAAGTTCCCTGCTCTTGCGGTGCAGGGAACTTGCGAAGCGTTTTTGCGCTTCGTTTAAATCAAATTTTTTCCCGTTTTCATTATGAAATGACTCATGGGCAGTAGGTGATCGGATCATAGGGTCGTTTGTGCTGATGCTTTCAACTGAATCCGCAGAGTCTTGAACCGGTCCAGTTTCCTGGGCATTAAAGCCAAACAGGTCAAGTTGGGTTGGATCCGGAGTTTCCGGTCCATTTGGGATGATATCCATTATAAAAGATTATTTTGTCCGGCGAATGATGCGATGCCCGCCCTGGTATAGCAACCAAGTTTGCGGGAGATGTGCTTGAGTTGTGTGTCAACGGTGAATTTTGACCGGTGAGAAGTGTTTGCGATCATTTTGTTGCTGTGATCATGGGCAACCTCCCGGATCAGTTCAGCTTCGCGGTTGGTGATTGAGCCATGAACGGCTGCAGGGAATTTGCAGAGCAAACCATCGGCGGAGCATGGCCGGTTTCCACATTCCCAGTACTCGGTATTCAGGATCCCGTCGGAGGTGATATCGGCCTGTTTGGTAAAATCCCCAAACTGGCAATGGATAAACTGTTTGATCTGTTCGATCGGGTCCTTGATGCCAAGGATTTCCAACCCTTTCAATACTTTCGGATCATTGTCCATTACATCGCGCAACCTGGCGGCCAGGGCGACGTCAAGTTCACAAAAAAGGCGTTGGTGTCCATCTTCGACGAACTGGATTTCCCCGTTCAGCAGAAAGAACTCAATGCCGGCAATCATGGCTTCTGGAATTGTTGTTGACTTTTTCATGTGTGTGTGGTTTGGATATAATTCAGGATTGAATTATTCGGTTTTCAAGGCTAGCCTGATAGTCGCTATATTCCTCCAGGTATGCAATGGCTTCTTCGATAATGATGGTATTGTACCTTCTATCATCCGGATTGAAAACAGCCTGGATATACCGCAATGAAAACATCAGGTGGGGTGGTTTATTGAAGATCCTGAGCTGGATCGTCTTGGCGCTTCCGGAAGGAAGCTTTTGGGCAAGTTTTTTAAGTATCTTCTTATCTATCACGTTAAATGGGTATTTACTTTGTGCGTTTATTGTGTTATATTTGTTCGTAATCAGGCCGCAAATATAAAGTATATTTATCACCAAAGGCAAGTATATTTATCATTTTAAGTAATATTTTTTATCAATCTAAATAATAATAACGCCTAACTGAGTGGACTTCAATAAGATATTTGAGGAAATTAAAAAAAGAAGGTTTACTTTCCGATCCGTTGCTCAAAGTGTTGGAATTTCGGAGCCTGGTCTAAGGGGTACCATAAAAAACGGCACTCTTAAAATAGAAGACCTGGAACTAATTTCGAAGAAAATAGAAGTTCCAATGACTTACTGGTGGGAAGATGAACCTCTTCAAGTTAAGGACCGGGAAATTGAGTTTGATATCGGGAAAAGTGTAGGGATGAAACCCTTAATAAAGGAGAATAAGGAGTTAAAGAATCGTGTAAAGCTTCTTGAAATGACCCTTGAAAACCTGAATGATCAGATAAATGATATGAAACAAAAAACAGGTTATCGCAAAGCACATACCTAAGAGTAGTAAGATAGCCCCCTCACCCCCATAGCAGGGGCATATCATTAAACGTAAAACAGTGTAAAAGGTTTGGGAGATGATTGAAGACCAGATTAAAATTGCAGAAGAAATTTTAGCATACGTGAAGGCTAATCGGGGTTATACATCAAAAGATGATTTACCTGGATACCTTCAACAAAAACTTTATCTTGAAAGTGATATTTGGCTTGTAAAAAAAATTATGGAGGATCAGGATCTTATCCAGGAGACTGATCGTGGATATTTTTTAAGACTTACGACTGAAGGAAGTAAGGCCGCAAAAATGGGTTATTC
Source organism: uncultured Bacteroidales bacterium (assembly GCA_903903985.1). Lineage (GTDB taxonomy): Bacteria > Bacteroidota > Bacteroidia > Bacteroidales > FEN-979 > CAIVAT01. Next base: position 2,051 of record CAIVAT010000036.1, on the reverse strand, counting down.
GGCTTATTGTTCATACCTGGAAAAAAAAGAGATTGATAAGGATGCATTGGATCACCGTGCTGCAGTAATGTCAAAATGGCAAATAATCGCATTTTGGCCAATGTTTATTTTCGGTGTGATTGGTGGTATTTCTGGAATTATCTCATTGGGTTGGCAATTAATAAAATGGTTGCGATAACGGAACATGTGTTTCCGATGATGATAATTGCAACCAATGGCCAGAAAGAATAATATTTGATGTTAGTCCAAAGTAATCCTATTTCATTCATTTCGCGTAATCTTTTTCTAATTTTCATAAAAATAAGTTTCGGCAAAGGAATGCCGAACATGTCAAATACCAAAGGACACAGCATAAAAATCTGAGACAAAACCTGAGACAAAACCCCACAAAACACCGGTAAAAATGACAATGAATCGGCTTATAATCAGCTGGAAATCAATGACAGGTTGTTTTTAAAAAATCCTGTCCCCGCTACAACAAAGCCTTGGCATGAAATGCCCGGGCTTTTTCTTTTTCGACGAGGCTGCGAGGAAAGGAAAATTCTTTTTTTGCCTCTTCTGAAATCCTTATGAATGCTTGCTTTTCTGAACAAACCGCGTTGATTTTAAAAGTTGGATATTGCATTTTTCGAGTGTACAGTACCAAAAAAGATCAATTTCTGTATCCTTCGCTAGTTATGAAGATCACCGGACATGCCCATCTGTGAATCAAGGCAAACGTTTTCCTTTACCGTTAGTTTGTACCTTTGCTGTTCAATGAAGTTGCCATCTTTCAAATTACCATTTTTTTAAAAATATCATTCCATTGAAAGTATGCTCAAAATCGGGATTAACAAGAACGGGAAAGTTAAAATTTGCACTTCTTCCGTTGAAGCAAGAGGGCATAAAGAAATGAAATTCATTGACGGTGCCGGGTCAAGCACGATGAAGGGATGAACCCAGCGGGTTCTGGAAAGCGAAAGAGTGGTTACTTTTTAATCGGCTAAGAGGAAAAGAAATTTAATCAAACTGCCTGAAAAACAAATCATGGAGCAAGAACAAAAACTATATAAAAGAGCGTTTCAATTAAGTTTATTTACAATCTTTTATAATATTGTTGAAGGAGTCGTTTCGATGATAATGGGTTATCAGGATGAAACCCTGGCATTATTCGGCTTTGGGGTAGACAGTTTTATTGAAGTAATGTCAGGCATCGGAATTGCCCTGATGATACTACGCATGAGGCAACATCCTGGTAGTTCAAAAAACAGATTTGAAATAAATGCGCTGAGAATAACGGGTTTTGGCTTTTACCTGCTGTCGGCTGGGCTCCTTATCGGAGTAATTACCAACATTATTTACAAGCACAAACCTGAAACAACTTTATGGGGAATCATCATTTCACTCATCTCAATCGTTGTGATGATTTGGCTCATGAAAGAGAAAACAAGAATTGGAAAGCATCTGAAATCAGCGCCCATCATTTCAGATGCTAATTGTACAAAGGTTTGTATTTATATGTCTCTTGTTTTGCTTGCTTCAAGCTTTATCCATGAGGTGACAGGTTTTGCATATGCAGATAGTATCGGAGCCGCTGGGTTAATATATTTCTCAATTATTGAAGGGAAAGAAGCATTTGAGAAGGCAAAGGGCAAAATCTGCGGTTGTGATGATTGTTAGTTTGAAGATTATAAAAATGAATCAAAAAGGTGTTGGTCCAATCAAACATGACTTCCCCGAATATCATGAGAATGGTATCACAGGGATAGTTTTGGCGGTGTTTTATTTGTTGGCGTTTTTTGTGAAATTTTATCAGAATTGAGGTTTATTGAATATTTTTACGACCCTGATCCCCGATAAATCAATCAATATGAAAACACCGTTTACAACCCTGCAGTTTTTCTCTGTTTTCGAAAAATACAATCATGCGGTATACCCTGCCCAGTTTATCCTGATACTCCTTGGCGTTTTCTCATTGATTTTTTAAACCCTTGGAGGGTCACGGACCCTCCAAGGGTCGGGTTCACAAATTTATTCCCTGCCTTATAAAAATCACTGGTATGATTGTGATC
>CAIVAT010000035.1 GCA_903903985.1 uncultured Bacteroidales bacterium | reverse complement strand
TGCATGCAGTTTCATCGGGAAACCGTTGAGTAAAAACCAATGTATTCATATCTTTTTTCATGCAAAGTAACATCATGAGTACGCCAAACTATGACGTGGTGTATGATTGTGAGTAATCAATATTAATTATTTGGTAAATGTTTTTTAAAGGGGTTACAAAGTGAAAACAATCAATAATGCAAAGGTGTATCCCTTATCAGCGAAATACGTTACATAATTATTGATAAGGTTTATATGATTCACATAACTGGTAAGATGTGGTGGTTGGAATTCTGTATGAATGATGTAACTTATTCCCAAAGTTATGTAATGCTCTCCGGGAATAAAGGATTCACCTTTGTACATTCAAAACTCACTCACACATTAATTTAAAAAAAATGAATACAACAGAAGTAAAAGGAAACTGGAATGCGCAGAAAGGTAAGCTCAAACAGCAATTTGCAAACTTAACGGACGATGATCTGATGTTTGCCGAAGGTAAAAAAGATGAAATGCTTGGGAAACTTCAAATCAAACTTGGAAAAACCAAGGAAGAATTGCACAATGTTATGTCAGGACATTAACCATCTTCATTCAGAAAAAGGTGTCGTTTTATAAGTAAAGCTATTCTGAAGTGGAATAACTGGCAGGTTGAGTTTGGGAATTTATTGATGCTGAAGAACGGTCTGCAAATGAAGAAATATGTTAAGGCTGCTCTGCTGATCCTGATTCTGACAATCCCGGTAAGCGGCCTGAAAGCAGGACCGCCATATTTCACGGATGATCCTGATCCGGTTAAGTTTCATCATTGGGAATTCTACTTATCAACCCAGGATAATTTTGATGTCAGGAATGGTTCGGCCGCTGGATCGTTACCCCAGGTTGAGCTGAATTACGGGGTATTGCCAGATGTCCAGTTGCACGTGGTTATACCTCTTACCTACCAGTTCTCTTCGCCGCACGACTTTGAGATGGGTTATTAAGCCACCGAAGCCGGTATCAAGTACCGGTTTGTCAAAGAGAAAACAAACATACCGGAGATCGGGGTTTTTCCCATTGTTGAAATTCCAACGATCAATGATCCCCGCTTCGGCGACCAAAGGATCCAGGTTTTTCTGCCGGTTTGGTTCCAGAAATCCTGGAATAAATTCACTTCCTACGGAGGGGCAGGGTATTGGATCAATCCCGGTTCAGGGAATAAAAACTGGGTGTTCGCGGGATGGCAGGCACAATACGATTTTTCTGAGTTTTTAACCCTGGGGTCAGAACTTTATTATCATACGGCGGCCACCACTGCAGATAAAGCAATCACCGGATTTACGATCGGAGGTTCGCTGAATTTTACGGAACACATACATCTCATCTTTTCCGGTGGCCATAGTATCGTCAATGCAAATCTGGCAACCGCTTATGTTGGTCTTTATATTACCTACTGAATCAAAGATGCGTGAATTATGTAAATATTTTTAAAAATTATATAACACAAACACTATGTAAGATATTGATCTTTGGCACAGCGTGAGCAGGCGTAAGAGGAGCGCAACCACATGTGAAAATTCTGGAATACATTTTAACAAAAGGTAAGGTGGTTCACATAACGGCAACTCCATCTTCGCCTAAAACTTCGGAAAGTAATGCGGTGTTTAATGAAGGAGGAAAAACAGATACTGCATAACCAAGCCTTCAAACAAATATGCAGAACGGGCAGAGCAGTTAAGGGAAAAAGATGAAACAATTTTGAATAAAATCGAAGAATCGAATGCAGAAACTCGAGAATAAAACGATATTTATTACCGGAGGGTTGTCGGGTATTGGCAAGGCTTGTGCAATTGCAGCAGCAAAAGAGGGCGCAAACATTGCGATAGGAGATATCCGGTCAGCGACAACTGATTCAATAATGGAAGAGATAAAAAATGAAAATCCTAAAGCTTTCTTTATTGAATGCGATGTATCGGTATTTACCCAGGTCCGGGAGGCTGTCAAACGTATCGTAAATACTTTTGGAAGGCTTGATGTGGCCCTCAACAATGCCGGGATCGGAGGCGAATCAAGTAAGGTAGGCGATATGACTGAACAGGCATGGCTCAAAGTAATTGGGGTAAACTTAAATGGTGTATTTAATTGCATGAAGCATGAGTTGACTCAAATGTCAAAACAGAAGATAGGCGTGATTGTTAATATGTCTTCAATTTTAGGCAAAGTTGGTTTTGCCAGTTCCTCGCATTATGTGGCTGCAAAACATGGCATCATCGGACTTACACAAACAGCAGCACTGGAATATGCACCTGAAGGAATAAGAATCAATGCTATTTGTCCCGGATTTATTGAAACACCATTACTCACCAATGCAGGTATAACTGAAAACACGGATATTCAAAAATATATTATCGGTTTGCATCCGATGAAACGCTTAGGAAAATCCGAAGAGGTTGCCACCGGGTTCATTTTTCTGGCGTCCGATGAAAGTTCGTTTATAACCGGAACAACCCTGGAAATTGACGGTGGCTATCTGGCGGAGTAAGAGTATTGAATTCACATGGAAAATGTGCCTTTAAGAATATTTATTAACACTGTATCAAATGAACTCAACTATTTTTATTTCAAAGTACGAGCCGCAGATTTATGCCATTTTCCGGTTTGTTGCTGGATTTCTGTTTTTGTGGCATGGTTCACAAAAACTATTCGCTTTCCCGCAGGAGGCGCATGAAATGCCTGCTTTCATTATGTTTATAGCAGGTCCCATAGAGTTTTTCGGAGGCATCCTTATCATGATCGGACTGTGGACTCCATGGGTGGCATTTATTTGCAGCGGAGAGATGGCTTTTGCCTACTGGTCAGTGCATGGTACCCATGCATTACATCCTGTTATGAATGGTGGTGAACTTGCAATTATTTACTGCTTCGCTTTTTTGTTCATTGCAGCCAGGGGATCCGGTATCTTAAGCATTGACCAATTCCTGGAAAAACGAAAACAAAAATGAAAAAAAAAGTAGCTGACCAGGTGGTGGAAATATTGGTTGAAGCAGGTATCCAAAGGATTTATGCAGTAACCGGTGATAGTCTCAATCATTTAAACGATGCTGTATTCCGCAATGGGAAAATCAAATGGATTCATGTCCGGCACGAAGAGACTGCTGGATTTGCAGCAGGTGCGGAGGCTCAGTTGAATGGACTGGCATGTTGTGCGGGCAGCAGCGGACCCGGGCATGTTCATCTGATCAACGGTTTATATGATGCGCACCACTCCTCAGCTTCAGTATTGGCGATTGCTTCAACCATCCCTACCAAAGAATTTGGCACAGGATATTTCCAGGAGACAAACACAATAAAACTTTTCGATGATTGCAGCTGCTATAACCAATTGGCTGCTACTCCTGAACAATTGCCACGTATGTTACAGACCGCCCTTCAACACGCTGTACATAAGAAAGGAGTGGCTGTTATAGGATTGCCGGGGGACATTACCAACCTTCCGGCATCAGAGGCTGAAACGACTACCAGGCTCTTTAGGAACAATCCGATCGTGAGACCGTCCGAAGCTGAGTTGGGGCAACTTGCGGCTTTGTTGAACGCAAACAAAAAGGTTACTATATTCTGCGGTCTGGGTGCTGCGGAAGCACATGATGAAGTCATTCAACTGGCCGGATTGCTAAATGCCCCGGTTGCATATTCATATAAGGCAAAGATGGCAATCCAGTATGAAAATCCTTATGAAGTTGGGCTCACCGGATTGCTGGGCTTTCCATCGGCATACCACAGCATGCATGAATGTGACCTGCTGATTTTGCTGGGAACAGATTTTCCATACACGCCCTTCATGCCTGTCAAAAATAAAATCGTACAGGTTGACATTAACCCTGAAAACCTTGGACGCAGGGCTAAACTCGACCTGGGGCTTTGTGGTAACGTGAAAGATACGCTGAAGGTGCTTCTGCCAATGGTAGAAAAGAAAGAAGATTCCAGATTCCTCAAACAGCAGTTGGAATTCTACTCAGAGGTTAAAAAGAAATTACAATCCTATGTCAGGGACCCCGGAAAACCAAATGCCATTCATCCAGAATTTGTTGCTTCGGTGATTAACGATTTGGCCGACAAGGATGCCATCTTTACAGTCGATACGGGAATGTGTTGTGTTTGGGCTGCACGCTATATTGATGGAACAGGGGATCGGAAAATGCTGGGCTCATTCAATCATGGTTCTATGGCAAATGCCATGCCCCAGGCTATTGGCGCAGCTTTTGCCCGTCCCGGGAAACAAGTCATTGCATTTTGCGGTGACGGTGGTCTGTCTATGATGATGGGCGATCTTATGACAATTGTTCAATATCATTTACCCGTGAAGATCATCGTATTCAACAACCGTTCACTGGGAATGGTAAAGCTCGAAATGGAAGTTGCAGGGATTCCTGACCGCGAGACAGATATGCTGAATCCGGATTTTGCAAAATTAGCGGAAGCCATGGGAATGCCCGGGATCACCATTCGTGATTCGGAAGAAGTTAAACCAGGACTGGAAAAGGCATTCCTTCAGGAGGGGCCCATTTTAGTCACAATCCAAACAGATCCGAACGCACTCGCCATGCCTCCCAAACTGGAACTGGACCAGATGAAAGGCATGGCTTTATACATGGGGAAAATGATGTTAGGTGGCAGGATGGATGAAGTATTTAAAATTATTTCGTCCAATTATAAGCATTTGGGTGAGGTAATTTAAATGGCAAATGCCATGAAGGCAGCAGAATTTTATAATTCCGGTTCTTCAGATCAAACGTATAAATACATTGATTATGGCTAAATATTCAGAAAAAGCGCAGGACAAAATTGAAAAGGTCATGCATGAATTTAAGACCGGCAAATTAAAATCAGGGAAAGATGGTCAAGGTGGTAAGGTAAAAAGTCGCAAACAGGCAATAGCGATAGGTATAAGTGAAGCACGGGCGGAAGGAGATAAAGTTCCTAAGAAAAAAGTTCTTAAAGAAAATTAAGAATCAGGCAACGCGTCACCTGTCACGACACTACTTTCCGATGCAGAACCTGCTGAATATCGTTCCGAGGATCTCGTCTGTTGTGACTTCGCCGGTGATCTGCCCGAGATGATAAAGTGCAGTCCGGATATCGATCGTTAGCAGGTCGGGGGAGATGACGTTCCCAAGACCTTCACGAATGGAATCAATTGCTATCCTTGCTTGTTGCAGTTCTTCCAGGTGACGGGTGTTGGAGACAATGGCGCTGCCTGAGAGATTGCCTGATCTTACAAAACGAAGAAGGC
>CAIVAT010000034.1 GCA_903903985.1 uncultured Bacteroidales bacterium | reverse complement strand
GCATAGGCGGTCACCGACGATCCTGAAGCAATCGACTGTGCCGGGACAATATTCCCCGATCCATTGGCCGCAGTTTCAACATTGACTTTTGTTGCAGCACCCGCAATGACCGTGATGGTCCCTGAAGAGGCAGGGGTTAACACCCCCGAAGTTGCTTTGATATTTGCAGTTCCGATGATGTGGCCGGTAAACACGGCGCTTTTGCTGTCACCAGAACCTACCAGGTCACCGGGTACGATACCACCGGTGATGTTTTCCAACGCCCATGTACCCGCTGAATTTGCGACAAAGTTATTTGAAGCATCCCTGGTGATTGCATAAACCGTGATTGACGATCCTGAAGCCAGGGACTGTGCCGAAACAATAGTCCCTGATCCATTGGCCGCAGTTTCTACATTGATTTTCGTTGCTGAACCAGGAAGCACAGTAAATGTCTGGCCATTTGAAAGTCCACCGCCATCAGCATTGAATACGGTCACCGGATATGCACCCGCAACAATAAAATCGGCTGAAGGAATCGACGCTGTCAACTGGGTCGGGTTGATAAAAGTCGTTGTTCGGTTAATACCGTTGAAACGAACGGTCGACTTTCCACTGATGAATTCGGTGCCGTTCACGGTTAATGTGAAGGTTGGATCACCTGTATTCCTGGATGTCGGACTGATACTGGTTGTTGACGGCACTGCGGTATTGCCGATGCGATCACTCGTGTCGGACACTGTCCATCGGGAAAAATCATTCAGGTTTGTGACAAGAATCGTCTTTAGCATGGTGTTGACCGTTCCACCCAGGTTGAACCAGGTTGTTCCGCTGTTTCGTGACCGGTATAATTCAAATGTGTTTGGATTTTGTCCGTTCACTTCGGATATATCGTAATGAAAAAGCAATGCGGCATTCAGCCCTGTGTTTGTTGCAGGCGTGATATCAAAGTACCTTTTAATTGAAGTATGGCCATTACCACCCGATGCGGTTCCAGTTTTGCGCAACAATGTTGTGTTTCCTAGTGCGACCCCATTCAGGGTAATGTCTGCGCCGATATTTCCAAAGGTTACGGTTCCGGATGTTGCAGCAATATTGCGGGTCGTGCTGATATTGCCAACAACCGGCTGGCCAATGGCTTCAGAAAGCATTCCACCGGATCCAAGGATCACTTTATAGGCCCCTGTGTTCAATGTACCGTTCGAAATGGTCAGTGTCCCGTTGATTGTAACATCTGCGCCCAGCAGCATGCCATTCGCACGATTCAAGGTGAGGTTGTTTAACGTAAGGCCCGGGAGTGTTGTGCTTGCGCCCGACCCACCCATCATGATATTTGCTGAGCTTCCACCCGTGAGAGAACCACTTGTTGTTGACACGGCGCCGTTCAAAGTCAAAGTAAGAGCCCCTATGGAGAATGCACCGTTTGTAAGCGTAAGGATATTTGAAATGGTTTCATCCGCCAGCATAGAAACGCCGGCCGCATTGCTGATTGAAAGATTATAGAAAGTCGTGCTGTTGATACTCTGAAGTGATGTGCCGTTCAGGGTGAATGTACTCGTTGCCGTATTGAATGTTCCAGCGTTACTCAGGTTGCCTTTCAGCGAATGGGAGAACGCTCCTGCGCTGAAAGATGTTCCCGCACCGATGGATATATTTCCACCGATGGTCATTCCTGTCACGGCCGAAGTTGATACACTCCCCGACAGGGTGAAGTTCCCATTAATGGTCGTCACGCCGGTTAGAACCGGTGCCCCGGATCCTGAGAGCGTGAGATGGTGATAGGTTACAGGAGCCACGGCCTGGCTGGCCCCGTTGTATGTAACAGTGTTTCCTGATGCAGATGCATTGAGTGCCGTGCTGCCAACTGTACCTTCGAGGGTCAGATTTCCTGTGGCTCCCTGGATGAGTGTGCCGGCCGCACCTGGCGCAGAAATTGCATTAATTGTATCAGGATTTAATGATGTTCCTGCGAAGAGCGTCGTAACGGAAAGAAAAAACAAAAGAATAATACAAACAGCCTTCATTGTATCCTTTTTCAATTTTTTACCTGCATTTCATCAAATCAATACAAAAATGGCTTTCTAATTTTGTATTCATTGTAAGGGAAAATGAAATTAATTGTAGGGAAAAGTCTCCTTTTTATGTAATTGATTGCCCTACAAAGTGGCGTACAAACTGATTTCTGCCTGGGACTTATCGCTATACCTGATTTTCACTTTATTTATACCCAGGCAAGAAAAAAATAATAAACAAACCTGAAGTCATGCTCCTTGTCAGGAATCTATAAACCGGTCGGCGATCAGTGACAGCATGACGGCCATCAGAAACAGGTTTGCAGACATGAAAATCAGCCGGTAGCGCATGGTGGTAGCAATGAAAAGCTGATAAGCCATCAGGGCCAGCAGGGCGATGTTCAGCATGATAATGATATATCCCAGGGCAGGATGATGAAGTATGTTGAAATAAATCAGCATCATCGATGCCCCTGATGATCCGACCATCCATCCCATTACCACTGTTTTGATCTGGAATTCATTAAAAAAGTCGGTGAGTACAGGAAATCCAGCATTACGGTATTCGTGTCCGTATTTAAGCGTCAGCAGCCAGAAATGCGGCATCTGCCAGATGAACAGAAAGAAAGCCAGGAACAAGGCTTCCGGCGCAATGATGGAACCGCCGCCGGCTGTCCAGCCCATAAAAACAGGAATGGCCCCGGTGAGGGCGCCGGGAACGACAGCGAAAGCGGTTTTTCGTTTCAAATAAGTGTAAACGCCGTTGTACCAGAGTAGATTGATGAATCCGAGGATAAAACAAAGTGGCGGTGCGTAATACAGCAGGATCAACATGCCCCCGATGATCAATATCATGGCAATTCTGAGTCCTTCCGCGGTACTGATGCGGCGTGATGGAATCGGTCTTTTCCGGGTGCGTTCCATCCGTTCATCATAGGGCCATTCCTGGTACTGATTAAAGGCAGATGCTCCGGAGGCCAGCAGAAAAATCCCGGCAATGGGAATAAATGATTGAAGAGTGATAGGAACAGCAACCAGTACCAGGGCTGTCAAAGCAGTAAAAGTGACGGCCAATGACACAGGAAATCTTGTCAGATTAAGAATTACCCGGAAACTGGAAGTTTGCAATGGTCGAAGGGAAATTACTTGATACTTTTAAAATAGTCGATGATCTTGATCATTTCATCTTCCGTAACAATACCTTTGTAGGGTTTCATGATGCCTTTCTGATAACCCGCAACAACATCTTTGTCAGGATCATACACAGATGATTTGATGTAGGCGTCATCAACGGTGACCGACCGTTCTTTGCCACCCGTTACGACCTTTTCTTCCCTGCCATATAATCCTTTAAAAGAGGCGCTGACAATTTTGGATCCATCGATGGAGTGACAACCGGTACAGGCGTTCTTCTTCAGGATAGCAAGTCCTTCCGGTTCATTTGTTTTTTCAGGTAATGCTTTCAGGAATGCAGCATATTCAGCCTCGGAAACCACTTTTGTTTTTGTTTCCATGTAAGAGTGTCTCAGGCCGCAATAAACGGTGCATAAAACATCATATTCACCCAATTGCTGTGCTACAAACCACATATAATTCTTTTTTCCGGGCACAACATCTTCCTTGATGCGGAATGCCGGAATGTACAGGCTGTGAATGACATCATCGGAATGGAGGTTCAGTTTTACCGGTTTGTTAATTGGAACCACAAGCACCGGTGATAGCTTTCCTCCTTCATATTCAAAACTCCAGACCCACATTTTACCAATCACGGTAATGGGAATAGCATCCATGGGAACATCCCGCATTGGGCGAAAAGCCACATAACCATAATAGAACATGAGCAGGACCAGGATCAGCGGGATGGTAATCCAGGTGATTTCAAGGATGTTGTTGTCTTTTATCTGCACGGCCTTCGGATGCCTTTTCCGGCTGTACCGGAAGACGAAATACAGCATAACCGTAGTAATTCCGACAAGGAAAAACAGACTGATCCCAAAAATGACCTTAAAGGCCAGGTCAACACCTTCAGTAAAATTTGAAGCACCCATATTTTTGAATTACGATTTACGAATTACGATTTACGATTGATTGTTCTGCTCGAATTTTCACCTGCCCCGATTGTCCGCCTTCTACCTGAATAAATAATCCGACAGCGTGAATAAAATAACCAGGACATAAATAGCCAGAACCATGAAAACAAACACCCGGAAAAGGGATGATTCGAATTTCAGGTGCATGAAATAGGTGAGCACGATATAAGCTTTTACCGATGCGATGATAAGTGCGATAAACACGGTGAGTGCCGAAAGGTCGATCCAGGTCACAGTGATCGTTATGAATGTAAAAGTCAGCAGGGTAATCAGAACCCATGCGTGCGTGCGGTAAGGGGTTATGTGGACTGTTTCGTTTTGCATCATTTACATATTTACGATTTACGATTGAATTTACGATTTGCGTTTTTGGTTCCTTTTTACACGTCTACCAACTTGCCAACTTACCAACTTACCAACTTCCTAAGTAATCAGGTACAGCAACGGAAACAAAAATATCCAGATCAGGTCAACGAGATGCCAGTAAAGGCCTCCATTTTCAAGCAGAACATATCGCCCGGCATTGATCGTCCCGCGCTGAACTTTGATCATCACGATGGTCAGTATGATGCCGCCAACCACAAGATGGAACATGTGCAGCCCGGTCATGAAAAAATAGAGGCTGAAGAACATCACCTGTCCGTGGCTCAGGGTGAGCATCAGATCGGATCCGGGATAAAGCCCGATGTGAATTTTATGTCCCCATTCAAAGTATTTATTGATCATAAAGACTGCAGCACACAACAGGGTGATGAACAAAAGGATGACCGCCAGCCTGTTGTTGCCTTTTTGCACTGCAGTGATCGACATTGCCACCGTTGCGCTGCTTAACAGGAGCACCACCGTATTGATGGTCCCGATAAACGCATTCAAGTGGTGCGCCGCCTGGTGGAATTCGGTTGAATAACTGCTGCGCATGATCGCGTAGACTAAAAACAGCCCCCCAAACAGAAGCATTTCTGTAAAGATGAAGACCCACATACCCAATTTTGCACCAATGTCGTCGCGATGTTCCATGTTTCGATTTACGGTTTATGATTTTCGATTTACGATTTATTTACTTTGGCCCCCCGTCGGCTACTTATAGTCATAAGGCTGTTCATCTAATCCCATCTCCGGCATTACATCAAAATTTTCCTGCGGGGGTGGCGATGGGATGGTCCATTCATAGGTTCTTCCTCCCCACGGGTTATCCGGAGCTTTTGCACCTTTTTTGCTGAAAAGGGTGATCAGCATGATGATAAATCCGGTGACCAGCAGCACGCCTCCGAAGAAGGACAGCTGTTGTCCTAAGGTAAACTGAGGCAGGTAATCAAAATACCGGCGGGGCATGCCCATGATCCCGATGATGAATTGAGGGAAATAAAGCAGGTTGAAACCGGTAAAGAGGAAGACAAATGACCAGTTGGCCATTTTGAAGTTGTACATGCGCCCGAACATCTTTGGATACCAGTAATAGACTGCCGCGAAAAAGGCAAAACCCACCCCTCCGAAAACAATATAATGGAAATGTGCGACCACGTATGCCGTGTCATGAACATGAATGTTGGTAGCCAAAGCCCCAAGTGACAAGCCTGTCATGCCACCGATCATAAAAAGGAAAATGAAACCGAGTGCAAACAGAAACGGAGGTTTCACCGAAATAGATCCTTTATACATGGTGGCCACCCAGTTGAATACTTTGATGGCACTGGGAACGGCAACCAGGAAAGTGAGCAGGGAAAAAACCCAGCGGGCCGTGGTGCTCATTCCCGAAGTATACATGTGGTGTGCCCATACGAAATATCCGACCAGTGCGATGGCAAGACTGGAAATGGCGATGGCTTTATATCCGAAAATCTTCTTTTGGGTAAAGGTGGGGATGATTTCGGTGATGACCCCCATTGCGGGCAGGATCATGATATATACCGCAGGATGGGAGTATATCCAGAAAAGATGCTGGTACAGTATCGGGTCGCCCCCGAGAGATGGATCAAAGAACCCGATACGCAGCCAGCGCTCTGCAATGATCATCAGCAAGGTAATGCCAACAATGGGGGTGGCCAGTACCTGGATCCATGCTGTTGCATAAAGTGACCAGGGGAACAGGGGCATTTTGAAAAATGTCATGCCGGGAGCACGCAGGCGGTGCATGGTCACGATGAAGTTCAACCCGGTAAGGATGGACGAAAAGCCGAGCACAAAAGCCCCGAAAACGGCTGCCACAACATTGGTGTGGGTATGGATGCTGTAAGGTGCATAAAAGGTCCATCCGGTATCCGGAGGTCCGTTGCCCATGAATTGTGAGGCAAGGGCGATGGCTGCACCAAGTATGTACAGGTAAAATGAAAACAGGTTCAACCTTGGAAAGGCGACATCCTTTGCTCCGATCATGATGGGCATCGAGAAATTTCCAAAAACCGCAGCCAGCCCGGGAATGACTACGGTGAAAATCATGATGATGCCGTGGATGGTGAATATTCCATTATAGACCTGCGGCCCGTAGAACTGCTGCCCGGGATAAAACAGTTCTAATCTCATGAGCATGCCGAGCGTTACCCCGACGGTGAAAAATACCATCATGGCATACATGTACATCAACCCGATCCTTTTATGGTCAGTTGTTGTAAGCCATGCCATCAGGCCTTTATACTTTCCGGTATCAACAAGGAAACTTGGCTCAGGGTGATGAGTCTTTTCTTCTGTCATATGATGTGTTTTGTGATTTCGGTTTTTTCCGGGTCGTCCGGATGATGAGGATGATGAACAACAACGCTGCGAAGAATATAATAATGGTCGCCGTGATCTTGGTCACCTGCAAGGTGTATTTTCTTCCTTCGGGGTCGTAGCTGAAGCAATATTCCAGCACCCTGTTGATGGTCGGCCTCGACTGACCTTTCTGTGCTTCAATGAGTGCCATTTTTACATCAAACGGAAGATAGGAAGTTCCATAGAGGTACCGTGTGACTTTTCCCTCCGGGCTGAGCACCAGGATGCAGGAGGGGTGAATGAACCCATTCCCGGTGCGCGTGAAATTATAGCCAATGGCATGCGTAAGTGCATAGATATTGGCGCTGTCACCCGTCAGGTACATCCAGTGAGCGGCCCTCGGCTTGCTGTGGGCCCTCAGGAAATTCCGTTTTTTCTCCACCGAGGCTTGCGGTGTGTCATCATAATTGAAACTGACGGTGATCACCTCGTAATCTTTGCCCAGTTCCAGCCCCATTTTCTCAATGACATCCGAAACGCCGGAAAGCAACTGCGGGCAGATACCGGGGCAATCATAATAAACCAGTGAAAGGATCGTGGGTTTGTTGATCAGCGATTTTAAAAGTACCGGCTGTCCCTGTTCATTGTTGAAGGTCAGATGAGCCGGGATGATGGTGTCGAGATGTTCTACGATCCCAACCTCATCCTCCAGACCTTCCACCTGTGCAATGGCAGGAAACGGGAGCGCACCCAAAAACAGAAAGAAGAAAATACCTAAAGCAACTGCGTACTTTTTCATGATCATATGATTTTCCCTTCAGGACATTTTCAGTTCACAAATCAATCTGAGCTATCTTCTTTATACATGCCGGCTATCATCAACGATCCTCCCAGCAATGCAGTATCTTTCAAGAGTTCGATCAGGGCCATGTTTGCTGTTCCCGGTTCAAAGAGCCCCGGAATATGAATCGTGCAGATGAAGATCAGCAGGAGCAACGCCAGAAGCAGGCATGCTACCTGAATGAATTTTTTCGAAATAATGGCAATGCAGGCCGCAATGAGCGCCAAACCCGTAATGATGACCGTAAAACCGCCACCCGGGATGAACGAACTTACCATCCCCACATAGTAGTTGTACATGAAGAAATGGTTCAGCCCCATGATGCCAAAAGGCAACGCAAAAAGGATCCTGCCGGTGGTTGATAAATGTTTCATCGAACGATCATATCAAAATTACTTCATCTTTTTTTTGATTGAAAGCATTGCATTCATTGCATTTTTAAATTCAACCCTTGCTTAACTTCCTGATCTGCAAAATGGAATACACAATGTACAGGATAAAACCCCAAACGATAACAACCGACAGCGTGTAGGTAAGCAGAATCCATACCGGAGCCTGCCCCCTGTGCGACCACCAGGCACGTGTCTCTGTCAAACCGGGTTTTTCCGTTGGCACCCCGATACCGAAAGCCGCATCGGCCGGCGTGGTTTTCATGATGCCTTTCGGGTCATTGACCATCGCGGTTAATGCTACATTTCCATCCTTGTTGCCCGGGAGGTCGGCGGGGAATTCAAAAAGGGCCAGGCCGGCTGCATTGGTTGTCCTGATATCACCTACCTGCATTTTCCCAAAATACCGTTTAACAAAAAGCACGACTTCAACGCCGGCAGCGGGGCCTTTCTGGCCATCCTTCAACTGTTCGCTCGCAGTAACCACGATTTTCTTCATCTGATCGTTGTACTGCATGGCAAGGGTCACAATGCGGCCTGTGAATGCTGCCTTTGCTACCGGGTTGGGCTGTACGTACTTTGGATTAAACGTGCGCAGGTAAGCCACTACCCACCACCGGTCCTCTTCCGAAAGGATGTTGCGAAATTCGGGCATGGGTGTTTTACCTGTCGTGATGCGATAGAAAATTTCACCATCACGCTGTATTTGCGCTTTTTCCCTGGAGAGATCCCCGGGAGGCGGTGTTAGCCTGGCCCAGTTATCTTTGCCCATGAGTCCATGGCAGGCCTGGCAGTTTTTAAGGTAGATCTGCTCTCCCTGTTTCTGCATATCGGGGGTGAATTTAAAAGGAGCCACCACCGCTTTCTGCTCATCAGGAACCACCCAGGTTTGTGCTGAAGTCCTGGTTCCGGCCGTAAAAATTAAAATGAGGATGAATAGTGTGTTGAAACGCATAGTTCCTTGCTTATTTCAGGGTTAATCAAATTTAATATGTCCGATGCCTTTTTCCTGTGCGGTTTCATGAAGCGGGATAACGGGAAAAAATTTCGAGATCAGGGTGATGATGATCAGAACCAGGATGAACGGGGCAACCGAGATCAGTGTCTCGATCAGCGTCGGGGAATAATGGATGAAGTTGCCGGGGACATGCTGGATCGGAAGGAACGGATGTTCCTGGGTGGGAATAACAATGAGGTATCGTTTAAACCAAGCAGCGATCAGCACAGCAATGGAGATAATCAAAATAGGCAATGGTTTGCGGAAACGCCGGAACAACATGAACAGGATAGGCAAAATCAGTCCGCCGACCTGGACGGCCCAGAAAAGCAGGGCATCTTTGCCGGCGAACAATTCCTGCAGGTGAATGGCATCCGCGCGTTTCAGTTTATATCCCGGTACCAGGAACTCGTTGATATTGAAGTAAAGATATACCAGGGAAACGGTTGCAAGGACTTTCCCCATTTTATCGAAGTGCATATCCGTGAGGTAGTCTTGAAGTTTGTAATTCTTGCGGAAGAAAAACATGGCGATGATCACTGCGGCAGAACCGGCAACAAAAGCACCGGAAACGAAGTAGGGGCCAAAGACGGTACTGTCCCATCCTGCACGCGAAGTAACTGCAAACAACCAGGAAGTGACGGTATGAATAGAAAGAGCGGCCGGAATAAGCAGGATCAGTAAAATGCGGATCGCCCGGCTGATGATTTTGTTTTGCGCAGGCTGATCGGTGAAGTTCAGTGATAAAACCTTGTAAACAGGCCGTAGCCAGGAGGGCAGTGTTTCCACTTTCCGGTGAATGATGGCCATGTCGGCAATCATAGGGAGAAAAAGCAGCAACAGGCTAAGCACAAAATAGGTAGTGATGACTGTAACGTCCCAGAGGATGGGAGATTGGGGCCGCCCATAAATGAAGACATAGGCCAGCCGCTCGGGACGACCCATGTCGGAAACGATGACCAGCCCGGCAACTGCGGCAAAAGCCACCGCAATGGTCTCGGCGATGCGTGTAATCGGAGTAAGCCATTTCATGCCGATCAGCCCAAGCACGGCGCTGATGAGCATCCCGATGAGGCTGGCTGCCACAAAGAAGACAAAGTTTGCCAGGTACATCCCCCATGTGATGTAATCACGGATACCGGCTACACCAAGCCCGGTTTTCAGCTGGATGGAATAGGCGTACAGGCAAATCAGCAGTGATAAGGTTAGAAAGCCCATCCATATCAGGAATCCTTTGTTGATCCGGATATGATGGGTGAGATCGCTGGTGATTTTATCGAAGGTCAGTTTGTTGTCATCCATGGTCATCATACTTTTTCAGGTGTTGCATCGGTGGCTTCTTCAAACGGGAACAGGCGGTTTTTGGGCGGAAGATAATAAACCCTTGGCTTGGTACCCAGTTCGGGCATCAGCTGGTAGCCTCCGTTGTCACGCAGCAGTTTGCTTAATCTCACGGTTTCCTTGGTGGTTCCATTGGTAACGGCGTCCTCGTTTTCATCGCCGAAATAATAAACACCGTTTGGACAAGCTTCGACACAGTAAGGCAATTTTCCTTCCCGCAGCCGGTCGGCGCTGAAAAGACATTTTGATACCGTTCCCAGTTTTTGCGGGACATTCAATTCCGCGTTATATTCCTGGTCCTGGTGAAGGGCGGCATCCTTGGGCTCAATCCAGTTGAAAATACGGGCGGAATAAGGACAGGCAGCCATGCAAAAGCGGCAGCCGATACACCGGTCATTTTCAATGAGTACGATTCCATCCGGCCGTTTATAGGTTGCATCAACCGGGCATACAGCCACGCATGGCGGATTGTCGCAATGCTGACAGTTTTTTGGCATGTTATAGGGCGCAGTGCCGGGTGTGTCCTGCATCTGCAGGGTATTCATGTGATATTGTTCCGGGCGCAGCTGATGTGCCCCCTGGCAGGCGTTGATGCATTTGCGGGCATTGCGGCATTTCGAAAGGTCGGTCACCATTACCCAGCGGCGACCCGGGAGCCCTCCGCGGCACATCGTTTCACGGATTTCCTCGTCATCCTTGTCCAATGCCTTGATTTCAAGCGAGTCCACCCTGACCAGTTTGCCGTCCTGCGTGAGCAGTACCTTCTGGTCTCCGGAAACTTCCTTTTTAGCCTCAAAAATATGCCCGGAATAGAGTGCCGCGGCACCTGTGGCAACACCAACACCGGCAAGCCCGATGTTTTTCAGGAAGTCCCTTCGGGAAGACCCTTTTTGATTATCAGATTCATTAGGGGAATGCGGTGTATGATTATCTTCCATAACTTACCTCTTGACGGAATTTATATGCACAAATGTAAATAAATAATCAAATCTTCAATGAACGGGATGTAATTTCGAAACGGTCTAAATTGAGGAGTGATGAATGAGAATTGGCTGAAAAGGTAACAAGGTAACAAGGTAACAAAGTAACAAGGTAACAAGGTAACAAAGTAACAAGGTAACAAGGTAACAAAGTAACAAGGTAACAAAATGAAAAGGGAGTATGTGTTAACATGAAACTCAGTTACTCTATTACCCTGTCACCCTGTTACCCTGTCACCCTGTCACCCTGTTACCCTGTCACCCTGTTACCCTATTACCCTGTTACTTTTTTAAAATGGGAAAATCATCGAAACCTTGCAGGCAAAATTATCTCCCACATAGTCAAACGAATAGGGCCCCCAGCGGTAAAAAGCGCCGATGCCGATGGTATAAATTTTAAGGTTGATGAGGTTGTTGATCAATAAACCCGATTCGTAATAGCCGAGGTCCATTTCCTTCGGGTCAATGGAAATCTCTTTATATCTTTCCGGATGGTCGAGCCATCCGAATCCGATATTCTGCGAAAGGGCAAATTCGGGGTGAAACCACTTTTTTCCCTTGAAGAGCAGGTATCCAAAGTCGTGATACAGGTATAGAGAGGCATATTTGTTTGATAGAAATTCGTTGCTGCGCATGGTGCCGAAGCTGTTGGGGGCATACAACGTGATCATCCGGTAACTGGAAGGCGCATAGTACAGGTTGCATGCCGGGATAGGTTGGTCAACATACCCCCCGTTGATTTGCAGGGTAAGCTTACCGAGATACTTGATGTTGAATGTTTTACGCACCTTTATGTCGAAACGGTCGTAATCAAATTCGCCGCCCAGGAAATCTTTGATTCCCCTGGTATATTCGAACCAAACCACCGGGAATTTCGTGCCAAGTGAAATTTTATTATTGACCGTCTGGATGAATTTTTCGCCATAAGCCCACTTGAAACCTGCCGTAATGGTTGTAAACCGGTACTGGTCCTGGAATACGGTCGCACCTCCTTCAGTGCTTGAAAGGTCATACGTTGTTGATTTCTTGAAATCATTGGAAATGCCCGCATTGAATAAAACATACTTTAACGCCCTGAATCCCACGGAGAAGTTGAAACTCTGCGTACGGTCGAGTTTTTTCAGCATCAGTTGCCGGAAATTGCCGGAAAGGATCGACTCATTGTCTGTCGGGAAACTCACGCCGCCCGACTCTGTTAAATCGTAAAATCCAGATGCAGCCAGTGTGACATCATGGCGCCGGTTAATAAGGAAGCTGACATCACCACCGTACTTTGAAGTGGATACGGCAAAGGCATATTGATAAAATCCGCCAATCTTGAACCAATCCGACAAACGGTCGTTGGTATGGATGCCTGCGCCAATTACAAGCCCTTCGTAGGTATTGTAATTGAGGAACCTGTTGATGTCGATGTCGATTGGTCCCCAGGGGATACGGCCGGTCAGGAGGGTCTGGAGCGTTCTGGCCATTTTGTCGAAATTATTGGCTTTTCCGACACTGTCGAGCACCTTGTAAGTCTGACGGTCTTTCCGGCTCAGGCTGTCAACCCGGTACTGGTTCCAGAAGGGTTCGTTGCGGGAGGTGGCATCTTTATCAACTTCAACATCCAGATGGTTGAATTCCCGCCGCACGAGTTCAGGGTTGAGCACAATGTCGCGGATGTAACTCCTTCCGCTGCCCACCGCTTTGTATTTTCCAATGCGCATGTTATTGAATGCCACATCGGTATTCAGTTGTACCGGGAACCACTGCACCCCGTCGATCAGTTCATATAACTGGTGGATCCTGATCATAAAGCCGCCGTTGTTCGGGAAAGGTTCTGCCGTTACATTCTGAATCGCCCAGTTGTGCGTATTGATTGAAATGATCCCTTTCATCCCATCGAAATTGGTCCCTTTTTTTGGCCTGAATGACAGGATAAAAACAGTATCCTTTCCGGCATAGGTCGTATCTTCAATTTTAAAAAAATATTTACTGAAACTGCCGCTTCCGATGGGGTTGATGTAATCTTTCATCATGATCGAGATGAACGGTTTGTAGAAGGAAAAAGACTGTATCTGCGTGGCGAGGAATACCAGGATCGGATCTTTGAATCCCGACATCTTGGTGGCAATCACTTTGTTGAAGTTTTTATCGGGCGCCATGAACTTCCGCTTGGTCACATTTTCCATCAGGAAAAGATATTGTTCACTGATCAGTTTTTCAATGAAACGGGAACTGGAGTCTTTCATGGATGAATCCGTCTTCACCGAGTCGGGCTTCATGGTGAAGGTGATCCCGACGCCCGTGTTGTTTCCCATGATCGAAGTGTCCACCAGCGCTGAAAAGTCATTTTTAAGCGTGGTATCCATATCAACCGTAAAAACGGTTTTATCATAAGCCGTGTATGAAAAAGTTTTGACCTTTTCCGGGTCGTTGATGTCGCGGTTTTCGATGACATTCCGGATCAGGCGGTGTGCAGGATTGATCCCGGGCAAAATTTCAACTTCCCGGAGATCGATATCCTTCTGGACCATCTGGACAATGAGGTCCCTGGTTTTGCCGCCCGGATTGATGGTCAATGGCTCATACCCGACATAGGTCAGCCTCATGGACAGGATCGGTTTTGCCGACCGCAATTTGAATTTGCCGTCGATATCTGTGGTTCCCCCTGTGCTGCTGTTGTTGATGACAATATTGACAAAAGCGAGCGATTCCCTGGTCCTGGAATCAATTACCCGGCCACTGATAAAGAAGGTATCCTGGGAATTGCAATTGACATTGTTCAGGAAGAATATCAGCAGGAAGGGCAGGAGGCGGCGGATCATGGAACGATGATTTTTTTTTCAAAGATAGCAAATTAAAATAATCGTAACTTTCCGAAAAATACCCCATCCCCCCAGTCCACTTCCCCAAACAGGGAAGAGGAGCCGGTCTTTCCCTTTTTGGGGAGGCATTGAGGTTGAGGTCAGGGAGAAATCCGGGGTGGGACCCAAAATTAAATATCATTCAATATGCCAGATGTAATAAACACAGCAACATTCCCATTGATTGCCAAGACCATTTCGGGCTTGGAAGATGCACTGTTTAAAGAATTGGAAACCCTGGGCGCAACCGGGGTGATGAAGTTGAACCGTGCCGTTTCATTCTCGGGCAATCAGGAAATGATGTATAAGGTCAACTATGCATGCCGGACCGCATTGAGAATTCTGAAACCACTTTTTCACTTTGAAATCCTGGAACAAAAGGACCTCTATGAAAAAATTTATGAATTCCCCTGGGAAGATTACCTTGATGCGGAACACTCCCTGGCCATCGATGCAGTAATATCCTATACCGTTTTTACAAATTCGCAGTTTGTCGCCCAGAAATCGAAGGATGCCATTGTGGACCGGCTCAGGGATAAGTTGGGTAAACGGCCCTCGGTCGACCTGGAGAATCCCGACCTCAAGATCAATGTGCACCTTTTCAAGGATTCCTGCACGGTGGCACTTGATTCATCCGGTCAATCGTTGCACCGGCGCGGATATCGGAAAAGTACCGGTCCCGCTCCGATCAATGAAGTGCTGGCTGCAGGATTGGTGAAACTCTCTGAATGGGATACGACCACCCCGTTGTTTGACCCGATGTGCGGTTCAGGTACTTTGCTGATCGAAGCAGCCATGCTGGCGAAAAACATGCCTGCAGGTTACTTCCGCGAGGAGTGGGGCTTTATGAAATGGAGGGATTTTGATGTAACCCTGTGGGTAAAAGTAAAGGAAGGATGCAATGCCCTCATTTCGGAAGTGCCATTGAAAATGCACGGCTCCGACCGTGCCGACCGGGCCATCGAATCGGCCCGCGAAAACTTGCGGTTCACCGCACTGTACGATGATATTACGCTGGAGGTTAAATCATTCGAGGACTCCATCCCTCCATTTGAAAAAGGCTTCATCATTTCAAACCCTCCCTATGATGAACGGTTGCAGATTGACGATTCGCTGGTGTTTTATAAAATGATCGGAGATACGCTGAAACGTAAATATGCAGGATACACGGCCTGGTTCATCTCCTCCGACATCGAATCGATCAAATTTATTGGCCTTCGCCCCTCCCGGAGGATCCCGGTATTTAACGGCCCGCTGGAATGCAGGTTTATTAAGTTCGATCTGTTTGCCGGGAAAAAAAACGTAACGCGTAACGCGTGACGCGTTACGTGTCACCTATTTTGCCAGCGCCCCAAGTGCCGCCTGCCATGCCGGCCGTGCCTGTCCCCAGGAACCTTTAAAAACAGAAGGATTGAGGTTTTTTTCCAGGGTTCCGGTCAAACCGGCAACGCTCTTTACCGTATTGGCGGTCTTTGCATCTTTTAACCATTTGCCTTTCACGCTGCCCCAGCCGGCATCCATGGCAGTAGGAAGCAATCCGCCCTGCAAAGACTGCAGTGCCGTTGATGCTCCTGCCGCATCTTTGATGGTATTCGTCTTTGCAACAAAGTCACTTTTATTCTTTTTGAAGGAATCGGTAAACGAATTGTCAGAGATATTGCCCGTGAGCTGGCCGATCAAGCTTCCGATACTGGCCTGATCGGTGGTTTTGGCAACTTCGGTTTTCGTACTTTGTTCCGCTTTTTTGACATCTTTGGTGGTTGGAACTTTCAGCGTTTGGGCCTGGATGAGAAATGCTGACATAATGAAACAAAGTAAAAAAGTTCTTGTTTTCATGGTTATGGTTTTAGTGGTTGATTGAAAGAATGAGCGCATTGTGAACAGCCTCAGGATTTTTTTGTAAAATTACTAATTATTCCAGCAATTAGAAATCAATGACCGGCACTTTATTTTACATTTACCACCTTCATGACAAGATACATGGTGCGCAAATTTTGTATTTTTGCCGATAATAGATAGCGAAATAGCGAGGCAGTGAAAATTTTCCACAGGTCCGCTCGTCCACATAAAAACAAAACAACCAACCAAACATGACTCAAATAACCCGAATCGGAGTAATGACTTCCGGAGGCGATTCCCCGGGAATGAATGCGGCCATCAGGGCAGTAGTGCGTACAGCGATATACAGCGGCCTGGATGTTTTCGGCATCTACCGTGGCTATGAAGGAATGATTGATAACCAGATTGAACAGATGTATAGCAACTCTGTTTCAAACATCATCCAGCGGGGCGGTACCATCCTGAAAACTGCCCGCAGCAAGCGGTTTATGGAATATAACGGGCGTCTCCAGGCATATAACAACCTCAGGGAACACAACATCGATGCCCTGGTTGCGATTGGAGGCAATGGCACCTTTACCGGGGCTGCCATTTTTGACACAGAGTTCAATTTCCCCATCATCGGGTTACCCGGTACGATCGACAATGATCTTTATGGAACGGATGCAACCATTGGATACGACACTGCGGTCAACACAGTCGTTGAAGCAGCTGACAAGATACGCGATACTGCAAATTCACACGAGCGGCTTTTTTTTATAGAGGTGATGGGCAGGGATGCCGGTTTTATTGCCCTTCGCAGCGGCATTGCCTGCGGCGCCGAGTTTATCCTGGTACCGGAGACGACCACCTATATTGACAACATGGCCCGCCTGCTGAAACATGACTGGCGCAGAAGCAAAACCTCTGGAATTGTCATCGTGGCTGAGGGCGATGATATGGGAGGAGCCTATGAGGTTGCAAAAAAAGTAAAGGAAAAACTTCCTGAAATGGATGCCCGCGTTACCATACTCGGGCATATCCAGCGGGGCGGTTCACCCAGCTGCTTTGATCGTGTACTGGCAAGTACCCTTGGATTTCTGGCCGTGAGAGGATTGCTGGAAGGCCGTCGCGGGGAAATGGCCGGCATCGTAAATAAAGAGGTGGTTTACACCCCTTTTGAAAAAGCCATCAAACACAATAAGGACATCAACAGGGACCTGCTGGAAATGTCACGCATCCTGGCCCTGTAAAGCGTTAAAGACCATTTCGTTGGAACGGATCACCCTGTTTGCTGATGTTTTATTGCCACTTCCGGTTAGCGGCACCTTTACCTACCGGGTGCCGTTTGATCTGAATAAACAGATCCGGGAGGGCATACGGGTGGTTGTGCAGTTCGGATCAAAGAAAATTTATACGGCACTGGTCCTCCGGGTACATGAAATCCCACCCGGTAACCACATTCCGAAGTATATCCTTTCTGTACTGGATGAAAACCCGATCGTTGCGCCTTTGCAACGTGCCTTCTGGGATTGGCTTGCAGGTTATTACCTCTGCCTCCCCGGAGAAGTAATGAATGCCGCCCTGCCATCCGCATTCAAACTGGCAAGTGAATCGAAAATAGCCCTGAACCCTGCGCTTCCGGACAATATTTCAGGCCTGAATGAAAAGGAACTGATGCTGATGGAAGCCCTCCACCACCGCAAGAGCATTTCCATATCCGAGGTTTCCAAAATTCTGGAACAGCAAAAAACCATCCCCATCATTAAAACCCTCATCGAAAAAGGGTTCATTGTTCCCGAAGAAGAACTTCATGATCCATATAAACCCAAACGCGAAGGATTTGTAAAATTGATGCCTGCTTACGCCGACGATGAACAAGCTGTAAAGTTGTTGTTCGATCAGCTTGAAAAGCGCGCCAAAAAGCAACTGGAGATCGTGATGACCTATATCCGCCTTTCCAATTATGGTTTTGGAACTTTAAAGGAGGTGAAACGCAGTGAGCTTCTGAAACAATCGAAGGGGAATGCATCCCAGTTGGAGGGCCTCATCGGAAAAGGCGTGTTTGGATCGTATGAAAAACTCGTGAGCCGGTTTGAAGGTGAAAACCCGGAGACAGATACCGGACTCATTGAACTTGCTGGAGGACAACAGGATGCCCTTGCTGAAATCAGGAAGTCGTTCGAAACGAAAGATGTTGTTTTGTTGCATGGCGTTACCTCAAGCGGAAAGACTGAACTCTATATCAAACTGATCCGTGAGGTCATAGACCAGGGAAAACAGGTGTTGTTCATGTTGCCGGAAATTGCATTGACAACACAAATAATCAGCAGGTTGCGAAAATATTTCGGAGACAGGGTCGGCGTATACCATTCCAGGTTCAATGAGCATGAACGGGTTGAAATCTGGAATGCGGTCCTCGATAAAAGCAACAGCATCGCAACCGGGAGAAAATTTGACATCATTCTCGGGGCGCGCTCTTCTTTGTTTTTGCCGTTTTCGAACCTGGGACTCGTGGTCGTCGATGAAGAGCATGACCCTTCTTTCAAGCAGTCGGAACCGGCCCCGCGTTACAACGGGCGGGATGCGGCCATTTACCTTGCCCGCCTTCATGGTGCAAAAACCTTGTTGGGTTCTGCGACACCTTCGGTGGAAAGTTATTTTAACGCCATGCAGGGGAAATATGGCCTGATCGAACTGTTTGAACGCTATGGAAATATGGAAATGCCACGGATACAGATCGTCAACGTCAAAGAATCGTTGAGGCAAGGCATGATGAAAAGCCATTTTTCGTCCATCCTCCTTGAACAGATTGAAACTGCGCTGGGCAACGGGGAGCAGGTCATCCTTTTCCAGAACAGGCGGGGGTTTTCCCTACGCCTTGAATGTGATCTGTGCCATTGGATGCCCGCTTGTGAAAATTGTGATGTGACATTGGTTTATCATAAGAAAATCAATCAGTTAAGATGTCATTATTGTGGGTATGTTGCCCGGATACCTGAAAAATGCCCTGAGTGTCATGGCGTTCATATTAAAATGAAAGGTTTTGGTACTGAAAAGGTGGAGGAAGAACTGGGCCTGATCTTCCCCAAAGCCCGGATTGCCCGCATGGACCTGGATACGACCCGGAGCAAACATTCGCTTCAGCAGATTATTGGCGACTTTGAGGCGCGGAAAATTGATATCCTGGTGGGCACCCAGATGGTGACGAAGGGACTCGATTTTGACAACGTCAGCCTGGTGTGCATCCTGAATGCAGATAACATGCTGAGCTATCCTGATTTCAGGGCTGCCGAACGCAGTTTTCAACTCATGGCGCAGGTCAGCGGCCGTTCCGGGAGGAAATACAAACAGGGCAGGGTGATTATCCAAACATACAATCCCGGCCATCCCATGATCATCGATGTGGTTAAAAACGACTACCTGGCGATGTTTAAGAAGCAACTCCTCGAACGGCAGAAGTTCAGGTATCCGCCATATACAAGGCTGATACTGCTGAAGTTGAAGCACAAAGACGCTGACCTGCTCAACAAAGCGGCCGATGATCTGGCAAAATCACTGCGTCTGATTTTCGGGAAACGGATCCTTGGACCCGAATTTCCAATGGTTTCAAGGATCATGAATTATTTTATCAAACACATCATGTTCAAGATTGAACGTGGCGTATCATCTGCTGCAATGAAAGAAAAATTGGTGGAAGCGATTGAAAAGTTCAGGGCTGAGCCTGCCTTCAGGCCGGTGAAAGTGATTATGGATGTTGATCCGCAGTAGTGTCTATGACCAGGAACAGGTCCTCGTGCTCCTTTTTCATCAGGTAGTGCTCCCTGGCAAACTTTTCGAGTTGCGAACTATCGGTCATTAACTGCTGTGTCAAGGTTGAATCTTTTTTAATCTCCTGGAGATAAAACTGTTTCTCAACGTTCAGCCCATCCAGTTTTTCCTGCAAATGGTTGCGTCTTAAAAGATTGTTGCTGTCGAAAAATAACATCCACGCCACAAATGCAACTGTAGTCAGGAAGAATTTGTTGATGAGGATACGGAAGATGAATCTCAGGACAGACATGGAAAACTAAATTACGATTTACGATTTATTTTCTGCATTGCCTATATTTGTCCCTTAAGATAGTTGTAAATCTCCACCTGCGATCGTATTTTCGGGCCACCTGTTTTTTTGTACTTGTTTTGCTCACCCGGTCCGATGATCCTGGCCTTGACATTGTCTGACAATTGAATCTCGAGCATTTTACGAAGTTGTTCACGGATTCCCTCATCCAACACCGGTGTTGCCACTTCGATGCGGTTATCAAAATTCCTGACCATCCAGTCGGCGGAGGTAATGTAAAACTGGTTGTCGCCGCCATTGCAAAAGACCAGGATCCGGGCATGTTCAAGAAAACGGTCGACGATGCTGATGGCTTCAATGTTCTCACTGAGTCCCGGAATACCCGGCACGAGGGTACAGATTCCCCGGATGATGAGTTTGATCTTAACGCCTGCCTGGCTTGCTTTATATAGTTTTTTTACCATCGCTCCATCCACGAGACTGTTCAGTTTGATGATGACCCATGCTTCCCGGCCCGCTGCAGCATGGTGCATCTCATTATGGAGCATCTTGATGTAGAAATTACGCATGTTGACAGGGGCTACCACCAGCGCTTTAAATTTGTACGGACGGTAACTTTCTTCGATCAGGTGAAAAGCATTGACAACATCGGTGCAGATGGTTTGATTTGCAGTCAGCAGGCTTACATCGGAATAAATCTTGGCCGTGGTCTCATTGAAGTTCCCGGTTCCGATAAAAGCGAAGAAAAAGTTACTGTTGTTCTCTTTTCTCCGGATCAGGATCAGTTTGCTGTGAACCTTAAACCCGGGGATGCTGTGAATGACTTTCACTCCCTCTTCACGCAGTCTTTCTGTCCAGAAAATATTGGCTTCCTCGTCAAACCTTGCCTGGAGTTCCATGAATACCGTCACATATTTGCCATTTCTTGCGGCATTGATCAGTGCGTTGATGACACCCGAATTTTTGGCCGCCCGGTAGATCGTCATTTTGATCGACCGCACCTTCGGATCAATGGAAGCTTCACGCAGCAGGTCAATGATGTACTGGAATGACTGGTATGGGTAGTGCAGCATGATGTCTTTTTGCCTGATGGATGCAAGAATGCTCCTGTTCATGGGCAGGTCTTTGTGCATCAGCGGAACCAGCGGCTCGTATTCAAGTTCCTTGTGGCCAAGGTTGGGAAACCCCATGAAATCCTTGAAGTTGTGATATCGCCCGCCACCCCTGATGGGGTCGTCTTTGGTGATTTCCAGGCGTTTGGTAATGATCTTCAGTAAATCCTGCGGAATGGATTTGTCATACACAAACCGCACAGGGATTCCGCGTTTCCGTTGTTTCAGGCTTTCGGTCATCACCTCCAGGAAACTCTTGGAAACATCCGTGTCGATGTCAATTTCAGCATCACGGGTGATTTTTACCGTATAGGCCGAAAAGGTGTCATAACCGAAAATGGAGAAAATTTCAGACAGGCAATACCGGATGATGTCATCGAGCAGGATGATATAGCGTTTATCCCCTTCGGTAGGAAGGATCAGGAACCGGGAAATGGTCTTCGTAGGCAATTCAATGAGGGCATAATCATCTTTGAGTGCTTTGTCTTTGCGTCCGACGGTCACGGCAAGGTAGATTGATTTGTCGCGGAGGGAGGAAATGTCGCGCAAACTGCTGATCATGATTGGAAATAACCCGACCCGCACCTGTTCCCTGAAATATTTACGAACGTATTCTCCATGAAAATCAGTAAGTTGTGTTTCGTTGACAATGAAAATGTCGTGAAGGGCCAGGTCATGCACAATGGTTTCATAAACCTGCATGAACTCACGCTCCTGTGTTTGCACCAATTCCCCGATCTCCTTTAAAGCCTTCTTTGGGTTGACGGGCGTATCGTAATGAAACCGTTCAACTTTCAGCATTCGGTTCAGGGTTGCAACGCGTACCCTGAAAAACTCATCGCGGTTGTTGGAGAATATCCCGAGAAATTTCAATCTTTCCAGCAACGGGTTGCGCGTATCGGCTGCTTCCTGCAACACCCGGCCATTAAAATAAAGCCAGTTGAGATCTCGGTTCAGGATCGGGACTTTCTTTCGGTCGGCCATGTTATTTCAGCATCTTTGGATATACGATGAACTCCTGAATGGCCTCATTTGACGGGATTTCTTCCCATTTATCCGTGTTGAATGCAAGGCACACCATGCAGGATGTTGGCATGTACTCGATCCCGGGATGTAAAAAAAGGTTAGCCAGGTTGGTGATGGTCGGATTATGGCCAAAAATCATCAGTGATTTGAAGTCGTTCGAAGTGCCGTAAATGATGTCTAGGATCCGGTCGTAATAGCCATCGTAAATCTTCCGGTCGGTTTTGATTTTATTAACCGGATAGAACAATCCTGCAGCAACAATTTTAGCGGTTTCATAGGCCCTGACCGCCGGGCTGGAAATCATCAAATCAATGGTGGTTTCCCTTTTCAACAGGAAATCCACGACCAGCGAGGTCTTCTTTATGCCTTTGGGAATCAGCGGACGATCGGCATCCGACACACCCGGTTCTTCCCAGGAGGATTTGGCATGGCGCATCAGGTAGAGGGTTTTCATGTGATTGTTTTTACTTCGTCCCCCTCCCTTGAAAGGGAGGGTTAGGGTGGGTACTAGTATGCAAACAACGGGAATTCCGCCATCATTTCATTCACTTTTGTGCGTACTTTGACGATCTTCGATTCATTTTCAATATCGCTGATCACTTCATCAATCAGGCTGACGATTTTCGCCATGTGTTTTTCTTTCAGTCCGCGTGTGGTGATGGCCGGCGTACCGACACGCAACCCGGAAGTTTGAAATGGGGAACGGCTGTCGAAAGGGACCATATTTTTATTCACGGTAATATCGGCCCTGACAAGTGTATTTTCAACCTGTTTCCCGGTGATGTCGGGGAATTTGGATCTCAGGTCAATGAGCATGAGGTGGTTGTCTGTTCCTCCTGAAATAACATGATAACCCTTGTCAATGAATGCTTTTGCCATGGCAGCCGCATTCTTCTTCACCTGGAGGATATAGTCCATATACTCATCGGAAAGGGCTTCAAAGAAAGAAACCGCCTTGGATGCGATCACATGTTCAAGGGGTCCGCCCTGGATTCCGGGGAATACTGCAGAATCAAGCAGTTGCGACATCATTTTGATCTCGCCTTTTGGTGTTGTAAGTTTCCAGGGGTTTTCAAAATCCTTGCCCATGAGGATCATGCCGCCACGCGGGCCACGCAGGGTTTTGTGGGTGGTAGTGGTCACAACATGGCAATACGGCAACGGATCGTTAAGCAGTCCCCGGGCGATCAGTCCGGCCGGATGGGCGATGTCGGCAAGAAGCAAGGCGCCGATCTTGTCGGCAATACTGCGCATGCGCTTGTAATCCCAGTCGCGGGAGTAGGCGGAGGCGCCGGCGATCAACAGTTTTGGCCTGAGTGAAAGCGCCTTTTGCTCCATTTTGTCATAATCGATCATTCCCGTTTCCTGCTCCACCTGGTAAGCCGCGGCTTTATATAATATGCCGGATGAATTCACAGGAGAACCATGCGAAAGATGTCCGCCATGAGCAAGATCAAGACCCATGAAGGTATCCCCGGGCTTCAGGCAGGCCAGCAGCACGGCCATGTTGGCCTGCGCGCCTGAATGGGGTTGCACGTTGACCCATTCTGCATTGAACAGCTCTTTTGCGCGGTCGATGGCCAATTGCTCCGATCTGTCCACATTCTGGCATCCGCCATAATACCGTTTGCCGGGATATCCCTCGGCATATTTGTTGGTCAAACACGATCCCATGGCTTTCAGTACCTGGTCGCTTACAAAATTTTCTGAAGCAATCAGTTCCAACCCGCAGGTTTGCCGATGCAATTCATCCTTAATGACCTTGAAAATCGCACTATCTTTTTTCATAACAGGTTAAAATTTTGGAGATTAAATATCGTTGATTTGTATAGAAGGTCTTCCGGAGGAACAAAAGTAAAATTATTTCGGATAAAATCTTGATATTTGCTCGGAAAAGTCAAATTGCGAATTCAAAATTCAAAGTTCAAAATGCAAAATGTAATATTCAGTATTCAATATTCAATATTCAATATTCGATATTCATTTCTTGTTATCCTGGCTTGCCTGTTTCTTCCGGCGGTTCTTTTCGCTCAGCTTGACGCCGGTCCCGATGTAACGATCAATCCGGGGGTGCCGGTCACCCTGAAGGCCTCTTACGGGTTGCTGGCCAATGAAGTGACCATCACCGATGATGGCGTCAAGGGGCCTTTCCCGATCGGTTTCGATTTCACTTTTTATGGCGAAATCTATTCCCGGTTTTACATCGGTGCAAACGGTTGGATCAGTTTCAACCCGCTGGATATAAACTGCAACATTCGCAATGCTTTCCTGGTACCCGGCCAGCCGACAAATACCTATATGCCAAAAATTTGCATCCTTGGGCCCTTCCAGAATTTTAACCCCGAAGCTTCGGGCGGGCCTTATATTTTTTATCGCACGATAGGGGAAGGTACGCACAAAAAACTGGTGGTGATGTGGTGCCAGATTCCGATGAACTGGTGCGAAGAAAAGGTGGCAACCTTCCAGATCGTCCTGACCGGGGCGGATTCCATTGAAAATCATATCATGGTCAAACCCGAGTGTTTAACAGAGGATGCCAACAAGGGAACCCTCGGGATCCAGAACGCCTACAATGTGCAGGGAATGCCTGCCCCCGGCCGGAATGCAACCTCATGGTCGGTCGCGGCCGGTTCGCCTGAAGGCTGGCGGTATATCCGGCAAAACCAGGATACCTATGTCGTGGAGCCCATCCTGAATGATAAACTCGAACCCATCACTCCGGGCGATAAAATTGAATATCGCTGGTACGAAGGTTCCAGCCAGGATCCGTTTTCAACAGACTCCACCGTGGTGGTAACGCCCAACGAAACCACCACCTACAAAGTGACTGCCACAATATGCAACGGGGAAACTTTTACAGACTTCGTCACCGTGAAAGTTTTTCCGAATGTCCCCACTGCCTTTACTCCCAATGATGACAAGTTGAATGACACCTTCGATATCCTTGGCCTGCCATCCGAAAACATTACAAAATACAACATCAACATATACAATCGCTGGGGCCAGATGGTTTTTTCGGAAACCGACATTACGAAACCCTGGAACGGCAGAATGAACAACACCGGCGAACTTTGCCCCGGTGATGCCTATGTGTGGGCCATTTATTACGAGGATGCAAATAAAAAAAGAGTCAGCAACAAGGGTACAGTAATGCTCATCCGATGATATGCCATATGAAAAACAGGTTACTTTTTATTTTTTTATTTTTTGCTGTTTCTGTCATCTGCAGGGCCCAGGATGCAGGCTTTTCAATGCCTGATACACTCTGCGAAGATTACCCGGTTGTCATCACCAATGTGCAACCGCCTTCGGCAATCTCTTATAAATGGAGTTTTTGCACAGGCAATGCATCCAATGAACCGGACGGAGATAACCTGGGCAGTCCCAATTCGTTATTGAGCGCACCGCGGTTTATCACAGTTGTTAATGATGGCCCGGAGTATTATACTTTTACAACAAGCACCGGAAATGCAAAGGTGATCAGGTGTTACTACGGAAATTCATTGATCCAGAATCCACTGGCGATCACAGATCTTGGAAATTTTAATGTTCTCTCAAATGAGGTAACAGGCATCCAGGTTAAAAAAGACAAGGGCACCTGGTTTGGGTATGTTGCCAATGGGAATAAACTTGTGAGATTGGTTTTCGGGAGTTCGCTTTCAAATATACCGACTTCACAGGTTATTGATTTGTCGACGGTTATCATGGGCTGCGGATTGGCTGTTGCCATGCAAAATGCAGAATGGGTTGGCTTTTTGACTGATATTTCCGGTAACAACTTAGTGCGCCTGGATTTCGGTCAAAATCTTGGCAATGATCCGGTGGAGACCAACCTTGGGAATATAGGCCAGCTGAATTCACCTGCCAGCATCATCCTCGCAACTGAAAATGACAACTGGTATGCATTCATCTGCAATTTAGGCAACAGCACGCTGAGCCGGATAAAATTCGGCTCGTCCCTGATGAACCCTGCTCCGGGTGGTTCTCCGATTCCCAATATCGGCGGGTTAATCCTGAATTCAGGAATATCACTGGTCATTGAATGTGGCACCATCAATGGTTTTGTGGCCAATTGTGTACAACAGGCCGACCTTTGTATTGTGCACCTGGTTTTTAAACAAGGCCTTGGAGGCCCTGTAAGTGGCTATCAGATACCCAATAACGGGATATTGAACAAGCCCTATGGCATTTCGGAATTTGTACGGCAGGGAGATACTTTATATGCGTTGGTGGCAAACTATGGCAGCTCTACGATCACCCGTATGTATTTCCCTTCCTGCGCCGACGCATCGCTTCCATTCTATTCCGGGATCGACCCTCCGCCAATTACGTATCATGTGCCAGGAAGCTACAATGTTATGCTCACTGTTGTCGATCAAAATTCCGCACAGTCATCGAAGTGTAAAAATGTAGTTGTAATGCCCAAA
This sequence comes from uncultured Bacteroidales bacterium, assembly GCA_903903985.1. Taxonomy (GTDB): domain Bacteria; phylum Bacteroidota; class Bacteroidia; order Bacteroidales; family FEN-979; genus CAIVAT01. The sequence goes on along the minus strand of CAIVAT010000034.1, from coordinate 177,434 downwards.
CCGATCTTGTCTCTGGGCCCCGACCGGACGATCTGCAAAGGCAAGGTTACAACGCTCAATGCCGGAACAGGCGACAGTCTCTATCTCTGGTCGACAGGAGCCAGAACACAGTCCATCGTCGTGGATGCCACAGGAAAATACTGGGTGAAGGTTGTGAATTCCTGGAAATGTGAAGTTTCTGATACAATAAAAGTTACGTTGGATAATCCCGCTCCGTCCATGGTCGATACAACCATTTGCAAGGGACAATCATACTGGGCCCAGAATGCTTTGCAATATTCCACCGGGGTTTACCACGACACACTCCGGTCGGCAAAAGGATGTGACAGCCTGCTGATCACCAACCTTCAGGTTAGTGAGTGCCCTCTTGAAATTTGGTTCCCGACCGCCTTTTCTCCAAACGGCGACGGGTTGAATGATTACTACATGCCTGTTGGCAAAGATATCATCAAGTACAAACTGCAGATTTTTGATCGATGGGGTACGCTGATTTTTGAATCGGGCGATATTACCTACGGTTGGGACGGAAAAGTGAAAGGCAGGGACGCGGGACCGGAGGTTTACACATACAATGCAAGTTATGAAAGCAAATATTTACCCGGTGTAATTCACAAGGTGACAGGAACATTCACACTTTCAAAATGAAGAGTGAAAACCGAATTACGATTTTTGAATTAAGTCGGGGGCAAAAATTGATGTGTTCTCCTGATTTATTAATTTTTTTTACAAATTTTTCCTCTCAGAAAATACAATGAGCATACCGGGAAATGATAAAAAAAAGCATGCTGGGTTTTCAGTGCAATCCTCCAAAGGAGAAAAACCCCGTTTGACTGTTGTCGATACAGTAAATTCCAAACCGGAAGGGCCGGAAATTCCGGACCAGAGGCACTTGTTCAGCACGATCATCAACAGTGCGTCAGAGGCTATTTTTGCCAAAGACGCCTCAGGGAAATACCAGGTCGTCAATGAAGCAGGCGCACGTATGATTGGACTTACAGTGACAGAAGTGCTGGGCCATACCGACCTGGAATTACTTCCGGCTGCGACGGCGCATGAATTCCGGAAGTCTGATGAATATGTAATGTCGACAGGTCAGCCTTACAAAACGAAAGAAACCGGGTTGATCAATGGGAGGATACACCAGTTTCTTGCCAATAAAACACCGTGGTTTGACAGCTCCGGTGAAATAATTGGAGTAATTGGCGTAACAACCGACATCACAGACCAGGTGAAATCGGAGAATGCATTAAAAAGGAGCGAAGAACGTTTCAGGCATGTCACGACTACAATCTCTGATTTATCTTATTCCTGTGTACTCCTGGCGGACGGCAATTATTCGATCGACTGGATGACGGGTACCGCCGAGAAAATTACAGGTTATTCCATCGGGGAGATCATTGGTTTCGGATGCTGGGGTAAACTTGTGATGGAGGAGGATCTGGATATTTTCAGGAAAAATGTAGCCGGTCTCACCCCCGGATCTTCCGGGAGGTGTGAACTTCGCCTCCGGAACAAGCAGGGCGGCATTTTATGGGTTGCATCCTACGCCGAGTGTTTTCACGATTCAGATTACCCCGGAAACTGTATCGTCTATGGAGCGTTGATTGATATCACTGATCGCAAACTGGCTGAAACGGAGTTGCGGGAAAATGAAAGGCTGTTGATGGAAACACAGGCAGTTGCCCGTTTGGGAAGCTATGTTTGGAAAATCACTGATGGGTTGTGGAAAAGTTCAAAAATTTTGGATGGCATTTTTGGAATTGATGAAAATTATCTGCGGTCGCTGGAAGGCTGGCTGGGTTTAATTCATCCGGATTGGCGCCGTGAGATGTCTGATTATGTTGAAAATGAAGTAATTGGCAAAGGGCAGGTGTTTGACAAGGAATATATGATCATCAACCATACAACCGGCCGGGAAGTATGGGTCCATGGCATGGGCCAACTTGAATTTGACAGCAGGAAGCAACCAGTAAAATTGATCGGGACCATCAGCGATATAACAGAACGCAAACACGCCGAAATTGCTTTGAAAAAGAACTCCGATGAACTTGAACAGTTTAACAACCTGATGGTTGGCCGTGAAATCAGAATGATTGAACTTAAGAAGGAAATAAATGAACTCCTGAAGAAAAACGGAGGCGAAGAAAAATATACGCTTCATTCATGATTTCGTGACCTTTTTCACCAGCACGAGATAGCCCCAGGGCCCCAGCGACAATTCGTCCCCTCCTTTTAAAATAAATGCAGCACCCGAGAAGAGCTCAGTATAATTCCCCTCATGGTGTTTCGATTCGAGTTTCACCTTCACGGGTTTATCGCTGAAATTAAAGACAGGGATCACCTGATCGCCATTTTTCTCCCTGGAAAATGAGATGACCCGGTCGGGTTGATCATTGAATATTCTTACCATTCCGCCACCCCAGTCACCATTCCACAATGCCTGGTTTTCATGCTTCAGGGCGAACAGTTTTTTATAGATGTCAAAAAAGGGATGTTTTTTCCACTGAATTACATCCTTGTCGAAAAAAGCAAGCGACCGGTCAAGCCCCGCCTCCTGGCCACTGTATACCAGCGGCATTCCGTTTACCACTCCGGCAAGCACCATGCAGGTTTTCAGCCCTTCGCCAAAATTGGAGAACTGATTTCCTTCCCAGGAATTTTTATCATGGTTGTCGGTAAAGGTCATCCTGTACCCGTTTTTCGGGAAAGTGTTGACATCGTGCGCCATGTATTCGATGAGGCCGCCAATGGCTTTCTTGCCCACGGTAATATCATGCATTTTATCCCACAGGCTCCATGAATAGGTCATGTCGAATGCCTTTTTATGGAGGTCGCGCGATTCCCATTCCGCCAGCATGAAAACCGGTTTGATCTGATCAAGTTCGCTCCGCAGGTTCTCCCAGAAATCAACAGGGATGAATCCGGCTACATCACAGCGGTAGCCGTCAATATCCGCTTCCTTCACCCAGTATTTCATCACCTCCGTCATGTATTTCCTGATCCCGGGCTGGTCATAATCGAAATCAATGATGTCGGCCCAATCGTACCAGGGTGTGGGCTGGAAATTGCCATCCTGGGATTTCGAGTACCATTCAGGGTGTTCGGTTGCCAGCGGATTGTCCCAGGCCGAATGGTTGGCCACCCAGTCGATGATGATATGCATTCCCATTTTATGAATTTTATTGACCAGGGATTTAAAATCTTCCAGGTTGCCAAACTCGGGATTGACACCATAATAATCTTTCACGGAATAGTAACTGCCAAGCTTGCCTTTCCTGTTTTTAACGCCAACGGGATGGATGGGCATCAACCAGATGATATCGATTCCAAGTTCCTTCAAACGGGGAAGATGTGATTCAAAAGCAGTAAATGTTCCTTCCGGGGTATACTGGCGGATATTTACTTCATAGATCGTAGCATTCTTAGACCAATCGGGGTGCATGATCTCCACGTAATTTTTTGGCAAATATCGGGAACTGTCACCGGATATTGCATTCATGCTGCTATTTTCCTTCTGGTTGTTTTTGCATCCAATCAAAAGAACCGCAAGAAAGAGAATGGCGAAGGCCGGATGTTTCAACGTCATGGTTTGATGATTTAATGGTATATATCATTGTGCTTTTTCTCCATGCACTGCATTGCCTCCAGAACTTCTGTGTCATTGAATTTTCAAGGTGAATCATGCAGCGCTATGCTTGTATGAACCGGGTATAATCCCGGGTTAAAATTAATGAAAACAATACCAACCCAACCGGGTAAATAGAAATTTTTCAGCATCCTGAGAGGGATTTACATAGGTTAAAGAAGGATTTTTGTAATTTTGGGAAAAAATCAAACGGATCTGGTCTATGGTTCAGATTCTTCAACATGATAAAGCTCTGCCGACCTGTCTCCTTTTTTCTCCTGTTTCTCATCATGATGGTTCCTTTCACCGGGTGCAACATAGCCCGTCAGGCGCAGCAGGCTTCCAATCTTGCGAACTGTGATTTTCGCATACGGTCGGTGGAGAAAGTAAACCTTGCGGGAGTCGAACTTCAGTATATCCGATCGGTCAGCGACCTGCAACTGTCTGATGTGGCGCTTATCCTGGCCGGCTTCACAAGCCCTGTTTTTCCACTCTCCCTTCAACTCAACCTGGAAGGCAGAAACCCGAACACCACGGCAGCCGGCCTTAACCGGCTTGAATGGATTCTTTTTATCGATGACATTCAGATGACCTCTGGAATCCTGGATCAACCCGTAACGATTCCGGCATTAAGCACCTCGGCCATCCCGGTTCAGGTGGGCCTTGACCTTAAAACAGTCCTTTCGGGAAAATCCTCGACCGCAATGCTTAATTTCTGCATGAACCTTGCTGGTGTCGGAAATATGCCGACACGCTTTAAAATCAAGTTAAAACCCACCCTGATCATCGCCGGCACAGCGATTACATACCCTGGATATATTACCATCAAGACGGATTATGCTGCGAAATAGCATGTGAGACGTAAGAAGTCCCACATCCAACATCTCACGTAAACACCAGGACACTCATCGCCCAATAGGCCAGGCTTCCCGAAAGGAAGCCGATCAGTGCCCACAGCGATATCTTCTTAAGGTACCATATGAAATCTATTTTTTCCATCCCCATAACAGCAACTCCTGCTGCTGAGCCGATGATCAGAATGCTTCCGCCTGTTCCAGCACAGTACGCCAGCATTTCCCAGAAAAAATGGTCGGCATGGAAAGTGTTGTGATACATGCCGATGGCTCCGGCAACAAGGGGAACGTTGTCGATCACTGACGACAGCAACCCGATCATGATGTTGATTACATATAAGTTGCTTATATGTTTGTCAAGGGACCGGGCCAGCATTTCAAGTTGTCCGGCTGATTGAAGCGCAGCTACTGCAAGGAGGATCCCAAGAAAAAAAAGGACGCTCGGAGTATCGACCCGGCGCAGCACACCGGCAACAGTAACCATGGGGCGGTATGCATCATTCTTGGCCTTGTGCATGATTTCGGTGATCACCCATAACATCCCCAGGCCAAGCAGGATCCCCATATAGGGGGGGAGGCTTGTGAGCGTTTTAAAAACGGGTACGAAAAGAAGAAACCCGATGCCAAGGAAGAAAACGATATTCCGTTCCAGGGGTGTCGTCGAATTTGAATGGTCCGATTTATCGCCCGGTGGCTTCTGTATATGGCCCTTCATGGTTGCTGAGATCAGCACCAGTGGAATCACCATCGACAAGGCACTGGGAATGAAAGTTTTTACGATGATATTCAGCGTCGTTACCTGTCCTCCGATCCACAGCATGATGGTGGTAACATCGCCGATCGGGCTGAAGGCCCCCCCGCTGTTCGCGGCAACAATAACCATTCCGGCATAAAACCATCGTTCCTTTTTATCCCCGATGAGTTTACGCAGCAAGGCAACCATGACAATCGCGGTGGTAAGGTTATCAAGAACAGCTGACAGAAAAAATGTGATAATGGCGATAATCCAAAGCAGTTTGACCTTTTTGGTTGTGCTGATCTTATCGGTGATGATCCTGAATCCTTCATGTGAATCGATCAGTTCAACAATGGTCATGGCTCCGAGTAAAAAAAAGAGGATCTCGGAAATTCCGCCTAAATGCCCAAGCAAGGTATTCTGCGAAAACAATTCCGGAAAACCCGTGGCCATCAATACCCACATCAACACCCCAAGGAGCAGGGCCGTAGCCGATTTGTTGATCCTGAGCGGATGCTCCAGGGCAATGAAAGCGTAGCCAAGAATAAAAACAACGATCATTAAATAAAACATTGCATGATATATTAGTCTTTGAACTTAAATAGCCTCGACCAAAATCCCTCTGACGACCTCATCCTAACGCTCTCCTGGAGGAGAAGGGGTCAGGGGATGAGGTACGCATCGATGATATAGTCCAGCTCCGGAAATTTCTTTTTCAGGTAGGCATTTCCGTACATCATCACCGAATCCTGGTGGTTTGCCGGCTCAAATCCATAGCCGCTAAAAAATGATTCTATTACCTCAAACCCCGAGATAATCTTACCTACAGGGGGAAACCCCTGCAACCCGTTAAAATGGACGGTATCCAGTTTGTAATTATCTTTCAGGTTGATAAACAATTGGGCCGTTCTGCTGTTCATCCCGTCACGGGCATAGGAAATGGTTCCCCGGAGATTGTTTTGGTGAACAGGTTCGTCGGGAATCGGACGTTTGTCCCAAAAGTAATTGACCTCCCTTTCATTTCCGATGCCAAACTGCACCACATACCCTTTTTGAACCCTGAACAGGGCATTCTGCCTGTAAAAACCTGTCATCAGGAGTTGATAAAGCCGGTCGGCGCCGGCAGATGACCACTCCCTGTTCGCTTCAATGGTGAACTCCCCCTTTGTTGTTTTGAAAACTGCCCGGAATGTGGGTGGGGCATGTGCCATCAGGGTCGATTGATCGGGCAAAACCTGCGTGAATGCAGGAAACCTTGACAGGAGCAGCAAAATTAAAATAAGTTGTTTTTTCATGGTCTGTTATTATATCATTTCACCCGGAAGCCCTCCATTGACCTCACCCTGCCCGTTCACCAATGAGCGGGAATTCCCCTTCTCCTTCAGGAGAAGGGGTCAGGGGATGAGGTATACCAAAAAGTGGCCAGGATATAAAGTCAATCCCAGATAATGTCAGCCCAAAAATACGAAATGGTATGTTTTTATGTCTAATTTTTCACAATGCGGCCCTGTGGATTTTTATTTGTGATAATAAGTATTAATTTTAACCACTCATTTACAGGGCTATATATAGAATAATTCTAAATTAAAACACGTATGAAATTACCAAAATCGACCTCTAACTGGATCAGCATCACTGGTTTTATTTTTGCAGTAAACAGCTTCATCCTCATTGTGGTATTATTTGTTCAGGCGTTGCTTTCGGATCATCAAAACCCGTATAACGGTATATTCACCTACATCGTGCTTCCAACGATCCTGGTGATCGGGTTGCTGCTGATCCCGATCGGGATGCTGATCAACCGGAAGAAAACACACGATCCGTCTAACCGCTGGCCGGTACTGGATATGAATGTTCCCAGGCAACGCCAGAAACTGCTGATGGTGTCTGTATTCACATTTTTGTTTTTAATTGTCTCTGCCATGGGCAGTTATGAAGCTTTTAACTACACGGAATCCGTTGAGTTTTGCGGTAAACTTTGTCACAATGTAATGGAACCCGAATATGTTACCTACCTTCATTCTCCTCATGCCCGTGTTGCCTGCGTGGAGTGTCATGTGGGAGAGGGTGCCGGCTGGTATGTGAAATCAAAACTAGCGGGGTTATACCAGGTCTATTCAGTCATCTTCCATAAATTTCCTCAGCCCATCGAAACGCCGATTCAAAACCTTCGTCCGGCGCGTGAAACCTGCGAACGATGCCACTGGCCGCAAAAATTCTATGCACGCAAACTTCGTACCCAAAAGGTGTATATCACCGATTCACTCAATACCGAATTCAATTATTCACTGCTGATGAAGATTGGTCCGAATTACAGCGCGCTGGGGCTGGTTGAAGGGATTCACTGGCACATCAATAAAGACATGCGTATTGAATATGTCGCTTCCACAAAAGACCGGGAATCGATTCCATGGGTAAAATTCACCAACCTGAAAACCGGTGATGTTCAGATCTTCCAGGATACCGATAACATGCTCGATAAGAAAGCCCTGGATACCTTGCAGCACCGTATCATGGACTGCATGGACTGCCACAACCGCCCGTCGCATTCATACAAATCACCGATGGTGTATGTCGACAATGGAATGATCACCGGTGATATCCCCAAGGAACTCCCGTTCATCAAAAAGGTGGCAATGAACGTACTTAAAGGCACTTTTACCACCAAAGATTCTGCATTTATGTTCATTCGCGACAGCATCACCAATTTTTACAAAACCGGTTATCCCACCATATACAAGGCTCAAAAGCCACTGATTGACAAAGCCATTGCCGGCATCCAGGAGGCGTTTTCACTCAATGTGTTTCCTTATATGCGGGCTTCCGCGAAAAACTATCTTAACCATATCGGGCATCTTGAATCAGATGGTTGTTTCCGTTGCCACTCCGACAGGCATAAAAGCGAGAAGGGAAAAGTTATTTCCAGGGACTGCAACCTGTGCCACAGCATCATCGCCCAGGGCCCGACAGGGAATGTGCAATATTCCACCATCGACAACCTCATGGAATTTCAACATCCCATTGACGTGAAAGATAAATGGAAAACATACTTCTGCACTGAGTGTCATAGGGAATTGTACCCGTGATGACTTTTTTCCACAGACTAAATAACGATCAGTCCACCCACCAATCCTTCCTGCAGGCAGGGAGGAATTGTGGGTGGATTTTATTTATGATCCCATATAGAATTTATTTTGTGAAACGACTAAATTACTGAGGTTAGAAAATTTTATTTACTTAACAATACGGTGGTTATGATAAAAACACTACAGTCAAGTGTATTTGCAGCAATGTTGATGTTTATCAGCATGCAAATGGTTGCCCAGGTAAGCATCAGCAAAGATTCCATCGCGCCTGACCATTCAGCGATGCTTGATGTCTCTTCAGCCAATCAAGGGTTTTTGCCTCCGCGCATGACCACCGCCCAGCGGGATGCCATTCAAAACCCGGCCGTGGGATTGACCATTTACAACACCGATGTGAAGTGCCTCATGTTTTATTCCGGGCCTGTCAATGGCTGGCGCTGTCCTTGCATGAGTTTTGGAACCATCAGTTGTTCCAACCCGGTTGTCAATGGCACCTACATGGTTGAAACAGCCTTGACCGCTTCCAATACGGTAACAGTTACCGTCAACAACATGAACACCGGCGGGTACAATATCTCAACCAATACCGTCAACGGCTTCCGTTTTTCAAAAACGGGAACATTCACTACCATCGGAACACAGACCATCGAACTGAACGGCACCGGCACCCCAACCGAAACGGGCACAACTTCTTTTACTGTCATGTATGCCAATTCAACGTGCACTTTTGACATCCCTGTCGTTACCAATCAATATGGACATCCGTGCCCGGGATTGCCCACATTTACATACGGCGGGAAAACCTACCATACTGTTGAAATCGGAGACCAATGCTGGTTTAAGGAAAATATCAACATCGGTTCGCGGATCGATGGCTCGCAGGAACAGACAAACAACAATGTGATCGAAAAATACTGTTACAACAATCTTGAATCAAACTGCGATATCTATGGAGGATTGTACCAATGGAATGAGATGATGCAATATTTAACCACAGCAGGAGTCCAGGGAATCTGTCCCTCCGGTTGGCACATTCCATCGGATGGCGAATGGTCTGTACTTGCGGATTATTTGGGTGGAGCATCAGTGGCAGGAGGAAAAATGAAGGAGATCGGTTATAATCATTGGCAAAGCCCCAATACAGGAGCCACCAACGAAAGTGGATTTACATGCCTGCCTGGTGGTGCTCGGACCAGCAATGGCCTATTTTTTCTCGATATGGGATACACAAGTTACTTAAGGACTTCTACAGAGACCTCTGCCACAAGTTCGGCAATAATTGAACTTTTTAATTTTCGTTCTGATTTGTGGCATTATAACCATGAAAAGGAAGCTGGATTTAGCGCCCGCTGCCTCAAAGACACCTGTACCATGGCTCCCAATGCTCCTGCTTCCGGTGCTCATTCTTCTTCGCAAACACAAATCAACTGGATATGGAATACGACTCCCGGGGCAACTGGCTATAAGTGGAATACAATCGCTACTTATGGTACAGCGACTGATATAGGAACTGCAACCAGTTTCCTGGAAACCGGATTAAGGTGCGATTCTGCTTATATAAGGTATGTGTGGGCTTACAATTCCTGCGGGAATTCCAGCCCGGTTGCTTTAACCCAATCTACCCCTGTTTGTCTTCCGAATTGCGGAACATTTACCATCAACCACGTTGCCGGAGAGGTAGCACCGGTGACCAAAACAGTAACCTATGGAACTGTTACAGGTATTCCCGGCGAACCTGGTAAATGCTGGATCACCAGCAACCTGGGCGCCGACCACCAGGCCACTGCTGTTAACGATGCTACTGAAGCCTCGGCAGGCTGGTACTGGCAGTTTAACCGTAAACAGGGATACAAGCATGATGGAACTACCCGTACTCCCAATACGATTTGGGTTAGCAGCATCAGTGAAAATTCATATTGGATGACCGACAACGACCCATGTGCCCTTGAACTTGGCGCCGGTTGGCGGATTCCCACCTACACAGAATGGAACAACGTAAAAGAAAGTGGAAACTGGACAACCTGGAATGGTTCATGGGACTCTGGTTTAAAGCTCCATGCAGCCGGGCGCCTTTTCTACAGTGATGGTTCACTGAACACTCGAGGCTCATCCGGCCGCTACTGGAGTTGTATCCAGGAAGGTGATCCCTACGGTTGGTACCTTATGTTTAATAGTGACTACAGCTATATGACTAGCTATTATAAGATTTATGGCTTCTCTGTCCGCTGTCTCAGAGATGACCGAATTCCCACGGCATTTCCCACTGTTACCACCTCCGTGGTTTGCAACATCGGGCAAAGTGAAGCAATTTCAGGAGGCAATGTTACCAATGATGGAGGAGGTGCCGTAACGGCTCGGGGTGTATGCTGGAGTATCACACAAAACCCGGTAATTACAGACAATCATACAACCGATGGAACCGGAGTTGGAACTTATATAAGTAACCTCACTGGCCTCATACCAAACACAACATATTACCTACGGGCATATGCGATCAATGGTTTTGGAACGGGCTATGGGGATAAAATCACGTTCGCAACTGCTGAAGCAACGTATCCATGTCCCGGAATGGAAACCATCACCATCAATCATGTGGCCGGAGAGGTAGCGCCGGTTACTAAAACAGTGAACTATGGAACCGTCACCAAAATTCGCGGTGAAACAGCCAAATGCTGGATCACCAGTAACCTGGGCGCCGATCACCAGGCAACATCTGTTGATGATGCTACCGAAGCATCGGCAGGCTGGTACTGGCAGTTTAACCGCAAACAAGGTTACAAGCAGGATGGCTTGACGGTTACCCCATCCTGGACCATCACCAATATTGATGAAAATTCCGACTGGATTATTGCTAATGACCCTTGCAGTATTGAATTTGGCAATGGTTGGCGTATTCCAACTGTTACCGAATGGGCCAATGTGAATGCAGGTGGAAACTGGACCGATTTTACCGGTCCATGGAACTCTGGGTTAAAAATTCATGTGGCCGGGTTTCTGAACATAAGTGAAGGTTCTATATTCAATCGCGGTGTAGTTGGAATTTACTGGAGTAGTATTGGTTTGCAATGGAATCCTGGTCAAGGCTATGACCTGTTCTTCGATACTGGGCAACAAGAAGCAGTGTCCTCATGGGGTAAGGCTTACGGCTGCTCTCTCCGCTGTGTGAAAGATTGCATCAACCCCCCATCGTCTCCATCATCTGGTACCCATACCTCTTCACAATCACAAATCAATTGGAATTGGAACACGGTCGTTGGGTTACCCGGTTACAAATGGAATACAACAGATAATTACAGCACAGCAATAGATGTTGGCAATGCAACCAGCCATCTGGAAACCGGGTTAAGGTGCGATTCTGCTTACACACGATATGTGTGGGCTTATAATTCCTGTGGGAATTCCAGCCCGGTGGCTTTAACCCAATCAACCCCGGTTTGTCTTCCGAATTGCGGAACATTTACCATCAACCATGTTGCCGGAGAGGTGGCGCCAGTCACCAAAACAGTGAACTATGGAACGGTTAAAGGTATTCCCGGCGAACCCGGTAAATGCTGGATCACCAGCAACCTGGGCGCTGACCAACAGGCCATTGCCGTTGATGATGCCACCGAAGCATCGGCTGGGTGGTACTGGCAGTTCAACCGCAAACAAGGATACAAACACGATGGCTCAACCGTTACGCCATCATGGACGATGACCAGCATCAACGAAAATTCTGACTGGCAGGCAACAAACGACCCTTGTCTTCATGAGCTTGGCACCGGCTGGCGGATCCCAACTAACATAGAATGGACGAATGTTAGTACTGCCGGAAACTGGACAGACTGGTACGGTCCATGGAACTCAGGTCTAAAACTGCATGCTGCCGGTTACATTTACAGCTACAATGGTGATCTATATTCCCGAAGTTGGTCTGGCTCCTACTGGAGTGGTTCCCAAGGCAATGCCAGCTATGGCAACGGGATTTATTTTTACAATAGTTATATTTACAACAGCTATAATGAAAAGGCAGGCGGATATTCATTGCGCTGTCTCAGAGATGACCGGATTCCCACGGCAATACCCACTGTTATCACATCTATGGCTTCCAACATCGGGCAAAGTGCTGTAAGCTCAGGAGGCAATGTTACCGATGATGGAGGGGGTGCCGTATCAGCGAGAGGTGTATGCTGGAGTACCTCACAAAACCCGGCAATTACAGACAGTCATACCACAGATGGAACCGGAGATGGGACTTTTATAAGCAACGTCAGCGGCCTCACGCCAAACACACTGTATTATCTTCGGGCGTATGCGACCAATGGTTTTGGAACGGGATACGGGGATGAAATCACGTTCACAACTGCTGTAGCAACTTATCCATGTCCCGGGATGGAAACCATCACCATCAACCATGTGGCAGATTCAGTTGCCCCGGTCACCAAAACAGCGACCTACAGCACCGTTACCAATATTCCCGGCGAAACCACCAAATGCTGGATCACCAGCAATCTGGGCGCCGACCATCAGGCAACATCTGTTGATGATGCCACGGAAGCCTCAGCCGGCTGGTACTGGCAATTCAACCGCAAACAAGGATACAAAGTCGACGGCCAAACCATCACTCCATCATGGACGATCACCACTATCGATGAAACTTCTGACTGGATGACCGCTAATGATCCCTGTGGCCTTGAACTTGGTACTGGTTGGCATATACCAACCTATTCGGAATGGAACAACGTAGAATCAAGTGGAAACTGGACAACATGGGATGGACCATGGAACGCTGGTTTAAAGCTCCATGCAGCCGGGTTCCTGAACAACAATGATGGTTCTCTTTACAGTCGAGGCTCAAGAGGCACTTACTGGAGTAATGCGCAGGGCGGAACTTCCTGGGGCTGGTGCCTGTACTTATACAGTTGGGCCCCCTGGATGACCAACGACTACAAGACGAACGGCTTCTCCGCCCGTTGTGTGAAAGATTGTTCCGGCCCTCCATCGTCTCCATCAACCAGCACCCACTCCTCAGCACAAACACAAATCAACTGGAGTTGGAATACGGTGCCCGGGGCACTCGGTTATAAGTGGAATACAAGCGCTACCTACGGCACAGCGATTGACATTGGAACTGCAAACAGATATCTGGAAACCGGATTAATTTGCGATTCTGGTTACACACGATATGTGTGGGCTTACAACTCATGCGGGAATTCCAGCCCGGTTGCTTTAACCCAATCAACACCTGTTTGTCTTCCGAATTGTGGAACATTTACCATCAAACATGTTGCCGGAGATGTAGCGCCTGTTACAAAAACAGTTGCCTACGGAACAGTTACAGGTATTCCCGGCGAACCCGGTAAATGCTGGATCACCAGCAACCTGGGTGCCGACCACCAGGCAACATCTGTTGATGATGCCACAGAAGGCTCGGCAGGTTGGTACTGGCAATTTAATCGCAAGCAAGGTTATAAACACGATGGCTCTACTGCTACCCCTTCCTGGACCATTATCACCAATATCATTGAAAATTCTGACTGGATAACAACCAACGATCCATGTGCCCTTGAACTTGGCACTGGATGGCACATTCCTACCTTTACTGAATGGAATAATGTTATTAATTCCGGAAACTGGACAGACTGGAACGGCCCCTGGAACTCTGTTTTAAAGCTCCATGCAGCCGGGTACATATACTACTATGATGGTTCGCTTTACAATCGAGGTTCAATCGGTTCCTATTGGAGTATGATGCAATCCAATGCTCCATATGGAGATTACCTGTACTTCACCAATTGGGAATGCAGCAGATATGGCCAGGACAAGGCTTATGGTTCCTCTGTCCGCTGTCTCAAAGATGACCGGATTCCCTCCGCAATTCCCACTGTTACCACATCAATGGTTTCAAACATTGGGCAAAGTGCTGCAAGTTCTGGAGGAGATGTAACCGATGATGGAGGGGGTGCTATATCAACAAGGGGTGTTTGTTGGAGTACTTCACCAAACCCGGCAATTACAGACAATCGTACCACCGATGGAATCGGAGATGGAACGTTTGTCAGCAACATCACCGGTCTCACACCAGGTACGCTCTATTACCTTCGAGCTTATGCGACAAATGTTTTAGGAACAGGTTATGGGAATGAAATCACTTTTACAACTGTTGAAACGACTTACCCATGTCCCGGTATGGAAACCATCATCATCAACCATGTGGCGGATTCGGTGGCTCCTGTCACCAAGACAGTGACCTATGGCACCGTAACCAATATTCCTGGCGAACCCACCAAATGCTGGATCACCAGCAACCTGGGCGCCGACCACCAGGCAACTGCAGTCGATGATGCTACTGAAGCTTCGGCAGGCTGGTACTGGCAGTTTAACCGCAAGCAGGGATACAAACATGATGGAACTTCTCGAACCCCTAATATGACTTGGGTCAGCAACATTAGTGAAAATTCAGATTGGATTACCTCCAACGACCCATGTGCCCTGGAGCTTGGCGCTGGCTGGCACATACCAACATATACTGAATGGAACAACGTGGAATCAAGTGGAAATTGGACAACCTGGGATGGCCCATGGAACTCTGGGTTAAAACTCCATGCAGCCGGATACATTTACTACTTCAATGCTTCGCTTTCCAGTCGCGGCTCAGGCGGCAGCTACTGGAGTAGTACGCAGAACGATGACTCTTACGGCTGGTTCATGGTCTTCTACAGTTGGAGTCCCTGGATAACCATCGACTCCAAAGCTGGTGGGTTCTCTGTCCGTTGTGTGAAAGAATGTTTCGCCCCTCCTTCATCTCCATCTTCCGGTTCCCATACCTCATCACAAACACAAATCAACTGGAGCTGGAATTCAGTACCCGGTGCTACAGGATATAAATGGGGCATCACGAACAATTATGTTGATGCGACAGACATGGGCACAGCAACAACCACAACCGAAACCGGGCTGACCTGCAACACTGCCTACACCCGTCATGCGTGGGCTTACAATGTCTGCGGGAATTCCAGTCGGGTTTTGCTGGAACGTACAACCCTGTCTTGTCCTGTAACATGCAATTCTTCCATTACAGTCAACCATATGACAGGCTTGGTTGCTCCGGTTGATAAAACCGTTACCTACGGGATTGTCAGAGATATTCCCGGCGAACCCGATAAATGCTGGATCACCAGCAACCTGGGTGCAACCCACCAGGCAACTGCAGTTAACGACACTACCGAAGCCTCTGCCGGCTGGTACTGGCAGTTTAATCGTAAGCAGGGATACAAGAATGATGGCTCAACCGTAACCCCATCGTGGACAATAACCAGCATCAGTGAAACTTCTGATTGGGTTGCCGCTAACGACCCTTGTACCATTGAACTTGGCGCCAACTGGCGCATTCCAACCTCTACCGATTGGACCAATGTGGATGCAAGCGGGAACTGGAATGATTGGAACGGCCCATGGAATTCTGCTTTAAAAATACATGCTGCCGGGTACCTGTACGGCCGTGATGGTTCACAGAGCAGTCGCGGCTCGGACGGCTTCTATTGGAGTAGTTCGCAGCTCAATGCCACGCTCTGCTGGTACCTGAACTTTAACAATAGCAACAGCAACATGGGCGGCAACGAAAAGGCATTCGGCTTCTCCGTCCGTTGCGTTCGCGACAATTGACAACTTGTTGGCCATGACAATCGTTATATTGTACAAACCTCATCCCCCCACTTTTTCTCCTGAAGGAGAAGTGGAGTAAGTCCCTCCCTTTTTGGGGAGGGATTTAGGATGGGTATCGACAGGCCTTAAGCGCGGACCCCGCATCAGATACAAGACATAAAACGCATAAAACAAATAAAATCAAAATGTAATTTATTTTAACCTCCGGCAATTATGACAAAAAAAATATTTTCATTCGTGTTTGCTGCCATGCTGCTCTTCTTCAGTATGCACCTGGTTGCCCAGGTAGGCATTAACGATAATTCAAGCGCACCGGACAATTCCGCCATCCTGGATGTGTCGTCGGCCAGCAAAGGGTTTTTGCCTCCGCGGATGACCACGGCACAGCGGGATGCCATTCAAACCCCGGCTGAGGGGTTGACCATTTACAACACCGATTTACAGTGCATCGAGTTCTATACCGGTGCGGCCAACGGCTGGTATGCTCCCTGTTTGAGCCTTGGCACCATCAGTTGCACCAACCCGGTCGTCAACAGCACGTTTACGGCAGGAATGCCATTGTCGGCAGCCAACGCCGTATCGGTTACGGTTAATAACATGACCACCGGAGGATTCAATATTTCGACCAATACCGTCAACGGTTTTCAGTTTTCAAAAATGGGAAGCTTCACCACCATCGGTTCCCAGGTTGTTGTGCTAATTGGAAGCGGGATACCGGATACCGCTGGAACCTCATCGTTTACTGTAACCTACGGCAATTCAACCTGCACTTTTAATGTTCCGGTCATTGCAAATCCATTGGGACAGCCTTGCCCGGGGATACCAGGTTCCTCTATTACTGTCACCCATATTGCAGGGGCCATTGCACCGGTTTCAAAAACCGTTACTTACGGATTGGTTGCCAACATCCCCGGCGAACCCGCCAAATGCTGGATCACCAGCAACCTTGGTGCCGACCACCAGGCCAACGCCATTGACGATGCCACCGAAACTTCTGCAGGCTGGTATTGGCAGTTTAACCGCAAGCAGGGCTATAAACACGATGGTTCAACATTAACTCCAACCTGGACCATAGCCGGCATCAATGAAGATTCAGATTGGATCCCCGCCAACGATCCCTGTAAAAGTGAACTTGGTACCGGATGGCGTATTCCTTCCTCCACAGAGTGGACCAATGTTAAGGCAGGTGGCGCCTGGGCAAACTGGAATGGCCCTTGGGATGCTGGTTTGAAAATTCATGCTGCCGGCTACCTCCTTAACCTCAACGGGGCATTGAGCGATCGCAGCCAAACAGGAGTGTACTGGAGCGGTTCGCAGTCTGGTAGTGTCAATGGCCTTTACCTGGTTTTTGGCAGCAGTTTTCTCAGTATTAACAATGCTGACAAGACTTATGGCTTTTCCCTCCGATGCATCAAGGACAATTAATTCCCTCTCAGGAAGGAGGGGTCAGGGTGAGGTTCTTTCGAGGAATTTAGGAGCCCACAATGAACATCAAACCTAAACTTATATATCATATAAAATCAAAATTTTTCTTCCTTTTAAACTCCGGCAACTATGACAAAAAAAATATTTTCATTCGTTTTGGCTGCAATGCTGCTGCTCATCGGCCTGCAACTGATTGCCCAGGTGGGCATCAACGACCATTCCGGTGTACCGGATAATTCGGCCATGCTTGATGTATCTTCAGCCAGTAAAGGTTTTCTACCTCCGCGGATGACCACTGCCCAGCGGGATGCCATTCAAACCCCTGCCGAGGGATTGACCATTTACAACACCGATTTGAAGTGCATTGAGTTTTATGCGGGGTCAGCCAATGGATGGCACTCTCCCTGTTTGAGCTTCGGTACGATCAGTTGTGCCGGTCCGGTTGTCAGTGGTGTATATATGGAGAGAACGCCATTATCTGCTGCCAATACCGTCTCAGTTACGTTGACCAATGCCACAGCCGGCGGGTACAATATCTCAACCAATACCGTCAACGGTTTCCGGTTTTCAAAGATGGGAACTTTCACTTCTATTGGTTCCCATCTTGTCGTATTAAACGGAAGTGGTATACCTGATACCGCAGGAATCGCGACATTTAACGTAACCTACGGCAATTCATCCTGCACTTTTAACGTTTCGGTTGAAGCCAATCCCTTGGGACAACCGTGCCCGGGTACACCAACCGTAACTCATGGCGGAAAAACCTACAACACTGTTCAAATTGGTACCCAGTGCTGGTTTAAGGAAAACCTCAATATCGGAACCCGGATCGACGGTACGCAGGAACAGACAAACAACAGCATCATTGAGAAATATTGCTATGATAATCTGGAATCGAATTGCGATGTTTACGGAGGTTTGTACCAATGGAATGAATTGATGCAATATGAAACCGCAGACGGAGCTCCAGGTCTATGCCCTTCTGGTTGGCACATTCCGACACATTCAGAATGGAGTACTCTTGTATCCTTTCTCGGGGGAGAAAGCATTGCAGGTGGAAAATTGAAAGAAACCGGTTTCAGCCATTGGCAAAGTCCCAATACAGGTGCGACAAATGAAACGGGTTATACCGCCCTTCCTGGCGGCTTAAATTCAACCGCCAATGGCTTTGGCGGGTTAGGCAATGGTGCGACCTTCTGGACTTCTACGAAGTTCACCTGGGGACTCGTTGGGTACCGGCATCTGGTTAGTTATGGAGCGATGGTATACTCAGACAACGGCATTAATGAAAATAATGGGAATAGTGCACGTTGTCTTAAAAATCCCTGTACTGTGCCGGATGGGCCTACTTCTGCTGCCCATGTTCCTTCTCAAACACAGATTATCTGGAACTGGAACGCCGTGCCAGGCGCAACCGGTTATAAATGGAATACCATCGACGAATATGCATCGGCAACTGATATGGGCACCACAACCACAAAAACAGAAACCGGGCTGACCTGTAACTCAAATTATGCGAGGTATGCATGGGCATACAATAGTTGTGGAAATTCCACCCCCGTGTTGTTAACACAAACCACTTCTTCCTGCCCACCCGCATCTGGAATGGAAAACTTTACAAATTATCTTGAAACGACTAACGTTTACCGCAATGGTACCTTTTTAGGTCAGGATGGATCATCATGGTTATATTACCAATGTCGCGGAGATTCCGTAATCGCTGCTCCTTCTCCCACACTTGGCAAGGGACGCACCCCGACAGCTGAAGTAACATCGGGGACTATATCCAATGGATGTGGCACACTAAGTTTCGATTATAAACAGGTTTTTTCTTCTGGTGTAGCTCTGAATGTATTTGTTAATGGCAATCTGGTATATACTGCAACAACATCGGGTGAACAAGGCATTGTGAAAAATTCCGGACCTGTTACTGTGAATGTTGCCGGAAATTTCATTCTCGATTTTAAGCAGCAATCAACAACGTCGGGTCAGGTTTGTATTGACAATATAAGTTATACGTCATATTTTTCATGCGGTAATCCTTTCATCATTAACCACCTGGAAGGCACAATAGCTCCAGTAACCAAAACCGTAACTTACGGCACGGTTACAAACATTCCCGGCGAACCCACCAAATGCTGGATCACCAGCAATCTGGGCGCCGACCACCAGGCTACTTCTGTTGACGATGCCACCGAAGCTTCGGCGGGATGGTACTGGCAGTTTAACCGAAAACAGGGGTTCAAACATAATGGAACGACCCGAACCCCAGGTACAACCTGGATAACGGCCATCAATGAGAACCTTGATTGGGAGGCTATCAATGACCCTTGTACTCTTGAGCTTGGCATGGGCTGGCGAATTCCAACTGATACAGAATGGTCGAGTATTATACCAGGTGGGGGATGGACAAACTGGAATGATCCATGGAACTCCGTTTTAAAACTCCATGCTGCCGGATTCATTTACTATTCGGATGGTTTACTAAACGATCCTGGCCAGAAAGGATTTTATTGGAGCAGTTCACAAAACGGGTCAGGTGGTAGCCGGAACTTTTATGTTCAAAATTCTTCAAGTGGCATGAATACCAACAGCAAGGCAATGGGTTTTTCGTTGCGTTGCCTTAAAGACAATTAATACCTCATTCCCTTCTCCTTCAGGAGAGGGTCAGGTTGAGGTGCTATTTCAAGGATTTGGTATGGTTTCCATGCAGGATTTAAGCGTGCGGTTTGTAAATAAAATTTTCTTACATTTGCACACTTAATTTTGACGCATATGTTCCTAAATTCAGATAAATTCCGGGGTGAAGGATTGACATATGACGATGTATTGCTGGTTCCTGCCTATTCGGACGTGCTTCCGCGGGAAACAGATGTTTCAACAATGTTTTCCAGGAACATCAAACTTAACATTCCCATTGTCTCCGCGGCCATGGATACCGTCACCGAATCGCGCATGGCCATTGCCATGGCACAGGAA
The DNA here is from genome assembly GCA_903903985.1 of uncultured Bacteroidales bacterium. Lineage (GTDB taxonomy): Bacteria > Bacteroidota > Bacteroidia > Bacteroidales > FEN-979 > CAIVAT01. The sequence goes on along the minus strand of CAIVAT010000034.1, from coordinate 157,085 downwards.
GGCGGAATCGGCGTGCTGCATAAAAACATGTCGATCGAAGACCAGGCCCTGCAGGTACGTAAAGTCAAACGTGCCGAGAATGGCATGATCCTGCAGCCGGTTACTCTCATGGAACATGCACTGGTTGGCGATGCCCTTGCCATGATGAAGGAGTTCGGCATCGGCGGAATCCCGGTTACCAATGCCAACAACGAACTTGTCGGCATCGTGACCAACCGCGATCTGCGTTTCGAACGAGACCACATGCGGCCGGTCACGGAAGTGATGACCAAAAATGTGATCACCATCAGCGAATTCACCGATTTTGAACAGGCTGAAGCCATCCTCCAGAAACACAAGATTGAAAAACTGCCCGTTGTCGATAAAAACAACAAGCTCATCGGGCTGATCACCTATAAAGACATCCTGAAAGTAAAAGCCCGTCCCAACGCGTGCAAAGACAACCTCGGGCGTCTGAGGGTTGCGGCCGGGGTGGGAGTGACCTCCGATACGCTTGACCGTGTCGCCGCACTGGTTCGTGAAAATGTGGATGCCATCGTGATCGACACCGCGCACGGACATTCACGGGGCGTGATGGAAATGGCCATAAGAGTGAAAAACGCATTCCCCGGCGTTGACCTGGTTATTGGCAATATCGGCACCGGGGAAGCCGCCAGAGATCTTGCCAAAATCGGCGTTGACGGGGTGAAAATAGGGATTGGCCCGGGATCGATCTGTACCACACGCATCATCGCCGGGATCGGGGTTCCTCAATTGTCGGCCATTCATGATGTTGCTTCAGCCCTCCAGGGCAGCGGCATTCCTTCCATCGCCGATGGAGGGATCCGTTATACCGGCGACATCGTAAAAGCACTCGCGGCTGGCGCACACTCCATCATGGCAGGCTCCCTTTTTGCCGGTGTTGACGAATCCCCCGGCGAAACAGTTATCTTTGAGGGCCGGAAATTCAAGACTTACCGGGGAATGGGATCCATTGAAGCCATGCAACATGGTTCCAAAGACCGCTATTTCCAGGATGTGGAAGAGGATATAAAAAAACTTGTTCCGGAAGGAATTGTTGGCCGGGTTCCCTATAAAGGATCCTTGTCTGAAGTCATTTACCAGATGGTCGGAGGCCTGAGGGCAGGGATGGGATATACAGGATCGCAAACCATTGAAATCCTGCAAAAGGCAAAGTTTATTAAAATTACATCTGCCGGAGTAGCAGAAAGTCACCCGCACGATGTAACGATAATCAGTGAGGCACCGAATTACAGCCGGTGATGATGGAATAATTAAAATTAATCATTGAAAATTAAATAGAATTCTAATCGTTTGTCTAATTGTCAAACTAATATCTTAAACAATGAACAGCTTGAAAGGAAAAATTCTATTGCCGGTTTTTGTACTTGTTACATTGATCTCATCTAATGCTCAGGTAAACAATGACGAGGTACTTATGACCATTGCAGGAAAACAGGTCTATGTGAGTGAATTTTTGAATATCTACCAGAAAAACAATGTGAAAGGTGAAGCGATTGATAAGAAATCGCTGGATGAATACCTGGATCTGTTCATCAATTTCAAACTCAAGGTCAAGCAAGCCGAAGAAATGGGGCTCGATACCCTGACTTCCTTCAAGACCGAGCTGAACGGGTATCGTGATCAGCTTGCCAAACCGTATTTTACGGATGAAGCCACCCTCGACCGCCTCATACAGGAGGCGTATGAGCGCGAAAAGACCGACCTGCGCGCAAGCCATATCTTTTTCCGCCTGAAACCGGATGCGACCCCGGCTGATACGATGATTGCCTACAAAAATGCAATTGCTGCCAGGGCAAAAGTGATGAATGGCGATTCATTTGAAGCAGTTGCTGTTGAATTCTCCGAAGACCCGTCGGCAAAGGACCGGGAAGCAACCCAACAACACCCTTTCCTGAAAGGGAACAAGGGGGATCTTGGCTTTTTTGCAGTCTTCGATATGGTTTACGCCTTTGAAAATGGCGCCTGGAATACCGGGGTTGGGAAAGTCTCCATGCCGGTCCGCACGGAATATGGCTTCCATCTCATTAAAGTGACCGCCCGCCGTCCTGCACTTGGCAAAGTAACTGTAGCGCATATTTTCCTGGCAATTCCCAAAAACGCAACTGCCGAAGATTCTGCAAGGATACAGAAACGCATCGATTCCGTTTACGCCAAACTAAAAGGGGGCACTTCATTTGAGGACCTTGTCAAAGCGTATTCCGACGATAAAGGCTCCGCCGCAAAAGGAGGTGTGCTGCCGGCTTTCGGCGTAAACAGGATGGTGCCTGAGTTTGTTGAAGCCATCTATTCGCTCGACAGTACCGGCGACTATACAAAACCCATCCTTACAAGCTATGGCTGGCATATCGTGAAACTGGTTGAACGTAAAACCCAGAAACCGCTTGATGAGGAAAAGGCCGAATTGAAACAAAAGATCATGAAAGATAACCGTGGCGATCAAACACGACAGGTCGTTATCGCAAGGATCAGGAAAGAATACGGGGTCACTGAAAATCCTGAAGCATTGAAGGCCTTCTACAGCGTTGTTACCGACAGCATCTTCTTTGGAAAATGGAAAGCTTCACTGGCGGGTGATCTCACCGGTATGATTTTTAAAATTGGCAACATCACTTTCCGCCAGAAAGATTTTGCCGATTACCTCGCAACCACCCAGCGGAAACAGGATAAACAGAAAATTGATGTCTATGTGGATAAAATGTATACTGAATTCCTGGATGAGAGTTTGCTGAAATGGGAGAATTCACAGCTTGAACAAAAGTATCCTGAATTCAAAGCGCTGATGGGGGAATACCGGGATGGCATCCTCCTTTTTGACCTGACCGATCAGAAAGTGTGGTCGAAAGCGGTGAAAGATACCCTTGGACTGGAAGCATTTTATCAAAAAAACAAGAACAACTACAGGTGGGATACGCGACTCGATGCGGGCATCTTTACCGTTAAGGACAATAAAGCCGTTCAAAAAGTTAAAAATTTCATCAAATCAGGATCGTCTGACAATGATATTCTGAAAGAAATAAATACTGATTCCTTGCAGGTGCTGACGATTGAAAGTGCCAAGTTTTCACGCAAAGACAACAAACTGATCGATTCAATCCCATGGACACCTGGTTTTTCAAACGACATCGTCAACAAAGGCACCACGGTTTTTGTTTACGTCCGCAAGGTTATGAAACCGGAAATTAAACAACTCAATGAGGCCAAAGGACTTATTACAGCCGATTATCAAAATTACCTTGAAAAAGAGTGGATCGCTTCCCTGAGAACCAAATACCCGGTTGAGGTGAATAAAGAAGTCCTTGCAAAAATTAAATAGAAAAAATTGAACCGCTCCCTCTTCCTGCTATTACTCTTAGCGACAGCCTGCTCCACTTTTTTCAAGAAAAAAACAGAGCGGGTTTTAGCCAGGGTTTATGATGATTACCTTTATGAATCCGATCTGAAAGGGATAGTAGCGCCGGGAACCTTGCCCAAAGACAGCCTGTTGATCACCCAGGGCTTTATTGACAACTGGGTCAGGCAACGACTTGTCATTCAGCAGGCTGTCAAGAACCTGACCGCTTCCCAGATGGACTTTACCAAACAGCTGGAGAATTATAAGAATTCACTGACCATCTACGCATATGAAAATGAACTTGTGCGACAAAAACTGGATACCCTGATCACCGATGAGGAAACACAGAACTATTACGATGCCAACCCGCAAAATTTCCTTCTGAAGGACAACATCGTGCAGGTGCAGTATGTTAAACTACCTTTAAAATCAACAGTCTCGAAACAAATAAAAAAACTGTTGAACTCAGTTGATCCGAATGATAAAAACAAGTTAGCCGACCTGTGCGAAAAAAATGCGGCTGACTATTTTCTTGATGGTGAAAACTGGCTGTTATTTAACGATTTATTAAAACAGATCCCCATCAAAACCTATAACCAGGAAGAGTACCTAAAAAATCACAGAGATCTTGAATATCAGGATTCTATGTATGTTTACCTGGTCCGTTTCAAGGATTTTAAAATCAAGGAGGGAATTTCGCCCCTGAGTTTTGAAAAACAACGGATACATGACATCCTCCTGAACAAACGAAAGATTGAACTGATCAGCCGGATGCAGGAAGACCTGTTTTCAAGTGCGCAAAAGAAAAATGTTTTTGAGATTTATTAAGGGGATTCAATGCCCAAAAAAATAGATATGAAAATCTTCCGATCACCGCTGTTATTGCTTCTGTTCACGTCGTTGTTAGCCGGTTCCATCCATGCACAATCTTCATCCGACACCATCATCGACGGTGTGGTTGGCATCATCGGGGGCAATGTGATCCTTAAATCGGATATTGAAAACCAGTACCTCCAGATCCGAAGCCAGGGCAGTATCATGGGTACGGAACCAAAAGTAAAATGCCAGGTCTTTGAATCATTGCTTTTTCAGAAACTGCTGCTTCACCAGGCCCAGGTTGACAGCATCACTGTTACCGATTCGCAGGTTGAAATTGAAATGGACCGCAGGATGCGCTACTTCATTTCACAGGCAGGTTCGCCAGACCGGCTGGAAGAACATTTCGGCAAAACACTGCTGGAGATTAAAAATGAACTTCGCGATGTGATTAAAGAACAAATGCTTACCGAACAGGAACAACAGAAAATCACCAAGGATGTCGTTATTACACCTTCAGAGGTAAAGGCTTTCTTTAAAAAAATCCCGAAAGACAGCATCCCGCTTATCAATTCGGAGTTTGAAATCGGTATGATCGTAAAACAACCGGCCATCGGGGAAACCGAAAAACAGGAGGCAAAAAATAAATTGAAAAATTTCAAGGAACGGGTCGCAAAGGGTGATGATTTCAGTACACTGGCTGTGCTTTACTCCGAAGATCCCGGCTCCTCCAAACAGGGTGGTGAACTGGGCATGTTCAAACGTGGTGAGATGCGGGCTGAATTCGAAGGGGCCGCCTTCAAACTGAAACCTGGAGAGGTCTCCGATATCGTGGAAACCGAAGATGGATTCCACCTGATCCAGATGATCGAAAGAAGAGGGGAGTATATCAATGTGCGCCACATCCTGCTGCAGCCAAAAGTCTCGCCCGTCGACCTGAACAAGGCAAAAGTCACCCTCGACAGCGTGGCATCCCTGATCACTTCCAATAAAATAACTTATGATGCCGCCGTGGTCACCTACTCAGATGATCCCGGAAAAAACAGCGGGGGATGGATGATAAATCCTGCATCCGGAAATACCAGGTTCGAAGCCAGTCAGGTCGATGCAAAGATCTTTTTTATCGTTGATAAGCTCAAGGCTGGCGAAGTTTCGGCGCCGGTGCTTACCAATGAACGGGGAAAACAGGATTACCGGATCTATTACCTGAAAGGCCGGACAAATCCTCACAAAGCAAACCTCGAGGATGATTATGCACGCATTCAGCAAATAGCGCTGGAAAAGAAAAAGCAGGATGTCTTAGCCGATTGGATTACCGGGAAAATGAATTCAACTTTCATTTCCATCACAGGTGATTACCGCAACTGTTCATTCCAGCGCAAATGGATTAAAAACTAAACCGTAAAAACATGCAATTTTCGTCAGATGTTGAAGCAGTAGATGCACTCGAAAAAAAATATAATCTCTTAAAAGCTGAAATAGCCAAGGTGATCGTGGGTCAGGATGAGGTGGTGAAAAACCTGCTCATTGCCATTTTCTGTAAGGGACACTGCCTGCTGGTCGGGGTGCCAGGGTTGGCTAAAACGCTCATGGTGAATACATTGTCAAAGTCGCTCGGGCTTAATTACAGCCGGATTCAATTTACCCCCGACCTGATGCCTTCCGATATCATCGGCACCGAGATTCTGGATGAAAACCGCCACTTTCGCTTTATCAAAGGGCCTGTTTTTGCCAACATCATCCTGGCAGACGAGATCAACCGTACCCCGCCTAAAACCCAGTCTGCCCTGTTGGAAGCCATGCAGGAAAAGGCGGTCACCGTTGCCGGAACAAGCTATCATCTTGTGGAACCTTTTTTTGTACTGGCCACGCAGAACCCCATCGAACAGGAGGGCACCTATCCACTGCCTGAAGCACAGCTTGACCGTTTCATGTTTAACATCTGGCTTGACTATCCTTCCTTTGAAGAGGAGATCATGATCGTCAAGGCAACGACCACTGAAAAAACGGTAACGCCCTCCGTGGTCTTATCTTCCGAGGAAATCCTCTTTTTTCAGAATCTCATTCGTAAAATCCCGGTTCCCGATAATGTATTCCACTTTGCCGTCAACCTGGTATCATCAACCAGGCCCAGGACGGAGAGGTCAAACGCCTGGGCTAACGAATACCTTACGTGGGGAGCTGGCCCCAGGGCTTCGCAATATCTGATCCTCGGGGCAAAATGCCATGCCGTGTTGAACGGAAAATACTCTCCCGACATTGAAGATGTCCGGGCAGTGGCCACCTCAGTGCTTCGTCACCGCATCGTACGGAATTACAAGGCAGAGGCCGAAGGAATAACCGTGGAAGATATCATCAATCACTTCATTAAAAACCTTGGAATATGAAATGGAAGAATTTGATTGCATCATTCATCCTGATTGCAGGATTTATCTGCCTTTCGTGCCTCTTTTCTTGCAACCAGTCAGGAAAGAACAATGCCGGTTCAGGAACCGACACGCTGAAAGGCAAAATTACCCTGTCCGGCGCATTCGCACTTTATCCGCTTGCTGTTAAATGGGCGGAAGAATTTCAGAAATTGCATCCGAAGGTCATCGTGAATGTTTCTGCCGGTGGTGCAGGAAAAGGGATGACTGATGCCCTCTCAAAAATGGTAGACCTTGGAATGTATTCAAAAGCAGTAAGCCCGGAGGAACAGGCCAAAGGAGCCTGGTGGATTGCGGTTGCAAAGGATGCCGTGCTTCCAACCGTCAATGCGCATAATCCGGTTTTGGCCGATCTCAAGAAGAAAGGATTGACCCGGCAAAAATTCTATGATATTTTTATCAGCGGTACCATTAAAACATGGGGGCAGGCTGTGGGCAACAATTCCAAGGCGGAACTGAATGCCTTCACACGGTCCGATGCCTGTGGCGCCGCCGACATGTGGGCAAAATTCCTGAACGGGAAAAAACAGGAGGACCTGCTCGGACTTGGTGTAAATGGAGACCCGGGTGTAGCGGATGCCGTACGGCGGACACCCGAGGGAATTGGCTTCAACAATCTTGGGTTTGTGTATGAAATGCAAACCCGGAAAATTTATGCAGGACTCGAGGTCATTCCCATTGATCTGAATGGGAACGGGAAGATCGACCCGGATGAAGATTTCTACGGGAGCATGGACCTGGTAATGAAAGCCATCAACGATGGGAAATATCCGTCGCCGCCAGCACGAGACCTCTATTTCGTTTCCGGCGGAAAACCAGCGAATAAGCTGGTGCTGAACTTTTTGAAATGGGTGCTCACGGATGGACAGAAGTTTGTAAATGAGGCCGGATATGTAACAGTTAAGCCAGAACAGATCACCCTCGAATTGCAAAAGTTGAACTGAAATGTACCTTCTCAACCGCACGCAGCGTCATACCGTTAATTCCACGTGGATGATCATCAGTTTGCTGCTGGTTGCGTTGTTGCCATTCCTTCTTTTCATAGGACTTTACCTGAAATCGGTCCTGCTGCTTCATGATTATTCGGTGATCGACCTGATCTTTTCGAAAACATGGCGGCCTTCTGCGGGTCAGTTCGGCTTCTATCCCTTCATCATTGGTTCTATATGGGTAACCCTTGTTGCCATGCTGATTACTGCGCCGGTTTGCCTGCTTACCGCCATTTATGTTACCCAGTATACCAAGAAATATTTCCTGCGCATTATGCACCCGGCAATCGATATTCTGGCAGGAATCCCTTCCGTGGTTTATGGTTTATGGGGAATTTTGGTCATCGTGCCATTTATATCCAGGTATCTGGGCCCCTGGATGGGAATAAAAACGATGGGTTACAGCATCCTGGCTGCAGCTTTTGTGCTTTCCATCATGATCATCCCATTTGTATTAAATATCCTGATCGAAATTTTCAGGGCAATTCCTGTGGAATTAAAAGAGGCAACCCTGTCCCTGGGAGCTACCCAATGGCAGACGATCAAACATGTGCTTGTCAAGAAAGCTTTGCCGGGAATTATTGCAGCTTTTGGATTTGGGCTTGCAAGGGCGTTTGGCGAAACCATGGCGGTACTGATGGTGGTTGGGAATGTGGTGCGCCTTCCAAAAAGCGTGTTCGATCCGGGGTATACCCTGCCCGCATTGATCGCCAACAATTACGGGGAGATGCTTTCCATCCCCAGATACGACGCCGCTTTGATGTTTGCAGCGCTGCTGCTGCTGGCGGTCTCCCTTTTTTTTAATCTTGTCATGCACTTTTTCATCGTCAGGTATAATAAATATTAATCGTTGACACGCTCGCAGAAAATAGAAGAAAAGTTTTTCAAGTTGCTGATGATCCTGGCAACATACTTCATTCTTGCCATTCTTGCGATCATTATCTACAGCATTTTCGAAAAAGGCATTAAATCCATCTCCTGGGAAATGCTGACGCAGGTTCCGCATGGTGGCTACTATTATGGAAAAGGAGGCGGCATCCTGAATGCGATCCTTGGGTCCCTCGCCCTTGCCTTTGGAGCTACCCTGCTGGCTTTCATCATTGGGATGCCTGTGGCGCTCTATCTCAATGTCTTCCTGATCAGGCATAAAAAAGTAATCGCGATCATCCGTTTTCTGCTTGACCTGGTGTGGGGCATTCCCTCGATTGTTTATGGGGCTTTCGGATTTTCCCTGATGATTTTCTTCGGGCTCCAGACATCCTTGTTAGCCGGAATTCTTACTGTTACCTTGTTTATCCTTCCGATCATGATACGGTCGATGGATGAGATCTTGTGCACCGTCCCGATCGGACTGCAGGAGGCTGCCTATTCACTGGGCTCCAACAAATCGGAAATTGCTTTTAAAATATTTACACGCCAGTCATTCTCAGGGATCATTACCGCAGTTTTACTTTCGTTCGGCCGTGGAATCGGTGATGCAGCAGCGGTTTTGTTCACGGCAGGTTATACCGACCATCTGCCCAATGGCTTGCTTGAACCGGTGGCTACCCTGCCATTGTCAATTTTCTTTCAGCTCTCGTCGCCGGTTCCCGAAGTTCAAAACAGGGCCTATGCTTCCGCATTGGTGCTTACCCTGATCATTTTAATTGTAAGTTTGTTTTCCCGGGGAGTGGGTAAGCGATATCATAAAACAAAAATCAACTTTTAGCAGGCTGCAGGGATGTATACTTCAACAAAAATATCGATCAGGGATCTGAATGTATCGGCTGGGAAAACCCAAATACTTAAAAATATCAATATTGATATCCCTAAAAATAAAATCACGGTCATCATGGGCCCTTCCGGTTGCGGGAAAACCACGCTGCTGAAGTGTTTGAACAGACTTACCGACCTTTATCCCGAACTCAGGGTGAATGGACAAATCATGATTGACGACAACAACATCCTGGAGGCCAAGGAAGATATTTATAAGCTGAGGCAGCAAATGGGATTGTTATCACAACGTCCGTACCCTTTGCCGATGACCATTTATAACAACATCGCTTATGCTTTGAAACTGAGAGGAATAAGAAACCGGAGGGAGACCCACAAACTGGTCATGCATTACCTGCAGCAGGCCAATCTTTGGGATGAGATCAGAACCCGTTTGCGTGAGCCTGCTTCCCGGCTTTCGATTGGTCAGCAGCAGCGCCTTTGCCTTGCACGGGGCCTTGCCGTCAATCCTGAGATCATCCTTGCCGACGAGCCAACATCCGCCCTCGATCCGATTTCAAGCCAGTTTATTGAAGAGACCTTCGTCAGGCTTAAACACGACTATACCATCGTTTTGGTTACCCATGTTCTGCGACAGGCAAGGCGAATTGCCGATAACGTTGTATTCATGTACCTTGGTGATGTGATCGAACAGGGCAGCGTGGAAGAGGTGTTTGGAAACCCGAAGATGGAAAAGACAAAACTTTACCTGGGAGGGACATTTAATTAATTGTATTTAAAGTAAAATTTTCTTTATTTTTATTGCCGGAAATAATTTTGCCTCGTGTTGATGGATAAGCCAGAAAAAAACAGTGAATTAACATTTCTTCAAAAGATTGTCCTGCTCGCCCTGGATGATAAAGGATGGTTTGGATCATCTGAACATAAAATTAAATTCGGGCTGGTTGGTGCCATTCTTTTTAAATTATATCAAATTGACAGGATCAGGTTTGTTGATGATGAGGTGATTGTAACCAATGCCAAATCAACTGATGATGTCATTCTCGACCGTGTTCTGAACCTCATCAAATCATCCAAGAAAAACCGAAGCCTTCGTTCCTGGATCCAGCGTATTGTTTATAAAAAGCTCCTTCTCCGGAAAACCGTTTTAAAACAGTTGATTCATTCCCAGGTGATCTCCCGCGAAGAATACACCCTGATGGTGGTGTTTTATCAAACAAAATTCCCCCTGCTCCATGTTGAACTAAAACGAAAATTGCAGGAGCAGATTTGCGAAGGAATCGTTTCCGGCAACGTATTGTCCGACGAGGATATCATGCTGCTAGTGGTGATGAATAATTGCAAAATGGTACGGAAAAATTTCGGCGGATACATTCAATACATCAAAATCAGAGGCCGCATCAACGAAATAACCCAGTTTAAAAACCCAGGAACAGAAACGGAAGAAGTGATCAAACTTTTGCAGACGGCCATCTCAAGGGCCATCATTGCATCAAACGTCTCTATTCACGTATAATATTTCCCCTGCCAGGTATCCTGCAGCTCCAATTCTTTTTCGATCAGCCTCAACACGGCATCGTATCGGATTAAATCCCAGCCAACGGGAACAGGCGGAGCATGCCCGGTCTCAGCGACCATGAACCGCGGTGGAACCTCCCCCGAAAACCGTTCAATGACTATTGCCGGGTTCAGGCGTTCCACGAACTTTACGATGAACTCAATATACCCTTCGAGGGTGAATTGATGAAAATCAGTATTATTGAATTCCTGTTCCATTTTTGTCCCTTTCACGATCTGCAACTGATGGAACTTAACGGAATCAAGAGGAAGTTTAGAAATGATGCCGGCACAGGAGAGCATCATCTCTTCTGATTCTCCGGGCAATCCGAAAATAAAATGTGCACCGGTTTTAATGCCTGATTGATGCGTTTTGATGATCACCTGTTCACTGAGCGCAAAATCATGCTGACGGTTGATCCGATCCAGCGTTTTATCATAGCAGGATTCCACGCCGTACTCAACCTGGATGTAAAATTTCCGGGATAATTCGCTGAGATAATCGAGCTTTTCATCATCGATGCAGTCGGGGCGTGTGCCAATCACGAGTCCGACCACGCCCGGATACCCGAGTGCTTCCTCGTAAAGTGATTTTAACTTTGCTAAAGGTGCATAGGTATTGCTGTATGGCTGAAAATAAACCAGGTATTTCGTGGCTTTGCGATAACGGACCCGATGGAAAGTGATGCCTTGTGCAATCTGGCTGTGCAGCGGCTCCACCGGGTTGCAGTAGGAGGGGTTGAAGGCATTGTTGTCGCAATAAGTGCAACCTCCAAAACTTTTGGTTCCGTCACGGTTGGGACAGGTAAACCCGGCATCCACCACCACTTTCTGCATCCGCCCGCCAAAAGTCTTCCGGATATGTTCGGTATAGGAGTTGAACCGTCGGGTATGTCCCCACGAATAGCGTTCAATATTCGACATTCGTTGTTCAATATTCGACATTCAAAAAACCTGGTGCAGGCAGGAACCCATTGTTGTACCGATATGGACGCATTGCAATGCGTCTCTAACTGGTTGTTGCCTTTTCCAGGCGTTTCAGGATCGAGAAAATGAAAATGGCGGATAAAATTGTTAAACCAACCAGCAGCATAAAGAATTGCCAGAGTTGCCATTTATCCCAAAAAGGACCAATAAATCCAGCCAGCAGGTTACCAATGGCTGTTGAGCAGAACCAGCCTCCTTGCGCCAATCCTTTGAATTGAGGAGGGGTAACCTTTGAAACAAATGAGATGCCAATAGGGCTGAGGAATAATTCGGCAATGGTGAGGGTAAAATAGGTGCCGATTAACCAGTATGGTGAGCGAAGCGTGTCGGAAACGCCTCCTTTAACTGCCAGTTCAGCCGGGCTCATCAACCCTTGCGAAGCGATAACCAGGATCAGAAATCCAACAGCGGTAATCAGCATACCAATGCCAATTTTCTTGGGAGAGGAGGGTTCCTTTCCTTTTTTTCTTAAATAAGCAAAGAAACCGATCACAAGGGGCGTAATAAACACAATGAAAATCGGGTTGAATTGTTGGAAGATTTCCGGAGAAATAGGATTTCCCTGCGGTTGAAGCTGGCGGATAGTGAAAAAGGCCACGATGAGTGATATCACTGCTGCAAATGCGCCAATGGCTTTGGTTCTAACTGAATTTGCTTTCCCTAACAAGAGTACAATTCCTAAAATGGCGATTAACAAGGGTAAAAAGGTTGCCAGGTTGAAGATTACGGCTGAACCTCGTGATACGGAAGCAACCGTATAATCCCTCGCGAAAATGGTCAGGGTGAATCCATTCTGGTGAAATGCCATCCAGAAAAAGGCAACGACAAAGAAAACCAATCCGAGCGCTATCAGACGGTCTTTTGTTTGGCTTGCTGTCAGTTCGACCAGGTTTGCAGATTTGGCTGCTTTTTGTTGTTTGTGGGTTACATCAGCAGCTTTGTAATATTTTCTGAATCCGATGAAAATCGCCAGGGAGGCGATCATGCTCAATGCGGCTACCCCAAAACCTGCATTGTACGCCTGGCCGATACTCGCGATATATTGATGACAAAATTCCGTAAGATCGGTAATTCTGCCTCCGGCCTGTGTATGGGCGAACTGTTCAAGCTGGGTAGTGCTTTCCAGCGTTCCGTTCAAAAATTTATGTGCCAGACTGGGAATGGCTGAATCATAAGTAAACCCGCTGCGGGCGAGAATCCAGTTCCGCATCCCTCCGGCAGCACTCGGGGCAAAAAATGCGCCAATATTAATCCCCATATAAAAAAGGTTGAAGGCAGAATCCCTTAGCTTGCCATACTTTGGATCGTCGTACATATTCCCCACAAGGGCTTGTAAATTTCCTTTGAATAATCCTGTTCCAAGCGATATTACAGCGAGCGCGAGGTATATGAAATACTCGCCGGTACCAGGCATGGCCAACAGGGCATATCCGCAAAACATAACCACGATTCCAAGCAGGATTGTTTTCCCGTACCCCAGGACATTGTCTGCAATAATTCCACCCAATAGCGGAAGAAAGTATATGCCAAAAAGAAAAATACCATAAACATGGCCAGCCTGGGTGGTCGACCATCCAAACTTTGATTGAAGATATAACAGGAAAATAGCCAGCATGGTATAGTAACCAAACCGTTCCCCCATATTGGCGAAAAACGCCACATAAAGCCCTTTAGGATGTCCTTTAAACATATAAACAAATTATTGGTGAATAATCATTGGATTCTTGAGGATGCACATTGCAAAAATAGTCAAATTTGCATACCAAACAAGCCATCATGATCAAATACAGAATTTTACATATTTTTTTGTAATGGTGTAATATTTAGTGCAGAACTTCGTCTCACTGTCCGTATGAACCTACAGGAATTTCAGATAAAGGTCTACCCTTTGAAAAACAAATTGTTTCGCTTTGCGAAGCGCATGCTGGATCATACGGAAGAGGCAGAAGACCTTGTTCAGGAAGTTTTTATCAAACTCTGGAACCGGCGAGACAAACTGGACGAGTACCGGAGCGTGGAGGCACTGGCCATGATCACGACAAAAAATTTATGCCTGGATAAAATTAAAGCCAGGCGTTACCCGGTAGAGAACTTCGAGAACCATCGCCAGTTTATTGAAAATGTTCCGGACGAAATCAAAGTTGATTATTCCGATCTCATTCATGGAATTCGCCAGGCCATGAAATTGCTGCCCGAACAGCAGCAGATAATTGTCCATCTCAGGGATATAGAAGGGTATGATTTTGAGGAGATTGCCGAGATTGTTGATATGAATGAAAATGCAATCCGGGTGGCGCTGTCACGTGCCAGAAAGCGGATTCGTGAATTGTTGTCTAATGCGAAAATATATGAATACCAGCGAAATTGAAGCCTTGCTCGAAAGGTTCTATGATGGCAATACGAGTCTTCTGGAAGAAAAAATCCTACGGGATTTTTTCTGCAGCAACGATGTACCGGCACACCTTAAATCGCATCAGCCCGTGTTTGCTTATTACAGGAACGAACAAAGGCATGAAATCAAAGATCATGATTTCGAACAAAAACTGACGGCAATACTTATGGAAGAAACCGAGGCGCCACCCGCTATCCGGCTTCAGCCATATCGCAGCAGCTTTATATACGTTACAGGCATCGCGGCAGGGATACTGCTTCTTATCGGCCTTTTCTTTACTTTTAAACAGGATGTTTTCAAAAATTCCCTGAAGCAGGCAGGAAATCCCGACACTCAAATTGCCTACGCAGAAGCCAGTCATGCGCTTATGCTTGTATCAGCCAACCTGAATATCGGGCTGAAACAGGTGGAAAAATTCCAGATGGTCGATAAGGCCATGAAAAATGTGCGACTTTTTAATAAATTCTATCAATATCAACCCATATTCATTAACCCGGACGAAACATCAAACCAGTCCATAAAATCAAAATAATCATGAAAAAAATGATGATAAAATTAGTTTGTGCGGCATTCCTGCTGGTGCCTTTCCTTGTGAATGCCCAGAGTCCGATTGATAAAGTGTTTGAAAAATACTCCAGCCAGGACGGATTTACCAGCGTGAATATTTCAAAGGAGATGTTCCAGATGTTGATGCAATTGGGACAAGGTGATTCAAAAGACACCAGCATGGTCGAAATAAAAAAAATGATGGAACAACTCACCGGTCTTAAAGTCCTCACATTTGAATTTGATTCCTCTAAAATTGTAAAGGCTGTTTCTGTGTATAATGAGTTTGCAGGCGTTTTCCCGGCAAACACTTACAAGGAATTGATGACCATCAATGAAGGCAGGCAAAATATTAAATTCATGACCAAACAGGATGCCAGTGGCAAGATCAGTGAAATGGTCATGCTGATGAAAGATAAAACCGAAGTGGCCGTACTCAGCCTGACCGGGAATATCGATCTTTCAACGGTTTCAAAACTATCAAAAGGCATGAATATCCATGGAATGGAAGGGCTGAAGAAAATGGGCAACCCGCATCATAAATAAATTGTTTCACGCAGTTTTGCGCAGATTATGGAGCAGATTTTCGCAGAATGGAATACAACATGAATGGAATTCTGCATGAATCCACGAATAAAATCAGCGCAAAACTGCGTGAAATAATTTATAGCCTTATCAGCAATTGTGCGGTCAGTTCCCCACGTACACTTCCTTCTGTAAGGTCAGGCCCGCTCCCCACTGTGCTTCTGTCAGAATAACAGGTAATCCCGCCTCGGAACCACAGGTCAATATGCCTCGTAACCATTAGTTTTATAACCGTACAGCAACGCATTCCTTTCCCCTGGTAAGCCGGAACTGAATAACCAAACAGCACTTCCGGTTCATAAACATAAATCCTTGAAGTGTAATCGGGAATGTCGAAGAGTGCAAACCGCAGCGTAATGTTTTCCAGCCTTTTAAATGATTTGATCTGTACCTCCTGGTAAACGAGATACCCAAAAGGGGTAGATGAATTTGATTCGCCTGACTCCTTTACATCAACCCGGGTTTTCATGATAATGCCGTTCCCGGGTAGCCAGTCAATCCCCAACCGGTACGACCTGCTCCGGTTATCACACAGTTCATGGATGATCGCGCCGGGTTCAGTTTTTTCATTGAACCGCGTATTTTTCTGACAGAACCGCAGGCTGAATGTCGCCTCCCTGGCAGGCCGCAATAACAGGATCATTCCAAACTCCTGGCCTCTGGTGGGCGCATCAACACGATATTTCAGCCATGGGAAGGTGAATAAATCGATGTACCCGGAGATGGTTATCCCCGGGTTAACGGCAGCATTAACCGCCACATAGATTCCCCGTTCATTGGCATTCATACTGTTTTGTCCGAATGCATTGGAAAACAGGTTCTGATACCCTGGTTGGTAATTCCTGTAGATCAATGTCATACACATCCTGGGGTCGGGATTTAGAACGGTGCCTGCAAGGCAGCCCAATCCTCCGTTCAGGCTTCTGCTGATCTCCCCAAAAAAGAACTGTCCGCGAAATCTCAGTTGAAAATCAATGCCTGTGTTCAGATTCTTTTTCCCATGAAACACATACTGATTGTATGGATGAATCACAGGATTTACTTCCGCTGAATACTTGTAATATAAACCTGTCAGTCCGATTTTAAAACCAATCTCCTGGGTTGGCGCC
This sequence comes from uncultured Bacteroidales bacterium, assembly GCA_903903985.1. Classification (GTDB taxonomy): domain Bacteria; phylum Bacteroidota; class Bacteroidia; order Bacteroidales; family FEN-979; genus CAIVAT01. The sequence continues at coordinate 140,610 of CAIVAT010000034.1, read as the reverse complement.
ATGCTGAGGTTTATATTCCCTCCGGAGACAAGTTCCGTCATTACATTCCTTTTTTCAAGTTCCTGTCCGTTGCGGTGATACCCGGTCCCTGAAAAAGAACTTATTTCATCAACAGAGGAAGAGATGCTGTCGATGTGGCTTACCGTCGCATCGCGTGGATGAAATGAAATAAAACCACTGATTTCGAGGCGTTTTATTTTTATCGTGACCGCGGAACCTCGCAAATATGAGCCTTCACTCATACCAAGGTTTGGCCTGATGCCGGTGGCATTTGGAAAATTGGTCGCAAATCCGGGAACAGCGCCCAGGGAGAGCCCTGAACCCAACGTCAGGCCCTGTCCATAGGAAACCCTGAAATTCCCAAGAGTACAATTCTTTAATATCCCGATGTTTCTTAAACACAGGTAGGATGCATAGAAATCCATTCCGGCAGGCTGGGCCCCGCGGAAAAACTGCTCTCCGGGGTCCTTTTCTCCGGCAATGCCAATCGTGAGTTTGTCGAACCAGGAATAATTGTAGCGGAAATAATACCGCTGGGGGCTGCCCCTGTAGTACGAATCAGGATTGATTGCCCGGGAAGAATCTTCATTCTGGTAGGCCATCGATTTTGGGAAAGATTGCTCATAGCGCAAAAGAAGGTCATAATGGCCAAACCGGAATAAATTCCCAGGTGTAGGAGAAGGCACTTGAGATGGATGTGAAATTGTGATGTAAGGGCTGATCCTCCGGATCAGGAGAGAATCAAATCCTTTCACCGATTGAAGTTCAAATATGGAGAATACTTCTCCGTAGGTGGTGAGATAGGCATAGAGGTTTCCGCGTTGTGCCGGTGTCAGAAAAGGAATCGCATCCAGGTCATCCTCTTTCGCGGCATTCAGGTTAACAGGTTTTCCGGCAAAGGTGGCAATATCCTCCGCAAGTTCTGAATAGTCCTGATCCAATTCTAGAGCTTCTGCAGTTTTCTCGATCTGATCGCCCTGATTCACCACTGTTTCAGAAACTGTGACCGTATCCCTGGTGTTTTCAACCTGTCCTGCCGAATGGATTGTAACATGCATGAGGATGAGTTGCAACAAGCCTGTCAGCAATATTGTTTTCAAACCAGGCGTGAGATCATCTTGATTTCCCACATCTATTTCTCTGCCTGATTTAGCCTTTTGCATTTTGCATTTTAATTTGAATTAATGCGCTACCTGAATGAATAAATAATGGAACCCGAAGGGCTGAATCCAAGTACCTGGTGGTAACCCGAGGCCATATCCAGCTTTAATTTTCCAAACTCCAGTCCAAACCCGAAGGTGAAGGACATGGGGCTGGTTGAAATCCCGACCCGTGCATATACCGGGCTTGCAACGCGGTACTCGGCCCCAGTTTTGAATACAGGCGGATGTAAAAGATCTTTTTCCGCCTCCACAGCGGTGAGGAAATCATCGGAAAACCGGTAGGTTAATCCGATACAGATGACAGACGGCAGAAGTTCTGCCGGAACTTCAGTAATCTTAATCGGTACCGGGTTCACAAGCTGTACCCCGATATGAAGGTGCTTATCCGCCATAAACATCAGTCCCAGTTCACACGTCATGAGATTCTTGCTGCCGTAATCATCCGCTATATGAATCCGGAAGTAATCCAGTTGAATGCCAACAGACAAAAATTTTCCGAATTTACGGGCAAAGCTCAATCCTGCTTTTATTTCACTGTATTGGTTGTTCCCGGTGCTGTTTACAAGGAGTCCAAATGTTCCTGACCTGCAGGGAATGACAGCACCAAATTGTTCTATCAGGAGTTCCTTTATCAGAAATCGATTTTCGAAACTGATGCCGATGCCTGGTGCCTTGAGCCATGCCATTCCGGCCTGGTTGTTGCCTGCCGACCAGAATTCGCAGGCAGCCACCGACGTTCCGCCCATGGCCAGTGACCGGCCTCCGGCGGCAATGCGCTCTCCTGCCGCGAGTCCTTGATGTGTTGTAAGCAAAACAGCCAAACCGATGATGATCATGGCTTTCATATTCCGGTTTTTTGCTTAATCGGAAAAAATGGAAAAGGTAATAGGGTAAACAGGACTTTTTTTGTGAAATTATAATTTTGTAGTTTTGCTCCAAAGAACCACCCATGAACAATATCGTACTTGAATTTCTGGCTCAGCTGGAGAAAAATAATAACCGCGAATGGTTTCAGCTTAATAAAAAACAATATGAGAATGCCAAAACGGAGGTTGAATCGTTTGTGAACTCAATCATTCCGGGCCTGGCTAAATTCGACGACGCGGTAAAGTATGTTGAGGCGAAAGACTGCATGTTCCGGATTTTCCGCGATGTGCGGTTCGCCAAGGACAAGTCGCCCTATAAAATAAACATGGGAGCATGGATAACCCAGGCCGGTCGGAAAAGCCCCGGTCCGGGATATTACATTCATCTTCAGCCGGGGGGATCATTTCTTGCAGCCGGGGTCTATATGCCTGAACCGGATCAGTTGAAAAAAATAAGAAATGAGATTTATTACAATCTTACAGAATTCAACCTAATCCTTCATGAGAAGAAACTTACGAAGTACAGCACCGGATTATCCGAAAATGAAAAAATGAAAATGCCTCCCCGCGATTTTCCAAAAGATTTCCCGGGCATCGAGTTGCTGAAGTACAAGCATTACACGCTTTCCTATCCATTAAGGGATGAAATGGTAGCTTCAGAGCATTTTCATGAGGTGGTGCTGATGGCGTTTAAGACCATGTATCCTTTCAATACATTCCTGCGGAGGGCGTTGGATGATTGAGGTCCGGCTATGCCAGGTGCCCGATGATGGTTTGTTTTCCGGTAACTTTCTGGCCCAGTTTGATATCAAGTTTCGTATCCACCGGCAGTAAAAGATCAACCCTGGATCCGAATTTAATGAACCCGAGTTCGTCTCCCTGTAGAACGGGTTCGCCAACTTTCGGATAACATTTGATTCTGCGTGCCATTGCGCCTGCAATTTGTCTTACCAGGATTCTCTTGTTGTCAACCCCCTGGATCACGGTCGTGGCACGTTCATTTTCAAGGGAGGCCTTGGGGTTGAAGGCAACCATGTGTTTTCCCGGATGGTAATAGTAATAAAGGATCTCACCACCTACCGGAAACCAGTTGACGTGCACATTGGTCGCAGACATGAAGATGGATACCTGGATCCGTTCATCCTTGAAATATTCCGGTTCGATGGTGCGTTCGATCACAACAATTTTTCCATCGGCAGGACACAGGATTATCTTTTCGCCAACATTGGCTTCACGCCTGGGGGAACGGAAAAAACGAACGATCATGATGAAAAACCAAAGCCCAAGTGCATACATGGTATAATGAAACCAGGTTTGATCAACAAAGATGTCGTTTAAGGCAAGCAAAACAGCGGCCACAAATAAAAAAGCAATGGTAATGGTCTTATATCCTTCGCGGTGAATAGTCATGGGTTTCAGTTCGGTTGATGAAAAAAGAAGTACAAAAATACGAATGGCGCTGAAATAAGCATGGTGTCGAAACGGTCAAGGATACCGCCATGTCCGGGAAGGATGGTCCCCGAATCCTTGATGTTCAGGCTGCGTTTGAACAATGATTCCACCAGATCGCCATGGGTGCCGAAGAACACGACCATGCATGCAAGCACGAGCCAGTCGGCAAGGGGGAGTGCAGGTACCAGGAAATGAAGTCCGAAAGCGGTCAGCAAGGTCACCACAGCCCCGGCAATGGTTCCTTCCCAGGTTTTCTTCGGGGAGATGCGCTCAAAAAATTTGTGTTTTCCGAACTGCTTGCCATAAAGGTATGCAGCGGTATCGTAAATCCAGGTAAATGCGAAATAACCGACCATCACCACCGGCATCCCATAGGCATGAAGTGCACCCGGCCGGTTGAAATAGATCAGCAAAGAAAATGGCACCGCAATGTATAAGAATCCCAGTGCCGTGGTAGCAATGTTTACCAGGGGATTGGGTTTATTCCGGTAGATTTCAATGATGAAAGGGATAAAGAACAGAGAGACAGCAGTAAGGAAGGGGACCATTGCAAGCATAGAAACTTCTGTTTCGCTAAGTGTCCAGGGGATCAGGTACATCGACGCAGATGTCAGGTAAAGAAAGGCGCCCGCAATGGTTCCGTAATATTTCTGCGGATGGCAGTTTTCAGTGGTGATCAGGCCATAAAATTCCCAGAGTCCGAGGAGGGTGATCACCAGGAAAATAAATGCAAAAACCCAGCCGCTGAACCATAGTGCTGCAAGCATCACGAACACCATCGATAAGCCGGTTATGGTCCGCACCCAGAAATTACTCATCTGTTGATCTGTTAGCCAGTGGTTGTTGCGTCATCGATTAAGAAAACATAAAGTTCTTTTGGCCCGTGAGCTCCCATCACAAGCGTCTTCTCAATGTCGGCAGTACGGCTCGGACCCGAAATCAGGGAGATCATGGAAGGATAATCATCCTTGTACTTTTTCTTAATGCCTGCCAGGGCTTGTTTCAAATCAGGAACCAGTTGTGACGTGTATCCCAGGACGAGGTGTATTTCAGGATAAACCGTGATTTTACGTCCCGGGCTTAACCTTGAGGATACCATAACCGTTCCGAGGCGGGCGATCAGGTATTCGCAGCGTGTGATGCCGATCCGCGCTTCCAGCAAGGCATCAGAATGACTTTCAAAGGGAATTCCGCCTGTTTTGAGCATGCGGTGCAGCTTCGCATCCTGGCAGAAAAGAACCCCCCAGTCTTTTTCAAGAATGAACGATTTCAGATTCCCGATAAATTCATCTTCGCTTTCACAATAGACAAATTTACCGGCAATTCTCACCAATTCTTCAGCGAAGGTGACATCCAGGGGTTCCGTCATCTCTTTATAGATGGAGGATTCCTGGTCAATGATTGGGTAAGGGGCTTCTGTCTTTTCGATCAGTGCGTCCCTGACTTTTTTCAGGATTTTTTCCCTGGAGGTGCTTTCTTCCATGCTGTGATCATGATCAGGTTAAGATAACAATATTGGCAGCGGTGGTTTTTCCTCTTCCTTATCCCATGGACGTTTTCCAAAGATCGCTTCCAGGTCTTCCCTGAAAATGACTTCACGTTCAAGAAGCAATGTGGCTAATTGTTCAAGTTTGTCCCGGTTTTCCGATAAAATGGTTTTCGCCCGTTCATAGGCTTCCTCAACGATTTTACGGACTTCCTGGTCAATGGTTTCAGCCGTTTTTTCGCTGTAAGGCTTCTGAAACGCATATTCATTCTGACCGCTTGAATCATAGAAGCTGATATTTCCGATCTCTTTGTTCAAACCGAAATAGACCACCATGGCATATGCCTGTTTTGAAACTTTTTCAAGGTCGTTGAGGGCGCCGGTAGACACTTTCCCGAAAATGAGCTCTTCTGAGGCACGGCCTCCCATGGCAGAAGTTATTTCGTCGAACATTTGCTCGTAGGTGGTAATCTGGCGTTCTTCAGGCAGGTACCAGGCAGCGCCCAGTGCTTTTCCACGGGGCACAATGGTCACCTTTACCAGCGGATGAGCATACTCAAGAAGCCAGCTGGTGGTGGCATGTCCTGATTCATGGTAGGCAATCACCTTTTTTTCGTGGACGGAGATGATCTTGTTTCGTTTTTCCAGTCCACCGATGATGCGGTCGATGGCATCAAGAAAATCCTGTTTTTCGATGGTGGACTTGTTTTTCCGGGCAGCGATCAGGGCGGATTCATTGCAAACGTTTGCAATATCGGCACCCGAGAATCCCGGGGTTTGCTTGGCCAGGAATTCAACATCGAGACCCGGATCGAGTTTCAGGGGTTTCAGGTGCACCTGGAATATCGCCTTGCGTTCTTCCAGGTCGGGAAGTTCAACATTGATCTGGCGGTCGAACCGTCCGGCGCGCATCAGGGCCCGGTCGAGTATGTCGGCCCGGTTGGTAGCTGCAAGGATGATGACTCCTGCGTTGGTTCCGAATCCATCCATTTCGGTGAGGAGCTGGTTCAGGGTGTTCTCCCTTTCGTCGTTGGCGCCGGTGATGGCATTTCGCCCCCTGGCACGGCCGATTGCATCAATTTCATCGATGAAAATGATGCAGGGCGCTTTTTCTTTCGCCTGGCGGAAAAGATCGCGTACCCGGGAAGCACCAACCCCGACGAACATTTCCACAAAATCGGATCCTGAAATGGAGAAAAATGGCACTTTGGCCTCACCCGCCACTGCCTTTGCAAGCAATGTTTTACCTGTACCCGGCGGACCAACAAGCAGGGCTCCTTTGGGGATCTTGCCGCCAAGGTTGGTGTATTTCGATGGATTCTTCAGGAAATCAACAATTTCCATGATTTCGACTTTGGCCTCTTCCAGCCCCGCAACATCGTTGAATGTAATGCTTACGCTGGTGTCTTTGTCAAAAAGCTGGGCTTTGGATTTGCCGATGTTGAATATCTGGCCGCCTCCGCCGCCACCACCTTTGCTCATGAAGCGCATGATCAGAAACCATGCGCCGATGAGGATCACAGGGAGAAACAGGTACCCCAGGATGTCACCAAACACATCTTTCCGGTCGATCGCAACCGGTGGATAGGGATATTGTTTCTGAAATTCAAGGATCTGGGTTGACGGAATACTGTCACGTTTCATACGGGATACCATGCTGTCACGCGTATCGTTGAGCATTCTGTCAAAGATATCCATGGAGGCAACCTGGTAGGTGAACTCGGGATTGTCGGCTGAAGAACTTCCAAAAGTGCGTTTGGTAAAGTCTTTATAGGCCGTGTCGGATTTGAGTTTTTCTTTTTTTATGAATATTTCAGCTTTTTCTTTGTTAACGAGCACAATCTTGGCTACATCCTGCTTCATCAGGATCTCTTCCAGTCTGGTCCAGGTTATTTCTTTTACCGGGTTGGATAGATTGAAGTACTGGATGGCAATAAAACCGATTGCCAGGATCGCGTAGATCCAGTAAAAATTGAATTTTGGCCGTTTTCCTTTCGGAGGGATAAAACTACTTCCTTTGTCTGCCATTCTGTCTGATTCCAAAAAATTAATGACTCTGTTTATTCGGGCGTGTCAATCCTGATCATGCGTGCATCGGCCCATAGTTGCTCTAAATCGTAGAACCTGCGCCGTTCTTCCTGAAATACATGGATGACCACGTCGAAATAGTCGATCAAAATCCATTCCGCATTTTCAAATCCCTCTTTATGATTGGGGTTCAATCCGGTTTTTTTCTTTACATCGCCGATAATATGATCGGTAACTGCTTCAACCTGTGTACGGGAACTCCCATGGCAAATGATAAATGCATCGCAAACATTGCCTTTCATACCGGCAAAATCAATGATCACCGGCTTCATGGCCTTTTTGTCAGTCATCGCGCTGATGATTGCTTCGATCAAAATCTCCTGCGGTTGCTGCTTCTTCTTACGAGGCATGAAGGAAGTTTGTTTAATCATGCAAAAGTAATCAAATATACGGACCCTGTTAGAAGTTGGGTTTCAGTGCATACGTCTTGTAAAACTCAGTAATGTAACCGACCGCTTCTTCAGCAGTATCAACCACTGTGAATATTTCAAGATCCTCCGTGGTAATGTTCTTTTCCTTTAATACCGTTGATTTGATCCAATCAATCAGCCCCTGCCAGTAATCATGGCCAACGAGGACGATGGGAAAGCGAACCAGTTTATGAGTCTGGATCAGCGTGATGGCTTCGGTCAGTTCATCAAGTGTTCCAAATCCGCCGGGTAAAGCAATAAATCCCATGGAATAACGCATGAACATTGTTTTCCTGACATAGAAAAAATTGAAGTTGATGAGCTTATTGCGGTCGATGAAAGGATTTGGGTTTTGCTCTGAAGGAAGGTTGATATTTAATCCGACCGATTTTCCTCCCGCAAAATGAGCGCCTTTATTGGCTGCTTCCATGATTCCCGGGCCGCCCCCGGTGATGATCCCGAAACCGGCCTTGGTCATCAGGTATGCAATCTCTTCGGTGAGTTTGTAGTAATGATTCCCCTCCCGCGTGCGGGCCGATCCAAAGATGGACACACAGGGGCCGATCCGGCTCAGCTTTTCAAATCCTTCAACCATTTCTGAAATCACTTTGAAAATTTCCCAGGTGTCATAGCTGATTGTTTCAGACCAGTTTTTTGGCTGGATGGATTGTTTCAGTTTTTCGATGTCTTCTGATTCCATGGATGCTGTCATTTAGGTAGTTAAGTCGTTTAGTTGCCAGGCAGTCGGGTCCTTTCTACAGGACCCCATCCCCCAGGACCTCTTTTAAATAATGCGCTGTAAAACTTGTTTTATGCCCGGCAACCTTTTCAGGAGTTCCCTGGGCAAGGATCTGTCCGCCCCTTTCACCTCCTTCAGGCCCTAAATCGATGATGTGATCAGCAACTTTTATTACCTCCATGTTGTGTTCGATTACAAGTACGGTGTTCCCTTTTGCAACGAGTTTATTCAGCACGCACAGCAAGACCTTCACATCCTCGAAATGCAACCCGGTGGTTGGTTCATCAAGGATGTAGATCGTGTTGCCGGTGTCTGTTTTTGACAGTTCCGTTGCCAGCTTCACACGCTGAGCCTCACCGCCGGAGAGGGTGGTTGATTGCTGTCCCAGTGTGATATAACCCAACCCGACATCATTGAGCGTATGTATTTTGTGAACGATGAACGGGATGGCTTCAAAGAATTCAACAGCCTGTTCAATGGTCATGTTCAGTACATCGTTGATGGATTTTCCTTTATAGCGCACCTCGAGGGTTTCACGGTTGTAGCGATGGCCGTGGCATGCTTCGCAAAGGACATAAACATCCGGTAAAAAATTCATTTCGATCACCCTGAGTCCTGCGCCTTTGCAGGTTTCGCACCGGCCTCCCTTAACATTGAAAGAAAACCTCCCGGGAAGGTAGCCACGTATCTTCGACTCCGGCAATTCGGCAAACAATTTCCTGATGTCATCAAATACTTTGGTGTAGGTGGCCGGATTTGACCGCGGAGTCCGTCCGATGGGCGATTGATCGATTTCGATGACTTTGTCTATATTCTTTATTCCATCGATTGATTTGTAAGGCAGAGGCTTTTGATCTGATTTATAGAAATGCTGGCTGAGAATAGGATAGAGGGTTTCGTTGATGAGTGATGATTTTCCGCTGCCCGACAGCCCGGTGACACAGATCAATGTGCCAAGCGGTAGTTTAAGGTCAACCATCCTCAGGTTATTTCCTGAAGCACCTATAAGGGTAAGGAATTTTCCATTGCCTTTTCGCCGTTCCTTTGGTATATTGATTTTACGTTTGCCGCTCAGGTAGAGTCCGGTGAGATGTCCGTTCTGCATAATCTCTTCAGGAGTTCCCTGTGCCACAATCCTGCCGCCATGAACCCCGGCACCCGGACCGATGTCGATGACATAATCAGCCGACAGGATGGTCTCCTGGTCATGCTCGACCACAATCACCGAATTTCCTGCATCGCGCAGGCTCTTCAGTGCATTGATCAGGCGCAGGTTGTCGTGCTGATGCAAACCGATGCTTGGTTCATCAAGGATATAGAGAACGCCTACCAGTTGCGAACCGATCTGGGTGGCAAGTCTTATCCGCTGGCTCTCACCGCCTGAAAGGCTTCGTGCCGTGCGGTTCAGGGTGAGATAGCCGATCCCGACATCGAGCAGAAACTGGATCCTGGCTTTGATCTCCCTGATAATTTCAAAGGAAATGGTTTGCTTTCGCTCGTCCATCTTCAGGTAAAGATGGTCAAACCATGCAGAAAGGTTTACAAGATCTGTATCAGCCAGTTCAGAAATGTTCTTTTCATCAAGTTTGAAGTAGAGTGATTCCTTTTTCAGCCTGGCCCCGTTGCATTCCGGGCAGGCCATTTTATTCATGAAACTGTTCACCCACTTCATGATCCCGGAAGGCGCCGATTCCGAATGCTGTGAATTAATAAAGCTTACAATGCCTTCAAAGTTCAGCGAATAGCTTGAGGATACGCCAAGATATTCGTTCTTCACCCTGTAAATCTCATCAGATCCGTTCAGGATGACGTTGATCGCATGTTCAGGGATTTCCGAAATCGGTGTACTGAGATCGAATCCGTATTTCTCACCGATTGCTTCAATTTGTTTGAAGATCCAGGAATTCTTGTATTCACCAATGGGAACAATGCCTCCTTTTTTAATGCTTTTCGACCGGTCGGGGATGATCTTATTTATATCGATCTCTGAAATGGTCCCCAGTCCGTTGCACTTCGGACACGCTCCATAAGGTGAATTGAACGAAAAGGTGTTTGGTTCAGGCTCTTCGTAGGATATCCCGGAGGTAGGACACATCAGCAGCCGGCTGAAATGCCGGGCAATATTCGTTTCCCGGTCAAGAACCATCAGGACTTCCTTCCCATGCCGCATGGCCAGGTTCACGGAACCTGCAAGCCTTGTTTTTGATTCCGGCTTCACCTGAACCTGATCGATCACAATCTCAACATCATGGATCTTGTACCGATCCAGCTGCAGCCCGTGAGATATCTCTTTCACTTCACCATCAATGCGCACATTGAGAAACCCCTGTTTACGTATCTGTTCGAACAATTCCCGGTAATGGCCCTTCCGGCCTTTTACCACCGGGGCAAGCACAAGGATCTCTTTGCCCTGATAATGGGTAAGGATCAGGTCAACGATTTGCTGCTCGCTGTACCTGACCATTTTTTCCCCTGTTGCATGAGAATATGCATCAGCCGCACGAGCATAAAGCAAACGCATGAAATCGTAAATTTCCGTGATGGTGCCTACCGTTGATCTCGGATTGCGGTTCGTCGATTTCTGTTCGATGGAAATTACCGGGCTCAGCCCGTTGATCTTATCAACATCAGGCCTTTCAAGGTTGCCAATGAACTGCCGGGCATAAGCCGAAAAGGTTTCCATATAGCGCCGCTGGCCCTCAGCGTATATGGTGTCGAATGCCAGGGAAGATTTGCCACTTCCACTCAGACCGGTGAAAACAACCAGTTTATGACGCGGAATGGTCACATCAATGTTTTTCAGGTTGTGAACCCTCGCGCCGAATACTTCCAGATTTTCTTCCACAATGAACTTGAAAAACAATTGTTTTAATGAATCTCGTTGATTTTCAGCGTATCGTGAAAGAAGGTTTCACACGCTGGCACACTTTTCATCAGGGTTTTATAACTCACCTCACCTTCTTTGGGAATTCTGAAAGTGTATGATTTATTTGATTTATTTGGCAGACTGTAATTTTTAATCCATGGGTTCATCTCCCGCAGGATCCTGTAATTGGTGGACATGGCTCGTGCAAAGGCAGGAAGGTTGCTGATGCTGCTGTCGATGGTAACGAGTCGGACCGGAATTTGCGGGTAAAAGTCTTTTTCACGCAGGTAAAACCCAAACTGTACCGGGTGGTTGTAAACTTCCCTGATTGCCATGATCCGGAAAATATAACGGGACGTTTCATCATTCAGGTAAAGGTCGTAATAGTTGGTGACCTTTTGATTTTCCAAAGCCTTTTGAAGCCCGTCGAGCCCGCGGTTGTAAGAAGCTGCCACGAGAGTCCAGCTGTTGAATTTCTGGTAAGCATCCTTGAAATAATCACATGCGGCCTGGGTTGCCTTTTCCATGTTGTAGCGTTCGTCTATTTTCTCGTTGATCTCCAGTCCGTATCGCTGGCCGGTTGGTTTGACAAACTGCCAGTAGCCTTCGGCACCGGCTGGTGAAATGACATTGACCAGGTTGCTTTCAGCAACCGCCAGGAATTTGAAATCATCGGGGATGCCATTCTTCTTCAGGATGGGTTCAATCACCGGAAACCACCGGTTGGCGCGTTTGAACATCATGATGGAAGTGGAATGCATGAACGTATTGGCAAGGATCTCACGTTCAAAGGCCTCCCTTACATAAAAAAGATCGAGCGGCACCTCTTCTCCTGCAAAACTGGCTTTGGCCGGAACCGCCGGAGTCATGACCCTGGCGTGCCGGTAAAAAAGGCTTTGATATTCTTTGTCCTGGTTGTTAACCGCCACGATGGCACAAACCGAAAGGGCGACGAACAGAAAAAAGCTAAAACCACCCAGAATATAAAATGCTTTGTTTTTCATCTAATTGATTAAGTATGAGGTTACAGGGTTACAAGGTAACAGGGTAACAGGGTAACAGGGTAACAGGGTGACAGGGGGACAGGGGGATTAAAATTCAGCGGTTTTATATTCATTTTTCATTTTCAATTTTCATCGTTCGTATGTCCACTTGTTCACTCGTCCCTTCTCTCAAAACGGACTTAAAAATTCCTTAAACCCCGGGGAAACTTTATCCTTATCCGAAATCAATGGTTCTTCGATTCCCCAGTTGATGTTCAGGTCGGGATCGTTCCACAAGATGCTGCCCTCACAGGCTTTGCTGTAAACATTGGTACACTTGTAAAAGAAGATGGTGTCATCCTCCAGGGTGGCAAATCCATGGGCAAATCCGGGCGGGATCCAGTACATCCATTTATTTTGTCCTGAAAGAACGATCGATTCCCATTTTCCGTATGTCGGAGAATCTTTTCGAATGTCTACGGCTACATCGAGGACGGAGCCCCGCATCACCCGAACCAGTTTGCCCTGTGCAAAAGGCGGCGCCTGGAAATGCAGCCCCCGCAAAACTCCTTTTTTGGATTTGGATTCATTGTCCTGCAGGAACGTAAGGTCCAGTCCTGCTTTCATGAATTTTTCGTGGCTGTATGATTCGAAAAAATAGCCACGGTCGTCCTCGAAAACATCCGGCTTTATGGTCAGCAATCCCGCTAACGGGGTTTTGATAATTTCCATATGTAGTCAAATTAATTGATCAATGCAGGCAATAAAGGCATGTCTGCATTGTTTTACTTCCCTTTTACAAATGCACGCACTCCCCATATGCAACCGCAACCGCCTCCATGATTGCTTCGCTCATGGTCGGGTGGGGGTGAACAGCCTCGATGATCTCTTTGCCAGTGGTCTCAAGTTTGCGGGCTACAACGACTTCAGCGATCAGCTCTGTAACATTTTCCCCGATCATATGAGCGCCAAGCCATTCTCCATATTTGGCATCAAAGATCACCTTGATAAAACCCTCGCGCGATCCGGAGGCGGTGGCTTTCCCTGATGCGGTAAACGGGAACTTGCCAACCAAAATTTCATATCCGGCTTCCCTGGCTGCCTTTTCGGTCATGCCAACGGAAGCAATTTCGGGATGGGTGTAGGTACATCCCGGAAGGTTACCGTAATCAAGTGGTTCAGCATGTTTCCCGGCAATCTTTTCCACGCAGATAATCCCTTCATGTGAGGCAACGTGGGCAAGCGCTGGTCCTTTCACGATATCGCCGATGGCGTAATATCCTTCGATGCTGGTTTTGTAAAAATCATCCACGACCACTTTGCCGCGTTCCGTGGCAATACCGGTTTCTTCAAGGCCGATCCCTTCGATATTCGTTGCGATACCCACCGCGGACAATACAATGTCGCATGCGATGATCTCTTCCCCTTTCTTCGTCATCACCTTTACCAGGCACCCTTCACCCGAAGTGTCCACAGATTCGACGGAAACGCCCACCAGCACTTTCATGCCGGATTTTTTAAAGGAACGTTCCAATGCCTTGGAAACCTCTTCATCCTCGATGGGGACTATATTCGGGAGCACTTCGATGAGCGTGACTTGCGTGCCGATCGACTGGTAAAAATAGGCAAACTCCGAACCGATGGCCCCGGAACCAACCACAACCATCGATTTAGGCTGAACGGGCAAGGTCATGGCTTCGCGGTAACCGATTATTTTTTTTCCATCCTGCATCAGGTTAGGCAATTCCCTTGAGCGGGCACCGGTTGCAAGAATGATATGGTTTGCAGCAAACTCTGTTTTTGCACCGGCCGCATCAGTTACCTCTACAATTTTTCCCGGTTTCACTTTGCCGGATCCCTGAAGGTGCTCCACCTTGTTCTTCTTCAGCAAGAACTGGATTCCTTTGCTCATCTGGTCGGCCACATCGCGGCTGCGTTTGATGATGGCCGGAAAATCTGAGTTTGGCTCCCCTGCACTGATCCCGTAATCGGCGGCATGTTTAATATACTGGAAAACACTGGCGCTTTTCAGCAGTGCCTTGGTTGGAATGCAACCCCAGTTGAGGCAGATCCCGCCCAGTTCGGCGCGCTCAACAATGGCCACTTTGAAACCCAGCTGCGCGGCACGGATGGCGGCAACATACCCACCCGGACCGCTGCCAATGACAATGATATCGTAGTTCATGATTTGCTTTTTTTGGAATCGGCAAAGATACTAAAATCCTGTGTGATGACAATGAAGGTCGCACAGGGAACTTGGCCAGGAATCTAATCACCCTGCATTGCCTTCCATTTTTTCCTTTTTTCTTTGGATTCGGCCCTGGTTTGCCTTATCTTCGTGCGGTAATCATAATCATTCCAGATTAGAATCATTTTCCCGGGAACAAAACCGGATTACCTTAAACCAACCTAACTTATGAAAACAAAAATTGGTTCGCTGATATTCATGTTCTTACTGGCATTATCAGCCCATGCACAATGGCAGTATCCTGCCACACAAAAAGTCGACAGCACCAACACCTATTGGGGTGTTACCTACCATGATCCCTACCGCTGGCTGGAATACATTGATAAACCCGAAGTGGAAAGCTGGTTCAGGCAACAGGCTGATCTTACCAATTCTGTCCTTAACAAGCTGAATGGGCGGGATGAACTTATTGCGGAATGGAAGAAGCTGGACAAACTTCAGCCCCCCAGGATCAACTCAATCATCTATGAAAACGGAAGGTATTTTTACCACAAAAGAAATCCCGGCGAAATCGTTAGCAAGCTTTATTACCGTCAGGGGATCAACGGGAAAGAGGAGTTGCTTTTTGACCCGCAGGCCTACATCACAGGGAAGACCCTCACCATAGATGCCGCCATTCCCAGCTATGACGGGAAAAAATTAACCATCGGTTATTCCCAGCAGGGTGCGGAAGTGACCATCATCAAAGTGATGGATGTGGATACAAAGAAATTCCTGAATGATTCCATTTATCCGTCGGCAGGTCCCGGCAGCTGGACTTTTGACAATAAAAGTTTCTTTTATACGTGGATAAAATCAGCTGATAACAAAGACCCCGGGTCAAGGCTGAATTCAAAAACCAAACTGCATGTCCTGGGCAACCCGATGAGCAGCGACATTGACTTCTTCAGCAACGAAAGTTACCCGGAAATGAAGATAGATCCAAGCGTTTACCCCTTTGCGTTTTTATCTGAAGATTCAAAGAACTACATTTTTTCGGGTGTCGGAAGTGTTCAGCCTGAAATCACTGCCAACTATGCACCGGCAGATCAACTCCATGCTAAAAAAATCCAATGGAAGACCTTATGCACCCCATCCGATAAACTGGTGCGTGGATTTGCAATTATCGGAGATGATGCCTATGCCATCACGCACAATAACGCCAAGAACTACAAACTGATCGCTACCAGCCTTAAACATCCGGACTGGACAAATGCCGTGACCATCGCTGCTGAAAGGAAAGACCAGACCCTTGAAAATGTAACCTATTCAAAAGATTACCTTTTAATCGTGCATAGCGATGGGATCAACAATCACCTGTCGAAATATAACTTCAAGACCAAAAAGACCTCTGAGGTGAAACTTCCTTATTCGGGCACCATCGGCATCAGTTGTGTCAATTCAAAAACCAATGATTGTTCCCTTGGGATTACCTCCTGGAACCGGCCTTATATGGAGTACAACTATAATGCGGCGACCGATGCCCTGACACCCAGCAGTTTCAACAAGCCACCGGTTTACCCGGATGCCTATAAAGATCTGATGGTTGAAGAGGTGGAGGTTAAAGGGCACGATGGGGTGATGATCCCTCTTTCGATCATTTATAAAAAAGGAATCAAAAAAGATGGATTGAATGTTTGCCTGATGGATGGATACGGTGCCTATGGCATCAGCATGACCCCCTATTTCAGCATGCTTGAAAATGCACTGGCTGTAAAAGGTGTCGTGATCGCTTACCCGCACATCCGGGGTGGCAGCGAAAAAGGGGAGGAGTGGTACAAGGCAGGCTATAAGACCACCAAGCCGAACACCTGGAAAGACTTTATCAGTTGCGCCGAATACCTGATCGCAAAGGGCTATACTTCAAAATCAAAACTCGCAGGAACAGGTACCAGCGCTGGCGGAATCCTGATCAGCCGGTCCATCACCGAACGCCCCGACCTGTTTGCCGCTGCCATCTGCAATGTGGGGTGTGCCAATGCGATGAGGATGGAGTTTGGATCCAACGGGCCGGTCAATATTCCTGAGTTTGGCACCGTGAAAGACAGTACAGAATGCCGCGCTTTGTTTGAAATGGATGGTGTTCAGCATGTCGTCGCCGGAACGAAGTACCCGGCAGTAATCTGTGTCGGGGGTTGGAACGATCCGCGGGTAGTTGCCTGGGAACCAGGTAAATTCGCGGCTGCCCTTCAAAACGCATCAACTTCCGGCAAACCTGTGCTCATGAAGGTAAACTACGACAACGGGCATTTCACGGAAGACAGGAGTGTGACCTATGCCAATTTTGCCGACCAGTTTGCATTTGTACTGTGGCAATGCGGCCATCCGGGGTTTCAGATAAAGAAATGAGTTCTGATCTCGTTTACTTTTTTTTCAACTGGCATCCGGCCGTCAATCCAGTGGATCTTCAACCCTTGCTTTTCCATCCGGCGGAACCAGGTCATCTGGCGCTTGGCAAACTGCCGGATGGCTATGTTCAGTTCAGATAACAGGTCGGCTCGTGATATTTTTCCGGTGAGATAAAGCGTAACAAACTTATATTCAAGCCCGTATTTCATCAGGCGTTCGGGGGTGATGCCACTGGCCAGCAATTGCTCCACTTCGGTAATCATGCCATGCTCCAGGCGGTATTCCAAACGCTTCGTAATACGGGCTTTCACAAGTCCGCGGGGATAATCGATGCCGATAATGGTAGATCTGATCTGTGGAAAGTGATGGTTTAATTCGTTCTTCGTCCCCCGTGATGCCCGGACAATGCGGATGGCTTTTAAAATCCTGGGCCTGTCTTCAAAGTCGGTGATGTTGTGAGGCGTTGTAAACGATTTCAGGATTTCGATCAATTCGGTATCCGTTTTATCTTTCAGCGAAGCAAAAAACGCATCATCGCTCTCTGCCTTTGCAAGCTGGTAGCCTTTCAGCACGGCTTCGAGGTACATGCCAGATCCACCGCAGAGTACCGGCAGTTTTTTGCGTTGAATGATGTCGTGGTATACCTTTAAAAAGTCTTTCTGGTATTCAAAGATGTTGTATTCATATCCAGGGTCTACGATGTCGATCAAATGATAAGGAATCTTCGCCCCATCAACAACATAATCATCATAATCCTTGCCGGTCCCGATGTTCATGCGCCGATAAACCTGCCGTGAGTCGGCGCTGATCACCTCCCCGTTGAGTTCATATGCAAGCCTTGCAGCGAGGGCAGTCTTGCCCGTGGCGGTCGGACCCAGGATAGTCAGCAAAATCAATTAAAATTAAAAAGATGTCACGCAGATTTCCGCAGATCAACGGGCAGATCTCTGCAGATTATGTTAAACTGGTATTCATGTTATTTTCCCATTGACCACTCCAAACAAAGCATTTCATGCATTGCCTGCATTATTTATCAAGTTCTTCAAACACCGAATTCTGGCTTTTATACTCCGGTACCATCTGTTTCATCTTCCGGATGATGTCGAAGTTTGAACGGGTTGGCACCAGGGCGATCAGTTCTTCAATATCCTGCTTCACTTCCTTCAGACTGAATGCACGGACCCTGGCGGTCAGGATCAGCGGGTGATGGGTTGGCATGGCATTTTCTTCGACGTTGAGCAGTTCCTCATAGAGTTTTTCGCCAGGGCGCAATCCGGTGAACTTGATCTGGATGTCTTTTCCAAGGACAAGCCCGGAGAGCTGGATCATTTTTTTTGCCAGGTCGATGATCTTCACGGATTTGCCCATGTCGAAAATGAATATTTCTCCGCCTTTGCCCCAGGCGCCAGCTTCCAAAACCAACTGGCATGCCTCCGGGATGGTCATGAAAAACCGGGTCACCTCCGGGTGGGTGATGGTGACGGGGCCCCCTTTTTCAATCTGGCTGCGAAAGAGTGGTATCACCGAACCATTCGAACCCAACACATTGCCAAACCGGGTCGTGATGAATCGTGTGCCGTTCACATTGTCCAGTGCCTGTGTATAGATTTCAGCGATCCGTTTTGAAGCTCCCATGACGTTGGTCGGGTTAACCGCCTTGTCGGTGGAGATCATGATGAATTTTTTTACGCGAAACTCAACCGACAGGTCAGCAATGATCCTGGTTCCCCTGATGTTGGTGAGCACCGCTTCTGCCGGATTGTTTTCCATCATGGGCACATGCTTGTATGCTGCTGCATGGTATACCATGTCGGGGCGAAAAGTATCGAAGATCTTCCGCATCCGGGCTTCATTGCCAATATCGCACAGGATGAATTCAACAGCGGAACCCTGGGAGTATTCCTGGGTTTCGAGTTCGAGGTAATGGAGCGGAGTTTCAGCCTGGTCGATGAGAATGATCTGGCGGGGTGCAAAATGTGCGATCTGCCTCACGATCTCGCTGCCGATCGATCCTGCCGCGCCGGTTACGAGGATTGTCTTGCCGGTGATTTCGAGTGCGATCCGTTCTTCATCCAGCCTGATCTCATCGCGTTCAAGCAACTCTTCTATGTTGATCTTTTTGATCTGGTTAAAACTCAGCTCTCCGTTTATCCACCTCATCATGGGGGGCACGGTAAGTACTTTGGTGTTGTAAGCCAGGCATTTATCCACCAGTTCCTGTTTCTTTAAAGGATCAAAGTGCATGATCGCCAGAATGATCTGGGCAACGGAGTTGGTCGAGAGTAGGTTGTCCAGTTTCGCCGGGCTGAGAATATCAATGCCTTCGAGCTTTTTCCCTTGTTTGCTTGCATGATCATCAATAAAAGCGAGCACTTTATACTTGGTGCCAACATCACGGTCGAGGGTGCGTTTTGCGGTGATCCCTGCTTCCCCTGCCCCGTATATCACCACATTCACTTTTTCACCTTCCGGTTGCCGGAATTCAAGAAATGCCAGTTTGACGATCAGCCTGAATGTGATCATCCCGAAGGAGGTGGCCAGGAAGTCGATGATGATCACCGAAAACGGGATAAAGAAATGACTGTTGATAAAGAAGTACGTCACCACGTTGGTCAGGGCGAAAACGATACTCCCGGCGAGGATCGTTCCAAAAACGCGCAATGCATCGCCGGTGCTGGTATAACGGATAATGCCTGCATAGGTCCTGACGATTATGAAGCTCAACGACCGGATGAAGGCCATGTAAAGCAATACCTGCGGGAGTGGCTGCAGATCCCTGGGCGGGATCGAAAAATTGAACCGCAGCAAATAGGCAAGGATGACGGAAGAAACTGCAATGGTGATGTCGATAAAAAAGATCAGCCAGCGTGGTGTATTTTCCCTGGTTATTAACATGCGCCAAATTTATAAATAATTTAACTGAACATATGAACAATTGCCGTAAAATATGAACATTCGGCGATTCAACAAGCATTTTTTCCTACTTTTACACCGATTATCGCATCCACCAATTCACACATTGAGCATAACCGTGCCACCTGCCGGTATAAAGGTCTGTTTTCCAGTTGATATGAGAACTGATTTAAACCAAAATAAATACCCATGAAAAATACAGCATTCACAGATTATCACGTGGCGATGGGGGCCAGAATGGTCCCTTTTGCAGGGTACAACATGCCTGTTCAGTTTGAAGGTGTTAACGCGGAACATGAGACTGTTCGCAAGGCGCTTGGTGTTTTTGATGTGTCCCACATGGGCGAATTCTGGGTGAAAGGGCCAAAAGCACTGGATTTTATCCAATGGGTTACTTCAAACGATGCATCAAAACTGGTCCCCGGAAAGGTCCAGTATTCCTGCTTCCCCAATGAAACAGGGGGTATCGTTGATGACCTGCTGGTTTATAAAGTGGACGACTTTACTTATTTGCTGGTGGTGAATGCATCAAACATTGAAAAAGACTGGGCGTGGTGCAACAGGCAGAACAAGATGGGTGCTGATTTATACAACGCCTCTGATGAAATTGCCCAGCTGGCCATCCAGGGTCCGCTGGCACTGCAGGCCATGCAGAAACTGACGGAAACCCCGGTCACCGGTATGGAATACTATACCTTTAAAAAATTGACTTTTGCGGGTGTTCCTGATGTGATCTTTGCCACTACCGGATATACCGGTTCGGGCGGATGTGAGATTTATATGGCCAACGAAGATGCTCCCAAAATTTGGGAAGCAGTTTTCAAAGCAGGAGCTGAGTTTGGCATCAAACCGATCGGGCTGGGCGCCCGTGATACCTTGCGCCTGGAAATGGGCTACTGCCTGTATGGCAACGACATCAATGATACCACTTCGCCCATCGAAGCAGGCTTGGGGTGGATCACTAAATTCACCGATTACAAGAATTTCATCAACAAATCTGTTTTGCTTTTGCAGAAACAAAACGGGACCGCTCACCACCTGGTTGGTTTCGAGATGCTTGATAAGGGAATTCCCCGTCATGAATATGAAATTGTGGACGCCCGGGGCAATAAAATCGGAGAAGTTACGTCTGGTACCATGGGCCCTTCTGTCAAAAAAGCGATCGGCATGGGATATGTGCCATCGGATCTATCGAAAGAAGGAAGTGAAATTCATATTAAGATCCGCGATAAAATATTGAGGGCGAAGGTAGTGAAGTTTCCTTTTTATAAACCGTAACACGTGACCCGTGACCCGTGACAAAATGCACCGAACCTCATCATGAATTGTTAACAGCTTATTGAAATAATTTTTTACCCGTTTACCCGTTTACAAGTTAACCAAAAATAAACAATATGTCAGAAATAGCAAGTAAAATCAGATCAATCCGCTGGCAGCGCATGATGTTCATCCTGTTGATGGCGCTCATGGTTGCCGGAGCCGACAGTTGCAAATCGACAGGCAAGTTATCAAAGAAGGAACGCAAGGCCCAGATAGAACAGGCCAAGAAAGACCTTCAGCCCATCATCAGTGGGACTACAACGCTTTCGTATGACGAACAGAAACGCGTGGTCGGCCAGATCATGGACAAGAATTTAAACGACCCCGTTCTCAATGAAATGATCATTCAGGCACAGCAAAAATTGAAAACATTATTGGCTGAACAAACTCAGGCAAATGCGCAGAAAGTGGATGTGGCAAAGGCCGCACTCTATGATCTTCTGCTGAACAAGGATAATAAATCGGCTGATGAACTGGAGAAAGAGCTCAATGCCATTAAAAAGCAGAACCTTAAGGATCCGGAACTTGACGAACTCATTGCCCGGCTGGAGAAGAAAATACAGGACATGCGATCCGGCACCAGCAATTTACCGGTGAAAGCCCAACTGGAGAATGCCTTCACCACCATTGTAAATGCTGCCAAAACCGGCAACCTTACGCAGGCCGACAATACCATCGGTAAAACCCTGCAATTCTTTTCGTCGGATGATGCCCCGGTGCTGATCATCATCAGCAGGGAAGGATCGGCAGTGGATTATGACAAGCCTACCACCATCAAACGCTACCTTAATCTTCTCAAGGATACAAAGGCCAGTAAAAATGACATCGATGCCATCATGACCGATTCCAGTGGAAAAATCAAAGAACTCGATCTAATTAAAAAGTAACAGCCATGCGAAAAACAATTTCATTAATTATATTGGCCTCCCTGTTCGCCATGTCGTACCGGGTTTCAGCACAGGACAACCTTTCTCCCCAGCGCAAACAGGCCATCGACAGTCTTGCCCTCGAAAAAGTCCGTGACCTGAGTAAATACATCAGCCTCATCGGCGATAAAAAAACCCCATGGTCTGATGCACAGCGCGTGATCGAACGTGCCACTGAATTGTTTATGGAAAACAGTGAGATCGGAGTGTCATCACTGGGCAAACAGGACGTGAATTATTACAAGG
Source organism: uncultured Bacteroidales bacterium (assembly GCA_903903985.1). Lineage (GTDB taxonomy): Bacteria > Bacteroidota > Bacteroidia > Bacteroidales > FEN-979 > CAIVAT01. The sequence continues at coordinate 118,576 of CAIVAT010000034.1, read as the reverse complement.
TTCGTGAGTATTTCGATCGTTTGATGCAACTCAATTACGACAAGGTTACCATCGACTGGTATAAGATCCAGTATGTGAGCGACCTCGTGCGTCAACCCGACGGCACCTATGTTGGCGTGATCACCATTTACCAGCGTTTCCAGGCATACGATAAGGAAAAGGGGCTGATTTATGAAGACACGACCAAGAAAGACATCACCGTTTATGTAAAGCGTAAAGAAACACAGATCGGTGGCCGGCTCATAGGCTTCTGGGATGTCATGCTCGGTGATATTAGGGTGAAAGAAACATCCAAGTAGACCCGTGTAGTTTTTTCTTCACCACAATAGGCACAGGAGGGCACCATAGTTTTTTCTATGTGTTCTGTTGTGCCTAATGTGGTAAAAAATGTCGGGGATCTTGCTTGAAAATTTTTTAGAAGATAAAAGTATGCGAAACTTCATATGGATTGGTCTGCTGTTGTTCCCCATGATGGGATTTTCCCAGGGATCGATCGGTTCACTTACCGGTGATGAGTCGGTTTTTTATGCCCAGACCAAGCAGATAAACCAGTTCTTTCTGAGGTTCAACGGGGAGGAGGATGTGCAGGGAAAAAGGTTCTACCCCGGCGACCCGGGTTATCGCGACCTGAAAGCGCGTAAAAAGTACCTGAACATGTTGTTTGATAATTCAAGCCCGGTCATCAGTTCCGATGCGAAATTTGTCTTTATTGATGACGCCCTGAACAAAAAAAACCCGGCGTTTCTTGATTTTTATTTAAAAGGGTGGTTTGCCGAGGTGACGGCCACCTTTTTATACAAGAAGGAGAAAGTGAATATCATTCTGTACCTCAAAATCGAGAAGCAACTCGACGGGTACAAATGGGTAATCTCCAATGTTTTTTTCGACCGGTTTAATTCCTGGTTTATCCATCTGAACGACACGGTCAATGAAAAATATTTCATCCACCCGATGAGCCATGAACTTGATTTTATGACCCTTCACAAGGCGTTCCGGGAGCCGGAAAACCTGGATTATTATTTTGAGAAGGAATATCAACCGGATATGACCGCCCTGTTCGTGATGGAAATGAAAAACGGAAATCTCAGCTTTGATGCAGTGAACAATGTTAAATTTCACGTATTCCAGGTTCCAAACTGGTATTTTGAAATCTCCTGGTTCAACCGGAACGATGTAAATTCAGGCTGGCTTATATCTAACGTACTCCGCATCAACGACAAGGAAAAGAGGGATTTGATGCGGAATTATACCCATGTAAATTAATCCTGTATGAGGAAGATTTTTATACTCCTGACCCTGACTTTTTTTATCGGCAGTTTTTTTGTCATTGCACAGAACAACACAAAAAACAGCAGCGGAACCAATCCGGCGACGACTCAAAAAAAAACCGGGACAACCAAACAAAAAAAGCCAGCTCCCGCCGCGCAAAAGAAAAACAATTCAAACAGCAAGCCGGCGGCAGTAAAATCAAAGGCAGGAATGATTGCGGCAAATAAAATTGATACGTTCAAGCTGCAGGTCATCCCGCTTGTAAAATTTTTCGAAAGTTCGCTCAATTTTCTGGCCGACCCACGAAACGCTGTAAACGAAAAACAGACCATCCTGTCGCAAAGCTACCTGAAATGGTGCTGGGATGAAGAGGTCCAGATCGAAGATGATCTGGATGAAAACCGTCTTGTCCCACTTTACAAAGACATGCCGGCATACCTGAGCGATGTGAGTTTCTTTTTCAAAAATGCAAAGTTCAGTTACTCGGTACAGGATGTGAGCGTGGAAGCCGGCCAGGACGGACTTACCTATTTTCGGGTGACCGCAAACCGCAACCTTCGCGGGTTAACCCTGAACAGCGACTCGGTAAATTCGAATAAAGTGAGGTATATCGAGATAAACTTCGATTCGGTGAAACAGCAATTGAAGATCGTGAGCGTGTATACCACCAAACTGAATGAAAAAGACGATCTGCGCAACTGGTGGAATGGTCTTTCCCATGAATGGAAGGCGGTCCTCGCAAAGGATATGAAACTTGAAGGCAGCATGCCGATGGCGCAGATCGACAGTTTCAACGATTCTGTCGCAATGATCGGTGGGGTGCAAACTCCCATCATGGGATCGGAGTTTTACCAGTTCCTGGGCCAGATTGTCCATGCCGGCAGTGTTGATCTTTCTGGCAATCAGTCGATTCTGGACCTGGAGCCACTGAATAAATTATCTGACCTGAAGGAAGTGAATGTTTCCGGGACCAAAATAACCGACCTCATGCCGCTGAGGAACCTGAACAAACTGGAAATCCTTGACCTTTCCAACTCAGGTGTGACAATCCTTGAACCGTTGCACTATTGCATCAGTATCAGCCAGTTGCGGTTAAAGGGAACCCCAATCAGCGATTTATCGGTATTGCCTGCATTTCAATCGCTCAGCACGCTCGATATCAGCGGTACAAAAGTGAATTCTCTGGACGCCGTTAAGGATATGGTTTCCATAACGGATTTGCGCATCAACCACACTGCAATTAAAGATATTACACCTGTTTCAACCCTTCTCAAACTCGAATTCCTGAATATTTCATCCACTCCGGTTGATAACCTTGATGCACTTAAGCCATTGACAAACCTGCGGATCTTAATGAGCGACAGTACCGGCATCAGCAGCCTGGCTCCGCTGGATGATCTCCCGGGTATTCAGCGTGTTTACTGCAACAATACCAAGATCAAACAAAAAGAAGCATTGTCTTTTTTAAAGATGCACCCCGAAGCATCGCTTATATATATTTCGAAGGAACTGGCAGCATGGTGGAAGGAGATGACGCCCGAGTGGCAAAACCTGTTTAATTTTTACCTGAAACTTGACGATCAGCCATCCACGGAGCAACTGCACCAGCTGGTCCTTCTTGACAGCATCAACGTCAGCGGACGCATGTCCGTTACTTCCCTGGCTCCATTGAGCAAGCTGATCTTACTTCGAACCCTGCAATGCCAGAGTTCCGGCATTACCTCCCTGGATCCATTGAAAGATTTGACTGAATTAAAGGTTTTGAATGCATCCAATACAAAAGTAGCCGGTTTACAGCCACTTACGGGAATCACGGCACTTGAATCACTGAACCTGGACAACACGCTGGCGGCGGATCTGAGCCCGTTGTATCCTTTGACTAAACTGAAATTGGTTTTTGCCGACAATACACAGGTTGATGCCAAAGAGGCAGATAAATTCTACGATAAAAACCCGGATTGTCTGCTGGTTTTTCAGACATTTGAAAATACAGCATGGTGGAACGGGTTAAGCCAGCCCTGGAAAGAGGTATTCCTTCAGCAGATCAACCTTAAGGGAGTGCCTGATAAAATGCTGCTCCAGCAGATTGCCGGGCTTCCAAAAATAGTTATCTCTGAGAATTTCCAGATTACCGACCTGTTGCCTCTGCTGCAGCTGACCCGGTTGACTGAACTCCAGTTCTCCGGTACTGCCGTCTCCAAACTGGATCCTGTTGCACGCATGCCAAAATTGAAAATCCTGCATTGCCAGAAGAACCCGATCCTTGATCTGGCGCCATTGACCGGGCTGCCGAACCTGACTGAACTTGATTTTTCAAATACACAGGTCGAAGATATTGATGCCCTGCAGAACCTGGTGAAACTCGAAGTGCTGAAGTTCAATGGCACACAGGTTAAAAACCTGAAATACCTGCAGAAACTGACCGGTATGAAGGTGATGGAGTTCTACAATACCCGGGTCGGAAATGTTGATGTACTGGATGGCATGAGTAAACTTGAATCAGTAAAGATGTTCAATACCAAGGTTTCTGCGAAACGGGTGGAAAAATTGAAGCTGATGCATCCAAAATGTGAAATCATCTACTATTGATGGACATGGAAAAGCCGCATAAAAAGCTTCATTGCATCGAAGTGTGTCTTACACCAAAACTATTTTCAGAAATACAGACCCATGAAAATTACATCGTTGTGCTTGTCGACATTCTGCGGGCCACGACTTCCATCTGTGCTGCTTTTAACAGTGGCGTGAAAACCATTTTGCCTGTTTCGACCCTTGATGAAGCCAGGGCGATGAAAGAAAAGGGATTTCTCGTGGCCTCGGAGCAGGATGGCAAGAAACTCGACTTTGCCGATTTTGGAAATTCAGCATTTAACTTTTCGAGGGAGGCCATCGATGGCAAGACACTTGTTTATTGCACTACCAATGGAACCCGGGCGCTGGAAATTGCCAAAAAAGCAGAAAAGATCGCCATGGGGGCCTTTATCAACCTTACCGCATTGACATCCTGGCTGATCGATGAAGAGAAGAACGTGGTCATTCTTTGTTCAGGATGGAAAAATAAATTTTGCCTGGAGGATACGATCTTTGCAGGCGCACTTACGGAGAAACTGATTCAAAGCGGGGATTTCACGACTCAGTGCGATTCTGCTGCCGCCGCCCTCGACCTGTGGCGACTTGCCCGGCCCGACATCCTGAAATATATTGAAAAGGCTGCCCATCGCCACCGGCTTAAAAAACTGGAACTGGATGATGTGATCCCATACTCTTTTAGCATCGATGCAACACAGGTGGTGCCTGTGTACATGGGGGGTGAAATATTTGATACACAATTAAAAAAATAAAAGTGAAAATTACTTCCCGGGGGCCTGGATGTTAAAAAAAACAGAAATATTTGGACACTTCCGAAAAAGACACCTTGTTAACTTTAATAACCATGAGAACTTTTATCACAATTTTTATTATGACAATCGCACTTACAGCCTTTTCTTTACCTCAGCAGCGCAAAGGAGACGACAAGATCTCGAGAGAAAACGAAGAAGAATTCAAGTATTTAACGGAACAGTTTGCCGATTCGAAAATACTGCGGTACCTGGTGCCGGGATTTGAAAATCTATCCCTTAAGCAAAAAACGCTGGTCTATTACCTGAGCCAGGCTGCCCTGAGCGGCAGGGACATCACCTATGACCAGAATTATAAATCAAACCTGTTGATCAGGACTACACTGGAGGCAATTTACCGTGATTACACCGGTGACAGGAAAAGCGAAGAGTTCAAAAAATTCGTTGTGTATCTCAAGAGGGTATGGTTCTGCAATGGCATCCACCATCACTATTCCACAGATAAATTTTTACCGGAATTCTCACGGGAGTACTTTTCAACTTTGATCAGTGCAACTCCTTCCGGTTCATTGCCACTCGCCAAGAAGCAGGAGAATGGGCAGTTTATTGCTGAGATGACCGACCTGATCTTCAACCCCGAAGTTGCACCAAAGCGCGTAAGCCTGGATCCTTCCGGTGACCTGATACTTAATTCCGCCTCCAATTTTTATGAAGGAGTGAAACAGGTTGAAGCAGAAGAATTCTACACAAAGATGAAAAAAGAGGCCAAAAAGAACAAAATGGATACCCTGATTTCTTTTGGACTGAATTCGAAATTGGTGAGGGAAAACGGCAAGATCGTTGAGAAAACTTACAAAACAGGAGGTTTATACACCCAGGCCATTGAACAGATCGTCCTTTGGCTTAAGAAAGCGTTGACAGTAACCGAAACTCCTGAACAAAATGACGCCGTTAAAAAATTGATCGCCTATTACGAGTCAGGTAATCTGAAAACATGGGATGAATACAACATTGCCTGGGTGAAAGACCTGAATTCACTGGTTGATTTTGTAAATGGGTTCATTGAAGTCTATGGTGACCCGATGGCAATGAAAGGTTCATGGGAATCAATCGTTAATTTCAAGGATGTGGAGGCAACCAAACGTACGGAAATCCTAAGTAATAACGCACAATGGTTCGAAGATAATTCCCCTGTGGCCCCGGAATTTAAAAAGAAGACGGTCAAAGGTGTCACCGCAAAGGTAATCACCGTGGCACAACTTGGAGGGGAGAGCGACCCAACGACACCGATCGGCGTAAATCTTCCAAATGCTAACTGGATAAGGAAAGAATATGGGTCAAAGTCGGTGACCATGGACAACATCACCGACGCATACGACAAGGCCTCGCAAGGCAACGGGTTCCTGGAGGAGTTTGCATTTTCAGCGGAGGAGGTCAAGCGATCAAAAGAATTCGGACACCTGGCCGGTAACCTTACTACCGATCTTCATGAATGTCTCGGACATGGTTCCGGACAGCTTAATCATGGTGTTGGGGCCGATGCGCTGAAAAATTACCACTCTACCATCGAGGAATCAAGGGCCGACCTTTTTGCCTTGTACTATATCAGCGACCCGATGCTTGTAAAACTGGGATTGGTCACCAATGAAGAAGTAGCGAAGGCAGAATATGACAGTTACATTCGCAACGGGTTGATGACCCAACTGGTACGAATTCATCCCGGCAAGAACATCGAAGAGTCGCACATGCGCGACCGGGCGCTCATCGCCCATTGGGTGTATGAAAAGGGAAAGTCAAAAAAAATAATTGCAAAGGTCACCCGCGATGGAAAGACCTATTTCAGGATCAATGATTACGAGGGTTTGAGAGCGGAGTTTGGTGAATTGCTGAAAATCATACAGCAGATCACCTCTGAGGGCGATTACAAGGCAGCTCTGGAATTGGTGGAGACCTATGGTGTTCAGGTTGACCCTGAGCTTCACAAAGAGGTGCTTAAAAGATATGAAAGGCTCAATATCGCACCCTATACCGGGTTTATAAATCCTCAATACTCGCTGGTCAAGAAGAACGGAGTCATCGTCGATGTGAAAATAGCCTACCCTGTTGATTTTGCCAAACAAATGTTATTTTATTCAAAGAGATATTCATTTTTGCCTGTAAGATAACTCATGAGGGATTCCCGGCTGGCGATTATTTTTTTACTATTGTTTGCATCCGGTCAATTGACAACAGGGCAAACGCAGTATCCGAAAACCTACTTTCGTTCTCCGGTCAGTTTCCCGGTTTCGCTGGCTGGTTCCTTTGGTGAGATCCGGAGGAATCACTTTCATTCGGGAATTGATATCCGAACCGAAGGGGTCCAGGGAAAACCGGTATATGCCATTGCCGATGGCTATGTATCACGTGTGAACATTTCACCCGGCGGATTTGGCAAGGCCTTGTACATCACACATCCCAATGGATATACCTCCTTATACGGGCATCTTCGGAATTATGCCGGCGCAATTGCTTCCTGGGCAAGGGCACAACAAATGAAAAAGGAGTCGTTCTCCATTGATATTGAGGTTCCGGAGAAGACGCTGAAGGTTAAAAAAGGAGATATCATCGCCTATTCAGGAAATTCAGGCGCCTCCGGAGGGCCACATGTTCATTTTGAAATCCGCGATGCTAAAACCCAGGAGATCATCGACCCGCTTGATTTTGGGTTCATGAAAACCGATGGGATTCCACCCAGGATCACATGGGTTAAAGTTTATCCAATGGGTGGCAATTCGACAGTGAACTTATCCGATAAAGCCGTGCTGATCCCGGTAACAGGTTCCGGTGGCAGCTTCAGGTTGATGATGGCCGATACCCTGAAGGTTTCCGGGAGCATCATCTTTGGTATTGAAACCTCTGATAATGCGGAGGGCGGACTGAAAACAGGAGTGCATGCCATTGACCTGACGGTTGATGGGGTGAAGGTGTTTTCACAGAACATTGAACGGTTTGCCTTTGCCGAAACAAGATATGTAAACAGCCTGATGGATTACCCGGCATTTGTTCAGAACAAACGCAAGATACAGCGTTCGTATGTTGCTCCAAACAACAGGCTGAGTGTTTATTCCAATGTCAAAAACAGGGGAGTTGTCAGTTTCGTGGATTCAAAGGTGCATAAAATCCAATATATGGTGAAAGATGCCTTTGGGAATCCTGCCACACTTGTTTTTTATGTGAAGAGCCATCCCCCGGGGAATGCAGAGAACAATTTGCATCCTGACCATGAAGGTTGTCAATTGTTTACCTATAAATCGGATAATCATTTTAACCGGCCCGGCATCAGGTTTGATGTTCCCGCAGAGGCTGTGTATGATGATTTTCCTTTCGAATATTCCCTTACCCCACCGGTGCATGGCTCGTATTCCGGCGTGTACCATCTTCAAAATCAATACATGCCTCTTCACACCTGGTGTACCCTGTCGATCAAAACAGATAACCTTCCGAAGAACATGGAGTCAAAGGCGGTGATTGTGGAAGTATCTCCGGGAAACAAATTCTCCAGCAAGGGAGGCACATTCGAGAATGGATGGATCACCACAAAGGTCCGCGAATTCGGGAATTTCACGGTGACCGTCGACACAGAACCACCGGTGATCAGGGTAATCAATATTTTTCCGAATAAAAAAGTCAGGAAACAATCTTCGATTCTGGTGAAAATTTCCGATAACCTTGCCGGGATCAAAACCTACCGTGGAACGCTCAACGGAAAATGGATCCTGATGGATTATGATGAGAAAAACAGGCTCCTGACGTATGCCTTTGATGAGATGATGAAACCCGGGAAAAACAATTTCCTGCTTACGGTGACCGATGCTGTGGGAAATTCATCACGCTACGAGGCCGTGCTCATCCGATAAGTGTAAAATGCAATGTGCAAAAGGAAACGCTGAGCTGATCTTTTCCCGAATTTGTTTAACAGCCTGATTTTGCATTTTGCATTTTGATATATTTGTAGCATGCAAGAAACCATTTTGATCCTTGATTTCGGATCACAATACACCCAGCTTATTGCACGGCGAGTGCGTGAACTGAATGTGTTTTGTGAAATACATCCTTTCAATAAATTTCCCGATCCGGGCGATCATATCAAGGGGGTAATTCTTTCAGGAAGCCCTTTTTCAGTGCGCGACAGCAATGCCCCATTCCCGGATCTCACGCACCTCAGGGGCAACCTGCCGCTTCTGGGCATTTGTTATGGGGCCCAGTACCTTGCTCATTCCTCGGGCGGCGTTGTTTCCCTTTCGGAAATCCGTGAATATGGCCGTGCAAACCTAACGTCAATGGATGAAACCAGTGATTTGCTTCGGGGCTTGTCGCAGGGAACCCAGGTGTGGATGTCGCACGCGGATACCATCCTGAGCGCACCGGATGATTTCAGGATAATTGCCAGTACCTCCCAGGTATTGTATGCCGGTTACCGGGTTGCCGGCGAAGAGACTTATGGAATCCAGTTTCATCCCGAAGTATACCATACCACAGAAGGCTTGCAATTGCTGAAAAATTTTGTAGTCAATATCTGCAAATGCCAGCAATCATGGACTCCGGAATTGTTTGTGGAGAGCACCGTGGCATCCCTGAAAGAAAAACTGGGCAACGAACGGGTTGTGCTAGGCCTGTCGGGTGGTGTGGATTCCTCCGTTGCGGCCATGCTGCTGAACAGGGCCATTGGAAAAAATCTCTTTTGCATTTTCGTGGATAACGGTTTACTGCGGAAGAATGAGTTCAGCAAGGTAATGGAGCGTTACAAAACCCTCGATTTGAATGTGACCGGGGTGGATGCACGCGATCTCTTTATCAACGCCTTAAAAGATGTGGTTGATCCCGAACTGAAACGCAAGATCATCGGAAAGACCTTCATAGAGGTGTTTGATGCTGAAGCGCATAAAATTCAGGAGATCAAATGGCTGGCACAGGGAACAATCTACCCGGATGTCATTGAATCGCATTCAGTCAAGGGACCTTCAGCCACCATCAAATCGCACCATAATGTTGGAGGACTGCCCGATTTCATGAAACTGAAAATCGTTGAACCCCTCAATACCTTGTTCAAGGATGAAGTGAGAAAGGTAGGGCATACCATCGGGCTCGATGCCGAATTCGTCAACCGCCATCCCTTCCCCGGACCCGGGCTGGCCGTTCGCATCCTGGGCGACATCGACCGTGAAAAAGTGCGCCTTTTACAGGAAGTTGATGATGTTTTTATCTCCGGGTTGCGTGCCTTTAATCTATATCATACAGTATGGCAAGCTTTTGCGGTGCTTTTACCGGTGCAGTCGGTGGGCGTGATGGGAGATGAACGCACATACGAAAATGTTGTGGCCCTGCGTGCCGTAACCTCTACCGATGGCATGACTGCCGACTGGGCGCATCTGCCTTATGATTTCCTTGCAAAAGTGAGCAACGACATCATCAACAGGGTCAAGGGAGTAAACAGGGTGGTGTATGACATCAGTTCAAAGCCCCCGGCGACCATTGAGTGGGAGTGAGGAAACAGCGAAAATGTGAATTTATGAGATATTTTTTGGTTTTAAGTTTAATTGTGTTTTTCAGTCATCTTCCTGGGCGAAAATTAGCTGCCCAGAATACCCAGGAACAGTTGAAGCAGATGCACTCATCGGTCATGGAGAAATATGACGGAAAAGATTATTACATCCATACCATCAAAAGGGGGCAAACCCTGTACATGATCTCAAAGGCCTATGGCGTGGATGTAAATGAGATCATCCGGGAGAATCCAGGGGTAAAAGAGGGGATCAGGGCCGATCAGAAACTTAGAATTCCTGTTCCCGGACAAAAAAGTGTGGCCATCCCCAAGGCCGGTGTTAAAAAAGACCATGGGAATGCAGGGAAAGAAACCGGCATGGAAACAAAGGAAACTCCTGCAAAGATTGACTCGGTGGTCGTTGCACCATTGCCTTGTGGCCAGGACGGCAGCACAAAGAAATCCGTATACAATGTGGCGCTGATGCTCCCGCTTTTCCTGGATGGGGTTGATCAGATCGATGCTGCCAACCCGGAACCCGGTATCTTTGAAACCTCAAAATCTTTCCAGTTTCTTCCCTATTATGAAGGTTTCAGGATGGCCGTCGACTCCCTTGGAAAACAGGGATTGAAGATTAAACTTCATGTTTATGATGCGGATAAGGACACCGCCAGAACAAGGTTATTGCTGGAGAATCCGGAGTTGAAATCGATGGACCTGATTTTCGGTTTACTCTACCATCCAAATTTTCAAATGGTTGCCTCATTTGCTAAAAAATATAAAATCAACCTGATCAACCCCATATCTGAACGCAACGAACTGGTTACCGGCAATCCTTATGTTTTTAAAGTGCAGCCTTCGAAGCAGAACCAGATTAAGCAATTGGCTGCAACCCTGGCCCAATCGTTTAATGGCGGACAGGTGTTGATCATCAGGAATGGTCAGTATCATGATAACCTTGCCCCGGATCAGCTGAAAAAGGAATGCCTGGAACGAAACATAAAGGTTCAGGTTGTGGAAGGTCAGGAAGCTGCCATTATCCGCTATTCGAAGGATGAACCGAATTGGGTGGTCGCTTTTTCCGACAACCAGGCATATGTGCTCGATTTGCTGAAAAGTATGTATAAGTTACGCAATGAATATAATCTCACACTCATTGGTCTGCCAGGCTGGTCGACAATGGAAGGACTGGAGAATGAGTACCTGGTTGCCCTGAAAACCCATATGATGACGAGTTCCTTTATTGATTACGATAATCCTGCCGTGAAACAATTTGTACGCCAGTACCAGGATGTTTATAAAACAGACCCGGAACTCCTTGCATTTGAGGGATTCGATCAGGCTTACTATTTCCTTTCTGCCTTAAATGCATTTGGTGTCGATATCGCACGCTGCATTGGTGAGTCGAAGGTTCAGTCATTGCTGACGACATACGATTTCAATCAAACCAGGGAGAATGGATTTGAAAACCGCAGTTGGGTGATCTACAGGTATGAGAATTACAAACTGGTGAAGGTCAGGTGACCGTTATACTGTTGCGGGGACAGAAAGCAAAGGAATATTGGTTGCAAACAGGTTCTTTTTAGTGATATTTTTAGTAAAGAACATGTAAAGCAGGCTGTGTTTGTGCGGCTGAAAGGCGATCATTTCAATTTTATTTGCGGTCGCAAAGTGGTCGACGGCCGATTGGTTATCTTCCGACACTTCAATGACTTCAAAAGACACCTGGCTGGTTTTTTCCTCTTTCCCAAACTTCATCTGAAGGGCTTTCATCCGTGTGTAAGCATCACTTTGCTTTGTCTTGGTAAGGAAGTGGACAACATGGATCCTGGCTGAGAAAATTGAAAACAGATCGATCAATCCCGAAATGGTGGAAGCATTCCCTTCGGAAAGATCGGCTGCAAACATGATGGTTTTAAAACCATGGAAATTTTTTATTTCCGGAACTGTAATTACCGGCACTTTTGCATGATCGATGATGAAACTGGACACCTTTCCCCAAATGTTGACGTTTTTACCTCTTCCGGTGGTTCCCATGACCACAATATCCGGGTGGAAATCTGAGCAAATACCTTTGAGTTCGTGTTCCAGTTCCCCGCCTGTTACGGTTGATGAAATGGTGATATTCGCGAGGTTTTCTTTTTTAATCAGGTTATTCACCTTTTCTTCCAGTTCAATCATGTTATTTTCCGCCTGCCGGAAAATCTCTTTCATCAACTCCTCATTATAAATAGTACTCATGTCGAGTGTATCCGGGAAACTGGTGTCGGCAATGATGATCTGGTCGAAGTAGGTATGAAAAAGCTTGATCTCACCGCCAAACACCTTGATAAATTCAATGGCGTACCTGCAGGTAATATCGGTATGGCTTGAAAAATCGACTGGTACAAGGATTTTTTTCATAATGGTTTACTTAGAACTTATAAAGGTAGGTTAAACATCAATGCAAAGTCAATATCTCCACCAGCAATTTACAATTATTTTGGTTCGAATAATGCTTCTGAAGGACAATTTCTCTTTGGTTGATTTGGTTTTGAGTGAATTCCGATGAGAAAAGGCGATGCAAGGTTTCTTTAAATTCGCCAGGGCTGGCTGCAATTTCACATAGTTCTTCCAGGGATGTTCCGGCTACCATATCGGGGTTTACAAGGCAAAAGCGTCCGTTGAAAAGTGCATTGAGGAGTTTAAGTTTCAGACCCGTCGGTTGAAATGTGACCAGGATATTGACCTGTGCCTGCCGGATCAACCGGAACATTTCTTCCTCACCCGGGTTACTGATAATCCGGATGTTCGGCCGTGAAGCAGCCAGCCTGATCAGCCATGGAGGCGGATCGAGTCCTGCAATCAACAGTTCCGGATAAGTGGCCTCCCAGATCCTGGTGATCAGAAATTCAGCAGCAATACTGTTTTCAGGCACGGAAAGTTTACCCTGGTAAAGGGCATAGGTTCCTTTCCCGGGGTTAATATTTACCACATCATCCCGGTGAAAACTCGGAAGGTAAACCACTTTTTTGCCGGGAAAGACACCGGATAAATAATTTGTATCGTTGCGCGACACTGCAAGCATGACGGAGGCATGATGAAGGATTTTCTGAAAATTTTCCAACCTGAAACTTTCGGCAAGGAAATACAATTTCTTCCAGGGACTCTTTTCAGCACGGAACAACTGGTAGTAATAGTGGTGCTCAATGTTGCTTTCGCGATAGATCAGGAACCTGCCTTTCAGCTTTGGATCTGAAAGGATCGCGCAGGTATGAAGCCCTTCGAACAGGATGGGATGTTCATCTTTCAGCAGGTTGGCGAGCAGGGCCTGCGATATCCTGCTTGCAGCAATGTATGGTTTTATACCGAATTTGGCAGATAAACTTGTGTTTCGGGGATAATAATTGATAGACGCGCAGAATTGTTTCAATTCATCGGCACGATCACGGTTGTACTCAAAACAATGAAGGTGGACGGAAACACCGGCACGATGCAACAACCTGATCTTGTAGAAAATATCAATCACCCCGCCGTAATTGGCAGGAAACGGGATGTCGAAAGAGATGATATGAACGGTTAGAGAACTCAAAATTTAAAATTCAAATATTAAATCGTCATTTGTCACGTGTCACGATTTTCACCAGCTTCCTCTCTTCTGCTTCCCAGCAAAGCTCCTCCGCCGCTTTCGTCAGGTTTTGTTTGTAAACTAACAGTTGGCCGGGATTGTTCAGTATTGAGTCCAATTGAAAAGCAAGCTTTTCCGGTTCGTGGCTTTCAATGAATTCCCCTATTTGATAGTGATCAACAATGGCCTTCATTTCCGGGAATGGTGAAACCAACACGGGGACATTCGCCTGGATGTAATCGAGAAATTTATTTGGCAAACAATAATGGTAGTTGATGCTCACATCCTTTTCGATGGAAAGCCCCAGATCGGCCATCAACGTATATGAATGCAGATCCTGGAACGGTACCTGGCCAAGAAACAGTACTTTTTCCCCGAGGCCCTGAGCCGACGTCAACGTTTTTAATGTTTCAAAAATGTCCCCGATGCCTGCAATGACCAGCATGGCATCGGTGTTCAGATAGTTCATCGCCAGGATGGCTTCTTCCAGCCCGCGGCCAACATTCAGGGCTCCCTGGTAAATGATAACTTTCCGGTCGCACCGGATGTTCAGAGAAGCCTTATCAATACCATCGCTCTTCGGTTTTTTAAACGGCACATTGCGTATGACTCCAATATTGTTGCCATATTCTTCAGAGTATAAGTCGGCTATCGACTGATTTACTGCTATCACGTGGCGTAATTTCGGGAAAATGCGATCTTCGATCCATTTCCAGATCCAGGTAACGGCTTTTCTCCCGTTAAGTTCCGGAACACCCCGGAAATATTCATGGCAATCATGAAGTTGACTTTTTTGATTTTTGATTTTTGAAAAAGTATTCTTTAACCGGTTTGCAAGGTAGTTTGCCGGGAGTGTGTCCAGGTCGTTGGAAACGACCAGGTCGTATTTGTGAACCAGCAGAAAGAAAAAAAGCATGATGTTATATTCAGCGTAAAATAGCGGACCCTTGTCAAAAAGGAGCCTCAACCGGTGTGTCTTGTAGGAGCGCTGAACCAGGGTTTTACTTTCCCTGAGCCTACGGCCAACCAGCAATACATCATAGCCCGATTTTACCAGTGTCCGGCAGGTACGGTCAACCCGCTGGTCGGTGGTGAGGTCGTTGGTGACGGAGACTATGGAGAAGGGCAATGGATTTTGAATTTACGATTTGCACTAACAAAAGTACTTTTTTCCATCGTATCAACAGATAATTCGTTTAATTTTGGTATTTTGCAACACCATGCATCTCGACCAGAAAGTTTCCCTGAAACCTTTTCATACCTTCGGAATGGAAGCGGAAGCACGCTATTTCGTTGAAGCAAAAACCCATTCAGAGGTTCTGACGCTGCTCAACTACCGGCACATGATCCACATGCCCATCCTTTTCCTGGGCGGGGGCAGCAATGTGATTTTTACCGGAGATTTTTCAGGAATTGTCATCAGGATCAATTCAAAGGGGATTGTCATCAGGGAGGAAAATGAAAACCAGGTACTTGTCACGGCAGAAGCAGGTGAAACCTGGGACGAATTTGTTCAGTATTGTGTAAGCCGCGGATGGGCGGGCCTGGAGAATCTGTCCCTGATCCCCGGCACCGTTGGTGCGGCGCCAATTCAGAATATCGGCGCTTATGGCGTGGAGGTGAAGGATGTCATCGAATCGGTTCAGGTGGTGGAGATCAATTCGGGAAAACAAAAACGGTTTACTACGGAAGAATGCCAGTTTGGCTATCGTGACAGCATTTTTAAAAGAGATCTGAAGGGGAAAGTCATCATTCTGAATGTAACGTTCAGGTTGGATAAGATATCGGAATTGCAAGGGAACAGGGTAACAGGGTTACAAGGTAACAGGGTAACAGGGTTACAAGGTAACAGGGTAACAGGGTTACAAGGTAACAGGGTAACAGGGTTACAAGGTGACAGAGCCGCAGAGTCGCAGAGTGAAAGCGTCACAGGGTTATCTTTGCTTAAACTTGATTACGGCGATATCCGGCCCGAGTTGGAATACCTTGGGGTCAGTGTTCCAACAATCAGCGATGTGCGAGAAGCTGTTTGCAACATCCGGCGCCGGAAGCTGCCCGATCCGGCTGAAATTGGCAATGCCGGCAGTTTTTTTAAAAACCCGCTGATCTGCCACGAACATTTTATTTCACTTCAGGATCGTTTTCCGGCCATACCTTTTTACCCCCTGGCACCTGACAATGATTACCTGGCTGAAAAAGCTTCCCGCCCTGCAGCCCATACCATCAGTGAAGGGGCAGTGAAAACTGCTTATGCAAAAATCCCTGCAGCATGGCTCATCGAACAGTGCGGATGGAAAGGTTACCGTACGGGAGATGCCGGCGTTCATCCCAACCAGCCGCTGGTGCTTGTTAATTATGGCAACGCCACCGGCCTGCAAATCGTCGGACTTGCAAACCAGATCATGGATTCTGTTTACCGGAAATTCGGGATCACCCTGGAAATGGAGGTGAATGTGATCAGTTGATGATTGTTGATTTTGATTGCCTCATCCCCTGCACCCTTTCTCCTGAAGGAGAAGGGGACGGGGTTGAGGTGGTTGGACTCATTCATTTAGCTTTAATCATATGAAATGGATTTGTATAGGGTTCATGCTGCTTGGCATTCCAATGCTTTCGGCCGGACAGGTACAAATCGGCATAAAAGCCGGGTACGACTATTTCTGGTTCACGCAACCGGAAGAGGGCCATTTCAGAGCAAAGTACGATTATCCCAATAATTCATTCATGATTGCAGGATCCATCAGGCAACGGACGGAACACGTGTTCAACCTGGGCATCGAAATTCAATATGTAAACCGGTCGTTTGGTGTAAACTCGAATTTCGGAGGACTGGGTGGCAATACGCATGTCGATGTGGATTATAGAATCGGCCAGATCCTTTTGCAATTGCAACCACAATTTGTCGTGGGCTCAAAGGTAAAATTTTTCATTTATCCCGGAATTTATTTCGGGACGATGATCCATTCATCCTGCACCGGAATAATTGATTCCTGGCAAATGGGCCTTCCGCCGATTACAAGAACAGACACGTTGAATGGCAGCGCAAAAGATTATTACCCTGCATTTGAATTCGGAATATCACCGGGGCTTGGCATTGAATTTCCCGTTTATAAAACCCTCCATTTCGTTTTTGAATATAGTTTCAGCATGAACCTCACTTCCATTTCAAAAGCCTGGGGATCAGACCAGGTTAAAATGCTGAACATGGATTTTGAGATCGGCCTCGCTTACCTCTTTAAAAGTGTGAATTCAAAAGCAGCTGAAAGATGAGCGGAGTGTTTTCGCAAATATTTGAGTATCTTTACCTGATGGTTTGTTAATGGCTTAACCGATAACATAATTACAGGGTACTGTTTTTATCAGGAAACAAGATGCAATCATCCCTGCTCACCAGGATATTAACACTGCAGTTGGTCTTTTTCTCCTTTCTCCCGGGAACATCTTGCTATACACAAAATACCAGGATAACCGGTACAGTAAAAGATGAAATTACCCAAACACCCATCGGGGATGTCAACATAAAAGTAAACGGAACAACCCGGGGTGCCGTTACCGATAAGCAGGGCCGCTTCTCGCTGATCCTGGAAAAAATTCCGGCGTCGGTCACCCTGTCCTGTATTGGCTACGAGACTGTTTATTACGACATCGCGAAAGTTTCCCTGAAACCTCTTGAAATGATCATGCGCCCCAGGGTATATGGCCTTAAAGAGGTGGAGATTCCTGCAACAAAATTCAGGTATGTTTTCAAGGATATGGATTATTCTGTTCTTGATTACGAAATCATGGATGACAACCTGCTTTTGCTCATTTTCCGGTACCAGCTGAAACGGTCTGAACTTGTACTGCTCACCCTTGCAGGGGATACGATTTCCATCTCACCGGTTCCCGAATTGAAACCCAGGCTCCTGTACAATGATTTCCTTGGCCATGTTCATTACATCTCCAGCAGGGGAAAGGCATTTCAGTGCTATTATAACGATTCCCTGAAACAACTTGGGTTCATGTATCAGACTACCTATGATTCACTGAGAATGATGGCCCAGCCATTTCTCTTCGCATCAGCCGGTCGTGTTTATTTCGAGGAGTATACCCCTGATGGATTGGGGAAAAACATCGGGTACTACGATAAGGACCATCATAAGGAGTATATCCGCTATTTTTCAGGAGAAACCACCCGCAAAAACCTCTACGATGACTTTAAGTTTTATTCCCTCTGGAACAGCCAGTTGCCGGAAACAAGCCCTGCCAGTGTCAGCGGCGACGACATCCGGGCGAATATTCTTTTTAATTACAAAAAGATCAACGCCCCCGTGGTGAAACTTGGAGAAAGCAACATGGCTGTTTTTAACTTTTCAGAAGATGTGATCGAGTTGATGGACCCGGCGGGAAAGGTGTATCGGACCGTCCCAATCTCTTTCCACAAGGACCCTGACGAAAACCTGCTCGCCTCCATGATTTCAGCCATTGTCCCTGTCAACGACTGGAAATGGCATGGTAAAATACTGGTGGATGAGTATTACCGGAATGTCTATGCGGTGTTTTGGAAAAACGGGATGGCCCAGATCAGGAAGATTGACCTGGAAACCGGTTGTTTGACCAGGAGTTACGATTTACCTCTGCCCTTACCTGAAAAAATCAGGATTTACAAGGGAGATGCATATTTCCTTTATAAAGGGACCGGAGTATCAGATAAATGGAAACTGGCCAGGGTTAAGCTATAGCAATTGTTAATGAGAAATTTAATCTGGTTTTTAACACTCTTTTTTCTCTTCCTTCATGGTAATCTTTTTTCTCAGACAAATCTTTTTAAAGGGATTGTTAAGGATGAACGCACCCTGAAGCCGGTTCATGATGTTAATATAAAAGTACATGGAACAAACAACGGAACGTCAACGGATAAATTTGGTTTTTTTTCATTACGAATAACTAAAGTTCCCGCTTCACTGGTCATCACGTGTGTCGGATATGAAAATGCATATTATGATGTACTGGAGGTTCCCCAAACCCCGGTTGAATTTTCATTAACTCCAAAATCGTATCCGCTGCGGGAAGTCGACATTTCCGCTGTAAAATATTCCTACCTGTTTAAAGATAAGAACTATTCAGTCCTCGATTATGAATTGATGGATGGCAACATCCTGTTGCTTGTTTTTCGATATCAGCTAAAACGATCTGAACTTGTTTTACTTAACCTGATCGGAGACACCCTGGCAATTTCAAAATTACCTGAAATCCCACCCGTTTCACTTTTTAAGGACTTCCTTGCCAATGTCCATTACTTCTCCAGGGCGGGTAACGCCTATCAGGTCTTTTTCAATAGAAAAGAGAACAGGATAGAGTTTTTACATAAAACAACAGTCGATTCTTTATCAAGGCTTGTCGAACCGTTTATTTTTAAAATGTCAGACCGGTTGTATTTCCAGGAAGACCTTGCGAATGGATTTGGGACAGCCATTGGATTCTACGAACAGGGCGCTGGTAAAAAATATATCCGGAAGCACTTTGATGAAAAAAAAATAGCTGAATATATTGATGATCAAACATACTATCAAAAGTGGAATGCCACTGTTCCTCCCCAGCACTACTTTATGACGGATCGTGAGGACGAATTTTATACAACTCCTGCCTTTGATTTTTCGAGAGGGGAAAGCCCCGGTCAATTTTACGAAGTGAACGAGGAGAGGGCCCATGAGTTTGAATTTTACAGGCTGGTTTTTCCGGTTATAAAAACGGGAGAAAACACGATTGCATTTTTCAATTTTCCTGGTAATTACCTGGAACTGATGAATGAAAATGGAAAAGTCATTAACACAGTCCCCGTAACCTTTCATCAGGAAACAGCATCGAAGGCGCTCCCGGCCAGTTCCAATCAGTTATTGAATATTGGTTGGCGGTGGGGGCCGCAAAATCCTGGTTGATGAATATTCACATGGGGTTTACACGACGTTCTTTAGAAACGGGATGGTCAAAATCCAAAAAATCAATCTTGAAACCGGGAAGCTGCAGGAAGGTACTGTGTTGCCTTTCCCCTTTCCTGAAAAAATTCAAATTTATAACAGGGAGGCCTATTTCCTGATCAAAAGCGACGGTGCAAATGACAAGTGGAAACTTGCCGGATGCAATCTTTGATTATTTTTTCCGTGGTGTAGGGTAAACACTTACACGAATATCAGCCTTTATCTTACAGAGAATTATAGTATTCCTTACGAGGAAAACCACCTTCTTCCCCTACTTTTAAAACGAAATACCAGTGACAGTATTTTTGCCTGTCGCGCAATTGCCAATTTCGGGATAAACAATGCACCTGGTAGAAACCAGTTTTTAAAAACGGCCCGGGTATATCCTAACCTCATTATTCAAAGAATCTGTAACACAACTTACCCTAAACGATGAAAACACAAAATCTATTCTCGAAAATCATGCCAACGGCCCTGCTGCTGGCGCTGATCGTGATTGTCGTCGCTTCCTGCAGGAAGCAGGACTCAGATTACATTCCGGTACCACCACCGGGCCCAGTCACACCGGCCACGCCCAACGTGTTCGTTAACAGGATGTTGCATATCATGTCTGATGAGGAAATCGCAAGTCAGCGTCTTTTCCCAGGCTCCATTATTCACAAGGTTGGGAAAGGATTAGTCAGCGGGGATGACCCGTTTGATCCATTATCGGACCTGGGAGGAATGTTGTGGGGCATTTATAATTATAATTGGACTGTACAGCAATTTCAAAACATGAATGATGGATTTAGCAATCTGACCGGCCAGATCACTTCCTTGAATAACGATGTTCAAAGCATGGCCAGCAGCCTGGATATCCAGATCGCCGACCTTGGCTCCTATTTAACCAGCATGTATATTGGCCAGGAAATCAGTAAGATTCAAACCGCAATGGGTCCCGGGTTATCAAACGAGTTTTTGAATTATTCACAAACTGCGGCCGCCTGGCAGCAAAATCCTACAAATTCCGATCTGATACTGCAAATGAGTACCAATAAGGCTGGTATGTACGATTATGCCACAGCCGTTTATGCGGGTACCAATGGCGGGATAAACCTGTCACTATGCATCACAACAATGGAAAATTATTTGAAAGTACCGCTTGGAGATACTCTTTCAGGCGGATTAATGACCTATGCAAAGTCTTTGATCGGAAAATGCAACGGAAAGGTAAACGATTCGGCTGATGCAATGAGGGCCTATAGAATCCTGGAAAACTACTTTATGACCGTGGTCAACTACCAGTTTCAGGCTGCCACCATTATGATAAACGCCTGCAATGTTATTGATTCAACCGGGAAACTCCAATATGATTCAAATTTCTGGCATGGGAATTTTCAGACTGCCATTGTTGCAGAGGTCAGTACTTTCCTTTCGACAGTCGACTACCTGGTTGCAAATACCAACGATTACAGGGACTCAACCCGGTTTAAAAGTGACATGCAGTATGCCAATGCGGGCCTTGCGCCGGATGTTGTTTTTATCAACGTTTTGGCGCGGTCACAGTTTGTGGCAAATCTGCTGTATGATGCATTCGACCTGCCATTCCCGGTAATGTGCGGGCATATTCTTACTCCCAGCATGTATGGAGGAAATGCAACGACACCCCTTGTTGTTAATGTATACGGAAAGACCATCAGCGCAAAGGCTGCGACTGTTGCCAGCGTGTTGCCATACACCTACTGGGATGTCAGTCAAACCTGTCACCCTGATAATAACTGGTATATCTATCGTTTTGGAACCATGGGGGTAAGGGACCAGGTATGGCCTACCACAAAACAACAGACGTTTATTCAGAATCCGCCCTGGGTGTTTTATAACTCCATTTGTGGGTACGTTACTCCGCTCTGGTACAACCCTGAAAACCCATCCCAAACTTCAACAGACAGTACGTCAGCCTGTTTCATTGAATTTGCCTATTTTTCTGCGGTCTGGCGATGGGGCACGCTCTTCATCACCCATGAAACCGGGTATTGGAAAAAAGTTCCGCCCTATTTTGATTTCAGTACCTTCAATTATTACCTGCTGGGTCAAAACTCACCGGATAACAAGATAGCAATCCCCTTCGCCGGGACCACCAATTCCAGTTACAAAGTTTCAAGTCAGACAGACACCAGCAGGTATTTTCAAAACCCAAATAGCAAAGCGGGTTACATGACGATGTCGGGAACTACCACCAGCACCAAATACTACAATGTAGTCGCCGATGGCAACTATACCTCATTGACGACTGGTACTGAAGTGGTTGGCGGCACCCTTGAGCTTCAGCACTGGGGGTGTTATAACGTTTCATATGGAGCGGGAAATGCAAGCACTTTTATTACCGTTAACATTGGCACGAACTATACACATGGCAAATGCTCTTCCAATATCAACCCCTTCGAATCCCAATGGAATATTAACTCCATCGGGTCAGATGTAGTGAATCACACCTGGACAAACTGTGCAAACAGCACGAAAAGCGGATTCGGGATTAGTAAAACAAAACTGGCTGCCGGAACTGCTTATACGCCGGGAGTACAGTACTATTACCAGTCACTCAATTGCGCAGCCGTGAATCCAAATATCTCCATCCAGGCATGCTGTCAATTTGTTTATGGTGGTTATTACTCCCAGGCAAATAAGTAACCCGGTTACTGTTCATTGGTTCTGATTTTGCTCATTGCTCCTGTCAGTATTTCACAATTTTCGTGGCTGCTGAATACTGCTTTCCTTCGATTTTGACAAGATAAACCCCGGCAGGTATATCACCGGGTGTTTTTCCGGGGCTCCAGGTAATTTCCTGCCTTCCCGCGTGAAGGGTTCCTGAAAATATCTGCTGAACAAGGTTACCGTTCATTCCGTATGCTTTGACGACGAGTCTGTCATCACCAGGTAAATAGAATTTCAATGTTGTACTGGTTTCAACCGGGTTTGGATTTGCTGTAAGGTTCAGGGTTACCGACCCGGGCTGTGAAGGTACTCCGGTCATCAGATTATTCAGTGATGCTCTGTAAGAAGACAGCCCGTAAGTGCCGGCAACAATGGTACGGCTGGGGGCATGAATTTTAAGGGCATACACTGGCACTGCCGGAAGGCCATCCCATATCCAGTACCAATATTGTCCGTCGTTCGTGGTCCCATAAACGCCCGCATCGGTAGCCACGATGACCCTCCCCGGAAGATCGGGGTCAAGGGCGATGTCGTTCACCGGGAATTCGGGCAGGTTGCCGGTGATGTTGGTCCAGGACATTCCCAGGTTGGTAGACTTGAATACATGCGGAAGGGGTTCATCCCAGCGGAAACCCGAAAGGGTGACATATATGGTTTGTGCATTGAAGGGGTCGGCTGCAACCTTTGTAACCCATCGGTTTGGCAGTCCCGCGGAGATATCCTGCCAGGATTGGCCATCATTTGTTGAAACATGCACCTTCCCGTCGCCCGTGCCGGCAATCACGATGGATGGATCAACCGTAGAAACTGTGATTGTGGTAATGGAATAAAAGTATTGGTTGATCCCGGCGGTGAGGTCACCGCTCACTGCCTGCCATGAATTTCCCCGGTCGGTCGATTTCCATACCCGGTAAGTTCCAAAATAGAGCACGGATGGATTTACAGGATGCATGGCCAGGGGCGCCGACCAGTTAACCCGGTCGCCCGACATAGGTCCGGCAATATAATTCATGGTAGATCCCCCATCATCCGACCGGTAAAGGTTGCCCCACTGGTATTCGGCATAAATGGTTGAAGGATCGGTGTAATCCACCAGGGTATACATTCCGTCACCACCCAGGATGGGTTCCCAGTCACTGGTCCCGCCGGTTTGCGTGCGGATGGTGTTGTTGTCCTGCGTGCCTCCATAAATGCGTTCGGGGTTTTTATAATCAATATCGATGGCATAAAACTGGGTCAGCGGCAGGTTGTTGATTTTGTACCAAAGGATTCCGTTGTTTTCGCTGACATAGAAACCACCGTCATTTCCTTCATAGACCGTGTTGCCTGATCCTGTGAAAAACATGGCATGATGGTCAACATGAAGATCCCAGGATGAGTTATCCGTCCAACTGCTTCCCCCATCTTCGGTACGGAACATGGAAACACCCATGACGAATACCCGGTTGGCATCTGCCGGGTCGACCCGCACCTGTCCGAAGTACCACCCGAAATTGCTGTTCATGCCAAATAAGGCGCCATCGTTCGTGCGGGTCCATGATTGGCCGGCATTGACCGATTTATAAACGGCTACATCATTATTGGCGAGGTCGTAAAATGCATACAGGATGTCGGGGTTGGAATTTGCGATGGCGATGCCGATCCGTCCAACGTTACTACCGGTTGGAACACCATTTGTCATTTCACTCCATGAAGTACCGCCATCCGTGCTTTTCCAGATACCGGACGATTCACCGAACGATTGACGGGTTGTCAGTCCACGGATCCGCTCCCACATGGAGGCATAAAGGATCAGCGGATTGGTCGGGTGTTGCACTATATCGATGGCGGAAGTCGAATCATTGAGGTATAAGACCCGTTCCCAGTTCTGGCCTCCGTCAATGCTGCGATAAATTCCACGTTCATCGCTGGTAGAAAAGAGATTGCCGCATGCTGCAACAAATACCCGCAGATCGTTGGAATAATCCACCAAAACCCTGCCAATATATGCGGAGTTTGAAAGTCCCATTTGATGCCAGGATGCACCGGCATCCGTGGATTTGTAAACTCCGTTGCCGAGGAAACTGAAGCTGGAGGAATTGGCCTCTCCTGTACCACAGTAAAGTACGTTGGAGTTGTTGGGATCGATAGCGATGTCGCCAACCGAAATGACCGGAACATCTGTGAAAAGATTGGTCCAGGTGACACCCCGATCAGTCGTTTTAAGGATTCCGCCTGTGGAGGCACCGATATAGATGATGGAAGAATTACCTGCAGGTGATTCAATATCTGTGATGCGCCCCCCGATGTTGTCGGGCCCGGTAAATACCCAGGGATTATCGTCGACAGGAGCCTTGTCCATCAGGATTTTTGTCTGTCTCATAGCCGCCTGGATGGAGGAAGGCCTGATCCGGTCATAAGGGTACATGCGCTGCATGGCCATCCAGTCGTTGGGCTCAAGGGAGGGTTTTACCCACCTGGCCGCCGTAAGTTTGCCTGGATGCGATGGAGACAATGGACGAAATGCAAGCAATGCAGTCAATGCAACCAATGCAGTCAATGCAACCAATGCAGTCAATGCAAGCACAATGGATATTTTCGGCAGGAGATTTTTCATTACCCGGATGGATTAATTGTATGTTAAACGCTTGATTAAAAACGAATTAGAAAATCGTAAATCGATGAGGATTTATTCCGTCCTCAGTGCGCCCACCAGGTCAGAAACCAATTTGATCTTATGCCTTTCCATATAGGAATCTATGCCATCCACGATTTTTAAAGAGACAGTCGGGTCGATAAAGTTTGCAGTGCCAACCTGTATGGCAGAGGCTCCCGCAAGAATAAATTCGATGGCATCGGTTGCATTCATGATGCCGCCAAGCCCAATGACAGGTATATGCACCGCTTTATGAACCTGCCAGACCATGCGCAGGGCAATGGGTTTAATGGCAGGGCCCGACAGGCCCCCGGTGATGGTCGACAACACCGGTCGTCGTTTCTCGGCATCAATGGCCATTCCCAGCAAAGTATTGATGAGGGTGATCGCATCGGCGCCGCCATCAACTACCGCCTTGGCCAGGTCGGTGATGCTGGTGACATTGGGGGAAAGTTTTACCATCAACACCTTCTTATACACTTTGCGCACTTCTGCGGTTACTTCGGTAGCCATGTCGGGGACGGTGCCAAAAGCCATGCCCCCCAACTTGACATTTGGGCATGAGATGTTTAATTCTATGGCTGGAATATCATCAAGATCGTTGATCTTTTCGGCCACCTCAATATATTCTTCAATCGTGGAACCAGAAACGTTGACAATGACATTTGTGTTGAAATTCCTGATTTTCGGATAGATTTCACGGCAGAAATGATCAATGCCTTTGTTTTGCAAACCGACGGAATTCAGCATGCCTGAGGCTGTTTCAGCCATGCGTGGATAGGCATTGCCTTCCCGGTTTTTACCGGTCACGGCTTTGACAAAAATCCCGCCAAGCTTTCCCGGGTCAATAAAATCAAGGAACTCATCGCCATATCCAAAAGTACCGGATGCGGTGGTGACCGGGTTTTTGAAATGGAGACCTGCGATATTTATGGAGAGATCTTTCATCATTAAACAACGAAGGAGTGACGTGGCGAAGGAACGCAATGAAAAATCGAAAATCGAAAATCGAAAATCGTAATTATTTTTACTGCCATTTCAGCCGGTTTATATTAAAAACGGGTCCTTCAACACATACGCGTTCATTTCCTTTATCGGTAGGGGTGATGCAGCAAAGGCATACTCCAAACCCGCAAGCCATCGTGTTTTCAAGAGACACTTCGCAGTCAGTCTTATGCATCCGTGCGATCTTTGCAACCGCTTTCATCATGGCATCGGGGCCACAGCAAAAAATCTTCTTAAAGGGAAGCCGCTCTAACTGGAAAATGGAATGGTCGACCACGAGCCCTTTTTCTCCTTCGGTGCCATCATCGGTAATCACATGCACTTTCCCGGATGCCGCATAGGCATCAATTTCCGAAACTTCTTCCCTGGTTCGGAACCCGAGCAGGATGGTGGGATAGATGTTGTTGTGGTTGAGAAATTGTGCCAGGAATAACAGTGGTGCCACCCCGCATCCACCCCCAACGAGCAGCACATCTTTGGTAAATGGCAGGGAAAAAGAATTGCCAAGGGGATAAATGAGATTGAGAGGATCCCCTTCTTTCAGTTCAGACAAATGCTGTGTTCCGGGGCCTTTGATCTGGATCAGCAAACGCAGGGAGTTTTTCCTGTAATCGACAGCATGAACTGAAAAAGGGCGTCGCAGGAAGGTGGATGGAGAATCTTTGATAAGAGCCTGGACAAACTGTCCGGGAAGGATCAGGGGCAGTTTTTCAGGGGCTTCGAGTTCCAGGATAAAATGACGCTTGTTCAACCGGGAGGTTTCAATCACCCGCAAATCCTGGACCTTTTTTTTTAACTCCATCGATGCTGTAACATTAACCCGTTCATTGACTCAAAGACATCAGATACGTTTAATTGCCGGCTTCGGCTTCGTCCTCTGCTTTCGGCGGAACCTCGGGAGAAGTTTCGCCCGTTTCAGGCTCTTTTATTTCTTCTGTGAAATCAAGGAGTCCATGATCCAGCAAAGTATTGTACCAGCTCACCATCTTTTTGATATCCGAAACGTACACGCGGTCCTGGTCGAATTCAGGTACCATTTCCAGGAAGAATTTCTTAAGGGTGTTGTTGTCCGATTTATGATCGATGGCAGGTTTCCCTTGCAATTTTTGATGAAAAGCCTTGAATACCTCTTTCAAAGCAAGGTCCTCACCCGTTGTAAATATACTGATCTCCTCCAATGAACTCATTTTTTCATGTCCAAAGGCCGGAAAACGTTTGTTGTCGATGAGCGATTCCACAATTACGGTATTCTTGCCCTGTGAAACGACTTTAAACAATCCGTTCTTGCCGGCAATTGATAAGATCTTACTTAAATCCATGGTTTGATAGTTTTCTGCAAATATATAAAGAAAATAGGATAATTATCCCAAATCACGCGTCACGTGTCACGCGTCACGTTTTTATCTGACGATCCTGTAATTCCTGTATTCACCAATTCTCCAACCTGTTTTTTTTTCAATAAAATGAAGCAGTGATATTTTTACAGACCTTCCTTTTACCGATGGCCCGGGATTGAATTCCCAGTTTTGCCGTGAGATCTTTTCTTGCATCACCCCTGGGTGTGAATCAGTAAACGGTGCCAGGAAATCCATCCCTGCATAATCAAAAGTATCCGATTTTGGTACGGTTTTCTCGATCCATCGATCTGTATGCCAGTATCTGTGAAAGGTTTGTAGTTTGGCCTGTTGGAACTGGGGTGGTTTTACCCATCCGTAATGATAAACAAATGCATCAACCGGCTTGACCCATAGCTTTTTCCCGTTTTTTCTGAATCCCTGGGCATCGAGGTACGATCGGATCTGTTTATCGTTTCTGATAACCCTGACTTCATGCCGATACCAGTTCCGGGAATCGCCAATGAACTGATAAGAACCGTAGAAGTGGGTATAGTTAAAAAGAAGGCCTTCTACGTTGAGGTCTGAAGCACTTTTTTCCATCGCCGTCCTGATTGCAGGCAGGTATTTCTCGTGAACTACTTCATCCGCCTGGATGTAAAAGGCCCACGTGCTGCCGGGTGAAATTGCATCCAACGCCTTATTGGTTTCAACCGCAAGCACCTTCCCACCTTCACGCAATGTATCATCCCAAAATGTATCAATGATCCTGATTTTCGGATCGCCGATTGACAGGATCAGGTTGCGTGTATCATCCTCCGAATGGCCGACAGCCACGATAAACTCATCGCAAACAGGCAATATCGACCTGATCGATTCCACCACCGGGTAATCGTATTTAATGGCATTGCGGACGAAGGTGAATCCGGAGACTTTCAAGTGTTTTTGATTCAGAAAACAATAATAGGAAACTTTTTTTGATTTACCTCATCCCCTAACCCCTTCTCCTGCAAGGAGAAGGGGAATGCCCTCTCCT
This sequence comes from uncultured Bacteroidales bacterium, assembly GCA_903903985.1. Lineage (GTDB taxonomy): Bacteria > Bacteroidota > Bacteroidia > Bacteroidales > FEN-979 > CAIVAT01. The sequence goes on along the minus strand of CAIVAT010000034.1, from coordinate 90,183 downwards.
TGAGGAGAGGGTTTGGGTGAGGTAGCAAAGTAAAAATCACTAATTTTGGACTTTAATCCGTCTGTTATCAACTCCATCATAAAATATATTTTCGATCGCTTGCTGGCCTTGCTCTTACTGGTTATGCTGCTGCCGGTCTTTATCATGATAGCACTTGTAATAACAGTGCCTGGATGGGTTCATCCCCCTTCCAGAAAACCAGGGCCCATGTTTTTCACACAGAAAAGGGTCGGCAGGCATGGCAGGCTGTTTACAATCATAAAATTCAGGACCATGGTGCCCCACACCGACGTGAACACGGTGACTGCGGCCAACGACCACCGTATCACGAAAGCCGGTGCATTTCTTCGAAAGTGGAAACTGGATGAACTCCCCGAATTGATCAATGTCCTTGTCGGCGATATGAGTTTTGTGGGCCCCAGGCCCGATGTGCCCGGCTATGCCGACCTTTTGACTGGCCCGGAAAGGGAGATATTGTCGTTGCGCCCGGGCATTACCGGGCCGGCTTCGCTTAAATACTATCATGAGGAGGAAATACTGGCCGGGTGTGAGAACCCCAAAGAATACAATGACCATGTGATTTATCCTGATAAGGTTAAAATAAACCTGAAGTACCTCGGGAGGTATAACTTAATGGAGGACCTGAAAATTATTTTCTATACATTGATACGAAAGAAGGATTATGAGTACTAGGATATGGCTGTCGCCCCCGCATATGAGCGGGCGGGAGGAAAAATACATCAGGGAGGCGTTTGCGACGAACTGGATTGCCCCGCTGGGGCCGAATGTGGATGAATTTGAACGGTCACTGTCACAGTACCTGGATGGCTCCCACGTTGCCGCCCTGTGCACCGGTACGGCTGCTATACACCTTGCATTGATCCTTTTGGGCGTGACCCGTGGCGATGAGGTTATTGCCCCCGATTTCACATTCACGGCTACCGTCAACCCGATTGTATACCAGGGAGCAATTCCTGTTTTTATCGACAGTGAGATGTACACCTGGAATATCGATCCGGAACTGATGGAATTGGCGATCATCGACAGGATCAAACACCATAAAAAACCGAAGGCGATCATTTTTGTTGATATTTACGGAATGCCTGCACAAATTGATGCATATTCAGAAATATCACTGAAATATGAAATTCCGCTCATAGAAGATGCCGCCGAGGCACTGGGAAGCAAATACAAAAGAGGGCATTGCGGTACATTTGGCGAAGTGGGGACCCTGTCGTTCAATGGCAATAAGATCATCACAACTTCAGGTGGCGGGGCACTTGTTTCAAAGAACCCTGAATATGCCAACCGCGCCAGGTTCCTGGCATCACAGGCCAAAGAGAATACCCTTCACTTTGAGCATAAGCAACTGGGATACAATTACCGGCTGAGCAATGTCCTGGCAGGGATTGGCCGTGGCCAGATGGAGGTTATTGTGGAGCGAGTGGCAGCGCACCGTTTCAACAATCAACGTTACCGTGAATTATTGTCAGATATTCCGGGGTTGGTTTTCCAGTCAGAACCGGACGACAGTTTTTTTTCTAATTTCTGGCTTACCGCAGCCATATTGAATAAACCTGGTGATGTTTTCAATGCCAGGTCGGTCATCCGGGCTTTGGGAGAGGATAACATTGATTCCCGGCCGTTGATGAAGCCAATGCATATGCAGGAAGTGTTCCGGAATTTCCCTTCCTATCTGAACGGCAATGCGGAACATCTGTTTAACAACGGAATCTGCCTTCCTTCCGGATCAAACTTATCAGAAGAGGATTTTGAGCGGATCGTGGGGCGGATCCGGTCGAAGTAAAAATCAGCGAGAGGAAACGATTGTGCCCTTTGATCTTTTCAAAAGAACAAAGTTAATAAGCCCGTTGAGATACCCGATCCCATAGGCCACATGTTGGATGAAAAAAATCCATGGCAGAAAAAAAACAAGAAGCCCTTTCCCGCGATTCCATGCGCTTTTCACCGTATAAATAATATTGAAAAGGAGGTAGATTCCGACACCGGCGAGATATAACGGCAGAAAGGATGGCAGGAAGAAAACAACGGTCCATCCCAAAAGCAGGAACAAGACAAAAAGTGGGGGGATGAATTGACGGATGGTAGCCGGCATTTTCAATTTCCGGTTAACAAGGGGTTTGAAAAATGCATATTGATAAAACATTCTGATCAGAGATGAAACGTCAGAACGTGCATAATAGGTGATGGCAACATCAGGGATCAAGTATATAGATCCGCCATTTTCGATAATCCGTGCATTAAATTCATCGTCCTGGTTACGGAGAAGTTCTTCATCAAACATCCCGATTCTGTCGAACAAAGATTTTTTGAAACAACCATAAGGCACGGTATCCACCTTTCTTATTTCATGAATCCCCAAACGGAAATGTGAATTTCCCACTCCAAAGGCTGAGGATTGGGCAATGGCAATTGAATTTGCTTTCACAGAATCATTGCCCGGTCTGGTGAGCCATATACCACCTACATTATCTGCCTTGAGTTCAAAAAGGTAGTTAACCAGTGTACTGATATAATTGGAAGGGTATTCAGAATGGGCATCCATCCTGATGATAACCTCTCCCTGCGATTTTCTTATCCCCTGATTAAGGGCAAATGGAACAAAACGCTTCTCATTCAGTAAAAGCTGAATGAACGGGTACCGGATTTGATAATCCCGGATGATTTCCTGTGTCCGGTCCCTGCTCATGCCATCCACAATAAAAACTTCCATCCGATCCATGGGATAATCCTGTTGAAGAAGGTTATCAAGCAGGGAAGCAATATGCTTTTCCTCATTGAAACTGGGTACGATTACTGTTACACAAGGATGCATGAAACTATTTTTTAACTGGCCGGCAATACCAGATGGACCTGTATTGTTGCATGGAAAAACCATTTTCCCTTAATGCACGAGGAACCAGAGATTTTTCAGGATCGCAATGGATTTCAACAATCAACAAATCCACCCGGTTCAACCAGGTTGCAGGATTGGCGGCAAAGATGGCTTCCTCAGCGCCTTCAATGTCCATTTTCAGAATATCAATCCTTGGGATCGAATATTGGTCCATAAGGGATGAAACTGTTGTACAATCAATTTCGAAACCCGTATTGTCAATGGAAGCACCAGTACTGTCGCCTGAAAAACAAGCAATTCCATTGGTAATATAAAGCCCCTTTTTTTCAAGTATGGCACGCTTACCATAGGGTTCAAGGTTAAGTTTTGCCATCTCATGACTGGGAGGATTTGGCTCAAGCGCAATTACTTTCAGATCAGGGAACCGGGAAAGGAAATATGCTGTGGTATCGCCAATGTAAGCACCTGCATCAATCATCCATTTTGGAGAAGTGACATTGGTCAGTTTCCCATACTCTTCTCTCACAATGTTATTTATAATCGTATGTGTGTCGCGGGTTCCCGGCCTGATGTGAATGGGATATGACACATTCCGCAATTTAACAGCCCGGATGGGATCTTTCTCACTTCCCTCACTGAGATTATTAAGCATGCGCCAGGTTTTATAGCCTTCTGTTTTAATGACAGATAAAAAATCCAGGACAGAAGCTCCGCTTTTATATAGGGAAGAATCTGGTTTGATAATGCTGCGGATAGCCTGACGTATAATTTCCATCTCAGAAGTTATTAGGATAATTTATTAAATTTAACACAGAAAGAACACCGAAAAAAAAACTGATAAAAGCAATTATGGGTAATACCGGGTTAGAATTGACTGAATAGCTTGACGGTTATATCCACTCATCTTGGGGGTCAGAAAAAAACCTGTGGAAGCGTGTTCATAATCATGAATAACCAATTCCGGATGATATTCAACATCAAGCCCCAATTGCATTGCCGTTTCAGCAACCATCACCTCTTCCCCAAACAGGAAATTGGGCATGTCCAGGGTGCCTCCGCCAATAAAATAGTCATTCTTAAACACCAGGCAGGATCCATGAGGAGCGTAGATTTTTTTCCCCAATTGACCCTGGGATGCTGCTGCTTCTTTATTTCTGCCGCGCACGCCACCTACCCACTTTTTCCCATATGCAGCCAGGAGAAATAAATTATGAACAAGAAAACTTGAATACAGGAACCTGTATAAAAGGAGTTTCTTTTTGGAGTACCGTTGCTGAATTTTCGGATTATAATCGGTGTTCCATTTTTTTGAAATGATGGATGGAGCGACCAGTCCCAGGCTTTGGCGGTGGTTCAGTGCGGTTAATCGGGTAAAAAACTGAGGTGTAAAAACGATGTCGACATTGGTAACAAGGATCCATGAAGGATAGATCGGATGTTCCGCCAGATAATATTTTAATCCTTCCCTTGCTCCTCCGAAATATCCAAGGTTCTTCCCTGTTTCGAGGTAATGAAGAAAAGGCAATCCGTTAATTTTTTTTATAAAATCAGGAGATGCAGCCTGGTCGCTGTTATCAACAAGAATGACAGCCAGGTTCACGGTTGCCTGGGGAGTGAGGCTGTTGAGGTACCGTATTGTTTCCGGATACGTATTATAAATAACGCCAATGACGAGGATGTCTGCTTGATTCATAATTCAAAATGAATGTACATTTCCGGTGGAAAGTGAATCTCCGATATTCATGGTACACAGCGATCTTTTTCGGGTATGGGCCGAATCAAAACAGATCATGGTGGCATCATGGTTCCACCGGGGATGCAAGTCGCACCTGACGGCTTCCTTAAATCCGATTGGCTGGCGGAAATAACCCAGATCAAATCGTTTTTCTGTTAATGTGTTGAACAGGATGAGGTAACTCCGCCGTAACCGATCAGGGTAAGTATCGGTAACAAACCAATCCGGGAATTTCCTTGCAAATGAAGGGTGACCGTCGGAAGTAAAATTGCTTAACCCGATCAATCGGTGATCTTCACTCATGTCGCGAAAAAGGATATAGGCGTCCCTGTGTTCTTTTGAACGGCAATAAGCCAGCACATGCGTTTCATCCTGCCAGGCGATGTGTGAGACCATATCGCTTGTCGGGAAAATATGAAGACGCTTTCCGGTCAAATCGCATGAAAGCATCCGGGTGTATGTGAAATTTTCGTTTTTTATCCACCGGTGAAGAAATAGGAACCGTTGTCCCGAAGGAGAAAACAGGCAATGTGTGAAAAAATGATACGCTTCTCCCATGCTTTTTTCAGGATGGAAGGAGGCAATATCCTTTACCGTGAATAATTGAGAAATATGGTTCGTTTGAATGTCAATGATGCTTATGCCGTGCGATGAGGGTGTTTTTTCTTCAATTTCGGGATCGCTGCCATATGGATAGCCATAACCGTCAAAGTGCTTTTGAAGCCTTGTATAATTGTATGATAACGCCTTGTTCCCGCCAGGATCGACCGCCGCGATGGCTCGTGGTAAAACACCTAAGGCATGGCCCTCCGTGTTAAAAATTCTTGCCACGTTTTCTGCTCCTCCGGAATCATTGAAAATAAACCTGTTCGTATTTCCTAACCATTGCAGCATACTCCCCTGTTGCCAGTTATAACATGAAGTAGTGGTGATTTTCTGAAAAGAAGTAAAGTTATCGCCTTTGAAAAAACCATGTCTACCTGATCCCCGGGCCTCGGTGTTATATTGGAAAGTTCCTGGCAGCCGTGGGCCAGAAGATAAAAACCATCATGCGACCATGGGTTTTTATCATGGAACCCGAAAAAATAGCCCTCCCTTACAGTAACCGGGTAAGCCGATTTTTCACGGGGAACAGGGATAATTGAAAAAATAGCCTGGTATATATCCCTGATCAGGTTTTTTATTTTTGGATTATGCTTTAACACTTGGTAAACCACAGACTCCAGCTTATTCATTTCAATTATTTTAGTAATCCCTGATTCCGGAACCTGAATAAAAAAGCGAAAATAACGATAATATAAGTAATAACCGAAACCAGTGATATCACTGCAGATGCAGGATAACCCCACATGGGCACAAATATGATGTTTGCCACCGCATTCACGGTCAATGCTGCAATAAGAGCTATCAGCATTAGCCTTGGCTTCAGCAATAACTCCAGTGGTTTGTGCAAAAGCATCGAAATCTGCCACAGGAAAGCAGAACCGATCAATGAGGATGATACGAGGATTTGCCGCATCAACTGCAGATGAAGGATCCTAGTATAAAGCAGGTTTTGAAAAACCAGAAAGAGGATCATCACTACCAGGGCAATCAGAAAACAGTAATTCAACCCTTTTCTGATCAATTGCAATGCCTCCATTTTCCGGTCGGTGTTCCATTTCTCAACAATCATCGGATAGTAAGCTAAAAGAATCGGAACAGTCGTGAAGGTGGCAATCTTAATGATGAAATCTTTGGCAGCCGAATAGGTTCCAACATTTTCATAACTGGTGAACTCTTTAATTATGAAACGGTCGGAAATATTCAGGAGGTACGATAAAAAAAGCCAGATCGTAATCGGAAAGCCAAAAGTGAAGGCTTGTTTGCTAAAACCGGCATTGAAATAGATGCGGGTAGGGTCCAGCCCGACCCGACCTTCAGGGAGAATTGTAATTCGCAAAAATTCCGTTAACAGAAGACCTGCCAGCATGGCAATAAAAAGCACGATGAATAAGTGCTGATTGAAAACCCATGTCAAAAGGAGGAATAGAAAAAGAAAAAGCAGGTTGTACGTTCCTTCAAGCATCGCATAATGCAAAGATTTTTGTTTTGTTTGATTCAAAGTAAGGTGAAAAAGAAAAAGGTTGTACATGAATATATAGATCACGATGACTGCCGTGTCGAACCATTGGAGCCCAAAGTAAAACAGGCAGAGGAGTAATCCAATGGTGCCGGCCGAAACCGTGCTCATTAAGGTAAGAAAATAAAACCTGTTGATGACAAGGACCTGCTCCCCGGGGTATGCACTCAGGAAGCGGATAATGCTCTGCTGAATCCAACCAAAGGTAAGTGTGCTGATCAACATGGCGGCGTAAAAGACAAGTGAATATTTTCCGTATTCTGCCTTACCCAGGAACCTGACTGCCAGAATTATAATTAGCAGATTAACCCCGGCAGGGATAATTTTACCGGCAAAATATATCAGAACATCTTTTTTCATTACATTGAATTCAAACACTTTGGTGAGCGATGGCACGGAATCAGCAATTGTTTCCTGACGCAAATGTAGGCATAAGTTTTTGTCAGTGATTCATCCGTTTGAATAGATGGGGTCATTGTTTCAATGCTGCTAGTGCCCGGCGGATGGTTGATGCGATTTCTCCTACAGAAACATATCCAGATTTTTTTCAATAAAATCTATCACACGTTCCGGATGCCTGGTGTCTGCAGGAAGGTTCATGATATACCTGGAAATGTCTGATGCAACTGGAATTTTAATTGACGAAAGCAGCCATTTTTCAAAATCTTTTTCAACCGGATGGATCGGGGAAACAAACCAGTCCCCCGACTCAATTCCTTGGCGTCTTGCTGATTCTTCAAACTTTTTTTTATCGGAAACAAGTACAGGATATTTGAGAAAACAATGATTCCGATGTAGTTCCGGAATAACATGGTACTTTCCATGTTGCGCTAATATTTGTGTAAATAACCCGGCATTCTTTTTTCTGAGAGCCAGAACATCGGCCAACAGGGGAATTTCATGAATCCCTTCATTTACCTGGGTTTTGCTCATGGCTTTAAAATATGAATCCGGAATTACAGGATCTTTAAGTTCTGCGCCGGAGGAGGACCCGATTGTCAGGTTCAATTTGCTCAATAATCTGTAAAAATTTCTCAGGAAGTAATAGGTACCGGGTGATAACAGGTATTTCCTGCTCTTAATCAGCAAAAAGAGTAAGATGTTTTCAAACCTGCCGGGCTGAATGAGAGATTTGTCTGTTTCGGTCAACCGGGCCTGTAATTCATCGTTTAAGACTGCTGAAAATCCCCCGATACCTGTTGAAAAAGGCTTATTCCACTGAGTGGAAAAAAAAGCAGCATCGCAAAATGTGCCATTGGGTTTCCCCTGATAAAATCCACCAAAACCATGGGTGCAGTCCTCAAAGGTTAAAATCCCGTTCGACTTAGCCCAAGTTGTTATGAACTCCAGGCCTGAAGATAGCCCGAAGGTGTTCTGGAGTATGATCACCCTTGTTTTTGGGGTCACCGCTGCACGGATATCTTCAAAAGACGGATTTAAGGTGGTTCGTTGAATATCAACATAAACCGGAATGGCACCTGTATAAATTACTGCATTTGGAACCACCACACAGGTAAAACCCGGGATGATTACCTCATCCCCGTTTTTAATGCCGGCTGCTTTGAGCAACGCATATAAAGCCACCCTTCCTTTCCAATAAAGGTGAATGCACTCTGCATCTGTGCCCAATATCGAAGAAATCTGTTCTTTGAACTTCTTTTGTTTATTATTCATTGATTAACCTGTGCTGCCTGATAAGGTTTGAAACCGGTGCTGATTTTTTATTTGACACAAATATATGCCACTTTGCCCAAATTTCCACTAATTGTATGAAATTGACGATTGTAAATCCATATTCTATGATGATTGAGAAAAGGTAATCTTTATTGTATCTCACAACGTGAAGAGGTACTGAACATTTGATATTGTTATTTTCAGGATTGAAAGTGATATCGGAAACATTTTTCCCGATAAAAGTAAAAAAGAAGATGGATCCGTTGTTATGAAGTATTCGGTCAAACTCTTTGAGATAAATGCTTATGGCCTCCTCTGTTGTGTGGGATAAGACTTAGAAAAGGTATATGTTGTCCACCCTGGATTCTGCTGAATCAAAGCGAAAATTCCTGTCAATCATTGTTCCATTCGTGTTGTACCGCCCATTCTAAATACTCAGATGGTGAAATTTAATGGAGGGATGATATTTTTCGATGTGTCGTTTATACCAGTTAATGGAGATGTTATCGGCACCGATGCCCTTATATCATTCTCTCCGATGACGCAGATGATTCCGATTGAGGCAGCCGAGTCCGCATCCGATATCAACAACCATGCTGTTCAAATCGCAGTGAAAATATTCAACCAACCTTTTCGCTTCTTTTTCTGCAGATTCAGTATACAAACAAAGCACTGAAAGATAACCGGAAGTTTCTAAAGCAACGTAATCGGGTAATCATAGTGTTTGCCAGCAAGCTTTCAGTATATTTGTGCCGGATTTATTAATTAAAATCGATTGATTTTTACCCCCGGAATACATGGCTTTCAGCAGCGTAAAATTTCTTTTCCTTTTCCTGCCTTTATTCCTGGTCATCTATTATGCCATCCCCTACAGGTTGAAAAATGTCACAATTCTGATCTTCAGTTTGGTGATGGTATTTTCTTTCGACAATCTCAGCGCGATCGTACTGTTCTTCTCTCTTGGCATGAACTACTCCTTCGGCCGCCTGATCCATAACAAAGGGCGGTTCTGGGCCATCGCACTTGGAATATCCATGAATGTAGCCCTGCTCTCGGTCTTCAAATACCATCATTTATTGACAGAACTCATTTTTTCATTGGTGGGTATCTGTCCCGGTCCGGCGACAACCATGCACATGTTATCTTCTTTCGTTCTTCCTGTCGGGATCAGTTTCTATACTTTCAGGTTGATCTCCTATCTGGTGGATATTCACAGAAAGAAGACAGAGCCTGAATATAACTTCATTGATTTTGCAGTATGTTTTGCATTTTTTCCCTTGCTGCTTGCCGGTCCGATCGCCAGGTACATTGATCTGAAAAACGAGCTCCGCACGAGGAGACTGTCGTTCATTCAGATAGCCCTGGGAATAGAGCGATTTATCATCGGACTTGGCTTGAAGGTTTTGATAGCAAATGCCCTGGGAACCGTTGCCGACCAGGTTTTTTCAATGCCGGCTGACCACCTTTCCACTCCGATGGCATGGCTGGGCCTGGTTTCCTATACGATGCAGATTTTCTTCGATTTTGCCGGGTATACCGGCATGGCCATCGGCCTTGGCATGATGACCGGATTCACCTTTCCCGAAAATTTCAATTACCCTTACATTTCAAAGAACATCCGCGAATTCTGGAGAAGATGGCACATGACCCTGTCTTCCTGGCTTCGCGACTATGTCTTTTTACCGGTGGCCTATTATTATTCAAAAAAATGGAAAAAAGAGACCTATTTCAGGATGGACACCAACGACATTCTCTATACCATCGCCACATTGGTCACCTTTGTCATTTGTGGTTTTTGGCACGGTTCGTCTCTCACCTTCCTGTTGTGGGGCCTGTATTACGGCTTTTTCATGATCATGGAGCAGGTATTCCTGAAACGCGCCCTTCACCGGCTCTGGATACCGTTACAACATCTCTATGCAATGGTTGTGATCATGGGCGGATGGGTTTTGTTTCGTTCGTCAAACATGGACCAGGCGGTACATTTCTATGATAAACTGATTGTTTTTTCTAAAGGATCAGGAGCGGTAAACAGCTACATTTCGTTTTTCACCGTAAACAGGGAAACGTTCATAACCCTGGTTTGTGCAATCATACTCTCAACGCCGCTCATGTCAATAATAAATAAAAGAATAATTGCCAGATCAACGGCCAGCCATTGGATCGGGCCGGCCTATTCCCTGCTGCGCCTGGGCTTTTTATTTTTTCTACTCCTGATTTCACTCACCTTTGTCGCTGCCCAAACGTATAATCCTTTTATCTATTTCAGGTTTTGATCCCGATGAAAAAAGAATGGCAACATAAGTTACTCCTCTTTGGCTTTATCCTGGTCCTTTGGCTTCCGACCGTGAAGATGTTTTTCAGTGAGAAAAATGAAATGCTTGCCTATGAAAACAGGAAAAGTGCCTCTTTCCCGGCATTTGATATCAAGGGCCACTCCAATATCATTTTATCCGCCGCCCGGTATTTCAATGACTTCATGGCGTATCATGCCGATAATTTTGGGTTCAGGAATGAGATGCTTGATTTGTTCCGGTATTTAAAGGTGTCATTGTTATCGGTCAACCCCTTTCCCGAAAAGGTGGTGAAAGGCGACAACGGTTTCTACTTCCTTGGAAATTCCTTCAGTGATGTGATTAAGGAATCAAAAGGGATCTCGTTTTTTTCGGAATCGCAACTCGGCGTTATCGCGAACAATATTAAAAGGATTGATGCGGATTGCAGGAGGAGAGGGATAAAATTGTACGTTGCCATCGCTCCGAATAAGCATACGGTATATGGTCAATGTTTACCCGTTATCAAATCTGAACACGCCACCAAACTGGAACAGGTGATTTCCAGGATGGATCGTAATCAAATCCGCATCATCGACCTGAAGGAAGATTTTCACAATTACCGCGATAAACGATTATTTTACCTTCACGACACGCATTGGAACTCCTTTGGTGGCTTTCTTGGTTACAGAACCCTCATGGAAAAGATCGTTCGTGATTTTCCTTGCATCAAAGTGCTGTCAATCAATGACTTTAAATTTGGTACCCTTCCTTCAGAATCAAATGACCTCACGAGGATGTTATCCATGAAAATTCCGGAAGATAGGGTGGTGATGGAACCAAAGTTTGAATGCAATGCAGGAAGGGAAAAGTGCAGATTACCAATACCTGGAGGTTACAAGAGGAACCCGGATGAATACGAATTCAGGTTTGTCAGCCACACCCGCCCTCTTAAAGCCCTCATCTTCCGCGATTCATTCTTCGAAGCAATGATGCCATTTATAAAAGAATCTTTTGGAGAATCCGTATTGATCTGGTCAGCCTATGACAAGTCACTGGTCGACATCGAAAAACCCGACCTGGTTATTTATGAACTCATCGAACGGGAGATTGATGTTCTTGAGAAGAGTGATCCTTAATTCACGGCCTGCTTTTCTTTATAAAATTCCCTGTTCCGGTAAATATAAACCCTGTTTGCCTTGTTGACTGGGTTCAACCGGTGCATGAGTTTGTCGATAAATCCAGTTTCGATGGTTGTTTCATAAACAAGGTAAGGAAAACTTTTTCTGGCGGTTGCGACGCGCCGGTCGAGGTTTTTACCTCCGTGAAAGAGAAAAAACTGCGGATGATAAAACTTTGGGAGAACGGCCATGCGGGCGATCTTTTGGTAAATTGTTGTATCGGGGGCATGCAGTTCGGGATAAACAGGCCATTTCCCGGTATAGAAAAGGGGGGTCAGGGGCACTTCGCCCTTCTCATCCTCAACGATGATCGTCTTCAGGTAAGGATATCTTGAAAGGTAATACATCGATTCAACCTGGGCACGTTTGGAATACATGAACGTCAAACCCAGCAGCAGCACGATGTTAATTCCCCAAAAGAAGATCCAGCATGCCTGCAGTAATTTTTTTTGCCGTGACCAGAATCCCGACGGGAGAATGTACTGGTAATATCCCATGGATCCAACCATGATGAAAAAGGGAATGAAGGGGAGGATGAACCGCTCCTGCTTGTTCGGAAAAAAGGAGTGAAATGCGAAAAACAGGGCAGCCGGAAAAACGATCAGGAGATATCGTTTCCACCCGCGGATGAAGCCATAAAACAGGAACAGGCTCAGGGGAGGCAGCATGATTCCGCCGACAGTAAGGAAATAATTATACCAGGGTAAGGTAAAGTAAGAATTGCGGTCGGTAATGTTGACTTTTATGTACCCAATGAACTCGGCAAAAGGATATCCCCAGATAAACAGGTCGATCAGCGTCTGAACAAGCAGGAAGGAACACAGGACACCCATCACAATTCCGGCCATTTCTTTCCAGCTTCGACGGAACAGCAAAAGGATAAAAATCCCGGATGGGAACAGCACCAATTGATAGCGCACATCTGAAGCCAGTCCGAAAAAAATACCGGCCAGGAACAAGGCACGAAAACGCCGGGAATTGTTTTCAGGGTTGATCATTTGCCAGAATCCAAGCATGACGAAGGGGATGCTCGTCGACTCGGCAAGGTTCCTGACGCCGGTCCATGGCATAAAATAGTAAATGGCAAGCAGAATCCCAGCCAGCCTTGCAGATCGCTTATCTTCAAGCGTTTCAACGATCCGGTACCCGTAATATACGGTAATAAGCGAAAATGCGCCATGTAAAATTCTCACAATAAGCATTTTAACCTGGGGGTCGCCGATGTGCATCCATTTCATCAGGGTAAACAGCAGGAAATGGAAACCGGGATAAAAAAAGTTGTGACCGCTGGGACCGACATTGTCCTTGCTTCCTGGAAGCCAGGAATTATAATCATAACCAAATACCCATGATTGAGGTGCTTCAATCACCAGGAAATGATCATCCAGCATTCCCCAGCCTTTTGCGAAAATTGCCGCCAGTAACCGGAATAAAATTGCCAGTCCCAGGATGATGACCAAAGGCTGGTCATCCCATGATTTTTTAATGTTGTTGAATACCTGTTCGCTATTCAACACCTGGAACATGGTTAATCATAAACTTTTGAATTTTCATTTTAAATTTTGCATTTCTCAATTTGCAATTTCAGGAATGATCCCTGTGTAATTCTCCGGGGTGATTGCCTTCAACTCCTCTTTCAGCTTTTTCGTAACTTTTAATCCATCGATGAATTTTTCCAGTGTGGACTGGGTAATTCCTTCACGGCCACGGGTCAGTTCTTTCAAAGCTTCGTAAGGGTTCGGATAATTTTCACGGCGAAGGATGGTTTGTATGGCTTCCGAAACCACTGCCCAGTTTTCGTTGAGGTCTTTCCTGAGTTTTGATTCATTGATGATCAGTTTATTAAGCCCTCTCAGCAGCGATTTGTAGGCGATCAGTGAATGGGCCATGGGAACCCCGATGTTGCGGATCACGGTTGAGTCGGTGAGGTCGCGCTGCAGCCTGGAGATGGGAAGTTTTGCCGAAAAATGTTCAAAAATCGCATTGGCAAACCCAAGGTTGCCCTCAGAATTCTCAAAATCGATGGGATTCACCTTGTGGGGCATGGCAGATGATCCGGTTTCTGTTTTTTTAACCTTTTGCTTGAAATAATCCATGGAGATATATGCCCAGATATCCCGGTCGAGGTCGATCAGAATAGTGTTGATGCGCTTCAGGTTGTCGAAAAAAGCAGCCATGTTGTCGTAATGTTCAACCTGCGTTGTAGTCTGGCAGCGCTCCAGTCCAAGTGTTCCATTGATAAATTTATTGGAAAATTTCACCCAGTCGATCATGGGATAGGCTGCATGGTGGGCGTTAAAGTTCCCGGTTGCTCCGCCGAATTTGGCTGAGATGGGGATCGTTTCTATCAGCGCCAACTGCATGCCAAGCCGTTCGACAAACACATAAAGTTCCTTGCCTACCGTGGTAGGAGAGGCAGGCTGTCCATGTGTGCGGGCAAGCATTGGGATGTTCAGCCACTCCTTCGCGCGTGCCAGTAGGTCACTGTAGATCGTTTCAAGCGCTGGTTCCACGATGTCGCGGTATGCGTCGCGCATTGCCAGGGGGAAGGCAGTGTTGTTGATGTCTTGCGAAGTAAGCCCGAAATGGATAAACTCCTTATACGAACCGAAACCAAGGATTTCGAACTGCTCCCTGAGAAAATACTCAATCGCTTTTACATCGTGGTTGGTCTCCTTTTCAATTTCCTTAACCCTTTCTGCATCCCGGGAGTCAAAATCCTCATAAATATTGCGGAGCCTGTTGAACTTTTTCTTGTCGAAATGAATCAACTGGGGTAGTGGAATACGGCAGAGCGCAATAAAATATTCCACCTCAACCAACACACGGTACCGGATGATGGCACCTTCGGAAAAATAGGCGGCCAGCGGTTCGGTGATCTTACTATACCGGCCATCGACCGGGGAAACGGCATTTAAAGAGAAATCCATGTTTAATAAAATATTTAAAAAAATTACAAGCCTCGCAGCATTTTCACGTTTCACGTCTCATGTCACCTGACACGCCCCACATTCTTTTCCAGCCATTTCCATATCATGTCCAGGGCTGCCGGTGAAATTGTTTCTTCAATCTTTGCGTACTCCGAAGGACTTCCGGTTTTAGCGGTCTGGAAGAGGTGGTTCAGTCCTGGCAATTCTTCCACCACATAGTCTGAATTCCCGCCGAATATCAGCGCTTTTTCAATGGCTTCAAGGTTCTCTTTTGGCGGTACCTGCAGATCAAGGCCACCGTTGATCGCGAGAAGCGGGCAGGTGACTTTTGAGAGGTAAACTTCAGGGTTCAGCGTTAGAAAACAACGGAACCAGGGGGAGGTCAGGCTTTCAATCTGGAGGTTGAGTTCTTTTTCCGGCATGGGATGATAACTTGTATCCCTGGCATTCTTTTTATTGAAATCGGCCATGAGTGTGGTGATCTTCCTGGCTACCTTTTCATTGTCGAGGTTCTTTTTCAGTACCGTATAGATATCCTTGCTGAGTTTTTCATTTGATTTGATACTCGCTTCATCTGCTCCTTCTGTTCTGGAAATCAGGGCAGATTGCAACAGTAGAATTTGTTCACCGGTTAAGCCGGGTCCTGCCATGAGCAGGATAAATGCGATGTCTTTCCGTTCCGATGCCACGATGGGAGCAACAAGCCCACCTTCGCTATGCCCGATCAGACCAATTTTTGTCGAGTCGATTTCCGGCCGGGTTTTTAAAAAATTGAGGGCAGCCTCCGCATCGGTTGCAAAGTCGAAAGTGGTGGCTTTTTTAAATTCACCCTTCGATTTTCCTACACCCCGGTCGTCATAACGCAGTACGGCGAATCCCTTTCTGGTGAGGAAATCGGCAAGCACCAGGAAGGGTTTGTGCCCGGCTAGCTCTTCGTCGCGGTTCTGGGGTCCCGAACCGGTGATGAGGATTGCAGCCGGGTAGCGCCCCGCACCATCCGGAACGGTCAAGGTGCCTGAAAGGTCAAACCCATCCCTGCCATTGGGAAAGATGACCTCCTCCGACCGGTATGGAAAAGGTGGCTTTGGTTCTTGCGGACGGTTCACTATGACCCTTTTCCCAAGTCTTTCCATTGTAACCGCGATCGACATCCCTCCCTGCTGCCAATAGCCGGCAATGGCAGTTTCTTCCTTATTCATTTTGCCGGTGAATTTACCTCCAATGGCCCCGGCTGAAACATAAATAGAGTCATCCGTCAGTGTAACTTTATTGGTAGGCAGGTCCAGAACACCCTGATCAGGGCTGTCGAAGGTGACCGTCATGCTGTCGGCTTCGTTGAACGATACGTTCATGACCAGGCGGATCTGGGTGGTTTGAACTTTCAGTGATCCCGACCAAATTCCTGCAAATTGTTTCAATGTCAATCCTTTTTCCTGGGCATGGCTGATCAGTGGAATTACTAAAGAAACTGCCAGGATTAATCTCTGCAGGCTTTTTGAATAAATGTGTATCATTGTAGCAGTGTTAAAAGATGAGTCAATTCCGAAAGGTGAAGGCTCAAACAATAAACGGGCAAAGGAACAACGAAATTACATAAAAACTGTATTCATCTTGTAAGGCAGTTGAAAAGTTAAACATTTAACAACCCGGATTGTCTGATGTTTTTTTTCTATTTTTGATATCCTCATTCATTCCTTGACCATTCAACTCTAAAATCCGAACTCCAAAATCCAAAAATAACTATATCTCCAACCCAAATGAACAACTACATTGAAGCAGCAAACCGGGCGATGCAATGGCACAGAGCGTACAAGGTCCAGATGAAAAAATGCCGGTTCGACACCATCGCGGCCCATGGCATATATTCCATGCAGGAAGCCCTTGATTTTAACCAGGGATCGATCATTGAACCGGTTTATATGTCGACATCCCAGGCTTACCGGGATGCTGATGAAATGGAGGCTGCCCTGGGATATAAAATACCAACGTGGTGCTACTCCCGCATCGCCAATCCTACCGTGTACTACCTAGAAGGGGTGCTTGCTTTGCTTGACGGCTATGGATCGGATGCTGAAACTTCCTGCATAGCAACCTCATCCGGCATGGCTGCCATTCAGAGCGCCGTGGATCCGTTCCTGGTTGATGATCCGGAACATCCGGGTGCACCCATGAACTTTGTAGCCACCACACAGGTTTACGGGGGAACCTACCAGCAGTTTTCTATGCGCAAGGATGCCGAGCGCAGGGTTGAATGGCGAAAGGTGGTTCATTCTTCCGATCTTGCCGAATGGGAATCGCTTATTGATGAAAATACGCGGTTCCTTTACGGTGAACTGCCAAGCAATCCCGGACTTGCCTTTTTTGATTTGAAAAAAGTTGCTGATCTTGCTCATAAATATGGAATACCATTGATTGTTGATGCTACTGTTGCAACCCCGGCCCTGCTCCGGCCGATCGAGCATGGGGCCGACATTGTCGTACAGTCAGTTACAAAATCCCTGGCGACCAGTGGGTTTGGCATTACAGGTGCAATTATTTCCAGGAACAACCTGACATCAAAAATCGGCAGCCCGGAAATGAAAGCCGACTTTGCCACGTACCTGAAACTCTTTCCCAACCGTGACAATGGGCCCAATATTTCGCCAATGAATGCCGTGTTGGCCATCAACGACATCCGGACCATCCGCATGCGGATGGACCAAATGAGCAGGAATACAATGAAGGTGGCACAATTCCTGGCGCAGCATAAGCATGTTGAAAAGGTCGAATATCTTGGCCTTGAGAATCACCCGCTGCATGAACTCGCTGCTAAATATTTATATCTTGTTGATACAGAGTACGATGAACAATATGGAAGACCGGTAAACCGGTATGGCCACCTGATGTCATTTCTTGTAAAGGGCGATGCAAAGCAAACACGCGATGTGTTTGATGCTTTTACAAGGATCTGGCGTGCCACCGACCTGGGAAGGATCAAATCGGTTGCAACCATCCCGGCAATCTCAACCCACTCACAGCAAGGGGAAGAAGGCAGGAAACTGGCCGGAATCCCCTCAAACCTGATCCGGCTCTGTGTGGGTGTGGAACATCCCGATGATATTATCCGGGATCTTGACCAGGCCTTGTCGGTGCTCGATGGCAGGAAAGTGAAGATGACTTCACCGGAGTATTCTGCCGGTGGGGCATCTTCAGCTACGTTAAGAAAGTAACTACAGATTTATTAAAATGGAACAACCCTTGCTTTTTTATTCCACCAATCAGAACTCCGAAGCGGTCACATTTAGCCAGGCATTGCTGAAAGGCCAGGCACCGGACAGGGGGCTTTATCTTCCACAATCGGTACCCCAAATATCGCAGGTAGATATTTCCCGTTATTCCGGGCAGCCTTACCATGAAATTGCATTCGATGTGATCAGGAGATATTTAGCCGGCGAAATTGCAGATGCAACGCTGTGGGCGATCGTCAGGGATGCATACGACTATCCTGTTCCCCTGGAGAAGGTGTATGAGCGAAAATACATCATGCGGCTCGACCAGGGGCCAACGGCATCATTCAAGGACTTCGCCGCACGCATGATGGGGCGACTGATGCAGTATTATCTGAAGCAAAACGGAAAAAAACTGCTGATCCTTACCGCCACATCAGGCGATACGGGAAGTGCGGTGGCCAATGCTTTTTATGGCCTCGATCAAATCCAGGTGGTCATCCTTTTTCCTAAGAACGAGGTGACCGACCGGCAACGAAAACAGATGACCACGCTGGGGAAAAATGTGCATGTGCTTGCCCTTGATGCTAAATTCGACGATTGCCAGGCTTTGGTAAAACAGGCCTTTTCTGATCCCGGTCTTGACGATCTCAGCCTCTCGTCGGCCAACTCCATCAACATCGGCAGGTTGATCCCCCAGATTGTCTATTATTTCTATGCTTTCGCGAAGGGGAGGGTTGAAAATCATACTGAAAAGATCATCTTTTCTATTCCTTCCGGGAACTTTGGGGATATGATGGGCGGAGTGCTTGCCATGAAAATGGGGCTGCCGGTTCAGAAATTCATCATTGCAACCAATGAAAATGATGAGTTCCCAACCTATCTCCGCACCGGGAAGTATCATAAGATCGAACCGTCGAAGAATTGCATTTCCAGTGCCATGAATGTTGGCCATCCAAGCAACCTGGCAAGGCTGGTTGCACTCTATGGCGGCAGGATGGATGAAAAAGGAACCATTTATCATGCAGCAGATATGGATTTGATGAGGAAAGAGATTTTCTCACTCAGCATTACCGACCAGCAAACCAGGGAGACCATCCGGAAAGCATACCAGCAATACAATGTAATTCTCGAGCCACATGGTGCGGTAGGATGGGCAGGCCTGGAGGAATACCTTCAAAAGAATGAGGGCGAAAACCATCCGGAACAGCTTTGCGTATCGCTTGAAACAGCCCATCCTGCAAAGTTCCCTGAAGAAATAAACCGGTTGATCGGTTTGGATCCGGAACTTCCGAAAAGCCTGGAAGGACTTGACGGCAGGCAGGAATTTGTAACGGAATTGCCAGTTGCATACAAGGACTTTAAACAGTTCCTGCTGGATACTTTTTAATTCAAATTTCAAATTTCAAAACCTAAAAATGTATATTCTTTGTTCCGACCTTGAAGGGGTTTTCGTTCCTGAAGTATGGATCAACGTGGCCGATAAAACCGGCATCCAGGAACTGCGCCGCACTACCCGCGATGAACCGGATTACAACCTGCTGATGCACAGCCGGATGAAGATCCTTGATCGGCATGGATTGAAACTGCATGATATCCAGAATGTCATTGCGCAAATTAAACCCCTGCCCGGAGCATTGGCGTTCATCGACTGGGTAAAGGAAAGGACTCAGCTGATTGTTGTTTCCGACACATTCATCCAGTTTGCCGATCCGCTGATGAAACAACTGGGGCGCCCTACGCTGTTTTGCCATACCCTGGTGATGGATGAGACCAACCGGATCATTGATTATACATTGCGTCAGCCTGACCCGAAAAGAAGGACCGTGGAAGCCCTGCAGGGATTGAAATACCAGGTAATTGCCATGGGCGATTCGTACAATGACATCAATATGCTGAAACAGGCAGATGTTGGTATCTTGTTCCGCCCGCCGCAAAACGTGATCAATGATTATCCCGAATTTCCGGTGGTGACGGAGTATGAGCAGTTGAGGGAGATGCTGGCTGGTTATTTTAACGTTAGACTATAGACGTAAGACGTTAGATATGGGAGCAGAATGAGTTGGCTTTTTGTTCCATTGTTAGAAGCTGAGCAATGAGGTGCTCATATTGTTCCAGGTATTGATCAAAAACGGCTTTGTCAATATACCCGCAGGCCAATGAGAACTCAAGCCAGGTTTGAGTTTCTCTTGCTTCCTGAATGAAGTCGGTCAATTTGCAGATAATGCAGCTAAATATCGTCGTTTGAACCAACCTTCAGCCAGATTACTGCATACTGATCCCGACGATTTTAAAGAGTTTACGGTCATTTTTATCGTATCCCGTTGTCCTGCCGGTGCAATGCCTGCAACTGAAATGTTCAGCATGGTGTCGCTGTGTGCCGCCAGGGAAAATGATCCTGCATTTGGCCGGCAAATGTTACTTAAAGAACTGTTTAATACATAAGTATACTGCAAAACTGACCCGGTAAGGTTGCTGCAATAAAATTTAAGGACAGTGGTGTCTCCTTGGGGCAGGTACAGGTAACCATCGGTTGTTGTCAGTCCCCATTGGGCCGTATCTCCAATATGTCCTTCAAGTTCTTTTTGATTTTCATTTCTCCAGACACCGTCCGGCCAGAATTTGCAATGTGCAATCCACACATCCCCCGCACAATAATACCATCGTTGCCCCAGCCCGCGAAAACAAAGCTCATAGACCTCATGGTCCCATGGCCTTGCATTGGGTAACCCGTTCGCAAACGGTGAATTATTGAAAGAATAATGGCCAAATGCCCCATACCAGGAATCAAAATTAAAAGCAGGATTTCCCGGGGAAACATCCACGGCATTAAAAAACTGCTTGTCCGAATTCGGGTTATTATTCAACCGCACCAGGTAGCCAGGCTCATCATTGATAAACGAACGGCCGATCCCTGAGGCTCCGATCCAGCGAAAGTCCAGGTTGTCAGGGTTGTTGGCATTGCCAAACACCCAAATGGTTACCCTGGTTCCGTTGTATACGATCTCAAAACTTGCACAATCTAAAAGTTCACGGACATTCAAATCCGAGGCCGCATCAAGTTCAAACAGGGTTACTGCCGGGTAGGTGGTAGTCCCTTCCGGACATACTGCCATCCAATTCTCCCTGCTTTGAGAGTATATCGTCGCGTCTCCCCATGCCCACCAGGCCCTGTGCCAGTCGGCATTGACCCACTCAAGTGCATTGGTAACCCCTGGATCAACCGTATTTACAATCGGATTTATCGCTGCGACAGGAAAAGTTGTCGGTTCAAACAAAGGCTGTCCTGTCATGGGGAATGATATAAATAAAATGAACATCATCATCAGGAAATAAACTGCCCGGGCTTTCATCTGTTTATATTTTTATGGTTCACTGTTCCGAAAAAAAGGGAAGTAAGTTTTGCTTATTTCCCTTTCTTAATGCTTTCAAATTGAAATCTCCTCATTCTGAAAGCCAGCGATCCTGCAGGATTGTTTTCGGATAAACGATGGACGCGGAATCTCTTCCACGCCCATCGTCTCACGTCTTATAATTTAATAATCTTGACCATCCGGGTCTCCTTACCTGTTGTAACATGAAGGATGTAGATTCCGGGTTGTTGTGAAGCCAGCGAAACTGTGGATTTGGTGCTTCCCTCAAATTTTTTCGAAAACACTCTGGTGCCCAGCATGCTGTAAATTTCTACAGATATCTCGTTGGTTTCGGTAGCTGCAGAAAGTTCAATAATAAACTCCCCGGTCGTTGGGTTCGGGTAAACTTTAAATTCCGCGTTTTGAATGATCAATTCTGGAGGAGTCTTGTCTTCCGGTTCGGTGATGGCATTCGCTACCAATGAAGTTTTCAGCCAATTGCAGAACTCGCCTGTCGTAGTGATAGACCCCCGCATGTATCCACCTGATTTTACCGTTGTGCCATACAGGTACGCGATCCTCTCTCCTGCGATCATGGTTGCACTGCCACCCGGGTATACCGTGAACGTGGTTCCACCGCCAGCCACGATGATCACCTTGTTTGCATCGTAACAAATATTCTGACCACCGACGACATCAATGTTTTGCAGGTTAAGACTATCCACTCTCCAGGAGGTCATCCTGAAGGCAAGATCCTCAAATTTGACCAGTGGAGGGAATGGCCAGGTAATGGTCTGCCAGATGCCGTTATTATTAGCTGCTCCGCAGAGAATCGGGAATAACCAACGGTTGGCATCCTGCCAGCGCCAGGATGGAGGGTTCTGAACATCGTTTGAGATTGCCTGAATCGAGAGCCAGTAGGTTGAGTCCTTGACCTGGATGAATGGTTCCGGCAACAGGAAGTCATATCTGTAAATAGGTGAACCTTCGTTGTTTATGAGGCCTGTCGGGATTTCCATTCCGGCAACGAATGGTACCATATAGCTCTTAACAATGTTGTTTGGGAGGCAGTTTGAACTGGAGTAAATATTCAATTGGAAATGATTGATTCCCAGACGTCTTAATTCACCGCCTGTCGGTCCCATTTCATAATTTCCCCACCAGTGGACATCCGTTACGACTTCGCCGTTACACACCCAGTCATCAGCAAGGATGTTTCCATCTGTGGCGTGCAACCCGGGCAGGAGCGTGTCGGGCAGCTGCTGCCATTTGGTATCGGTATATTGGGTTACATTTACCGCATAATCTTCTACTTCCCCGTCATATGCCGTGCCGTTAAAGGAAAGAGCCGGTTGATGGCTGAAACGGAAGCGGGCATAGGTCGTTCCCGGATGAATGCCGCGGGGCGGGATGAAGGTGAGATAATTATCCCCTGCAAGGAGATTACGGTCAACGAAAACATGTTCGTTGGGTTCAGCCCAGGAGCCATTGCCATTGTAATCGATCCAGCAGTTGAACAAGGCGTCGCCGACGGATGCTTTCACCTTCAATTTGCATGGGATTCCTGCAGACAAAGGCCACATGAAGGTGACGCCGTCTTCATCATCGAGGCCGGCGAAGTCGTCCCCGGTAGCAAGTGCCGAAGGTTGTCCGTCAATTTCGGCATCAATCAATGAACCAAGATAGGTCACGTTGTCGATCAGATGACGGGCTCCGTTGTTTATCAACAGGGTTGGATAGGTGGGATCAGGAGCATCACCGTAGTCATAGGTCTCGGGCTGGCCAATAAATACAGCGTAATCCTCCACTTCGCCATTCGGGGCGCAACCGTAAGGCATCAGGTTGGCCATGGTACTGTAACGGAAACGTGCATATGTATTGCCCAATAAGGCGTTTTGCGGAACAATGAAATTCAGTGGTTGAGGACCTGCAATGAGAACCAGATTGGTGAAGACCTGTTCTCCGGCATCCATAAAGTCTCCATCGTGGTTGTAGTCGATCCATGCCTGGAAGGCCCCACCTCCCATTGAAGCCGTTACTGTAATTAATGCAGGCATGCCCGGAATCAAAGGCGTATTGAAAATGACCCCATCTTCGTCGGGTATTGCATTCAGGTCATCACCTTTTGCATTCGGACTTGGCAGGCCATCCATTTCCCAATCGATGAGGTTTCCAAGGAATATAGGGATTGGATTATTCAGATCATGTGCATGGCGGGCACCGTTGGATGCTGCAAGGGTAGGATAGGGCGGATCAGGCAAATCACCATACTCCATCTCCTGGGTCGGCTGGATGACGATCGTGTAGTCTTCAACTTCTCCATCACTTGCATATCCTGTATAGGAGAGATTTTGTTGCGTACTGAAACGGAATCGTGCAATGGTGGTTCCAAAAGAGGCAGTGGGAGGTACAGCCACAAAAAGATCGGTTGTCCCGAGAGGAAGGGCAACATTGGTGAAAACCTGTTCCCCCTGATCGCTCCAGTCGCCGTCGATGTTATAATCAATCCAGGCATTCAGGAATCCTGGTCCTGAAGTGGTGACTTTTACAGTATTAACCTGTCCGGGTACGAAATTGCAGGGCCACCAAACGCCATCTTCATCGTTTAATCCCGGCGGGTTGGTATCATCCCCGGTAGCTGTGGCATTAGGTTGTCCGTTTGGTTCAGCATCAATACGAACTCCCATGTAAAGCCCGGTTTTCTTATGAATTGCTCCGTTTGAAGCAAGTAACGTCGGGTAGGAAGGATCCGGGGCATCGCCCAGATCATAATCCCCGATATAGATCATATAGTCTTCAACTTCTCCGTTTGGAGCACAACCATATGGCATCAAATTTCCCATGGTGCTGTAACGGAAACGGGCATAGGTTTTGCCAAGCAGTGCATTGGGAGGAACATTGAAAGTAAGTAGTTGAACTCCAGCGACAAGGACGGTGTTGGTGAAAATTTGCTCCGTCGGATCCCAGGTGCCATTCTGGTTGAAATCGATCCATCCCTGCAATGCGCCACCACCCATCGAAGCAGTCACATTGATTGTTGCCACACCTCCCGGGAGCATCGGCGTAAGGAAAATGACCCCATCTTCGTCGGAAAGGTTATTCATGTCATCGCCATTGGCCAGCGGATTGGGTTGGCCATTTATTTCCCAATCAATTTTGTTTCCGAGGAATAACGGGATATTGGGGTCATGGCGATGCCTGGCTCCATTGGAAGCCGCGAGCGTCGGATAGGTCGGATCTGGGGCATCACCATAATCCATCTCTTCTGGCGGATGGATCGTGACCATATAGTCTTCTACCTCACCATCTTGTGCAAGACCTGTATAACTCAAATTTTGCTGTGAACTGAACCTGAAGCGTGCAAAAGTATTTCCCAAGGATGCACCGGCAGGAACATTCACAAACAGATCGGTAGTTCCGGCAAGGAGTGCAACATTCGTGAAGACCTGTTCACCAGGATCAGCCCAGTCGCCGTCAATATTGAAATCAAACCAGGCGTTCAGGAATCCTGGCCCACTGGCGGTCACTTTAATCGTATTCACCTGTCCGGGTATAAAATCGCATCCCCACCAAATGCCATCTTCATCATTCAGGTTATTATTATCATCGCCGGTTGCTGTGGCATTTGGCTGGCCATTTGGCTCAGCATCAATCAAGGTCCCAAGCTTTAATCCGGTAACAATGTGCCTTGCTCCATTGCTTGCCAGCAAGGTTGGGTAGGTAGGATCAGGTGCATCTCCAAAATCAAATTGTTGCATTGTTTCAATATTGACCTGGTAGTCTTCGACCTCTCCATTGGGTGCAAGACCCGTATAAGTTAAATTTGGCATCGTGCTTAACCTGAACCGGGCAAAGGTAAGTCCTGATTTTGCTCCTGCAGGAACATTGAAATTCACTACATTATTTCCGGCAACCGCCACCAGGTTTGTCATGATCTGTTCACCTGCATCGGCCCAGTCACCATCGGCATTGAAATCGATCCAGCCTTGCAGGAGGGCATTGGCCATGGATGACTTTACCGTCAGGGTGGCTACCTGACCGGGATTCAATGGCGTATTGAAGGTGACCCCATCTTCATCATCGGCCAAAGGAGGGGCTATATCGTCGCCGGTGGCATTTGCATTGGGTTGTCCGTCTGCCTCTGCATCAATGAGGTTCCCCATGAATACGCCTGCGACAATGGTATGCCTGGCCCCGTTATTTAGTAACAGGGTGGGATAGGGTTGAGGTGCATCCCCGAAATCAACCGATGGAGTGGCCGGCCTGAAGCATACATGGTTTAAAAGCCCGGACAGGTAAAAATTATAACCACGGATGTCCACCGACATCCATTCAGGATTGTAATAGGGTAAAATATAAGGAGTCGTCAGAGGAACCGGGATTGGACTTGTAATTTCGCCGGAATAGCTAAATAATGATGGAGACCGTTGGATCATCAGATTTTCCTGGGTCAGCGTGGGTACATCCGAAGGCAAAGGCGGGCGTGGTGCGGTCACCCAGGAGTACCATTGGGGAGTGGAGTAGGTATAGACAATTTCAACAGAACTGTTCAACGACGTCAATCTTGGAGAGATGTTCATGACAGGCCTCAGGATATATTTCATTCTGTTGGTCCTGATCGGATGATCATACCACCACACATTCCACCAGTTGGTGTTGGGATAATAGTAAAACTGACCGTCATTGAAGCCATTCCCATGAAACATGGTGGCAACAGCATTTTCATTCATTTCAACCATGAAATTGTTATCGTCGCGTTCCAGGAGAGGTGCTAAACTGATCGAACTGCCCGAGGGGGTAAGTAATTTCAATTCCTCCTCGCCGGTCTCGGGTACAAGGGGATCAAACTGGCCGGGGATTGGCGAAAGTGTCCAGGGATATGCCACGGTTGAAGAGTAAGAAAGAGCAGGACGTCCCATCCCCTCCGGATCGAATGTATAAACCTCCGACGGATTCATGGTATTCACAAACGTAATGACCGGCTGAACGGATTGATTTAACAAAAACATACCCCCATACTGATTTTGCAGCGTAATTTGAGAGGTTCCCATTGGCGGGACACCCGATAATGGAATTTCAAAGAAAACATCAAAAAATGAATCAGGTTGCATGGGCGGCACATCATATTGAACAAGGATGGGTGCCGAGCTGCTTAGACTGAGCTGGGTCATTTCAGTGGGAACTGTCCCCACGGATGGCGGGGATCCAAAAGCCAATGGTACAGTCCGGTTGATGGAAACATCTCCGTCAGGGTCCTTTGAACCATTGGAATGATGGCCTTGGAGGAAAATTGTGCCTTCGAAGGGCATAGATCCCGGCCCGAAGAAACCCGCAGGCAGGGGAGGATAATCCGAACCGGATGTGCCAAAAGTAAGAGTGCCTGCAGACACGGTATACTTGTCCGTACCTGCATTGATATAGGCACCGGCTTTAACTGAAACATCATCCACATAGAGCCGGTACATATTTACATTGCTGTAACCATGCCAGCCAACGTAGTAAACTCCGTTTGCCGGGGGTGTAAAAGTGCCACTGTCTGCTGCATAAGTAGTATTGACAACGCTGGGATTATCCCATATGGTACCGCCGGTCATTCCTGCAGCGCTGGGCGATGTGCCCCAGAGTACCTGCAGCTTTTCCGGGTAGGTTGCCAATTGCGCCCTGTACCAGAATTTCACAGTATAGTTGACCCCTGCCGTCAGGTTCAGGCCCGGACTGAAGAACCAGTCATTCATGGCAAGTGATGTGCTAAACCCGATAGACATCGAATTTGGGGAGGATAATGGATTCGTTGCGTAGGTTGTCCATTTGACTCCGTCCCCGTTGTCATTGGTCACAGTCATGCAGGGTGGGATGGCAGGTGCTACAACCCCGTCAAAGTTTTCGGAATAGGGTAAAGCAACAGAATTGCACATCGTTGTAAAGACATAGGGCCCTGACCATGTACTGTACAATCCGCCTACGCAAACGTTACGCACTTTGTAGGCATAGGAGGTATTGGCGGTCAAACCTCCCAATGGATAAGGGTTGGATGTTGTGGAAAATGTAGGTGTCCCTGTAAACAGGTATGGAACCGCCCCGTATTCCACATCCCAGTACGAACCGGGACTTGACCAGCCAATATCGGCCGAATTGGTTGTAATATTCGAAGCCGTCAGGTTGACCGGAGCCGGGCAAAGCGGTTGTTCCACGACGCACACGTCATCCAGGAAAATATTATTCCCATACTGGCTGACTGCTTCAAAACCAATGTATCGTCCGGGTCCGCCCGAGCCTGGCGGCAGGTCGAAATAGTATGGATACCACTCATTGGCAACCGCTTCCGGCGGGCTCAAAGAATACGAGCGGTGTATTGTTCCAAGCAAAGTGCCACCGGTACTGGTAGGCGATGTGTTATAGAAAACATTGACAACCTCATTTGAATATCCCGGATATCCGCTGTCGCGGTACATCCAGAACGTAACCCTGTAAAGGTCTGACGGGAGGTTTATCGGGGGGGTAACCAGGATGCCCGCCGTTCCGGATGACAGACTATAACAGCTATACCTGGCCATTCCAGCGCCCGAGTATGGTGCACAGGTAGGGTAGGTTCCTGATGTCTGGCGGTCCCATATTCCAGGGGTACCGGAGCCGGCTGTTTTTTTATTGGTCCAACCGTAAGGAGCGAAATCCACCCCGTCGAAACTTTCACAATAGGGGAATAGGATGATGGTGGGATCAGGCCCGGTGGTAAATTTCCATATCGGACAACCTATTGGCTCACCCTGTGTATTCCCAGGGACAATTTTCCAGTAATAATCTGTCATATATAACAGGTCGGGAGTAGGGTCATAGGTCGTAACCAGACCAAGATTGGTGCCATTGACAATGTTGGTCGGGGGGTTGTTTGTCCCGAAATACAGGCGGTAGTATGTGGGCGCCCCGCCACTCCCGGCAGACCAGTTCAAGGTAGCCGTAATCGGTATATTCCCAAGCAGATCCGCCGGAGAAACATTGTTCGCGCAACCCGGAAGAGTAGGAAGGGGATTAAAGACAAAAATAAGACCGTTACCAGGTAATACAGTCTGCGACAGAGTACATGTTTCCGTATTCAATGTGCCCTTTGACGTGGCGGCCCAGTTTGACGCCGTCGCCCTGTTGTGAAAGTCGGAATTGGTTGCGCCCCTTATCCCAACCTGGGCATTGCGGGCTGTTGTGTTCTTTGTAAACTGTCCATACCAGAATCTAACTTCATTGGAAGACTCATAAAGTTTTATCTGGAAATTATAGTTGTCTCCGGTTGCATTCCAGCTCCTGTACCCGGTCCATTGGACAGTCAAAACCATGTTGGGTGACACCCCTTCCGTTTTCCAGGAAAGCTCAGACCCGGTTTGGCCTTGCAAATCCATCCCCAATGCAGAAATAGCGCTGGCAAACCCTGCCGGACCTGTTACACTGATAGGCGAAGTGGACCCCGCAATCGTGAAGGTTCCTGTCCCCAATAAAATCCAGCCATTTGTATTCACGGCAAACCTGTCATAAACATTACCGTTGTATGTAAAGTTAAAACCAATCGGGAACCCGGTGCTCGTCACAGGGGGTGAAGCCCCGATAGTGCTGGCGTTGAATACCTGGTCATCATTGGAAATTGTTCCAAGTACAACCCCGCCGCTGATAGGTGTGTAAACTCCTGAAGAACCTGTAAATGTATACCCATTTACGAGCGCCAATGAGCTTCCTGCCCAAAGGGTCAATGCAATAAATAAAGTAAACATCTTTTTCATAATGGAGGTTTTTAATAATTAATATTAATATTCATCAGATATATGGTGGTCATCATGCGTTGTATTCCATACAGTCAATGAAAAAAGTATTGATTATCTCAAACTATTTATCCTGGAAGATTCATATAATTTTTTGCCTTTAAACTTTTCGGCAAATCAGGGGGAGTAAGTTATAATAGCATAAGGATTGGCAGTTTCAGGAAAGAAAAATCAAGCTTTTGATTTGTTTATCTTCGCCCTTTGCCGGCTATTCATTTTAAGCTATAAAGATATATTAAAAATAGGTAAATACCAAATAAAAAAGGTTAATTATTTATAATTCGAAAGAAACTTCATGATCCACCCTGGTTAATGATCCTTCAGAAAGGGAAGAATCATTACTTTTACAATGAAATAACCTTTAGGCCCCATCCCCCCGACCCCCTTCCCCAAAAAGGGAAGGGGGCGTAAGTCCCTCCCTTGTTGGGGAGGGATTTAGGGTGGGGTAAATAAATCTAAAATTCAAAATTCATGCACCACGATCCTTCAACCAAAATTTTCGATCTCCTGCAATTCGGCGAATACGGCGATGTGAACCCTTCTGTTTGCGATTCCGCCACCTTTACTTTCATGCAGGCCAAGACCATGCTTGACACTTTCCAGGGGGAAGCCGAAGGCTGTTTCCTCTATTCACGGCACTGGAACCCAAGTAACAAGTATCTCGCCGACGCACTTGCCGCAATGGAAGGAACCGAATCGGCCTGGGTAACGGCATCGGGGATGGCAGCCATCACCTGTTCGATCCTGCAGATCTGCAGCAGCGGCGATCACATCGTTTGCAGCCTTACCACCTACGGCGGTACGTTTGCTTTCCTGTTCAACTACGTCAGGAAATTCAACATCGATGTCACCTTTGTTGACATCACCAACCTTGACCTGGTCAGACAGTCCATCCGCCCGGAAACGAAAATGATCTATACGGAATCCATGACCAATCCTTTGTTGCAGATCTCCGACATCCCGGCCCTTGCAAAGATCGCTGATGAACACAAGATTAAACTCGTGGTCGACAATACTTTTACACCGATGATCGTCGCTCCCTGCCAGCTGGGAGCGCATGTAGTGGTATACAGCATGACCAAGTTCATCAATGGGAAAAATGATTGTGTTGCAGGAGCCATTTGTGCTTCCAGGGAATTTATTGATTCCCTGTGTGATGTCAATGCAGGAACAGCCATGTTGCTCGGCCCAGCACTCGATCCCCTGCGATCATCCAGTATCCTGAAGAACCTTCATACACTTCACATCCGGATGAAACAGCATGGCAAAAATGCCATGTACCTTGCGGAAAAATTCAGGGAGTACGGCGTAAAGATTAATTATCCGGGACTTCCTGAAAATAAAGGCCATGCTAAACTGAAGGAAATGATGAACCCCGAATTTGGTTTTGGAGGTCTGATTGCCATCGACATGATTACCGCAGAGCGTGCAGCAAGGTTGATGGAGATGATGGAAAAAGCAGGAGTAGGATACCTCGCTGTCAGTCTTGGCTATTTTAAAACCCTGTTCAGCAATTCCGGGAAAAGCACTTCATCGGAAGTTCCCGAAGAAATTCAGCGGGAAATGGGATTGTCAGAAGGACTCGTTCGTTTTTCTGTCGGCCTCGACAACAGCATCGACCAAACCTGGCAGAAAATCAGGCATTGCCTTGATCAAATGTGATTTCTCGTGGAACTCGACCCGAAAGCAAAAGCGCTGCTAACGGTTGTGTTTCCTGACCTACCTGGGAATCCTGAACCAGGCGGAAACTGCCATCAATGAAATATCCGGTTGGATACAGGATCAAGGTGGGTATCGCGAAACCATCTAAAAACCAGTAAATTTCGCTCCCTCGCTATTTCGCTGCGGCGCAACTTTTTCAAGCTGTACACGTCAGATTCCGGTCTCCGAATGCATCATCAATCCTCGTCACGGTCGGCCAGTATTTGTCTTCTTTGAGCGAATCAACCGGGAAGGCTGCTTTTTGCCGCGAATAGGGTAAATTCCACTCATCGGCTGTAACCATTTCAACGGTATGCGGCGCTTTCATGATCACGTTCACCACCTTATCGGCAGTTCCGGAGGCAATTTCATCAATCTCTGCACGGATCCTGACCATGGCCTCGATAAACCGGTTCAGTTCTGAAAAAGGTTCGCTCTCAGTTGGTTCGACCATCAGGGTACCATGAACAGGAAAGGCAACGGTTGGAGCGTGAAACCCATAGTCCATCAGGCGTTTGGCAATGTCGATGGCGCCAATGCCCGTTTGCCGGCTGATGCCATTGCAATCAACTATCATTTCATGGGCGCAGCGGCCATTTTTTCCCGAATAGAGAATGGGGTAGTAGGGCTCAAGACATGATTTAAGGTAATTTGCATTCAGGATGGCCATTTTAGTCGCCTCCGTCAATCCGCCGCCGCCCATCAGTTTGATGTAGGCATAGGAGATGGTAAGGATCAGGGCGCTGCCGTAAGGCGCGGAAGCCACCGCAGTGATACCGTTCTTTCCGCCGGTTTCAACAAAAACATGTTGAGGCAGGAAAGGCGAAAGATGCTTTGCAACAGCGATCGGGCCCTCGCCGGGACCGCCGCCGCCGTGAGGAATGGCAAAGGTTTTATGCAGGTTCAGGTGACAAACATCAGCCTTGATGATCCCGGGATTGGTCAGTCCCACCTGGGCATTCATATTTGCTCCATCCATGTAAACCTGACCGCCGTTTTCATGAATGATCCTGATGATGTCGAGGATCTCCTCTTCAAACACACCGTGCGTGGAGGGGTAAGTCACCATCAATGCGGCCAATGTATCCTTGTATTGTACCGCTTTCTCGAGCAGGTCATTGAGATCGGTGTTCCCTTTTTCATCGCATTTGACCACCACGACCTTCATGCCGGCCATGGCAGCACTGGCTGGATTGGTGCCGTGCGCCGAGGATGGAATGATACAGACATCGCGATGCCCCTGGCCCTGTGAAATGTGGTACTGCCTGATCACCATCAGGCCTGCATATTCCCCCGCTGCTCCCGAGTTTGGCATGAAAGATACCGAATCGAAACCGGTGATGGTTGCCAGGTCTTTGGCGAGTTCACCGATCAGGAACTGGTATCCTTCAGCCTGATCTTTGGGTACGAACGGATGTATGCCGCCGAATTCAGGATAGCTGAGGGCAAATAACTCCGAGGCTGCATTCAGTTTCATCGTGCAGGAACCCAGGGGAATCATCGAACGGTTGAGGGAAAGATCCCTGTTCTCCAGTTTCTTGATATAACGCATCATCTCCGTTTCGGAATGGTAGCTGTTGAAAACGTTATGGGTGAGGAAACCAGAACTCCGTGTGAGGTTTTCCGGGATCGTGGTGATCCGTTCACACACTGCCGGATCGCAGATGAATTCCGTGTACACTTTCCCGTTGGCCCGGGCAAAAATGCTTACCAGGGTGTTGATGTCGGAAAGGGCTGTTGTTTCGTCGATGCTGACACCAATGTGCTTTTCATCGATGTACCGGAGGTTCATTTCGTGTTCAAGTGCAGCCCTCCTGATGGCATCAGCAGAAACGCCATCGGGCAATTTGATCCTCACCGTGTCGAAGAAATGGTCGTTCATCTGCAGGTAGCCGTATTTTTGAATTTCCTGCGACAGGACACCTGTGAGAATGTTGATGTGGCGGGCGATCTGGCGGAGGCCTTTCGGGCCGTGATAAACAGCATACATTCCTGCCATCACGGCAAGCAAAACCTGTGAAGTGCAGATGTTGGATGTGGCTTTCTCGCGTTTGATGTGTTGTTCTCGGGTTTGCAGGGCCATGCGCAGGGCGCGGTTGCCGTTTGCATCGACGGAAACACCGATGATACGGCCGGGCATCTGCCTTTTGTACTCATCACGTGTTGCGAAATAGGCTGCATGCGGCCCGCCATATCCCATGGGTATGCCGAATCGCTGGGTGGATCCAAAAACGATATCCGCTCCCCATTCACCTGGAGGGGTGAGCAGCGTCAGGCTCAGCAGGTCGGCAGCTACGGCAATCATCGAGCCTGCCAGGTGTGCTTTCTCAACGATTGATTTATAATCACATACGGCTCCATGCTGGTTGGGATACTGGATCATGCAACCGAAAACAAGGTCGTTGAAAGTGAATTCATCCTGTTTCCCGATGATCAGGTCAATCCCAAGCGGGATGGCACGGGTGCGGATCACATCGATCGATTGCGGGAACAGGTTCTCTGAAACAAAGAACTGGTTGGCACCCCTTTTTACGGAATCCCTGGAACGACTGTTGAAAAGCATGATCATTGCCTCGGCAGCGGCGGTTCCTTCATCGAGTAAAGAGGCATTTGCAATGGGCATTGCGGTAAGATCGCATACCATGGTCTGGAAGTTCAGGAGTGCTTCCAGCCTTCCCTGTGAAATTTCTGCCTGGTAGGGAGTATAGGCAGTGTACCAGCCCGGGTTTTCAAGGATATTTCTTAAAATCACTCCCGGAACAATGGTATTGTAATAGCCAAGTCCTATAAAGGTTTTAAACAATTTGTTTTTTGCGCCAACGGACCTGATGTGGCTGAGGTACTGGTATTCATTCATCCCTGCAGGCAGGTTTAGTGGTTCCTTCATCAGGATGGATGACGGAACTGTCTGCCTGATCAGCTGATCAAGTGACTGAACGCCGATTTTCTCGAGCATCTTGCCGGTTTCATCGCCAAATGGCCCGTTGTGTCTTCTTGCAAAGTTGTTGATGATCATAGGGAAGGAATTTTGAGATTTTTTCAGTGAATCGCAAAATTACCAAAACTTTGTGAAAAAATAAACAAATCCCTTCCCTATATCCGCGAAATTGAAATTATGAAATCTTGATCACTTTTTTCATTTCGACCTTTGCCTCCTCTTTTTTCGGGAGCACGATCTTCAGGATGCCGCTTTCATATTCAGCGTTGATGTTGTCGACATCGATGGTTTTTGGCAAGGTAAAAGACCTGCTGAAAGAGCCATAATAAAACTCTTTTCTTGAAAAGTTCTTGCCTTCCTCGCGCTTCTGATCTTCCACTTCGGCCGAGATCGTCAGGACGTTGTTTTCAAGGTTGATTTTGAAATCATCCTTGACCATCCCCGGAGCTGCAATTTCGAGGTGGAAGGAATCGCTGTTTTCAATGATGTTGGCTGCCGGATCGCTGAACCGCTTTCCGAAAAAATCACCAAGATCATTGTCAAAAATGTTGCTGACCATATCCGATAACGGATTTCTGTGTTGCCATTTAATAAGTGTCATGGTTGTTCCTCCTTTATTTTTATGTTTGAATTTTGTTTGTTTTCAGCGTAAAAATCAAAAGATGTACCAGCGGAAAAAGCACCAGGAAATATGTCGAAACGGCAGGATAATTCAATCCGGATATGTCAAATTGGCGGTTGCAAGGGGTACCAATGATTTCAGCAGGGATAGGCTAATCAGGCAATGAGTCCAATTCCCGTCTGGTAATTTCAAAAACCATGGATGCCAGCGCTTTGTTGTCCATATGGCTGAATGATTCGTAAGGAATAGGGTCG
Organism: uncultured Bacteroidales bacterium; assembly: GCA_903903985.1. Lineage (GTDB taxonomy): Bacteria > Bacteroidota > Bacteroidia > Bacteroidales > FEN-979 > CAIVAT01. Next base: position 55,535 of record CAIVAT010000034.1, on the reverse strand, counting down.
AGGACCACGAGTTTGACCTGATCGTTTTTGTGAATCAGCAGCCCGCCCTTTTTAATGGCCCGATGGGTTCCTTTGATCACAATAGGAATGATCGGGGAACGGGTTTCGAGGGCAAGTCTGAACGCCCCGGTTTTATATTGTTGAAGTATTCCATCCACAGATCGGGTTCCTTCAGGGAAGAGCATGACTGAATTCCCGGCACGAATGGATTCAGCAGCTTTGTCCATCATCTGGAGCTTACTCCTTCCACGGCCCCGTTCGATGGAAATATATCCGTTCAGGGCCATGTTCCATCCAATAAAAGGAATAATGAATAAGCCCTTTTTTGCCACCCATTTGAAATGACGGTTAAGTTTGAAAAGTACCAGGATGTCTAACCCCGACTGATGGTTTGAGACCATCACATACACTTTTTCAGGATCAATTTTATTCCGGCCCTCCACATGCACTTTCCAGTAAGGGTTGATCCCTAAGATAATATCGGCCCATCTGCAGGTAAACTGATGCAGGATATACCGCCTTTCATCAAACAATACGGTCGTAACCCATAAAAAAATGGCAACGGGAAATAATATACCCGAAATCAGGAACATGGATACCCAGAAATAGCACGAAACCAGGATCTGTAAAAAACTCACCTTACCTGCCCTGTTATTTCTAATTACCTTCATACCCCTGTGCTGTTCCATTGTAAATTGAAAATCGTCAATCGTGATTTGCCCCCATCCTCCCGTAGCTTCTCCATTTTTCAATCGCTGCTGCCAGATCAGGAGGATAATCAGAATCGAAGTGCACAAACTGGTTTGTTCCAGGGTGGATAAATCCCAGCGATTTAGCATGCAGGGCCTGACGCGGCAGCAGGGCAAAACAGTTATTGACAAATTGTTTGTATTTGGTAAATGTGGTGCCTTTCAGGATTTCTGCCCCGCCATAGCTTTCGTCGTTGAACAGGGGATGGCCGATGTGTTTGAAGTGAATCCTGATCTGGTGTGTGCGGCCGGTTTCAAGCCTGCATTCCACCAGGGTCACATAACCAAACCGTTCAAGAACATGGTAATGCGTAACGGCATGCCGGCCCTTTTCCGGATCATCATACACAGCCTGAACCAACCTGTTACGGATATCCCGCCCGATATGTGCATCAATACTTCCTTCATCATGATCGATATTTCCCCACACGAGCGCCACATACGTACGGTCGATCGTATGATCAAAAAACTGTTTGGCGATTTTCGCTTGTGAAAGCTCATTTTTGGCAATAAGCATGATCCCGCTGGTGTCCTTGTCGATGCGGTGCACCAGGAAAGGTTTTGCATCGGCATTGCCGGGGTTGTTGAGTTGCAGATGAAATAAAAGTGCATTTTGGAGGGTACCGGTGAAGTTTCCATGACCGGGATGCACAACCATCCCGGGCGATTTATTGACCACCAGGATGTCATTGTCCTCGTATACCACATCAATCGGGATATTCTCAGGATAAACTTCCGTATCACGCGGGGGATGAGCCAATACGATGGTGATCACATCGAGTGGCCTGACTTTATAATTTGGCTTTGCCATGACACCATTTACAAAGATATTTCCGGCATGAGCGGCGTTCTGGATGCGGTTCCGGGAGGCATTTTCGATTTTAGCCATCAGGTACTTATCGATGCGCAACGGGTTTTGCCCCCTGTCAACGACAAACCTGAAATGTTCGTATAATTCACCTGCTTCTTCTGGGATTTCGGGTTTATTGTCCATGTTTTTTTCCGGAAGGATGAACTGTTCAGGTTTGCGATTGTGATGCCGGCTTCGTTATCGTGAAATGATGAATTTTGCAATACCGGACCTGATGCCTGCACTGTTCCTGATTTCCAGGAAATAGAGCCCATTGGCCAGTGAACTTACATCGATCTCTTTTTGATATCGTGTTTTCAAGCTGATGTGACCAATCAGGTCAGTGATGATCAGGGAGGCATCTTCGGTAATATTCGTTATAGGGGCTGTTTCAGGGATTTGTAGATGTAAAATGCCGGCATTGCATGGGTTTGGATAGATCGCTATCTTAAAATAGTTCTTTTCCACATCGCCGATTCCCAGCGGAATGGGTTTTCCGATCACCGGCCTGATCATCAGCGAACCGGTAAAGGATGAATTATTCCACACCCCGGATGAGTTGTAGAAGATCTCGCTCTGACTGTTGTTATAGCGATCGAATCCGATCGACAAATTATCATCAGTTGTTTGAATCCATCCGACATAAAACGTCCCGGTAATACGCAGCGGGGGGAAGATATGGTAGGTAGCAAATTTATTGAGGCTGTCGGTATACCGTGGCAGATACAGTTTTGAATAGATGGTATCACCCGGTTTGCCTGCGTTGTCGTTCCATACGCAAAGATAGAACAGTTGCTGGCTGACATTGCTCAGGGTTCTGTTGAAATACATCCGGATGGCACGCAAGGTGTCTGGCGACTTATTGAGCTGAAAGCGATAAGCAAGTTTTGAGCCTGCCGGTGTGAGTCCGTAACTTGCCTCCGGGGTGCCGTCATCATAAGCGAAATAGTTGAAAAAGTTCTGATAGGCCTGCATGGTGTCGCCCATTGCAGATCCGGGAGTTAAATCAGTCAGCACGTGTTTCATCAGGAAAGTTGCGCTGTCGGCCTGGCTGATCGGGATCAGGAAGGGGACTGCCGGGTGGGCAAACTTCTGATAGGTCACGTAGGGGATTACATTATACGGCTGTATATTGTAATCCCCGCCATTGTATGTTTTTGAAAAACTGCCGGTATTGGTTACATAATATTTATATGATGATAGATGGGGGATGATATCCCGGTTGGTCATTAAAATATCGATCGTATCCCTTATTTCATTTGTCGGATCGTCACAATACTGGGGATAGGGCATCGACTCATAGCGCCGGAGCAAGGATGGAGGCCGGTAAATAAATCGCAACTCCGGGAAAACCGTATCGTTTTTGCTGCGGCCCAGGTTAAGATAGACATTGTCGAGGTTCCATTGATCGGTATTGCTTTGCCAACTAGGCTCTGATGAACTCGCAAGGCTGACATAATTGTAAAACCTGAACCGGAATTTATTTTTAAGAAAAGAGGCATCAGTTACAGGGATCATTACCTGGACAAACCATTTGTTGTTTTTCAGGTAAAAAGTGTCCAGGGGCATTCCATTTGCAAACCACATTCGCCGCCACTTATCGGGAACAGGGGTGGTGCCTCCCGGAGTGAGGCTGTCGTGAGCCGGGGTAACTAAAAATTCCAGGATCAGTGAATCGTTTTTTTGCGGTGCATTTCCCCGGCCCTGGGGCTGATAGAAAAAACTGAAATAAATGGAGTCGGCCAGCGTCAGTGATCGAGGAACAGGGGAAAACACGGAATCGAGTCTGATATATCGTGAAGTCAGGTAGTCGGCAATGAAATTCAGTGGCCCGGGCACGGCTGCCTGATACATGTTCCCGGAATCATTGATGGCATCAAGGGTCATGGCGCCCAGGTTTACCGGGTAAACAGGCAGGTCATCATTCTCAAAGGCAAAGCGGTCGATCCACAAATTCGGGGATGGGAATACGCTGTTGGCGGAGAAATCATCGAAAAATGGCAGGCTAACCGGGAGGGTATCCAAACCGGATTCAGGTAAGTTCATCCGGCTGATTTCCAAAGCTTTGGCCTTGACCATGGGATTTGTTTGAAGGCCTGTGAGCACCTCCTGGGAAAGCCCGGAAACCCAGGTAAAAAGGGGTATGATGAGGAATAAGAAAAAGCGCATTACCATGTCAGATTATAAGTTTTTATTTATTGCCCCGTTAAATCGTTCACCAGGTGCGAAACCTTGATCCATCGCTATTTATTTTCCTGCAAACTATCCAACCTCAATGAATCAATCATGGCTTCTGCCGCCTTGGCACCCATGCCAACGGTAAGGTTGATAACAGAACCCTTATCGAGTTCAGTCCCTGCATGGATCGGCTTTCCTTTGAAAAGTTGATTCTGCACAGCATCCTCATCGAAGGATTTGATGTAAAACAATTTTCCAAGCTTCAAACCTGCCGTTTCAAGCATGGATTGTGCCTGGCGAAGCGTCAGGTCGCGCAGTTCAGGCATGGTCGTTTTTTCGGGCACCATGGAAGTGATGGTCAGGTAAACCATGCGGTTTTTCTTGACTTTGGCCCCGGGAAACGGATCCTGCGACAAAATAGATCCTTTGGGTTTATCCGCATCAAAAAGCGAATCAATCACATTAAACTGGTAATTGATGTTTTCCGGGCTTGACTGCACTTCGGAAAAGTTCATTCCCCTGAAGTCGGGAACAATGATGTAATTATTGTGCTTGGTATACCATGCCAGCGATTGCAGGATCATCAGGATCAAAACCAAAGTGATCCCCACAGCAATGAGGAAATGCTTGAGAAATTTTTTTGAAAAGAGAAAATGTAAAAAATCCATCCCCTGATTTATCAGATAACCCGAAAAGGTCAGTTTTATTGTATTTTTCAAAAGAATCGACAAACTTACGCAAAAATTGAATTTTGCACAAGGGGCAATGTTTTTGTGTTAATTTTGTGGTTTTAAACTTCCGTTTATGTTGAATATTGCCATTGTTGCAGGTGGTGATTCCGGAGAATACGGAATTTCCATCAAAAGTGGAAAACAGGTTGAATTGTATATTGACCGTGACAAGTTCTGTCCATTTCTGGTAGAGTTCAGGGGTAAAAACTGGAATTACCGCATCGGGTTAAAAAAATTCCCCATCAACAAAAATGATTTCAGTTTGACCATTGGCAAACGGAAGATCCGTTTTGATGCGGTATTTGATGCCATTCATGGCACTCCAGGTGAAAATGGAAAGCTGCAAGGGTACCTCGACATGCTTGGAATTCCTTACACTTCCTGCAATCTTACCACGTCGGCCCTCACGTTTAATAAAAGTTTTTGCAAGGATGTTGTTGCATCCTTTGGGATCCTTACTGCAAAGTCAATGCATCTGTTCAAAGGGGGAAATTTGGATGAAAAGCTGATTTTAGACCAGCTTTCCCTCCCTGTCTTTGTAAAGCCAAACAACGGCGGATCCAGCGTGGGTATGTCGAAGGTAAGCCATGAAAAGGAATTGGCCCCTGCACTGGCAAAAGCGTTTCACGAAGATCCCGAAATTCTCATTGAAGAATTTATCAGGGGAAGAGAACTCACATGCGGTGTATTCAGGTCAGAAGGGATGATCATCACCTTCCCGGTGGCAGAGATCATACCAAAAAAAGAATACTTCGATTACGAAGCAAAATATATAAAGGGAATGGCCGAAGAAGTTATACCTGCAAAAATCTCCACCCGGGAAACAGACCGGTGCCAGAATATTTCAAGGCTGCTGTATGAAAAGTTAAATTGCAAAGGTGTTGTCCGCTTTGATTATATTTTTAACGGGAATGACTTTTATTTCCTGGAGGTCAATACAGTCCCCGGACTTACCGAAGCAAGCATCGTTCCCAATATGGTACGGGCGTACGGCTGGAATTTCACAGAACTGATCACCCGCCTGATACAGGAGGTGATCTAACCACCTGAAATTTTCACTATTTCGCTATTCGCAATTTTAATATGGACCTCCTCTTCGCCACCAACAACCAGCACAAACTCCGGGAGATCAGGGAGATCATGGGCACTGAATTCAACATTCTCAGTTTGAAGGATGCCCATGTGGATATTGAAATTCCGGAAACGCAGGAAACAATTGAAGGAAATGCTGTTCAGAAAGCCCGGTTCATTTATGAACTGACGGGTTTAAACTGCTTTGCTGATGATACCGGCCTGGAAATTGAGGCCCTTGGCGGCCGCCCCGGTGTATATTCTGCAAGATATGCAGGAGCGGGTTGCAGTTTTGATGAAAACATCGGTAAAATATTGTTGGAATTGTCGGGAAACGCCAACCGTAAAGCTCGTTTTCGTTGCGTGATCTGCCTTATCCTGAATGGGAAAGAACAAACTTTTGAAGGAAAGATCGAGGGAACGATCACCGCAGATAGATGCGGGACAGACGGATTTGGTTACGATCCTGTCTTTCTTCCTGATGGTTACCGGCAAACCTTTGCCGAGATGCCCGCCTACCTTAAAAACGGGATCAGCCACCGCGGGAGGGCCATTGACAAACTCGTGAAATGGCATAAAAACAGCGAAGTAGCTGAATAATTTCGCTACTTCGCTATTTCGCTAGTGCACTACCTGTTACGGGAATATCAGACCCGGGTAGTTGGTTACATTGGCCTGGGGAATGTTGCTTCCGTATTTGGCATTGATGGCCTGAATGAAGTAGTTGGCGGCTATACAATTGCCACGCGGATTCAAATGAACCCCATCGGTGGAGAACAATCCTCCTGTAACGAAGGTTGTACTGACTTTGATCCCATCGAACACCATTCCGGAAGTAAACGATTTGAGGTAGGTATTCATGTCAGCCACAGCCAGGTTCTGAGTTGCTGCCACCTGCCGGATGATCGTGTTGTACTGGTCAACATGCGCTTTGATGTTGGCTTGTTCCGCTTTGTCGAGCACAAATTTGCCGGGGATCGGATAGACATAGGGCATCGGGTGTTTCGTGGTGTCTGCTATACCCATTCCCCTGCATTTGATAGAATCTGTTGGTAAGGTCAGCAGGAAAAGATCGCCTTCCTGCATCTGGGCTAGCGTGCCGTTTTCCTTCTGGTAAACAAACGGATTGAGACCTTCCTTCCACACGATTTCAGAATGACCTTGCAAAGAATAAACTGCATTCAGCTGTGCTGCCTGTGTGGCAGACAGGGGAACGCCATTCCATGGAAGCTGCTTCGAGATGGTTGTGAAGAACGGAATACTTGTAATATCGGGAATGGTTGCAACCACTCCTTTGGGTTGTTTGCCGGAAGCCAGCAACGCACCTGTGGCCATTGGATAATATTTGGCAAAGGTGTCGGCAGGGGTCAGCATGAGATCTGATCCAGCCAGGGCAGAGGCAAGCACATCGTTATTCCCGATCCACAGGTAGAAAAAGGTCGGTTGCTGGGCCATGGCATCCTTTAAAACTGAAGTGGTTGCAGAAGTGGCGAATCGCTTGAAATATGGATTGCCCAGGGCAGAACCGTAACCAGGATAGAATATTGCCTGCAGGGTTGCTCCCGGAACACCCATGTTGTTGTAAGGGCCTGCAACCGTGGGAGGTGCAAACAGTTGCTGGAGCAGGGTAGCCTGGTCGGGATTGGAGGAGAAAGCAGGCTTCAGCGAAGCAGTCCCAACCGGATTTCCATAGCAGTCCATATCAGGAACAATGGTAAGTACTCTTTTTGTATAACAGTAGATGCCACCCGGAATCGGTGTAAATCCAACACCCTCTTCGGTGCCGATGAGAGGTTGTGTGAACTCACCTCCGCCGACGGTTTTGAATTGGGTGGCCATGATGTTCGGAATTGAATTTTGCTGGCCACTCAGGTACAACGCACCATCGGCATAGCCAGCGGTCATGGAATTTCCGACTGAGACAAATTTCGAGAAATCCAGGCCATTGGCTGAAGCAGCGAATTCATCGATCTTTCGCTCACATGCAGTTAACATGGCCAGGGACAATATAATGAAAAGAATTTTTTTCATAATGTTCATATTTTATAAGTTAAAAACTGTACGATAAACCAATCCCGGGGATACTGAAACCTGTGCGGTAGGTCCCGGCAAAATTGTCGGGCGAATAGGTTCCGCTTCGTTTTCCACCCATCAGGTAAAGGAAGGATGCGTCAACACTGAACCCTTTGAATGGATAAACTGAAAGTCCGCCGGTAACTCCAATCTCGGTGAGGCTGGGAGTTTGCGGGTTCAGGTAGCTGTTTGATACGGGAGAGGGATCATAATAACCGCCGGCCCTCAAGGTAATCACCTTGCTGGCCTTGAATTGCACGCCGATGCGTTCAATCATTTGGTCAACATACAATGCAGGAGTAGCTGTGCGGTTAACTGCTGCGGTTTTTTTCTCGAAATTGAATACGAGTGAATCGTAAGTGCTCCAGAAAACATAGCAAAGGTTGATACCGATCATCCACTGGTTGTTTTTCCCAAATTCATAGGATGCTCCGAAATCAAGGTTAGCCGGCAGAGGCAACATGACATCCACCTTGTTGTTGGGGAAATTGCTGCTCAGCGACTGGGGCACCGAGAAAGTAGCATCGGCGCCTTTTACATTCATTTCAATTTTGGAACGGTAATTAAGTCCAAGGCTCCATCCCTTGTCAGGATGAACCATGATCCCGGCGTTGAAACCGAAACTGCTGGTACTGCCTTTGATATTGAGCGTACCATCGCCGTTTACTCCCTGCAGCGGGATGGCCTTGTTCATGTCGACGGTTCCCGTGGCGTAAACGAGTCCAACACCAAATCCGATAATATCCTTGATCTTGTAAGAAATGGTTGGTTGATACGTGATGGCCTTGAACGAAATATCCTTGATGAGGTAACGACCTTTCCAGTTGTCACCGGCATCATCTTTCCAGGCAAGCCTGTTTCCATATGGTGCATCGACCGCAATACCGACACTGAGATTTTTAGTGGGTTTGAAAGCGGCATAAAAATAAAATGGCGTATTCAATTCATGTTTAAGTGTCGCCTGGTAGTTGACATCTTTTGCCTGATAGGTTCCCCTGGCAAAGATCAAACTGACACCTGCCGAAAAACTCCATTTCTCATTGACGAATGCTGCGCCGCCAGGATTGTAAAACAAACTGCTTGCGTCATAGCTTAGCGAAGTCCCGATAAGCCCCATGCCGATGTTGCGCACATTGTGCAAGCCTACCTGGTACCCACCTCCAAACGACGTGGTTGCTGCCAGACAAAAGAATAGCAGCAGGACGGTAATTCTCCTCATAATGATTTTTTTTTGGTTAATACTGGGCGCAAGTTACTAATTTTTTTTATATTCAAAATCCATCATATCTGATGTCTGGCGTAACGATCTGGAAATGAGGAAATAGTTCACAGGAGGATCGGCGGGCAACCGGAGCATTTAAGAAGGGACCAACCAGGATGTCAGTTGGGGAATTATCGGTTCTCCTGAAAGACCAAAATATAAGAGATAAATAAAACTACCTTTGCATGCTGAAATAAAACTAAATGTTTCCCCCCATCCACCCGTCCCTTTGACCCCATGTTCTCTTGCCAACTTGGCCCCCAAAAACCAATCCTATGAGCACATTAAAAGTCGGTGATAAAGTAAAATTCCTGAATGCTTCAGGTGGTGGAATCGTAGCCAGGTTGATTGACAGCCGCATGGTCAGTATTTTAATTGAAGATGGATTTGAGATTCCCACGATGATCAGTGAATTGATTAAAATTGACGCCACTGAACCGGCCGCAAGGTTTTTCGAGTCACATTATAATATTGAAGTGCCCTCCGATGACGTCGAGGCGGAAGAACCGGGCGATGGCCGCTCAAGCAATCTGCCTGGCCACATTGCGGCAGACCGGAAATCAGAAGATCTGTACCTCGCATTTGTTCCGCATGACCAGAAATGGCTGATCACTGGTAACGTGGATATATTTCTTATCAATAACAGTTCCTACGATATATTGTACAATATCTTCAGTAAAAATTCACTGGGTCACTACAGCGGTGTTGATTACGGCAGCATTTTCCCCGATTCGAAATTATTGCTGGCAACCATAAACCGTGAACAACTGACGCATTGGACTGATGGAATCCTGCAATTCCTTTTCCATAAGGAGCAATGCACGTCTTTGCTTCCACCGTTTAATTCCGAATTCAAAATAGAGGGAAAGAAGTTTTACAAGGAGGGAAACTACCGGGAGCATTCGGTCATCCAGACCAAAGGGATTGTGGTAAAAATACTTTCACTCACAGAATATTTTCTTGCCGAGGAGGTGATGGCAGCTGTTCCAAATCCCAATACCCAGTCGCAGGAGCATACGCCCGGGTTTATTTCCAGGTATCAGGTTGCTCCGCAGGAAGCAGTCGTGGACCTGCACATTCATGAACTGGTTGATGATCCTTCAAATCTTGAAAATTCCGAGATACTGGATTTCCAGAAAAACTTTTTTTTGAAATGTCTTGACAGCGCCCTGGCAGGTCATTTTTTAAAAGTCATTTTTATTCATGGTGTGGGGAATGGGGTTTTGCGGGCCGCGCTCATCGAATTGCTGAAAATGCAAAAGGGCATCGAGTTCTTCGATGCCCCCATGTCAAAATATGGCGTTGGAGCCCTTGAGATCAGGATTACCGGCAATCAATAATTCACCGGACAACAGAAACCCTCCTGGAACTTACCTCTGAGCCGGAGTTCAGCTGGAGAATATACACCCCTGGTTTTAAATGCTGTCCATCCATCACGGTCTCGTGCTGACCGGCGTTCAGAGGCCCGAGCGAAACAGATTTCACCAACTGCCCGTATGCATTGAATAACTTAATTACAGTTTCGCTGTTTTTCCTGGTCGAGAACGAAATATTTGTTGAACCATCAAACGGGTTGGGGTAAACGGTCAACTGAGTGTTAAGGCTGTTTTCCTCAACAGATACCGGGGCAGTCATCCAGAATTCACAGGTCTCGGCGTAGTTAAAAGAACCACCCTGTTTGATGATTGTCCCGCTTGAGGAAACTTCATAACCACCGTTGCCATTGCTGCAGCAGATCCCGTCGCCACCGGTGTCGTTGATGGTGAAAGAATAACAATCGGCCTGCGGCAGAGTGATGGTTTGCTGGTAAAGCTTGTTCGGAAGCGGGTAAGGACCGCCGCTCGCGACAACAACATCCAGTGAATTCCTGATCTCCCAGGTTGTTTCCTGTGGTGAATTGTCAGTTCTCAAATTTATTTTTATCTGGTTTGTCGAAACTGCAGATGGCGTGAAGGTAAATTGCAGGGTGTCATTTTTCGGGTATTCATCCTGTATGTTGTTCGGATTTGTGGAAAAAATGGTGAGCTTATTCAGGGCAAGTAAATTAAACGGATACTCGGGCAGACTGACCACTGTTTTCTGCATGCTGGACAGTGTACCGTTCCAGGTAAAACTATTCAACGGTCCGTCGTTAATCTTATATTTTATGGTGACGCTGTTTACCGGATTGTTTCCGTTATTCCTGATCCTTATCGCTGGTGAAAGAATGTTTTTACAGGTTTTCACCGGAATATTGACGACATCCATTACCTGCAAATCAGTGCCATAAGGCAGAATAACCGGGGTTGTGGTGCTGTTGGCTGCCTGATAGATTTCCTTAGTGTTTTTATCCTGCACAAATCCCACCGATGCCAACTGGGTGAAATCATAGACGATGCCGGCTTTCCAGGCTCCTTCAAGCAAAACATAATCCCCGGGAACCATGGCAGTGGGTAATGTCGTGCCGGAAGCATTGGGGATCATTTCTTTCATGACATTATAAAAATCCCGCTCACCGTTGGAACTGGCACATGGAGCTGCGTTAAAATGGATCCACTTCTCAATAATGACATTGTGTGCAGTCAGGCTTGCAGTGATGTTCTGCGTACATTTGATGAGCATGGTCGAAAAAACCGAATCCTCGCCGGCTGAAACCCGGTGCTGAATACTGATTTCAAAAGGGGAAGGAATAGCGTACCTGTTGTTGATGTTCGTCATGGTCCATCCGGCGGCACTCCCGTTATAGTAATTCCCGTCAAGAACGGAATAGGGTACATACATGTTTGAAGGGTTCATATATAAACTTACCCTCGTGGAGGTCTCTCCCGGATTGGCCAGGTTCATCGGGTCGCCTGCTGCAGGCCAGTTCACATGATAGTAAATCGAGGTGAACTTGTCTGGACTCTGAGTCTGCCAGGTATGGAATAACGCGTTCTTGCTCACACAGGGGCCGCACGTAGCTGAAGTGAACTCCTCCAGGATTACCAATCGTTGTGACTGGCTGAATCCAACATACAGGATGCCGGAAAATGCAATAATCAGTAAAATTTGTTTCATGTTTTCAGATTAACAATATACCCTTACAAAATTAATAAATATTATGGTACGGAAGAGGTGCGAAATGGTTTATTTCGTAAATTTGCCATGAAATCTCCGTATTTAATGAAAATCTTATGAAAAAACTACTGTCTGCTGTTTTTCTGCTAACAATGATAACTTTCTATGGCTATTCACAAAGCCTCTCTCTGTCAAACAGACAGGGCCCGGTTGAGAACAACTCCATCTTGATTCAGGCCGGAACACCTGATAGTGTTGAACTCATTACCTATTTGAATGTTAAAAACATAAGCAGTAGTTCCCTGAGTGTTCTGTGCAAGAAAACCGAGTTGACCCTGCTCGATTCTACTGAAGTAACGATGTGCTGGGCCGGTGGCTGTTATAGTTCAGGTACATTTATCTCTCCGAATGATCAGCCCATTGCCGTGGGAGAAACCAATACCGAATTCATAGGCCACTACGGACAAACTGCTTTTCATCCTTTAACCTCCGGTGAAAGTGTAGTGCGCTGGGTGTTCTTCAGCAGGTCAAATGCAAACGATTCAGTCAGTGTTACCATCAAATACACCTCCTATCCTTTGGGCATCGGCGAATCGATTGCAAACCGGGGAATGCTTTCCGATGGCTATCCAAACCCTGCCAGCGGACAGGCCGGGTTCAATTATTCGGTACCGGTTGGCTCACAGGGAACGCTCTTAATCCGCGATATTCTCGGAACAATCCTGCAGAAACAAATTTTGCCGGCTGCTTCCGGCAAAATAACCATCAGCACGCTGAATATGAGCGACGGGATCTATTTTGCTTCCCTGCTGGTTGACGGAAAAATAACCCTGACAAAAAAGCTGATCGTTCAGCATTAAACCAGTTTACCTCGTTACCAACAGGTGAATTGACCGGCTTGAAACCCATCCGCGGATAAACGTTGGCAACTTTTCAACGTCATACAGGATTGATGCTGACGGTGATACGGAGGGAGAAATCTCCACAAAAAACCAATCGTTGCCTTTCCCGTTCGATTTATAAGCCAGTGCCATTCCGGTTGCTTTGGTACGGTATTTGGCCACAATGTTCCCGAATGTGCCCAGACGCGGAAGAAAAGGTTCATTCAGGTGTGATGCGGAAGCCCTGAGTAGCATCGTATCCGCGTAAGCTGTAAACGGAACAGGCTGCGGATAGTAAACGGAAGGTTCTTCCGTGTATTGATAAGCGACAATCTGCTTCCCTTTAACAAATGCAATTTCGCCTTTTTCCTGCTCAACACGGTAATCGCGGGTGAAATAGAGATAATCGTCCTTGTTCCCCGGATCTCCGGTTTGCATTTCAGCCAGTAAATGGTCAACGGTTCTGAATTTCGAGATGTACTGGTAGTCCTCAAAAACGAGTTCAAAACGATCCCGGCGATTGATCCAGATCTGCACCATGTCCGACACTCCTCCACTGGGCCCGCTGAAGATCATATCAGTGAGTTTGTCTCCGTTAATTTCAACAGGGTAAAGGCACTTTTTCAGGTCTTTTACAGAAAATTCAGGAGTGGAATCATTGGTAAACTGAGCAAACCGGTTGAGGTTTTGAGCCAGGAAGGCATCGATTTTTTTTGCCGGTTGTGAAACCGAAAACCGCCTCAGGTTGAGCCTTGGCGGTTTCGCGATATGAACATAGTGTTTCCAGTAAAAAGTATCCGTTGCCGTAGTATAGCGCTGAATATCAATTTGCGCACTTCCTGCATGAGAAAGCAATAACAGGAAAATCAGAGAAAGGAAGAGGATTATCTTCAATTTAAATGCCAAATTCTTTCCTGAGTTTGTCGGCATAATCAACTTTTTCCCAGGCAAAGAAATCGACTTTTTTCATGTAAACCTCTTTCCCGGTACCATTAACTTTGATCGGTTTTGAACCTTTAACGGGATAAAAAACTTCGACCTCCCTGGAGTAATGATCACGGCCAAAATGACCATAGGATGCAGTAGGCTGGTAAATAGGATTCTTCAGTCCGAACCTTTCCACGATGGCATAAGGGCGCAGGTCAAATATTTTGCTGATTTTCTCGGCAATCACTCCGTCAGGCAGCATGGACCCTTTTTTATCTTTCACTTTGGCTGTACCGAAGGTATTTACGTAGATTCCGACAGGCTGTGCCACCCCGATGGCATAGGCAACCTGGATCAGTACCTGGTCGGCAACACCGGCAGCCACCATGTTCTTGGCGATATGCCGGGCAGCATAGGCGGCCGAACGGTCGACCTTTGAAGGATCTTTGCCGGAGAAAGCTCCGCCGCCATGGGCTCCGTGTCCACCATAAGTGTCCACGATGATCTTGCGTCCGGTAAGGCCTGTATCGCCATGAGGTCCGCCGATGACGAATTTTCCCGTAGGGTTCACGTGTAGTTTGAAATCACCCTGGAAGAGTTTCTGAATCTTTGATGGCAACGTTTTCTTGACCCTGGGAATCAGGATTTTCTGAACATCATCCCTGATTTTGTCCTGCATGGCCTTTTCTGCTGCTTTTTCTGCCTTGACAGTCTTTGATGCAGGTTGAATGAAATCGTCATGCTGGGTACTCACCACGATGGTATCGATGCGAACCGGCTTTCCCTTGTCATCATATTCAATGGTGACCTGCGATTTGCTGTCGGGCCGTAGGTATTTCATCTGCTTGCCTTCCCGGCGTATTTCAGCCAGTTCCTGCAGGAAGATATGAGCCAGTTCGATCGACATGGGCATCATGTTCTCCATCTCGTTGCAGGCATAGCCAAACATCATGCCCTGGTCTCCCGCGCCCTGATCTTCTTTCTTTTCACGTACCACCCCCTGGTTGATATCAGCCGACTGCTCGTGGATGGTGGAGATCACCCCGCAGGAATCACAATCGAAGCGGTACTCCGCCTTGGTATAACCAATCTGCCGGATCACACGACGCGCTGTTTCCTGTACGTCAACCCATCCATTGGTCCTTACCTCGCCACCGCAAACAACAAGCCCGGTGGTAACAAAGGTTTCGCATGCTACTTTCGATTCCGGATCCCATTTCATGAATTCATCAAGCAAGGCATCTGATATCTGATCTGCAACTTTATCCGGATGTCCCTCTGAAACGGACTCCGATGTAAATAAATAGCCCATATTAAATGATTTTAGATTTACGATTTATTTGTTCCCCTGTTACCCTGTCACCCTGTTACCCTGTTACCCTGTTACCCTGTTACCCTGTTACCCTGTCACCCTGTCACCCTGTTACCCTGTCACCCTGTCACGCAATACGCATCAAGGCTTCCACAGGTAAAACATTAAAATAAACGATTTGATTTTTGATTGTAGGAAGGAAATGTTGGTTTAGCATTTTTTTCCAGTGGTTGCAATCAATCAAATCTGTCCACTATTGCGGCTGCAAAATTACTAAAATTTATTTATCTCAAAAAAAGACTGTGGAAAAAGTGCACGATCAGGCCCAGGGCCTTGTCAACTCCTGGAAAACCTCTTCCAGTTTCTGTTCTTCACGGTGCAGGGATAACACGGTGTATTTTTTCTCTACCGCGAACTGGAATACTTCCGCCCGGATATCTGTGTCTGGAGCCGAAATCAGATGCCAGATGGTTGATGAATGGTCAGCGATGGCGGAAACAGGTTCCCCAATATTCGGAATTCGGGATTCGTTTTTAATAATTCGATCTGCATCTTTTCTTCCCGGGATCACACACGATAAAACCCCGGGTATTTTATTGAGCAATGACCCCTGAACCGGTGCGTCGAACTCGACCATGATGATGACCCTTGAAGTTGCAACGTGCTGCAGGTTTTGTGTGGAATCATCAGCAATGATGCGACCCTGGTGAATGATGACCGCCCGCGTGCAAATGGCTTCTACCTCCTGCATGATGTGCGTTGACATCATCACCGTTTTTGTCTTGCCCACCTGCGTAATCAAATTCCGGATTTCGATCAATTGATTGGGATCAAGCCCTGAAGTGGGCTCATCGAGAATCAGAACTTCCGGATCGTGTATCAGGGCCTGGGCAAGTCCGACCCGCTGACGGAAACCCTTGGAAAGTGCACCGATTTTCTTGTGCTGCTCCGACTGCAACCCGGTCATTTCGATCATCTCTGCAACCCGATGGGCTATATTTCCTTTCAGTTGATGTGTTCCTGCAATAAATCCCAGGAATTCCCTTACATATAAATCAAGGTACAGCGGATTGTTCTCAGGAAGGTAACCGACCTTTTTCCTTACTTCTATGGACTGTTCCAGCACATCGAAACCACAAACAGAAGCATCTCCCGAGGTGGGAGGAATGAAACAGGAGAGGATCTTCATCAGGGTACTCTTCCCTGCACCATTTGGGCCAAGCAGCCCCGTGATCCCACCGGGTTTTATTTCAAGCGTCACATTATCAAGCGCCTTCTGGGTGCCATAGATTTTGGTGATGTTGGAAACACTGATCGACATATGATATATAGTTGAAAAAGCCGCGCAAAGATACGGAAAACGGTCATCCATTCGCAAACCTTAAGAACCCTTTCAGATGTTCTTTGATTTTTCCGGCAAGAAAGTAGGGGAGGTTCAGGAGGTAAAAGTTTTTTCCACGAATGGTCTGCGTTTGCTGAACAGCCAGTTTACCCGCATGCAAACGCACTGCATAGGCATGCGGGGCTAAATCGATAAACTGATGCAGTGACCTGAGCCGGCCGGGCTCCCCTGACCGGACGACCACGGGAATGAGCCAATCATCATATTGAAATACAAAATCGACCTCCGCCCTGGATTGGGCCTTGTTCCTAATCCAGAAGTTTAAATGTGAACGGGCGCCGGCATCAGGGTTTCCCGCACACAGCAACTCCTGCCCCACTACCTGCCGGGCAATCTGCCCTTCGAAAATTGCATTCATGTCGTGTGATTGGAACAGGGGTTTCTGAATACCTGAGAAATAATTGACAAGCCCGGTATCAAGCAGTTGCACCCTCGGGAACTTAGAGAAATCGGGCGCAAGCGGCAAGGTGGTGGAGGTGACCGGGTAGATCATTTGGAGGAAAAAGTCACGTTCCATCATCCTGAATGCCTGGCTGATCTCCCGGCTCCCTTTTTCCAGGTTCCCGAAGCGGTTGAAACTGATCCTGGTGGCCGCAAAGGGATAGGTGTTTTGAAGTACTTCCACTGCCAGGTCCCGGCTTTTCGTGCTGGCTGATACATCCTGCAGTCCCTGGATGAGTCTTTCTTCAACCCGTTTATAAATATTTTTAAGCCCCGAAAGATGCCGGTTGGCTGCATATTCACCAATAATTTCCGGCATCCCGCCAATCATGGAATAGATGTGAAAATAGTTCAGTAACTTTTCATAGGCATAATAGGGTACCGGCACTTCCCTGAATGCCTCAAGAGCCGCGGGATCTTCAACCACCATCAGAAATTCCTCAAAGGAAAAGGGATATAAAAAAAGCGGCTGCATGATCCCGTTTTCAAGGTCGGTCAGCATATCCATTTCCTTTGTCATTATTGAGGAATTTGCAATAATAAACGGTCCTCCGGATCCTGCAAAATTGTCCGACGGTCCGCCCGTCCTCCTGTCAGTGTCTCTGTACTTCCGCCCATCAGCCTGCTTCCTCACCCATTTGATCGCCTCCTGGCAGCGGTAAAGCTCATCAAGCACGATGAGGGTCCCCGTTCCCCGGACCTCCTTTCCTTTTAAAAAGCTGATTGCTTTGAGTGTTTCGTCGGCGGGTACGTCAAAGTTGAAGATGGCGCGGTCAACCCCTGTCTCCAGATTGAGGTGGATGCAGTTGCTGAATTTACCGGCAAACTCCCTGACCACCGTTGTTTTCCCGACCCCTTTGGCGCCAAAGAGGCAGAAAGGTTTGATGCGCGAAAGATGATCAGTTAAAAGTCGATGATGCATCAGAATTATTTTTTATCTCTTTTTGCAACAGCGATCTCAGTTTGTGAAGGGATGATATCATGATCGGCACAATAAGTACTGATGATGGAAATGATCTCCAAACCAAACTGTTTCATTTTGAGCTTCCCGATCCCTTTTACCCGTGTTAACCCTTCAAGGGTAACGGGCAGTTTGTTCATCAGTTCCAGCATCGATTTCTGTGGCAGGACCCTATATTTCGGTATATTCATTTCATCGGCCAGGTCATCACGCCAACGTTTGAGTTCCGTAAAAAGTACCGGATGTATAATGGTTTTTGAGTACTGCTGTTGATGCTGTGCTTTTTGCCTGCCATGCGGGCGGAAGTCTAAGGATGCATCCGCCCTTGTTTTGAGGTAGGAAATGGTATCCAGGCCATTTTGACAATTCTCAAGGCAGGACAGTTTGATGAAAATTTCCAGCTGCAATTTTTCAAATGATTCCGATAAAAGTTTTCTGAGCGCTTTATTATCTGTGTCCAGGTTGAGTTTTCCAAGATTGACTGAAAGCGGATCTTTCAGATTGGAAATAAAATACAATGCGGCCTGTTTCGTACGTTGCTGCAATTCAGGATTTTCTTCGGGAAGCATCGTCGCGGTCAGCAATTTTACCAGTTGAGTTTTGAATTTCTCTGCAATTTGAAATAAACCGGCATCACATGTATTTCCAATAACCTGAAGTTCAGGGACCAACGAAGGATCAAGGATTTTTGAATTTTCAATTATCAACTTGAACAAATTGGTAAATCTGTATTTAATTGATCTAAAATCAAATAGTTCAATGAATAAATCTCTTTGAAAAATGTTTTTCGACTCAGATAAGGTATCGGCACCCGTTTCGTTTTGACGGGTCTCATTTGAATATCTTAATACCGCGGAATCGGTCTTAATTCCCGACACGGCAATGGGAGTGCTGAGCACAATTCCGTCAAAAGTCCTGCAGCGGCTCAATGCCACATAAACCTGCCCGAAAGCAAAAGCGGCGTTTGCATCTATTATTACCTTGTCGAAAGTAAGCCCCTGGCTTTTATGTATGGTGATCGCCCATGCCAGTTTGAGGGGAATCTGAGTGAAACTGCCCACGACATCCTCTTTGATTTCTTTGGTTTCCTCGTGAAGTGAATATTTGATGTTTTCCCATTTCACCCGGCCAACAGCTATTTCTTCCGCGTCGGCAGGGCATTTCACAAAAACAACCTCTTCTTCGATTCGTGTTATTTCACCTATTTTCCCGTTGTAGAATTGCTTTTCGGGTGACAAATCGTTTTTGATGAACATGACCTGGGCATGAGGTTTCAATTTGAGTTCTTCCTCGGTGGGGAAATTATATTTCGGGAAGTCACCGGTGATTCCGGCAGAGAAAACACGCGGATTCCCGTTCAAAGCTTCTAATTTCACCCTGTTCATCTCAAAGGCATTCGCGTTGTGAGTGGTTAAGGTAATGTAGCCTTCCTGATCCCAGGACTCACCCCCGGGCTCCACCCCGGGCTCCACCCCGGGCTTAAGCCCGGGGTTAAACCCTGGGATGTATCGTGCGTTAAGTTCACAAAGTGTTTGGTTGTCAATTTTGTTTTCCCTGACCCGGTTGAGCAGAGAAATAAAGCGGGCATCCGATTGCCTGAAAATTTCTTTTAATTCGATGGTGATGGGGTTGGATTTTTTCAGTGCCAGGCTATCAAAAAAATAGGCCGTGGGATAATAATCCTTGAGAATATTCCATTCATCCTCTTTAATCACCGGTGCGAGTTGATGCAGGTCGCCGATCATCAGCAGTTGCACCCCGCCAAAAGGTTTGGAATGGTTTCGATATTTTCGTAAAACTTCGTCAACGGCATCGAGGATATCTGCACGCACCATACTGATTTCATCGATCACCAGCAGGTCGATGCATTTGATCAGCCTGATTTTTTCACGATTGAATTTACGCTGGAACCTTTCCCGCGGGCTCCCCTGTGTATTAGGCATGGCCGATTCCGGTATCGCCGGGCCAAATCCCAATTGAAAAAAGGAATGGATGGTGACCCCACCGGCATTGATCGCTGCCACACCGGTAGGGGCAACCACAACCATCCTTTTGGGTGTCATCTTCCTGAGATTATGTAAAAAGGTGGTTTTCCCGGTTCCGGCACGGCCTGTTAAAAAAATATTTTTGTTCGTAAACTGAACAAATTCTGTTGCCAGGAGTAGTTGTTCATTTTGACGGTATTCCATAAGGATAGGATTATATGCGCCTCATCCCCTCACCCCTTCTCCTCAAGGGAAAGGGAATTCCATATCCTTGAGGAGAGGGTTAGGGTGAGGTGTAATGTCACAAAATAAGCCATAAAATTACAAATAAATGTCACAGAATAAACGATAATGCAAAAATATATTATTTAAATCCTCAAATGTCATTGCAGTAAATAAAATTACCAATATCTTTGCACCCCTTTTTGGAAGAAAAAGGTTCATTTTTAAAAATAATCAGGAAGAAGCATGAATACGTTAAGTTACAAGACAATAAGCGCAAACGCGGCCACCGTGACCAAAGATTGGGTGCTTATCGATGCCGAAGGTCAGGTTCTTGGCCGACTGGCAGCCAAAGTGGCGATGTTGCTGAAAGGCAAAACAAAGACCAATTACACACCCCATGTCGATTGTGGCGACAATGTTGTCATCATCAACGCCGAAAAAATTCTGCTTACGGGCAAGAAGATGGAGGATAAAATTTATCTTACCCATTCGGGGTACCCCGGAGGGCAAAAGGAATCAACCCCCGTCAAACTGCTTGCCAAAAAGCCGACTGCCGTGGTGGAAAAGGCCATCAAGGGAATGCTCCCGAAGAACCGGCTGGGCCGCGAACTGTTCCGGAACCTTTATGTTTACGCCGGCCCCGAACACCTGCACAATGCACAGCAACCGAAACCTATGAAATTAACCTCAATCAAGTAATATGGAAGTTATCAACACCCTCGGCAGAAGGAAAACTGCCGTTGCACGTATCTATCTGAAGGAAGGCCAGGGCATCATTACCGTGAATGGCCGCGAATTCAAGAACTATTTTCCCACGCCGATTCTTCAATTTAAGGTAACCGAACCGTTTGAGGTGACCAACAACCAGGGTAAATACGATATCAAGGTAAACCTTGATGGCGGTGGTATCCGCGGACAGGCAGAAGCGCTTGCCCTCGCAATCGCCCGCGCATTGTGCGAAATCAACGAAGAACATCGCCCACCCTTGAAGGCCAAAGGCCTGCTGATGCGCGACCCGCGTATGGTGGAACGTAAAAAATTCGGACAGAAAAAAGCCCGTAAAAGATTCCAGTTTAGTAAACGTTAGTATTTTAGAATTCATAGAATTATCATATGTCAAGAACGAATTTTGATGCATTACTGGATGCAGGTGTCCATTTTGGTCACTTGCGCCGCAAATGGAACCCGGCAATGGCTCCGTATATATTCATGGAACGCAACGGGATCCATATCATCGACCTGTATAAAACCATGGCCAAGGTCGACGAAGCTGCCGCCGCCTTGAAACAAATTGCCAAAGCAGGGAAAAAAGTGCTTTTTGTTGCTACCAAAAAGCAAGCCAAGGACATTGTTGCCGAACATGTGAAAAGGATCAACATGCCCTATGTGACCGAACGGTGGCCCGGTGGAATGCTCACCAATTTTGCCACCATCCGCAAGGCCGTGCGCAAGATGATCTCCATCGACAAACTGATGAGTTCACCTTCCTATACCAACCTTTCGAAAAAAGAACGCCTTACGATCACGCGTGAACGTGCCAAACTGGAAAAGAACCTTGGTTCCATCGCTGATTTGAACCGCCTCCCGTCTGCTATTTTTATTGTCGATATCCTGAAAGAACATATCGCCCTGGCCGAGGCTAAGAAACTCAACATTCCAACCTTCGCCATCGTCGATACAAATTCCGACCCGAGAACGGTCGATTTTCCGATTCCGGCAAATGACGATGCCTCCAAATCAATTTCTTTGATCGTCGACACCATGGTCAGGGCCATGGAAGAGGGTTTGATGGAACGTAAACTCGATCGCGATAAGAAAGAAGCCAGCGACGAACGCGGCGAAAGCGATGAACTCGAAGGCAGAATGGGTTCTCACCTGCTCGATTCAGATGAAGATGAAGTGGATGAAGATGGTATCAAGATCGTGAAAAAGGATTTTGTGGAAACCAAGGTAGCCAAGATGAAAGGTCTCGAACCCGCTCCCGAGGATAAAAACAAACCGGCACGCAAACGTATCAGCAAACCAGCCGGACGAAGCAACAAAAAATAATTACAGTTTACGGTTTACTATTTTCGATTTGCGATTTTCTCGCTGACTCGCCGTTTTAATTTTAATTCAATTATAAAATAAAAGTTCATTATGAATATTACTGCTGCTGATGTAAATAAATTGCGCCAGATGTCGGGTGCCGGGATGATGGATTGTAAAAAAGCCCTGCAGGAAACAGAAGGCGATTTCGATAAAGCCATTGACTATCTTCGGAAAAAAGGACAGAAAGTTGCCGGTAAACGGGCTGACCGTGATGCCAACCAGGGCTTTGTCATTGCAAAAACTTCCGATGATCAGACCTATGGCGCAGTGATCATGGTCAATTGTGAGACCGATTTTGTAGGGAAAACGGAAGAATTTATCAACTTCTCCAGGAATCTTCTTGAACTGGGCCTTGCAAAACGTATCCACGCGGTTGCCGATCTGATGCCCATGTCGCTGGGAACAACCACCGTTGAAGAAAAACTGAATGAACTTCTTGGAAAAACAGGGGAGAAAATTCAGATTGCCCATTATGAAGTGATCGAAGCACCAGTTGTTTTTGCTTATAACCATTTTGGCAACCGCCTTGCAACCGTTATCGGAATGAGTAAAAAGGATGCTAAAAATGTACTGGAAATCGGTCATGAACTTGCCATGCAGGTGGCAGCCATGAGCCCCGTTGCGGTCGATAAAGACAATGTAACCCAGGAAGTGATCGATCGCGAAATTGAAATAGGCAAAGATATGGCCCGCCAGGAAGGTAAACCTGAAGAAATGGTTGAAAAAATCGCACAGGGAAAGCTTCAGAAATTCTTCAAGGAAATGACCTTGCTGAACCAGGATTTTATTAAGGATACCAAGAAGACCGTTCGCCAGTATATCTCTGAAAATGATAAAGATCTGGTTGTAACCGGCTTCAAACGCCTGCAATTAGGCGCATAATTTTTTTCCGGGGCAAATGGGGATTATCCGAAAACTTGGGTAATCCCTTTTTTTTTATGCAGGAATGCATACAATAACCGACCCTTGGAGGGTCTGTGACCCTCCAAGGGTTTAAATTGCTGGCATTTTAATGTATCATCATGATTGAACGTTCAAAAAAAGAAGCGGTGCGGATAATGTTCGATGACATTTCGCCGAAGTATGATTTTCTGAACCATTTGTTATCATTCGGCATTGACCGGGCCTGGAGAACAAAGCTTGTCAGCCTGCTTGGCAGCCGCAACCCGGTGTCGGTACTTGATGTTGCAACCGGTACCGGAGACCTGGCCATCGCCATATCATCGCTGGAACCTGAACGAATAGTGGGAATTGACATTTCGGAAAAAATGCTAGAAATCGGCCGGCTGAAATTAATGGAGAAGGGATTGAATAAAACCATCACCCTGCAATGTGCCGATGCCGAAAAAATTCCATTCTCCGACAACTCCTTTGAGGCTATCACCGTAGCTTTTGGCGTCAGGAATTATGAAAACCTTGAGCTGGGGCTGCAGGAAATGCGCCGGGTACTGCGCCCTGGTGGAATCATGCTCATCCTCGAATTTTCTCATCCGGATTCATTCCCGATGAAACAACTTTATCCGGTATATTCAAAACACATCATTCCTGTTTTAGGACGGCTGATCTCAGGAAACAGCAAAGCCTATACCTACCTGCCCGAATCGGTCGCAGCTTTCCCTTCCGGAAAAAAATTCCTGGATATCCTTGATTCAGTGGGTTTAAAAAGTTCAAAACAAATCAAACTAAGCATGGGAATCGCATCCATCTACACAGCTGAAAAATAAAATAGAGAAATCTCCGTTACTGCTATTCATTAATTGCTACAATTCCTTGAAAGCTGCACGACCCTTCATCCTGTCACTGGTCATCCTTGCCTTTGTTTTTCCCATATCCGCAATCGGCCAGCGCAAGGTTGTATTGAACATGCCGACCTATGACCAGGATTATTTGTTCCACTTCGGATTTGTGCTGGGGGTGAACCAGAGTTTTGCATCCATCCGCCCCATTGCCGACCTGGGTACCCGTGTATTTGATTCCACATACCTTCCCGATATTCTGCCCTTACCGGATTCGGCAAGGGTTCTCTCTGTTAATTCAACGCCCATCCCGGGTTTTGTGATCAGTATCGTTGGCAACATGCGGATGGGAAAACATTTTGATTTGCAATTCGTACCATCCCTGTCATTTGGCGACCGCACCATCAACTACGAAATTGAAACGTATTCCACCTTTGCCGGAAAAGATTCCATCCAAAGGATTACCAAGACCAAGAAAATCCCATCCACCTACATCAATTTCCCGCTGGAAATCAAATATAAGGCCATGCGGTACAATAATTTCAGACCATATCTTCTCGCGGGGGCCCAGTATTCACTCGATTTGGCGTCGCAGGCAAAAAAGCGTGAACAAAAAGCTGATAAAGACGACAAGATCGTTAAATTTAACCAGAATGATATCTATCTGGAAGCGGGTGTCGGGTTTGATTTTTACAACGAATGGTTCAAATTTGGCCTGGAGCTTAAAATGATGTACGGGGTAATGGATGTTTTGAAACACGAAAACAACATCTATACCGAGTCAATCGACAAGGTCAATTCAAAAATTTTCCAGGTCTCCTTCACCTTTGAATAACCTTTTGATCCGTGAATGAGTTTGTAAATCTGCAAACTCATGCTATAGGAGCATTATCCACCTGTTTTATTTATCTTTGCCGGTTCAAACGAATGACAAATGCAACGAATTGCAGTCTTCCCCGGTTCATTTGATCCCATCACCCGGGGGCATGAATCTGTCATCAAACGGGCATTGCCCCTGTTTGACCTGGTGATCGTGGCCATTGGTGAAAACGGGGAGAAGAAATCCTTTTTCTCTCTGTCTCAGCGCCTGGCCTGGCTTCAGCTCATTTTTGCAAAGGAACCGAAGATCGAAATTGCCACTTTTTCAGGCCTGACAGTCGATTTCTGCCAAAAGAAAAATGCTGCTTTTATCCTGCGCGGTTTGCGTACCGCGGCAGATTTTGAATTTGAACGCAGCATTGGTCAAATGAATAAACTGATGGTTCCAGGCATCGAAACGGTTTTCCTGCTTTGCGAACAGGAGTACGCTTCGCTGAGTTCGTCCATTGTCAGGGACATCATCCGCAATGGCGGCGAGGTAAAGCAGTTTGTGCCGGATGGGGTTGATTTTTAATATTGATTTGCGGTTAACGATTTTCGAATTTAAAGTCCGTTTATGAGGTTATCAGGTGTCTTGTTTTTTATTTTATTCATTTCATTATCTTCTTCTGCTCAAAAAACCACCATCCAGGGTTCCGCTCCCGGGGCAGAACGGAAAATCATCCGGATTACCGCCCCGGGTGATCTCATCACTTTCTGGGAAAAGCCACTTGCCAGTTCCAGGGTCGACTCAACCGGCCATTTCTCACTGTCGATGAACCTTGAACAAACGATCAATGTTAGTATTTCCATTGATTTCCATAAAACTGAGATGTTCCTGGAACCCGGGAAAACTTATGACTTCCGGATTGCCCCGATGAGATACGATGAATATACGGAGGTGAACCCATTCATTCAGTCCCAGAATTTAACCATTGAACCGGCTAAGAGCGATTCCCTGGAACTAAATACCCTGGTTGACACATTTAATTCAATCTACAGTGGATTTCTGATGGAGCATTTCAATGGTTTGTACCGGGACCATAAAAAGGTATTGCTCGATACCTTCCGCATACAGCTCAACCAGCATTTCGGGTCGGTCAAAAACTCCTATTTCCTCGATTACGCCTCGTATAAAATGGCTTCCCTTGAACAACTCACACAGTATTACAACCAGGCGCAACTGGCGAAAAAATATTTCACTGAAAGACCCATCCTTTATAACAACCCTGAGTACATGGATTTTTTTAACAGTTTTTTTACCAGGTATCTCACGGTCACTTCCAATACCATCCGTAAGGTGGATCTGAACGCATTGCTCAGGGGGGCAGATCCTTATAAAAGCATTATGAAAGCCATGATGGCAGATACGTTATTGAAAAATGAACAATTGCGCGAACTGGTGATGCTCAAGGGAGCGATGGATTTGTATAATATGCCAAACTATTCACAGGTTGAACTGCTTGGCGTGATCGATGCAGTAAAAGAACGAACAAAATTTCCCGGGAACAGGATCGTGGCCGAAGATATGATCAGTTTGCTTACCAAACTCAAACCAGGAACCCTTGCCCCTGAATTCACCCTGCCTGACCGTACACAAAAGTTGCTTTCCCTGAAGACCCTGCGTGGGAAACCGGTGGTGTTGTGCTTCTGGACGACCTATTGTGAGGGGTGCCTGTCTGAAATGGACCTGATCAAACCTTTGTATGATAAATACCAGGACCAAATTGATTTTGTCAGTGTTTCCGCTGATAAATATTTCAGCAAAATGCTCTATTTTATCAACCTGAAAAATGATTATGTGTGGACATTTGTCAACATCGGTGATCAGTCGGATGTGTTGAAAGACTATGATGTACGCACTTACCCATTGTTTGTACTGATTGATAAAGCGGGTAAGATTTATAAATATCCGGCCGAACCACCCAGCAACGGGCTGGAGGCCGATTTACAAAAATTATTGGAACAATAAAACCGTACCATGTTAGATTTTTTTAAGAAAATGCTGGGCAATAAGTCTCAGCGGGATATAAAGAGCATCAACCCGATGGTCGACAAAGCGATTGAAGCCTGGGAGGAGATCAAAAACCTGTCGAATGACGAGCTTCGCGCCTACACATATGCTTTTAAGCACAGGATAAAAGAACATATCTCCGGTAAAGAAAAGGAGATCGACGAACTCAAAGAACAGCTCAATTCCGATGAAATCGAAATTGATGAAAAGGAAAAATTATATGGAGTGCTCGACCACCTGGAAAAGGAATCATATGACCTGACCCAGGAAATACTTCTTGAAATACTCCCTGAGGCATTTGCCGTAATGAAAGATACCGCACGGAGATTTTTTGAAAATGAATTTGTTGAAGTGACTGCCACCCAGAATGACCGCGATCTAGCTGCTAAAAAAGCAAATGTGGAGATTGACGGCGACATTGCCCGCTATCGCAATAGCTGGACGGCCGGAGGAAACATGATCACCTGGGATATGGTTCATTACGATTGCCAGTTGATCGGCGGTGTGGTACTGCACGAAGGTAAAATTGCGGAAATGGCCACCGGTGAAGGAAAGACGCTGGTTGCCACCCTTCCCATGTACCTGAATGCACTTCCGGGCAAAGGGGTCCACATTGTTACCGTCAACGATTATCTTGCAAAACGCGACTCGGAATGGATGGGGCCGTTGTTTGAATTCCATGGGCTGAAAGTGGATTGCATCGACCGCCACGAACCAAACTCACAACCACGCCGCGATGCCTATCTGGCCGATATTACCTATGGCACCAACAATGAATTTGGTTTCGATTACCTGCGCGACAACATGACCAGCAATCCGGAAGAACTGGTGCAACGCCCGCACAATTTTGCAATTGTGGATGAGGTTGACTCGGTTTTGATCGATGATGCCCGTACGCCCCTCATTATCTCAGGCCCCACACCCAAAGGAGAGAATCAGCTGTTCGATGACCTCAAGCCGAATGTTACCAAACTATACAATGCACAGCGGAATCTTGTGACCAAATTGCTTGCCGAAGCCAAGGCGCTCTCAGAGGATCCCAAAAATGATGAGAATATCAAAAAAGCCGGAGAACAATTACTCCGTGCACATCACGGGTTACCAAAAAACAAAGCCCTTATCAAATTCCTGAGCGAACCCGGCATGAAGGCGTTGCTGCTCAAGACAGAAAACTTTTACATGGCTGAGCAAATGAAAAACATGCACATCATCGATGATCAGCTCTATTTCGTGATCGATGAAAAAAATAATACAATTGAATTGCGCGACCTTGGCATCGACCTGCTCACCCAGTCCTATGAAGACCCTACTTTTTACATTTTACCCGATATCGGCCTGCTGATTGCCGAACTGGAACGCCAGAACCTTACTGACCTGGAGAAACTTGAGAAGAAAGATGCCATGATGCTCGATTACTCCATCAAAACCGAACGTGTTCATACCGTAAACCAGCTTATTAAAGCCTATGCCCTCTTTGAGAAGGATGTTGAATACGTGGTAATGGATAACAAGGTAAAGATCGTGGATGAGCAAACGGGTCGTATTCTTGAAGGACGCCGCTATTCAGATGGATTGCACCAGGCAATTGAAGCCAAGGAAAACGTTAAAATTGAGGCAGCTACCCAAACCTACGCCACGGTAACCCTGCAAAACTACTTCCGGATGTATAAAAAACTGGCCGGGATGACCGGCACAGCCGAAACGGAAGCGGGAGAGTTGTGGGATATTTACAAACTTGACGTGGTGGTAATCCCAACCAATAAAAAAATTGTTCGCGATGACCGTGAAGATCTGGTATATAAAACCAAACGTGAGAAATTCAACGCGGTAATTGATGAAATTGAGAAGCTGGTGAAGGAAGGAAGGCCAAGTCTCGTTGGTACGACCTCGGTAGAGACCTCTGAACTGCTGAGCCGTATGCTTAAACGGAAAAATATTCCGCATAATGTCTTGAATGCCAAATTACATGCACGCGAAGCAGAAATTGTAGCGGAAGCAGGCCGTGCGGGTACCGTAACCATTGCCACCAACATGGCAGGCCGTGGAACCGACATCAAGCTTGGCCCCGGGGTGAAGCAGGCAGGAGGTTTGGCGATCATCGGCACCGAACGTCATGAATCGCGGCGTGTCGACCGTCAGTTGCGCGGCCGGGCAGGAAGGCAGGGAGATCCGGGCAGTTCGCAGTTCTTTGTTTCCCTGGATGACGACCTGATGCGCATGTTTGGCTCCGACCGGATTGCAAAAATCATGGACAGGATGGGTATCAAAGAGGGGGAGGTCATCCAGCATTCGATGATCACCAATTCCATTGAACGTGCCCAGAAGAAAGTCGAAGAAAACAACTTTGGGGTCCGCAAGCGCTTGCTTGAATATGATGATGTGATGAATATCCAGCGTGAAGCCATCTATAAAAAACGTCACCATGCCCTCTTTGGCGATCGGCTGGCAGTCGATATTTCAAACATGATCTATGACGTTTGCGAAACGGTTGTTCTCGATGCGCAGGAAAAACGTGATTTCCATAGTTTCAACCTGGATTTGCTCAAAGAATTTGCTGCTGATTCCCCCATTTCGCAAGCAGACTTCGGATCACTCAGCAATGATGAACTGGTCGATAAACTTTATTCTTACATATATAAACGCTATAAATCAAAGTGTGATCACATTGCTCAAAAAACATACCCGGTAATCAAGGATGTTTTTGAAAATGAAACACGCTATGAAAATATCGCCATTCCGGTTACGGATGGGTTAAAAACCATGCAGGCCGTTGCAAACCTGAAAAAAGCCTATGAGGACAAGGGGAAGGAGGTCGTGCTGAGCATTGAAAAAGGGATTGTGCTTGGCATGATCGACAATGCCTGGAAAGAACATCTCCGCGAGATGGACGATCTGAAACAATCGGTTCAGAATGCAGCCTATGAACAAAAAGACCCTTTGCTCATTTATAAATTCGAATCATTCGAACTGTTCAAGAGCATGGTGCAGCGCACAAACAAGGAGATTACCTCCTTTCTTATCAAGGCCGATGTTCCGATTCAGGTCGAAAATGTCAAGGAGGCACAGGCTCCCCGTAAACTTGATCGTGCACGCATGAAAGAAGAACGTTCTGACCTGTTGTCGCAATCAAATTCAAATACCCAGGAAAAAACCCATGCCCAGCCTGTTAAAGTGGAAAAGAAAGTCGGACGGAACGATCCTTGTCCCTGCGGATCGGGAAAGAAATATAAAAATTGTCACGGAACTGGAGAAAATTAATGAAAGCAATGCCGACAATGTTGGAAATGCAGGGATCTCTTGATTTAATCTTTTATTTGTAGTTTTATTATTTAATTTTTGCATTGTTTTCATTGTTTGCATTTTAACTAAAAAACATGATAAAATTCAAACGCATTCTTTTAAAACTTTCTGGTGAAGCGCTGGAAGGTAGCCAGGGTTATGGGATTGACCCTGCCCGTTTGGCCGAATATGCCCGTGAAATTAAAACAGTGGTCGACGCCGGGGTACAGGTTGCCATTGTGATCGGCGGCGGAAATATTTTTCGCGGATTGGCAGGAACAAGCGAAGGAATGGATCGTGTACAGGGCGACTACATGGGCATGCTGGCTACGGTGATCAACAGCATGGCCATTCAGGCGGCCCTCGAGAAGATGGGCCTCGGGGCAAAACTGCTGTCTGGCCTTGCCATTGACCCGATTTGTGAAGCAATGAGCCGCAGGAAAGCCATTGAATATCTTACGGCTGGCCAGGTGGTTGTCATCGCAGCCGGTACCGGTAATCCCTATTTCACTACCGATAGCGCCTCCGCTTTGCGTGCCATTGAGATTCAGGCAGATGCAATACTGAAAGGGACCCGGGTCGATGGAATTTATTCCGCCGACCCCGAAAAGGATCCATCAGCCCTTAAATTCAGTACCCTCTCATTCGATGAGGCCTATGAAAAAGGTTTGAAAATCATGGACCTTACGGCGTTTACGCTTTGCCGTGAGAATAAAATGCCCATCGTGGTATTCAATATGAACCAGCAGGGGAACCTGCTCAAACTCATGAATGGTGAAGCTATTGGAACAGTAGTTTGCTAAGGGTTAATGCAGGCAATGCAGGGAACTTTATTGTTTTTGATTATTAGTTTGATTTTTTTATTTTTGCATTGAATGCATTGATTGCATTGCATTCATTGATTGACTTGCATTCTTTGTTTTAAATATATCAATCTTAACCCGCACTATTTATGAACGATGAGATAGAATTTACCCTTGATGAGGCCAATGAGGGCATGCACCTGGCGGTTCAGCATCTCGAAAAAGAACTTCAGAAATTACGGGCAGGGAAAGCCAGTGCACAGATGCTCGACGGGGTAAGAATTGATTATTACGGAGTGATGACACCCATTGATCAGGCTGCCAATATCAGTACACCTGATGGACGGCAGATCATCGTGCAGCCCTGGGATAAAAGTGTGCTTGGCCTCATCGACAAGGCCATTCAGGCAGCAAATCTTGGATTTAATCCTAAAAATGAGGGTGAAATCCTTCGGATCATGGTTCCGCCATTAACTGAGGAACGCCGCCGCGACCTGGTGAAAAAAGCAAAATCAGAGGCTGAGAATGCCAAAATAAGCATCCGGAATATCCGCCGGTTGGCCAATGAAACCGCTAAAAAACTTAAAAAAGATGGTGTCCCTGAGGATGAGATAGATAAACTTGAAATTGATATTCAGAAAGTTACTGATGAATACATTGCAAAAGCCGATAAAATCTTTGAAATCAAGGAAAAGGATATCATGACGGTGTAACTATCAGAATACGACGATCTCATCTGTAAACATCCAGCAGGGCTCACCTGCCCCTTCATGCCAGGCCGGGCATTTTTGAAGGTTCTTAGCCTTCACCCTTATAAATCTTGCCTTTGTGTTTTTCATGAACTGAAAATTAAATGGCTGAATGATGGCCTTGTCCTCTTTTGGCGATATTTTATTCAGAACCTCATTGAAGGAATGATATTTTTTACCATCAGAAGATAGTGAGTATTCAACAATAACCGGTAAAAAAATCCAGCTGTGCTGGTTCTGTAGAAAGTTGACCTGAATAGAATTCACCGGAACTTCATGGCCCAGGTCGATGATCAGGTCAAGGTCGTTGCCAAGAAATCCTTGCCACAGGCCATCACGGTGGTTAATAGATCCACGCAATCCATCGGTAAGCGTCATGTCCCCTTTGCCCGGATAGCGGTCAGAATACGATTGGAGATACTTCACAGGCCTGCCGACAGCAAGATGAAAAATGAGGGGCATTTCAATGGCTTTTTCCTTCATTTGTCCGTCAACGAACAGCCCGGCTTTGATGACCCCGTTTCTTTTCACTACAACCGGCCCCTCATAGAGCTGGGAGGACAGATTCACATCATTTCCGTCCAGGGTATAACGGATGGGCACGTTCAACTGCTCCGAACCAAGGATCAATCGTAATGAATTCGATTTTTTATCAAATTCCGTCCTGGCATCAGCTTTAAAAGAACCCTTGCTGTAATTCACTTTCATGTTGCTGAGCCGTTTATACTGGACAATCATGCGGTGCTGAAAATCTCCCCAGTTGCGCATATTTTTGGGAGACCACGTCACTTCCGAAAGTGCGATCATGCGCGAAACAGCCATGTATTCAGCCTGAGCGGGTGTGGGGATAAATTCCGACCACAGGTTGCCCTGTGCGCCGAGGATATGCCTGGCTTCTTCTGCTGTCAGTTCTGCCGGCATTGGCTCAAAGGAATAAACCTTTTTAAGGGTGATCAAACCACCGATGGCTTTGGGCTCTGAAGCCGGATCTGCCTGGTAATAGTCAAAATAGCAATGAGAGTTGGGTGTCATAATAACATCGTGGCCCTGTCGTGCTGCAGCAATACCGCCTTCCACACCCCGCCATGACATCACCGTGGTTTCCGGAGCAAGTCCGCCATCAAGGATTTCATCCCACCCGACCATCTTCCGGTTTTTCGATGCAATGAACTTGCCTATCCTTTTCATGAAATAACTTTGCAACTCCTTATCGTCTTTAAGTCCCTCTGTTTTAATCCTTTCCTGGCATTTCTGACATTTCTTCCAGTTGGTTCTGTCTGCCTCATCACCACCAACATGGATGTACTTTGACGGAAAAAGTTCCATGACTTCTGTCAGGACATCTTCTAAAAACGTAAAGACCGAATCGTTCCCGGCACATAAAATGTCAACGTTGGGCCAATACCCTCCCGGGGGAACGGTAAATGGACCCCCCGTACATGAAAATTGAGGGTAGGCGGCAAGAACTTCTAAAGAATGTGCAGGCATTTCAATTTCGGGAATAATGGTAACATAGCGGTCGGCCGCATACTGAACGATCTCCCGGATTTCATCCTGTGAATAATATCCGCCATAAGTCGCCTTTTCTCCGGGTTGTTGCGCCGGTCGCTCATCCCAGGGCTTGTCCTCATGATCAACACGCCAGGCTGCAACCTGCATGAGTTTTGGATATTTTTTGATTTCAATCCGCCATCCATTGTCATCAGTCAGGTGCCAGTGGAACGTATTCATTTTGTACATTGCTATCAGGTCAATGTAGCGCTTGATGAATTCTTTCGGAAAAAAATGACGTGAAACGTCCAGGTGCATGCCACGATATGGATATCTGGGGAAATCAACGATCCTCAGAGAAGGTAAAGCCAGCTGATTAAATGTATTGGAGGGGTTTTGCCCGGAAATCCCGGATGGAAGCAGTTGCAAAAGGGTCTGTACTCCGTGGAAAATGCCACTGCCAGTGGGTGCAGTAAGCAAGACCTGCTTGGGCGTAATTTTCAAATCATAACCCTCTGTATTTGAGGATGAGGTTTTATCTTGCCGTCCCAATACCACAGCAGGTAGTTTCTTGTCATCGCTGGTCATCACCCTCACCTGGAGCAAGGGTCCTCCTGAATAGCTGATCCTTTCTGTAAAAAACCTGGCAATTCTCGCGATCTCCTCGTCATTGCCAGGTACAAGGACAAGCGTAGACTGACTGATCACGAACTGGCCGGTCCCCATTTTCATCATCACAGGTTTCGGAACGATGGATACCAGGTTAGAATCAGGACGATTTTCCCCCCAAAAAGCAAGTGGGCACAGTGAAAGCAGCAATAAAACGGCAAAATGGCGCATAAGCAAGTTGTTAAATGTATTTTTATGCAAAATAAGCAAAAAAAACCATTGACGGATGAATCATTGAAGGTTAACTCAGTTTTCCTGATCCTGGTTTACAGGTTGCCACAGAAATATAAATATGGATCGCAATTGGTGTATAAGGCTAATTCATGGCTTGTTTCCGGATGATTTCCTGCATGGGGAAGAATTGCTCTTCCATACGCTCTAGTAATTTGAATTGGGCCCTTGCCCGCTGCAGGTTGTGCCCGGGGAAACCGATTTTAAAATACCGGTCGCCAACAAGGTGATCAGTCAGAAACCTCAGCCCGATGATGTAGGTCATGAATTTAGCCGAAAAGGCAAGATGGCTGATTTCAGCCGGGTGAAGGAATTTTCTGGCAATCCCGAGGTATCCTTTTGAATAAGCTTCGAACAGATGCAAGTCAATATTCACCTTTGCAAGATCTGCTTCATCCTCTGCCGCCATGTTTGAACCGGTGCGGATGGCATCGCCGAAATCGTACAGGACATAACCTGGCATTACAGTATCGAGGTCAACGATTGAAATTGCTTTATTGTCCTGGTTAAAAAGGATGTTGTTGAATTTCGTATCGTTGTGTGTGACCCGAACCGGGATATACCCTTGTTCACCTAGTCGCATGATTGCATGCATCTGTTCTGAACGGGCTTCCACAAAGGCAATTTCATTAATAACCTCGTTTAAACGGCCTGCCGGATTGCGCAGGACTGTTTCCCTGAATGTTGAAATTCTCTTTGCGATATTATGAAAATCAGGAAGAATCTCATGGAGGGATGATGCATCAATGCCGGATGTCAGATATTGAAAAATACCGAATGCCTTGCCACCTTCATAGGCCAGGTCGGGATTTGCAACGATATCATAACTTTTACTGCCGCGTACATGATTGTACAACCGCCAGAAGTTTCCCTCTTCGTCGTGAATAAAAAAACTGCCGGAATGCGCCTGGATGAGCCGGATGACCTGGAAAGTGTCTGAAATGGATTCACTGGCATGCAGCTGCTGCCGGATGTGCTGGGTCACCTTTAAAATATTGTCGGTTAGATCAGGTATATTCCGGAAGATTGTGTGGTTGATCCGCTGAAGCACATAATCAGGAGCAGCCTCCGGAAGGGTCTTCACCAGGAACGAATCATTTATATGGCCTGACCCAAAGGGTTTTACAGAGACTATGGTGCCTTCAATGATGAATTGGCGTGCAATGCTTATCAGATCATTCATGAATGTCAGTACTTTTATAACAAACCAACTCGTAATGGCAATGGTCCACCAAAAATACTAAGAATTTTTTCGGTATTTTCGCTGCAAATAACCGGAACTTGCTTTATGACGAAATCTGCCGATTCAAAAAGCCTTTCATCCTTCCCTAAGAATTTCTGGACAGCTGTCTCCATGGAATTTTTCGAACGCGGTTCCTATTATGGGGTGATGTCGGTATTGTCAGTGTACCTGGTCTTGTCGAAACAGGAGGGAGGACTCGGTTTTTCAAAGGAAAGTGTCGGAGTGATCAAGAGCACCATTACGCCGCTGCTTTATTTCCTGCCAATTTTATCAGGGGCAATTGGCGACCGGTTCGGGTACCGGAAAGTACTTTTTTTTGCTTTTTTCACCATGAGCCTTGGATATTGGTTTGCCGGGGTTTCAACAACCTATGTCACGGTATTCAGCAGCCTGATCCTGGTTGCATTGGGAGCAGGTTTTTTTAAACCCATGATTTCAGGAACCATCGCCCGCGTAACTGATGAATCAACTTCGTCACTGGGATTCGGAATATACTACTGGTCCATCAATCTGGGGGCATTCTTGTTCCCCTTGATCCTTGTGCCATACCTGAAGTCTGTCTCCTACAACTATATTTTTTTCATGGCGGCAATTGGCACCGGCTGGCTGTTGCTGCTGAACTATTTCGTTTACAACGAACCCACCGGTGCACGGGCTGCAAAGCCACCGCGACAGGTATTTACGGAGATGCTTACTGTTTTGCGCGATTACAGGTTTATTACCATGATCGTGATTTATTCAGGATTCTGGATCATGTATTTCCAGGTATATGATTCAGTTTTATGGTATCTGAAGGAAAAAGTCGACATGACAGGCTTCAATAGCCTCATCAACACTTTTCTTTCATGGTTTGTGGATAATCCTTCCTGGAAATTTGATGCGGAACACGTTACAGTGATGAATGCCGGGGCGATCATTCTTCTCCAGCTCCTGGTTTCAAGCCTCGTTCGCAATACCAAACCACTGCCGACCATGATTTTTGGAATTTCTCTCGGTTCAATCGGTATGGGAATGCTGGCCATTTCACCAAGTGGCTGGATTTTTCTTGCCTCCATGTTCGTTTTCACCCTGGGTGAGATGATCGCCCATCCTAAATTTATCGCGTATGTGGGTCTGATCGCGCCACAGGATAAGAAAGCGCTGTATCAGGGCTGGTCTTTTATGTATGGGGTGATCGGAAGCGGAGTCGGAGGCATTCTCGGTGCAGCCCTTTATGTGCGATTTGTGGAAAAGATGAACCAGCCATCATTGTTGTGGCTGACATTCAGCATGATCGGTGTTGTTACCATCATCGGCCTGTTGCTGTTTAACCGGTTTCTTGCTCCAAGGCGGTAGCTTCTCACCACCCTAATTTCCGCGGAGGAAATTCCATCCCCCGATTCACCTTTCAGGACCTTCATTCTGAATCCCTTTATTGTCGCGGGTTTATTTTGCCGGGAAAATGTTTTCTTTGATCCTTATCCATTTTAAAGCTTTGTATTCCAGCATCATCTGCAGAAGTGTCCGGAACCTTGTTTATTGGCAATCGTTGATACCTGGGAAAGTGAAACACACTTAATAAATAGTTGTCTGAACCTCCTTTTTCCTGTTTGAATGGCAAAATAATGCACGCCAGAATTTGCATGCTATTTATTGATTTGTAGCCTGATATAAATTGCCGGGAATTTTTAATTCCGTTTTCCCATAAAGGATTTATACGGTTTTACCCAATTGACAATCAACATTATACGCTGTAATTTTGTATCGATAAGAGAACCTGTTTTATTTAACAATTACTGAAAACAAAGAAAAAAAGTGCAATATGATGGCAATGACAAAATTGAAACATAACATTTTATCACAAATATTTGATATTTTGATTGATGGGTCCTGGGTTGAATTTTTTTGATATTTTCAGATAAATGAAACATTCCAAAGGGTTTTGCGTAGAAAGCAGTCATATAGAGGTTGTATAATTTTAATAACATTCCAAATGAAAAAGCAAATAATACTATTCGGGTTTACCTTTTTATTCATGTTTTTTTCCCTGCATCTTCGTGCGCAGGTTGGAATAAATGCAGACGGCAATCCGCCTGATCCATCGGCCATGCTTGATGTGAAATCGCCTGTAAAAGGGTTCCTGCCTCCAAGGGTTGCCTTAACGGCGCTCAATTTAACTGCACCTGTCACGACCCCTGTTGCCATCGGCCTGCTGGTATTTAATACCGCTACTGCCGGTACTTCGCCAAATAGTGTAACCCAGGGTTATTACTACTGGAACGGTGGGAAATGGGTCTCTGTTTCTACTCCGCAAGGTTCAAATCCCGGAGATATGCTTTTTTGGAATGGTTCTGCCTGGGCTACAATTCCTTCGGGAGCCTATGGACAACAGCTTTTCTTTTGCGATGGGATGCCCAGGTGGGGAGGATGCCATCCGTTGTTAAATACGGCACCTGTTTCAAACATCACTCAAAGCAATGCACAAAGCGGCGGGTCCGTTACCTCAGATGGTGGCTCACTGGTGGCTGAGCGCGGTGTATGCTGGAGTACTTCCGTTCACCCCACGATTACCGACAATAAAACAATGAATGGTAATGGAACGGGTGATTTTATCAGCAACCTCACAGGGCTGAGCGCAAGTACAACCTACTACTTAAGGGCCTTTGCTACAAACAGCATCGAAACAACGTATGGAAATGAACGGACTTTTACAACCAATGAGTTTTCCGGTGCACCGGTTACCACGGCTCCGGTTCTATCAGCCTGTCCGGGAAGCGCTATCGTTGTTCCTGTAAAGGTTGCCGGGTTCAACAATATCGGAGCAATTGCATTGACCCTTCATTATAGTTCATCTGCGCTGGTCTATACCGGAGCGACCAATACATCGGGTTTTCCCGGCCTCACATTCAATGGATCCGAACAAGGGGTAGTCACTGTCAATAGTTCTGGAA
This sequence comes from uncultured Bacteroidales bacterium, assembly GCA_903903985.1. GTDB lineage: Bacteria > Bacteroidota > Bacteroidia > Bacteroidales > FEN-979 > CAIVAT01. The sequence goes on along the minus strand of CAIVAT010000034.1, from coordinate 17,358 downwards.
ATGTGGGTGTTTCCTATCCGGATAACACCGTTCTTTTTACGTTGAACTTTACATTTTCCGGTGGTTCGACAGACCTGACCTGGTTTGATAATGGAGCATCCTGTCAATACCTTGACGGAGGCCAGAATATTCTGGCTGACCTTCCGATGCCGTCCTATTATATGAATGGTAAAGTAAATTCCCGCGAAGAAGTTGGGACACCGGTGTTTGCTGCCGGGCCGGCCTCATCCCGTTGTCAGGGAACTGCCACAGTTCCATACCCCGCCACTGCAATCAATTCGACGGCAATCAATTACACGCTTGATGCCACAAGTGTTGCTGCAGGGAACAGCATCAACCCGGTTACAGGAACTGTAAATTATACGGGGGCCTGGAGTGGTACTTCAGTCATTACCGCTATTGCAGAAGGTTGTAACGGACCCAAGGCTTCGGAACATACTGTCACTGTGAGCGTTACTTTTCCGGTAAGTATTTCTGTCACTTCTTCAGCCAATCCTGTATGCGAAGGAACTTTGGTTACTTTCACTGCCGATCCGGTGAATGGTGGTTCAGCGCCTTTCTATCAATGGAAAGTGAATGGTGCCAATGCCGGTCAGAACGGCGGAACTTTTGTATATATGCCTGCAAACAATGATGTTATAACCTGCCTCTTAACCTCGAATGCTCCTTGCTCCAATGGAAGCCCTGCAACATCGAATGCCATTTCAATGATTGTCAACCCTTCCCTTCCTGTTGGCGTCACGATTACACCTTCAACGAATTTTGTATGTACCGGGACATCGGTTACCTTCAATGCGGCGGTAATCCATGGCGGTACCTCACCGGTATTCCAATGGAAGGTAAACGGAGTTGAAGCTGGAACAAACAGTGATCAATATGCCTATACACCGGAAAACAATGATTTGGTAACTTGCGTGGTGACTGCCAATGCGACATGTGCCACTGGAAGTCCTGCGACATCAAATACGGTAACCATGCATGTCAGCTTGTATTTCCCGGTCAGTGTATCAATTGCTCCATCGGCCAATAACGTATGTGCAGGAACAGCTGTTATGTTTACAGCAACACCTGTCAATGAGGGAACATCACCCCTGTACCAATGGATTGTTAATGGAAACAACACAGGAACAGGAGGTGCAACGCTTACTTATATTCCGGCAAACAATGATGTTGTAACGTGTGTTTTGACATCAAACGCCAACTGCACATCATTAAATCCTGCAACTTCCAACGCAGTGATCATGAGTGTAAATCCACTGTTGCAGGTCGGGATTTCAATTTCTGCATCTGCAAACTCCGTTTGCGCAGGGACTTCAGTTACTTTCAGTGCAACCACTAATAATGGCGGCGCAACCCCATCATACCAATGGATGGTGAATGGAATCAATGCAGGAACAAACAGCGATGTCTTTGAATACATGCCGGTCAACGATGATCATGTCAGCTGCAGGGTAACCTCTGCTATTGAATGCCCTCAGGGCAATCCGGCCGTATCCAATACGATCAGCATGCTTGTATCACCATTGCTTCCGGTGAGTGTTTCAATTGCGGCATCTGCAAACCCTGTGTGTGAAGGAACGGCAGTAACGTTCAATGCATCAGCTATCAATGGTGGCACTGCCCCTACTTATCAATGGATGCTGAATGGGAACAGTATTGGAACAGGTGGTGATTCCTTCACGTATAACCCTGCAAACAATGATGTTGTATCCTGCATCTTAACCTCAAATGCAAACTGTACAACCGGTAATCCTGCGAATTCAAACATTGTTAAACTCGCTGTCAACCAATTGCTCCCGGTCGGTATTTCGATCACTTCTTCGGCCAATCCGGTATGCGGGGGAACAGAAGTCACATTCAGCGCAGCAACGGATCATGGTGGAGTTGCACCGTTGTTTCAATGGATGGTCAATGGAAGCAATGTTGGACAAAACACTGCCCACTTCAGCTATATACCTGCAAACAATGATGTGGTCACCTGCAAATTCACATCCGATGGTCCTTGCGTTTCAGGAAATCCTGCTACATCAAACGCCATTACCATGGGAGTGAACCTCCAGCTTGCTGTTGGTTCGATCAGTTCCGATCAGGTGCTTTGTACGAATATGACACCGCTTGCCTTGAATGGCGTATCACCGCTGAATGGCACATCACCCGAATACCAATGGCAGAAATCTCTGGATAACAATAATTTCACAGATATCCCTGGTGCCACAAATCTCAACTACCAGCCGTTAACCCTGACGGTAACAACCTATTTCCGTCTTTTGCAAAATGCAACGGGAACTTGTGGTGGTCCTTTGCCGACAAACATCGTTACCATCACGATAAACCCGGAAAATACAGCAGGAGTAAGTATTTCAGCCAATCCTTCAGGAACGGTTTGTCCGGGAACTTCGGTCGTATTCAGCGCAACACCGGTGAACGGCGGATTAACTCCTGGTTACCAGTGGAAAGTGAATGGCCTCGAAGCAGGCACCAATAATCCAGCATTTGAATTTATTCCTAAGGACGGTGATGTCGTATTATGCTTGATGACCTCGGATCAGCTTTGTGTCACGAATAATCCTGCAACTTCAAATGCGATTACAATAACTACAAACACCAATGCCAACCTGCAGGCCGGAGTGACTGTTTATGCTAATCCTGCAGGTTCTGTGTGCGAAGGAACCTTAGTCGAATATACCGCAACGCCATTGAACGGAGGAACAAACCCGGTTTATCAATGGAAAGTCAATGGCAACCTTGCTGGAACCAACAGTGCAATCTATTCATATCACCCTGAAAATGGAGACGAGGTCGTATGTATTCTTACTTCCGATCTGCCATGTGTTGTCGGAAACCCGGCAACATCCAACAGCCTCTCCATGGTTGTCAAGGAGCCCCTTCCAGTGAGTATTGCCATCAGTTCATCCGCCAATCCTACATGTGAAGGCACTTTGGTAACATATACCGCGATACCGGTAAATGAGGGATCATCGCCTATATACCACTGGAAAGTCAATGGCAACAATGCCGGAACCAATAATCCTGTTTTTTCATTACATCCGGTGAACGGAGATATTATCACCTGTGTTCTGAATTCAAATGAAGATTGTATTTCAGGAAATCCTGCAACATCTAACAGCATAACGATGGAAGTCATTTCAAGTTATGAAGCAAATGTTAGCATTGGAGCCTCAACAAATCCATTCTGCGCTGGCGGATTGGTTAATTTTACCGCAACACATACCGGAGGAGGAACAAACCCTGTTTTCCAGTGGAAAGTCAATGGAGAGGATGTGGGTGGCAACAGCCCTTCTTATTCCTACAATCCATTAAATTCAGATGTTGTTAGCTGTGTCATGAATTCAAACCTGTTGTGTGTGACCAAGAGCCCGGCATCATCCAACTCAATTATAATGGTAGCCAATCCCATACTGCCGGCTGGTGTAAGCATTGCAGCGTCAGCAAATCCTACCTGTGCAGGGTCATCTGTTGCCTTTAATGCAACCCCGGTAAATGGTGGAGCGAATCCTGTGTATCAATGGAAAGTAAATGGTGCGAATGTCGGAACAAACAATATTACTTATTCCTATCCTCCGGTTAACGGGGATGTAGTAACCTGCCATCTTTTATCAAGCGAGGTTTGTGCCACTGGAAACCCTGCCTGCTCGAATTCCATCACCATGTCAATCAATCCTGTGAATCCGGTAAGCGTGATCATCTCGGCAAACCCCACAGGCGCAGTTTGTCAGGGCACATCTGTCTCATTCACAGCAACTCCGACAAATGGAGGTACATCACCTTCCTATCAATGGAAGGTAAACGGAAATGGAACAGGAACCAACTGTCCGACCTTAAGTTATATACCAATAAACGGAGATGTGGTGACCTGTGTTCTTACTTCTGGCTTGTCCTGTTCTTCAGGAAATCCGGCTATTTCAAATGCGCTGAACATGAGTGTAAATGCAAATGTGGTGGCAAGTGTGACCATTGCTGCCTCTGCCAACCCGGTACAACCGAATACATCAGTAACATATACAGCATCCGGCATCAACGGAGGCACAAACCCGGTTTATCAATGGAAAGTTAATGGTACAGTTGTCGGAAGCAACCTCAGTACCTATACTTATACGCCGCTCAACAACGACAACGTCATATGCATCTTTACTTCCAGCATCACCAATTGCGTATCAGGAAGCCCGGCCACCTCCAATACCATCGTAATGAACGTTTCTCCCGGTGTTCCATGTCCTGGACTTCCATCCATCACCTATTCAGGAAAAACATATTACACGGTATATATCGGAACACAATGCTGGCTGAAGGAAAATCTGAACATCGGTGTTCGGATTGACAAAACGGTTGTACAGTCCAATAACCAGGTCATAGAAAAATATTGTTATGAAGACGTCGAATCGAATTGTGATGTATACGGAGGCTTGTATAAATGGGATGAATTGATGCAATATGTAACTACCGAAGGTGCGCAAGGCATTTGCCCGGAAGGCTGGCATGTGCCATCTTCTGCAGATTTCGCAACTCTTTCAACCACTCTTGGTGGCGATTTAGCATCGGGCGGCAAATTAAAAGAGGCTGGTACAACTCACTGGCAAACATCCAGTTACCCAGGAACCAATACATCCGGCTTTACCGGATTGCCAAACGGACAGTTGTTTTTTAATCAGACCACCGGCCTGGGTACATACAGCAATATCGGCAAGTATGGGTATTTTTACACTTCAACACAATATACAACAGGAACCTGGGCATACTATCGCAGCCTGATTTATCAGACCCTGGCTTTCAGCGAAAATCTTAATTACAAGACAACTACTGCAGCCGTGCGTTGCCTTAAAAACTAACCAGGAATTCAAACCCTCCAAGGCCTCCGCTCTGATCTGAACGGGGGCCTTTTTATATCATTCCCACGGATAAACAAAATACGGAGATCAGGATTTCGAAACGGAACAAAAAAAACGGCAAAATATCATTTCAATAATAATATTACCTTTGCATTTTTAAAACTTTAAATATTGACAGAAACTGTTCAGAAGATAAAAGAGCTTGACGGAAAACAACTCTACTACTCTTTTCTAGCCGGTGCGCAACGGATATTCGAACATCAAAAACTACTAAATAAAATCAATGTTTTTCCGGTGGCCGATGCCGATACTGGCACCAACCTTGCTTCCACCATGCGTTCAATCATGGACGCGATCATTCCGACCGAAAATCTCAAGCAAACCGCTGTTGCTCTTGCCGATGCCGCGTTAATAGGTGCAAGGGGGAACTCAGGGATCATTTTTGCCCAGTTCCTCTATGGCTTCAGCAATGAAATCAATCCCAATGAAGCATTGACGGTCCAGTCATTTGCCGAAAGCGTGAAAAAGGCTGTTGCCTATGCCTATGATGCCATTGCAAACCCAGTGGAAGGAACCATTCTTACTGTAATCAAAGATTGGGCGGAATACGTTTACCTGTTGAAGGATACCTTTGACGATTTTACAAAATTGTTGGTTGCAGCTTACAACAAAGCCCTTGAATCCCTGGCCGCCACCACCGGCAAACTGGAAGTGCTTGCCCGATCGCATGTTGTTGATGCAGGAGCAAAAGGCTTTGTGTTCTGGTTGGAAGGATTTATGGATTTTTTCACCATGGGTGCGGAAAAAGCAATGAGAACCCAGGATCTTACCGTCAGTAATGCCACTGAAACTGTTGAAATGCCGCATGATGTGATCAACTTTCGGTTTTGTACAGAAGCTTTACTTTCAGGTAACCAGCTGGATAAACATAAGATCAGGAACTATATCCAGCATTGCGGAGACTCATTGGTGGTTGCCGGCAGCACCCAGAAAATCAGGGTACATATCCATACTGATTTCCCGGCAGAGGTGTTTTCACAATTGCAGCAATTCGGAAATATCACCTATCAGAAAGTTGACGATATGGTGATGCAAAATGAAATTCAATTCAACCGGAAACAGGATATCGCCCTGGTTACTGATTCATCCTGCGATTTACCGAAAGACATTATTGACCAGTACCAGATTCATGTTGTTCCGCTTTCTGTCCATTTCGGAGAAACATACTTCCTCGATCGCCTCACCATCAATCCGCCCCAGTTTTATGCCATGCAGGAAAAATCAGGTGTGAACGCATCTTCCGCTCAGCCTGCATCAAAAGAGTTTCAAAATAAATTCGAATACCTTGCCACCCACTATAACTCCATCATTGGGATTCACCTCAGTCAGGCATTGAGCGGTACCTATTCCAGCAGCGATAAAGGCTCGAAGGATGTGATCACCCGAACCGGAAAACAAATAAATGTGCTGAATTCGAATACGCTTACTGGCGGCCTTGGACTGATTGTGCTTCGCACGGCCAGGGCGATTGAAAACGGTGCGTCCCATGATGAATTGGTTAATCTGGTCGAAGAGTGGAAATTGAAATCGGTGGTACGTGTCAGCGTTACAACACTTAAATATATCGTTCGCAGCGGCAGGGTAAACCCATTCAAAAGCTTTTTTGCTAAAATGCTTGACCTTAAACCAGCAATCGCCATTGATCAGGACGGGAAAGCTTCACTGTTTTCAAAATCCTTTTCAGGCCAGGGCTGCATGAACAAGGTAATGGATAACATTACCAGGACAATTCGTGGGAAAAAAATCTGGGAATATGCCATCACCCATGCAAATAACCCTGCAGCTGCTCGGTGGTATGCCGGGGAAATGGAAAAACTGACCGGGAAAAAACCTGCCTTCATTGATCATGCCTCTCCTGCGCTTGTTGCAAACACGGGCCCCGGAGTTGCTTGTATTTCGCTGATGCTTGAATAAATATTGGTAACTGGTGAACCCGAAGCACAATAGTAAATAAAAAATCAAAAATCGTAAATCGTAAACCTTATAATGGTTCTGCCTTTTCAGGATATTCTTATTGACGTCGGACTGGTTGTTTGCCTGTACATGACCATTGTTTTTATCCTGGCCCTGGCCCGTAAAGACAATTCCATTGTGGATGTTGCATGGGGAATTGGTTTTATCATCATCACCGTTTACACAATAATTCAATCAGGAGAAGTCGACCTCCGGAAAATGATTGTCAGCCTGCTTGTGCTGTTATGGGGTCTGCGCTTATCATTTCATATCCTGGTTCGAAACAGCGGAAAGGGCGAGGATTTCCGGTATAAAGCATGGCGCAATTCCTGGAAATATTTTTTCCTCCGGAGCTACTTTCAGATTTTCCTGCTGCAGGGTCTGCTCATGCTGGTTATTTCAACTCCCATTTGGTTTATTAACTCGGGCATAGGTGGACCCTTGGGATTATTGGATTCGATAGGACTGTTTATTTTTGGCTTTGGATTCCTGTTTGAGGTTATTGCTGATTATCAATTGGCCGAATTTAAAAAAAATCCAACCAATGCAGGAAAATTAATGACAACAGGGTTATGGTCAATGTCACGCCACCCAAATTATTTTGGAGAATCCCTCGTTTGGTGGGGGATCACTTTTTATGCACTCAGCTTTCCTAATGGATGGTGTACAATGATCAGCCCTGTCATCATCACGATATTGCTGCGCTTTGTTTCAGGTGTGCCCATGCTTGAAAAAAAATACAAAGAAAATCCCGATTGGGCAGATTACAAGGCCAAAACAGCCGCTTTTGTGCCATTCATCAAATTTTTATAACCGGCCTGTTTCATGATCCTTCAGGAGACCTTTCGCCTTTGATTGATCCATGATGTTTTTTTGACTTGATTTTTGCCTTTTCCAGATTTTCCTTTACCCTGAATTTTACGATTTCCCTGACCAGTTCAACCGGTATTGGCTTGTCTTTTGGAAATTGCACTGAACCTTTTCCTCCCTTGTACCCCGATAATTCTTTTTTAAATGCCTCAGTGCCTGTTGATGTGGGATAAAACCCGACATGATTGTTGCACCCTGCAAAATATACCAGGATTCCATGAAGTTTATATGCAGGCATTTTGTAACTGATTACCTCTTCTGCTTCCGGTGCTGCTTCCCTGATAGCCGCCCGAAGCTGCTTTAACAGTTCCTGGGTTTCCAACGGAAACACGGCAATATAGCTGTCAATGTCGTTGCTCCTGGTTGTTTGCATGTATTTGATGCTCTTTATTGCTGTCTGTTACCCATGCCCTGAATATTATTGAATATCAGGATCATAGTTTTTCAGAATATACTGATTTAAAAGGACCATGACCATTCTGGCGTATCAGGGTTCACCGGCAGATAACGCAAGGGGTATCCTGGGTTAAAAAGAAGCGACTATCCAGTGCCACCATGAAATCTCCTCATGATTTCAGCAGCAGGTTGCTGTTTTAACTCCGCAAAATTTTTCCTGGATCATTCAACCTGTGATAAAAGTACCACATGGTTGCTCCCATATTTCTTGGCACACTTCGGGCAGGTAGTATACCACATAAACAACTTCTTTTGCTTGTATCCTTTGGATTTCACGATGGCTTCAAATTCCTTGATCCATTTTTCTGTATCCTTGAAAGGCCCTTCATAGACTTTGCAGTAAAATGTGCCGGTTAAAGTAAGGTTCTCAGCACCAGCTATTACCCGGTCAACAGCAAGGTACAAATCCATGTTCCACCTGGAAGTATGATCTGAAAGGCAGAGCCAATCTGGTATTTCGGCACCGGCTTTCGTAACTTGTTCATTCAGTTTTTTCATCACATGGCTGAAATTCATGGGAATGTAGAAAAAAGTAAATACACTTTCCCTGATGAATTTTTTATCCGTCCATTCGAAGGTTTTGTCATCCCATGGTAATGGATCAAACTTTGGACAGCATGTTGAATCATTTTTGTTCTGTGTGGTCATTTTGTCCTCCTTTTTAAATAAATGAACTACGGTTTACTATATGTTCAATCATTATAACGGTTTGGTGCATGAAGGTGTGGTCGATAATCGTATCAAAATTAAAGAATTATTGTGCAAATATGTTTGAATGCCGGTGGGACAGGCGGATTATTGTTCTCCCGACTTTCCGGTTCTTTTGCATTTACCTTCAGTATAAGTCAAAAAGGTTTCACCATCCTGCGACATTTCAAATTTCACTTTGATACTTTGATTATCAATCAGTTCATAGGTCACACGGAAAACAGGTGCATTTTTGGTTTTATCACTTGTCAGAACAATTGATTTATTCGGGTATGCGATCGCATAATTTATCGTATGTCCTTCGTTATCAAAATACACTGCGTTTGATGGGTTCCCGGTAGGATCCAGATATACAATCATCAAATCTTCATGGATTATTTGTGGCTTATTATCCGTAGCAGGATATTCAGCATGATTTTTTCTTATCAGGATTTTATTATCAAGCCCGGGATTTAACGAAAAAGTGCCACCTCCCCGGCCAGTTTGGCCATCGCTTTCACCAGACCATTCACCCATTAACCAATTCCATTTATTCCAGGCTGAACCTTGTTGTCCATGGCACAAGGTCATAAACCCACAAAATGCAATAATTAGAAGTACTTTATTTCTCATATGATTGTTGTTAAAGGGTTGTCATATAAATCAAGTTTTAGCTGTGAACCAGTTCATGGTTATTACACCGGGTTATACCGGGAATCATTGAGGACCAATGAATTTCCCTGGCAAGCCCAGCCCAGGTGAACGGTTCTTTGGTTTTGCCGGGATGTCCCAAAGGGCTGCCGCGATTTTTTCACAGGCATATCAGGATGTTCTGCTCGTTCTGTTATTGATCATCAAGGTCAGATATAATGAGAAAACGGTTGTCAGTAATTGCAGCAATGGCGAAACAACGATCATTAAAACCAGCCATCCGAAAAAACTTAATTTCGGATCGTATAAAATGAACGGATGTCCGAAGTTTTCATAATGATAACTGTGACTGAAAAAGACCATGATTGCTCCACCCCAGGTGATCAGCATCAGAAGAAATGTGATAAAAGTTGTTGCTGAAGCATATTTGAATGACATTGTCAGAATTTCATTCAGGTCATTGGTTCGCAACATCATTATATTCATTATGAACCATCCCGAAAAAAAACCAAGCAATATGCAAAAGACAGGAACACCCATCCCTGCGCCGGTGCAAAGGACGTCAATGATGCCATACACCAGGAATAACCAGGCTGGTTTTGTTGAAATTAGTTTTTTCATCTTGTCGGTTTTCTTCAATTCCAATACCCCTGAAGCAAATCGGAAGCCACCGATCGGGTGTTGGCAGTTACATTTGAATGGTGTTCTGAAGTATATTTTTCTCAATCATTTTTCGTTTCAGTTACTCCAGCGTTTCTTCGAAGCACGCTAATCAGGTTCGCCTTTCACTATAACTTGGTGCTTAGTAAATATATATGAATGATTTAAAATCTCCTCCTTTGCCGAGCCTTACAATGATTAAATTCTTTTCAGTACATATCGCCAGCGTCTGACCAAAAATGCCATAAGCAAAAAAATAAGGATAAAAATACAGGATAGCCCAGCTAGTTTCGTGTGATGCATCTTTCCACATTCGATGAGGGTATTTTGAATATTTATTTGTTGGATTATTCCATGCTCTCATTGCACTTGCAGAGTCAGGATAGTTTTTCTCAAAGATAGAAGGAACAAATATCCACTGATACTGGTACCCATTACTTAATGCATTTGGCATTGTTGATTTTTTAACCCATTCCTCTGATAAAATCTGCTTACCATTCCAATTCCCATTATGGAGATACAAACGCCCGATTTTTGCTAAATCAATTACGGATGTATTTAATCCTCCATATGCTTTGGCAACTCGGTGTCTTTTATCGTCAAGACTCCATGTAGCACCGTTTTCCATCCCTAAAGGTATCCATATCTTTTCTTCAAGATACCTGGCAAGCGGAACCCCTGAAGCCTTCTCAACAGCAATTCCCAAAAGGGCAGTGTTCACGCTTTGGTAATTAAATTTTTCGCCGGGTTCGGTTTCGAATTTCAACTTGCTTATTTTCCGCATCTGGCTTACGCCATAATAATATCTGGCCATGTCGGAGAACGGGTTAGCATAGGATTCCTTAAATTTCAGGCCCGAACGCATGTTCAATAACTGCTCAATAGTAAGATGTTCAAATTTCGGATCTCTGCCCTTTAATTCAGAAATATATTTAGTTATTGGATCCTGAACACTTGAAATATATCCGTCATCTATAGCCAATCCAACCAAGAGGGAGGTTATTGATTTTGATACAGAAAAAACAGTTGAGATTTTGCTTCTATTGTAACCGCTGTAATATTTTTCAAACAGAATTGAGTCATTGCGAATAACAATAAAAGCAGTTGTACCGGTTTTCATCAGGAAATAATCCAGTGTAAATAAACTGTCATGTATGTTTGTGTTTATGTGTTTTATTTCTTCCGGATTTAGAATCGCCTCATTTAGGATGGCTTTATTGCCCTCATTAAAATGAAAAATCGTTTCACCTGTTTTAATAGTATCATAAGGAAAAATCTTATAGGCATCAATATTTGGCTGACCGTATCTTGCTTCCCGGTAAATAAGTGTACAAGATTGGTTTATAATTAGGATAACAACAAATAGTATGAGTTTTCTTGTCATATTCATGATTGAAAAACGGAAGGCCGACCACTTTTCGGTTGAGGGCCGGATATGTGTCGATTTTTAATAGCCTCATCCCCTGCACCGCTTCTCCTTCAGGAGTAGTGGACGGGGTTGAGGTGGCTGGGTTAATTCCCGTCGATTGAGACGAGGATGATCATTATTATTTCAAGGTTGCCGGTTAAAAAGGTATTCCAAGATTCAAGCTGAAATTTAAGGTTAAATGCTGTTCATTGAATTTTTCTGAACGGGGCGGATGTATGTTGCTAACGTCTGAAGGGTGACCGGATGTTTGTCCTGCAATAACAAGATTATGATTTACATACATCATCCCCGGGCCAATATTGACATCAAAAAAGAAATGTTTCCATACGTATTTAATCCCGAAATCAACGAAGAACCCAAAAATGTTCACCCTGTCCACCTGTTTTCTGTAAACCCAGTAATAATCATCTGAATGAGTATCCCATGCATAGCTTTCTGTCGAATCAACGGTCATGTATTTGTAAACACCTTTGAGCGACAAATACACCAGGGCCGTGTTGCCTGTCTTTTTTGGTTTTGTCAAATACGCATTAACCTGGGGAACAAGAAAAAATCCTGAATAATAACCCAGGGAGCCATATTCCACCGGGCCTGCAATGAACCAGTTGCTGTACTCTTTCCTGTTGGGATAAATGTACCCCGCAGTAATGCCAATACCCAATCGACCGGGTTTGTATTCATAAGTCAAACCAGCTTGCTGAAAAAACAAAATATTCAGAGGGTTCAGTGAAAGATAATGTCTTGGCAGATGTTCTTGCGAAGGATACTCCGCCTGCTGTCCATAAATAAACATTGTACAGACAAAGAATCCAATGGTAAGAACCACGGTCCGCATAAATCTGTTTTTAAGACTGGACGATGCTTTTACTGCAGCCGCATTGCAGAATTAACTGGTGAAAAATACGACTATTGTCCTGATTTTGAAAGATTATTTTTATAATCTTCAAGGGTCATCCCTTTTTCATCCTTTGAGCATACCGAACAAAATGTTGTCTTTTCATATGATTCAAAGCCGCAGAAAGCACATTTGTTTTTCTTATCTGAATTCGTGACATTTAAATTGATATTTTTTGCATCAGCAATTTCTTCAGGTGTTTTATCGGTTATAGCCCAAATCAAAGCCCCGATCCAACCCAGTAATGTCCATCCCAGGAATATATTTAACAATAAAATTCCGGTGAAATTGACCTTTTTCCTGGCAATAATTGCAGGAATAAAATAAGGAACAATTAATACAGCGAGGCAAATCAGGATCAGCAGCAACTCCGGTGTTCCCAGGCTGAAAATCAATAAAACAGATAACAGTGTGTTCATGGCCTTTTTTTTTATTGTTTATTTTTCAATGAATATTGTTCATGTTGTTGCAAGGTAGTCAAAGATTCCTTTGTAATCGCTTCAAACCAGAATATTTGTAATGCTTCATCCTTGACGGTCTTGTTCCGGTTGTAAAGCAGGAGATGCCTTTTTTTCATTCAATTTGTATTTTTAAAATTCAAATAATTCACCAGTCATCGGTAGTTTACCGGAACTGGCTATGCGAAATCCAAGATCATCGATTTTAAATGATGGGTGACTGCGACGTCGGTTTGTCGCCAGGCAACCCCTTTCAGGATCATTCCAGCCACCGCCACGAATCACCCGGTAGGATCCATATTCCTTTTCATCATAAATATCCCAGCACCATTCCCAAACATTACCCAACATGTCATACAGGCCCCACGCATTTGGTTCCTTTTTCCCAACCTCATGAGTTGCTCCCCTGGAATTTTCCTTGTACCAGGAAATATCATTTATATCTCCATACCTGGGATTCACAACGCCTGCCTGGCATGCATACTGCCATTCTGCCTCAGAGGGAAGCCGATAGCCCTGTGATTCCGGCCGGCAGATTATTTCTTCACTGTCACCATGCATAATATAGTATTCGGTGAATCCCGATTTTTGAGAAAGCAGGTTGCAAAAACAAACGGCATCAAACCATGAAACATTCTCTGCTGGTTTTCGGTTTCCCTTATGAGCAAAGGGTTCTTTTCCGGTTATGTTAAAATAAATATCCTGGGTGATCAGATATTTCCCTAAAAGGAAAGGGTGTATGATCACCTTCCATGATAGGTTTATTCTGTCATCCCTTAATGCTATTTCGCCACCGGGAATTCTTATCATTCGATTGAGTTGCCTTTGTTCTGCACTGAACTGTTTATTTGATTTTTCTTACCCTTCATTATTAGTAATTTGAATGACCCAATCAAACCAAGTAACCTGTTATTTCTGGTCAAAGCAGGCTAAACCCCATCCATAGCCCTGAAAGAGATTGAAACTGATCGATTTGGATTGAAAAAGTTTGCAACGTTAATTGTTTTGAACCAGGTAGATAAAATACCATGCTGAAAGGATGATATAGGATATTACTGTCATTCCACCAATAACACTGAAGAATCTTGATTCTTTTTTATACTGATTTACAATTTTAACATATTTCTTTTTATAGATGAATATATAATAGTTAGCAATCAAAAGAGTTAATCCTGCCCAGTAAAATACAAAATATTTGTATTGAACAATATCAGGTTTAGGAATCGTCAGAATTAATAATGAAATGAAATTGAAGTAAATAAGAACACTTATCGTAATCATGCTTGACCATTCAATGATATCCTTGTTGGTCTTATAGGTTAGTTTGAAAATTGTATAATATAAATAGAAATATGGGTTAATCATACCTTACTTGCTTTATTTGAATTGGCCGAAGATCGGGAAGTTTACAGATTTGAAAAACATGCAGTGAGTTGATTTTGGGCAATCATTGATACAATAATCATTCTAACACCGTATACTATTTTTGCACCGTGGTTTCATAAATGATGATTTTGTTTATATCGATCACCGATAATTTAATCCAGCCATATTTTACTTCATTTCCTTTCACTATCCTGATGCCTATGTAGTGGACATCATCCTGCGGGAAGGTGCTGCAGTTGTTATAAACATACTCGTATTTTTGGATGACCGTATCCTGTTTATAAATGGTAAATGGAGGGAAAGAATAGGAATCATCAATGAGTACTAGTGAATCTGTTTTAAACATGTCCAGTTTGTTGATTTTATCATGTTCACTTTTAACAGAAATTTTATAGACGCCGGAGGCAATATTAACAACCGAATCCTGGTCACTGATCGTATGACACGAATAGCGGTAGTATTCATCAATATTCACGATACTGTCATTTCCAATATAGGAGGACTGGTCAAAGGAAAAGAAGGTGGTGTCAGTGGTGTAAAAACCTGAAATGGAAACATTGTTCGTCAGGCACCATATCTCCGACCTCGGGTGATGCCCCAGGCCAACAGAGCCCCAATTCGTACTGATCAGCCTCACATCGTCAACCTGATCATTATCCATGTCAAGGTCAATACTTGCCGGAAATCCCTGGTAAACGATAACCGTATCGAATATCTGGCGCAGTGTGTTGGTATAGTCTCCAATGACCAGATTGTCAGGCCTCGTATAAGGTTCGTTTTGTTGCTTTTTACAGGAACTGATTAACAGGAGGCATAGGAGCGTCATTATCTTTAATGTTTTCAGCATGGCGGTATCATTTAGGAAAACTATTGTTACAACTGATATGCAGCAAAATGCTGCAGGCTCGTTATTGCAAGTTTAATTTAATTGCCTCAGCCCGTCTTGCGACGAGAAGAGAAATATTTTACCAGTTTGATGCCTTGCTGCTCTGCGGCAAGGATGTTCATTCAAATCCTGGCAGAAAAAATTCGAGTTTCCCGCATTTAGGGCAACTATAAATATCAAACGATTCTTTGTTTATAAATACTTCAAGCAAATTACCAATTGATCCGGCTCTGGTATCGTCATTAAATTTAAAGTTCCCATGAAAATCAAGAGCAATCTTACATCTCAAACAATCAACAGGTTTGTCATCATTTTGTTTTACTTCACTTTCGTGATAGTTTTCTCGTAAATCACAATGACAATATGGACAGGAATTCAAATAGGATTTTACCTCCTGATTGCATTTTGGGCATATCGAAATAAAATCGCTGTTGTCAAGAACTTTATCATCAACAAAGCTATATTGACAATTCCAGCACAAATCGAAATTATCGTCAATTTCAGAATTGCATTTTGGGCAACTTTTCATAGCAGGATTTTGAATTAATGGTTAATAAGTTTATCTGTATGAAACAAATTCCTGTAAGTCACTACCACCACCATGTAAATTTGGCACATTAGCAACTGGGCTTTGTTTTATTCTTTTAAATTAGTCGTTTAAAATATTCACCAGACATATGGCATGATCTTATATCGGGTTTTATCAGAATAATCAAGGTAACCCTTCAATTCATTTTTCAAAGTTTTATCTTCCAAACTTGTCCGTGTTATAAATAGGATGATCATTATGCAGATGGGTATTATGCTCCAATTTGAACCAAAGAGTAATGGAAATCCTGTTAACTGAATGATCGATCCAAGATAAGCAGGATGTCGGACTATTCTATATAACCCGGTATCGCAAACATCATGTTCTCTGTTGGTTTGAATTCTGACAGTACTTGAAAAAAATTCATTTTGCTTCTGAGCGATGAGAAAAATAAGTTGTCCGGCAATTGTCATGATGATCCCCAGGAGATAGATGCTCCAATGGAACTCAGGAGACCAATGGTAACGGCCGGAATCAAATCCTGCAATCATATACATTGAAATTGTTACCAGGAATGATAATCCCAGGATGGCCTTATCCCATTTCTTAGTGCCTTCTCCGGGTGATGAACGTTCATTTAATAATTCAGTGTCTATCCGTAGAATCGTGTAATTTAAAAAAAACATTACCAGGCCAATTATCACATAAATCAGTCCTTGCCAATAATCCATTCGCCCTGCACTAATAAATAGGATTGTAAAAAATAAAAATGTGCCAACAAAGTGTTTTATCAAATATTTTACCTTCATGGCTTTCAAATTAAGGCAGATATTAACCCTCCAACAACACTAATTCCAACAACGTAAACTATATTAATCAAAACATGTGCCTTATCGTCAAGAATATTTTTTCTTAACCTGAATGAATCTTCAATTATCAAAATTATCCCAAAACAAAAAAAAATAATTGTTACAGGGAAAAAGACAAATTTATTAAATAAAATATAATATAGAGGCATGAACCATGAATCATGTAGAATTAAACCACTCAACACAAATGTTATTAATGTTGAAATCTTATCGTTCATCTTTTTTGATAATGGCTTATGGATATATTTTGATAATATATATCCATATAAAGGATTCCAATAACGCCAAAACAATTTAAAAGATCTGGCATGAAACGCCTTTTCAATTGATATATTAAGTTGCCCTATCGTATCTGGTGCCCCTAGAACCCTGTTTACATAGCTTTTTAAGTTCATTAAGATACTTCTTGAAAAATCAACTATTTTTATATTAAAGCCTTATTTTAACTTGCATCTGACGTTTAACCGCTATGCCCAATGCGTTGGATAAGAAATGCCGGAATTTTCACAACACTCATTTTTGGTTTGAACGTATTCACTTGATTGTATTTGATGCATGTGATCGGTTGGCCGATTAACCGAGTTGTATTGCACAAGCCGGCTTGTTGCGTGTCTCAAATTCAAATCAATCAAACTTAATAAAAACAAAACTTGTTCCTGCGATATTTTTTAATCCTAAAAATCTTCTATCTTTTTGATAAAATTCATTTAACGCTAGATCGG